>JBGPWL010000014.1:0-69412 GCA_041492185.1 Pyrinomonadaceae bacterium | reverse complement strand
CCGCCGCCGATAATTTTCCCGAGCGTGGTGATGTCGGGCGTGATGCCGTAAAGCTCTTGTGCGCCGCCGCGCGCGACGCGAAATCCGGTCATCACTTCGTCGAAGATCAGCAGCGCGCCGTGTTCGCTCGTGAGTTCACGCACGGCTTTCAAGTAACCTTCTTTCGGTGGGACGCAACCAATGTTGCCGACTACAGGTTCGATGATCACCGCGGCAATGTTTGAATGTCGTTGGAAAACTCCCGTGAGCGCTGCCGCGTCGTTGAAGGGAACAGTTAGCGTGTGTTGTGCGAGTGATGCTGGAACACCGGGACTGTCGGGCAGGCCCAGAGTCGCGACGCCCGAACCGGCTTTGACTAACAAGCTGTCGCCGTGGCCGTGATAGCAACCCTCAAACTTGATCAGCTTATCGCGTCCTGTGACGCCGCGCGCGAGACGAATTGCCGACATCGTGGCTTCGGTGCCGCTGTTCACCATGCGAACCATCTCGATCGAGTGCACGGCGTCGACGATCTCTGCGGCGAGTTCGACTTCCAGTTCATTCGGTGCGCCGTAACTTGTTCCGCGCGCGAGCGCTTCAGTCAAAGCGCTGATGACTTCGGGATCGGCATGACCCAAAATCATCGGCCCCCACGAACCGACATAATCAAGGTAAGTGCGGCCATCGACGTCGGTGATCGTCGCGCCCTTTGCGCTGCGAATGAATCGCGGGCTGCCGCCAACGCCTCGAAACGCGCGCACGGGCGAATTAACACCGCCAGGCATTAACTCAAGCGCTCGTATGAAAAGCCGCGCCGATCTTTCATGTTCGTCGCGAATCGCAGTCATCATCGTTTAGCTTTCAATCAGTTCGCTGCAATGAAGGTCTTCGAAGGCGCGGAGAGCGTTCAATGTTCGGCTCCAGGAGACCTCGGTGTCCAGTCCTTTCAGCCACGGCCAGGTCGGTACGAAGATGTTCCTGATCGCAGACCAGCGGTAATCCTTCCAGCAGTCCTCCCAGGCGTAGCCTTTTACTCCGCGTGCTACGAGACCCTGATAATAACGCCGCAACAGTTTCTCTTCCATCGCGGCGCGTCGCTCTGAATCCCAGAAGAGCGTCATCATGTAAGCGAGGTCTCTCGGGCCGATGTGGGCGTGCCACAATTGCCAGTCAACGAGGATCGCGCGACCTCCAGGAACTCGCGGATAAAGAAAGTTCCACACGTGTGCATCGCCGTGTGTGAGTGTCAGGCCCTTCGCCGCCGAGAGGCGCATCCAGGGTCGCGGAAAGGTCGCCAACACCTGCGCATAAATCCTGCGATGCCTGGTTGAGAGACGATCGCCCAGAGCGTCGGCGAAGCGTTTATGGTTCGAGGCCGCATCTTGTGCGAGGCTTTCGATCTCCGCCGCACTAAGGAAACGGCCGACCTCAGTGCCCAGTCGAGGGTGCTCCCACCAGTGCGCATGTATCTGGGCGAGACTATCAATGGCGAGAGCACACTCGCCGAAAGAAGGGAGCTGCGACGCCGGCGCGTGCGATGCAGATAAATCCTCAAGTAGTAAATGCCAGCGTCCACTCGCGCGGTCAAAACCCGCACTGAAGCAGCGCGGCAGTGGCGGGTCAGGCATCTCTCCGGCAACATGGCGGCAAAAAACGATCTCCTCGGGCGGTTCCTGGAGAGTCTTTTCTGCCTGACTCCTTTCGTTAGGAAGTTTGAAGAAGAGGCGGTGCGGGGCCGACTCATCGGCATCCGGCGTGTAGGTAATCTCTAGTTGCATCACAACGGAAACGAATAGTTCGCGGCGAGATTTCAAACTGACGTTAGCAACCTGTCCGTGTGCGAGCGCGCCGTTGCGATGAAGAACGTCGGTCACCCACGCGGGCGTCAATTCTTCGACTGTGTTGACGACTTCGTTCATGGTCCTGATGGAGTGCGTCAGGCCTCGTGGCTTTCGTCAGATTCGCTCGACGCTTTCCTTGGGCTCGACCGTCATTGTTTTGAAACTCGATAGCCGTACGAGACCTGGTGCGCCGCCTTTGATCCGGGAAACGAACTTCCGTTGCGTGTAATGCACGCTGACTTTTGGATCCTTGCTCGCCTGGCTGAACTTGGCCGCGAGCTGCGCGGCTTCGATCACGGTGCGGTGCGGAATCTCCTTGCGACTGGAGTTTCGCACGATGACGTGCGAGCCGGGATAGTCCGCGGCGTGCAACCATAAGTCGTGTGGCCGCGCGACGCGAAACGTTAGCTGATCGTTATCGCGGGCTGCGCGACCGACAAGAATCTCATAGCCGTCAGAAGAAAGATAACGGCGCACGCCGGCGATTTTTTCTTCGCGCTTCTTCTTCTTTGTTGAGTCGGCGCGTGACGGCTTCTTGCCGTGCGCCTTTTCATCAAACGCGGCGAGGGCGACTTCATCGCGCGCGGCGATGATCGTTTCGAGGTTGGCCTGCCGTCGAGCCAGCTCAGCCGACACTTTTTGTAATTGTCCCAGCCGTCTCGTGATTTCCCTAATTGCCGTCTTCGCTTTTGTGTACCGCGCAAAATATCGCGCGGCCTCGTCCTGCAAAGTCGAATGCTCGTCAACTTCGATCTCGATCAGCGGCGCGCCGTCCGCGTAGAAGTCTCTGAGCTTCACTACGTTGCCGCGGCGCCTGGCATTGGCAATATTGGCGAGCAGCAGATCTCCCAGGCGTTTGTGGGTTTCAGCATCGCCGTGCGCGGCAAGATCCTCTTTGAGATGGCGTTCGAGTTTTCTGAGACGCGTCGCCTCATTGCGCAAACGCGCGCGGGCCTCGTTCGCGCGTGCATCGAGAGCTCGCGTGGCCTCGAGTTGTCGATAAAAATCATCGGCAGCCGCCGAGAGCGATGCAAATGAACCTTGTTCCAGAGGCAGTTCGTGGACAGGTGAGCCCGGGCGCGCTTGGGGCGCCTCAAATCTTTCACCAACCTGTTGGTCTTTGCCTTTCAGAGGTCGAAGCGCATGCGTGATCCGGTCCTGATCATCCAGCAATAAAAGGTTTGCCGAACGGCCAGTGAGTTGAGCGATCAGAGCCCGGTCATCAAATTCTCCCGTTTCGTCTTGCACCTTGAAATCGAGTCTTACAATTCTCTCGCCAGGATCTTTTTTGATCGACACCAGCTTGCCGCCACCGAGGTTAGCGCGCAGCGCCTGGCCAAACGCGGAGAGCGGACCCGACTGCTTTTCCAGATCGCGCGTACGTCTTGAAATAAGATAGATCCTCGGCAGCGATGGATCTGCGCTAACGAACAGATACCGGCCATCGCGCTCGCGGAAATCAAGCGCCAGTGAAAAAGGCGAGAGTTGAAAGATCTTTCCCAACGAGCGTTCGACAAGCGCCGCACTCAGTTCTGCTACTATTCCGTTGATTGTTTGTTGATGCACGAAAGACTTCAGGCGTTTCGGAGTAGGGACTGTCGGGCATTATTTACCGCGAACGAACCCAACTAGAGTTGGTACTCTAAACGCCTCTTGATCTCGCGATACTACTCAAACTCGGACGACGGCCGTCCGCGAAAGGCGATCGTGAGCAGTTTGACGTTGGGGATTTATCAGGGCATAGCAACAGCCGAGTCCCAACGTAGCGAGCGACATGATGTAGAGAAGCGCGCGTCCAGCCGATTGTTTGCCGGTTGGTATCAGTCCGGTCCTTATGTCAATCGCTCGTAAGGAGAGCAATCTCATTCCCAGGGTTCGGCCGGTGAGCGCCGTCGAGACCGTTAGATAGATGAACATTACCACCGCTGCGCCTCCACCCATGATTCCGGCGATCCGCGGATCAAGCCAGTTACCATCTTTTAGTTCAATGATCGCGGCGAAAGGCAACGAAAGAAAAGTAATGACGAGCAAATCGATCACCGCGGCGGTCAGGCGTGAGGACACTGGTGCGTAGACCTCAGAGACCTCGGACAGATCCGCTGTCGTGGGAACCGAATCAAGATAGCTCAACGCGGGATCGTCATCGGCGATCAATCGTTTCAGTTTCGGAGCGCTCTTATCAGGTGACGATCTTGTTTCAGCGACCGCCGATGATTGAACCACGACCAGATTCCGTGGAGGCTCGGGAATCGGAGTTCGCTCGCTCGTTGGCAGAATTTCTTTCTTCAAAGCAGGCGCAACCGCCGCCGAGCCGCCGCGCGCAACCTGAGTCACCGCGGTTGAACGGCTCGGAGATGAGTAGCTGGATGCGCGCGTAGTGGGCGCCTCGTGCGCCCGTTCAATTCGTTTCAGGGCGGCGGCAACGATCGGGTTTACTTCTGGAGCTTCCGCTTGCGGCAACAATTCAAGCTGCGGGGGAGATGCCTTCGCTTGCTCCTTGCGCAGCCGGTCCGCCGCTTCCTTCTCGAGTGCGGCTTCACGGGCTCGTTTTTCCTGAACCTCTCGGACGCGCTGGCTTAGTTCTTTGCGCCATTGTGGAACAGCTGAGCGCACGACACCTGGGAACTCAATAAGCCTCGACGTTGGTTTGTTAGTTTCTGAAGCCATCGACAAAGCGCCGTCGTCATCGTTTATTAGATGACTATCCTGATCCATGTGATCGGACTCCGGCGGGTTTTCGGAAAGTTGAGCGGCGCTCGCGTCCCGCTTCGGACACGGCTCTGAACCATGAAGGGCACCACACGAGGGACATCGCATAACAGAGGGTCTCCAGGGAAGTCCGGGTATCTCGGTCTCAGTTGCCGGCAGGATACGTCCACGCCGACCCGACACCTCAATTCGATTAACCTCTTATTCTGCGGCTTGCGAAAAAATGCTTCACCGCTCCCCCCGTAGCTGTGGCGCATCCTATCAGGAATCACTTTAACTGGTCAATGAGAAAATGTAGCAGCGCTTGAGGTTGACCAAAGGCGGTCGCCGCTGAACGGATCGGATGAGATCTCAAAGCGGAGTGCGTCCCGCGAAGCCGGCGTCGACATCGTGCCACCACTCGACGCGATCCCCTTCGCCCAGTTGCCAGCAGAGCAAGACAACGCGACCGTCTCGCAGTGAAGGAAAGTCAATGAGCCCTCGCGTGAAGTCCTTGAGTTGGACGCCCATCGACTCGAGTTCACTCGTGAGTGATGTGAGTTCCATTAGAATCTCGGCATATCTGACGCCGGCCGTCATTCCGCCGCCGCCTTGCTCGGCTGCGTCGGCCGCACTTCGGGCAGCCTCCTGATACGAGGTCAAGCGGGTGTGCGCGCGCTGGATCTTCTTCAGTAATCCCCGCACCGTCGGAAGGAGCGCATTAGCTTCTTCAACGCTAAATATCTTCATGCTCTTTACGCCACACTTCGAACTAGTGGAAAACGATCTCAATTGTCGTCCGTAACGCGGATGAACTCCGTAGATTGCTCGAAGCTTTCAACATCTTCTTCAGCCGTCGATTCGAGAACCACCTGGAGGGCCGATTGAAATCCGTCGCCCGCGCCGACGTGCGTCGCCTCAAGCTGCTCGGTCACGTAGTGGTGAGGCGGCGGTTCGTGCAGGTCGCGCTCATCATAGCGCACGCCATGGGGTATGTCCTTGCGCACTCGATCAGCAATTTCCCCGAGATCGATAAAGTAGTCGGCTACGTCGATCAGTTTAGGCGCTGTGTTCGAGCGAAAGCCGGCAACCTCCACGCGGCAGCCTTTGTAAGCAACTGCATTGACGGCATAGACGAAGTCTTCGTCGCCGGAGACGAGCACCGCCGTATCATATCTTCCCGCAAGCGAAAGCATATCGACGGCGATCTCGACATCGAGATTTGCTTTGCGAGTACCGTCGTAGAAAGTTTTGAGTTCTTTCTGAATTACTCGAAAGCCGTTGCGTCGCATCCAGAGCAAAAATCCCTGTTGTCGCTCGGCGCCGACGTCCACTCCGGTATAGAAAAAGGCCCGGAGCAACCGTCCGTCTCCAAGTAACACCCGCAACAACTTGTTATAATCGATATCGATGTTGTGAAAGCGGGCGGCGTGGAAAAGGTTGTTACCATCAATGAATACTGCGACACGGCCTCGGTGGCCCAGTTGCCATGAAATATTGTTAGTCGGGTCAAAATTGTTCATCTGATGAAGTACCTCAAATAGGATTTTCGGATCCACGGTAAGGATGCGGTTTTACGGGGGCGTTGGTCAAGTGTACAAGGTCTGACCAACGCGTTAGCACAACTGCTGATCTTGATTGTGCTCGATTGAGTCTTCCCGCCGTCGTATAATCAAGACTGCACGGAGGAATTGTTGGCCAAAGACAACGAAAGCATGCCGATCTTCGACGATGGCCCGCTGCAACCAAGCGAGCCGCAGGGATTTTCTTTTGAGCAGATGGTCCGGTGCGATAGTTGTTTGCGCGCCAACCCGCCAACCAGAGTCAACTGTATCTATTGCGGCACGGCGCTGCCGGTAACAGAGACCACCGCCGCTCTTCAAAAGCCCGTATTGCGACGACTGGAGCAGTGGGAGCAGGGATACAACAACATCCTGGTGCCAACTGAAGGCCTTGCTTTGAATGATGAGCTGCTAAGCAAAGTCGGAGACCTGCTACGTCTCGGAACTGAAAACGTCAACAGATTATTCGCGTCGAAAAAGCCTTTGCCTTTGGCGCGCGCCGCCACGGAAGATGAAGCGGAGCTGGTTGAGCGCAAGCTGAGAGATTTCGGCGTCAAGACAATTACCTTGTCTGACGTCGAACTCGGTGTCGATTCAACGCTGACGCGACGTGCGCGCTCGTTGAAGTTTGGAGATTCGGACGTTGTCGTCCGCGATGTGGCCGGCGCGGAAGCCTCGCGGATTTCGTGGCGCGATCTCAGCCTGTTGGTAGTCGCCCGGTTGTTCACAAAGCAGTTCGAAACAAGGGAGAGAAAAAGCAAAAGGGCCGAAAATGAGATTCTGGACGCGAGCGAAACTACTGCTGATGAGTCGGTTGTGGATCTATACAGTAAGCAAGACGGTGGCTGGCGCATCGCCGCAAACAATTTTGATTTCTCGTGCCTGGGAAGCCGCAAGACTCTGCTTGCAGCCGAAAACTTTTCAACTTTACTTGATTTCCTTCGCGAACAGGCGCCTCGAATTGAATTAGACGATTCGTACACTGCAGTGCGACAGAGTTTGGAGCCGGTCTGGCCATCCGAGCGGCAAACGGAAGCGCGAGGCTGGCGTCGCCATCGGCCGGGGAAATACAGCACTGGCGATGTGACGATCATCAGCAATGAATCTCAGTTCACGCGCTACTCGCGTCTTTGTTACTACTTGAAAATTCATCCGTTAGATCAGCCGCAGTGATGCAAAAACGCGACGCGAGAAATAGGCCAGCGATCGGCAAAGATGTCGGCGATACAGATCGTGTTTATGGCTTGATGCCCGTGCTTGAAGCATTGCGCGCCGGCCATAGAACGATCGAGCACATCACGATCGCCGAAGGAGCAAAGCACGAGCGGTTGCGCGAATTGTTGGACTTGGCAAAGGAGGCGCGCGTGCCTGTGCGACGAGCGCGAAGGATCGAGATTGAACGTTCCTTTGGAGGCATGACTCATCAAGGCGTCGTCGCCAAAATCGCGGCGGCGCGTTATGCGGACATTGACGAACTGCTGAATGACTTAGCCGCGCGCGTTGGCACAGATCAGCCGCCGCTCGCGCTCGCGCTTGATGGAATCGAAGACCCGCGAAACCTCGGAGCAATTCTGCGCACGGCGGAGTGCGCCGGCGTTCATGCTGTTTTCACTACGGAACGTCGCGCGGTTGGTTTGACGGAAACGGTAGCGAAGACGGCAGCCGGCGCGCTGGAGTACGTGCGCGTGGCGCGCGTAACGAATCTTTCCAGATTGATAGAGCAGTTCAAAGAACGTAACATCTGGGCGGTTGGTACTGCGGCAGACGCGCCGCTGGAATATACGGAGTGGGACTGGAAGCAACCGACGGCGATTTTTCTCGGCAGCGAGGGCGTTGGCCTTCATCGTCTGGTGCGGGAACGTTGCGACGCGCTGGTGCGTATTCCGATGCTGGGCCATCTGGAGTCGCTTAACGTTGCGGTCGCGGCGGGCGTTCTGCTTTACGAGGCGCAGCGGCAGCGAATGACTGCGAATAGGGATTTCTAGAATTCGATTGATGAAACGACGTTTGGGCGCACGCGGATTAGGATCGAGAGTGAATCGCGAGATAGACTAGCGGCGCGGTCAAATCGGAGGAGACAATGTTCTGTCCAAAATGTGCGAGCCAAAATATCGATGGCGCAAGTTTTTGTCGTGTGTGTGGCGCAAATATCAGCCTGGTCCCACAAGCGCTCACGGGCCAGTTGCCGGTTGCCGATGACAATAGCCGCGAGGGACGGCGATTGCGAAGGCGTTCTTCCGGCCGACCGCCGAGCATCGAGCACGCGCTGAAGAATGTCTTCACGGGCGTCGCGTTTCTATTTGTGTCGATCGCCTTGTCATTTTCGGCCGTGGGCAGGTTCTGGTGGTTCTGGATGCTGATACCAGCTTTCTCATGTCTCGGCACGGGCGTCGCGGAATACATGCGGTTCAAAGAGGAGCAGAAAAGGGTGATGCCCCCGATTTTCCCAAGTCAGCCATCGATGCCGGCTGCGCCGCGCGTCTCCGCGTTGCCGGCCCGCAATACTGGCGAGCTCATGCCACCGCCGCCTAGTGTGACTGAAGGTACGACGCGACATCTCGGCGCGGAAGCGCCAACCAGACACCTTGATGCAACAAGTGAAGCAGAGAAATAGGCCGACGACGTTAAGAAAGTAAGTGTACTCAAATCGAGGCGATGCGAGCATTACCAGCGGGCATCGCCTCATCTTATGTTCGATGGAAAGCGATCACACACGCATTTGTGTTCCAGTTTGTGAGCGAAGCATTGCCGATCTTGAAATGGCTTTTGCTGGAGCGAACGACGTCGCGCACACGATTGAAATTAGACTCGATTGCCTCGAAGCCTCCGAGTTTGAAAAAGCTTCGAAGCGTGTCACCGAGTTAATTGGCGAACGCCCGGTCATCATTACGCTGCGCCCGGCAGAGCAGGGCGGCCAGCGCGAGTTGGACCACGAAACGAGGCAACACTTCTGGAGTTCAGCCGCTTCCAGATATCGACGGGCTTCCCTGGATATTGAATTAGACCTCGCGGAAAGCTTCACCGAAAGGGCGGAGACTGCGATCGATTGGAATCGAGTCATCTGTTCGCATCATGATTTCACAGGCGTTGCGGGCGATCTCGATCAAATATATAAGCGCATGCTGCGCACTCCCGCGCGGATTCTGAAGATTGCGGTGCAGGCAGACGATGTTACTGACTGCATACCGATATTTGATTTGCTTGAGCGCGCGCGTCGTGAAGGTCGCGAGATGATTGCCATCGCGATGGGCACGGCCGGAATTGCGACGCGCATTCTTGGTCCGTCGCGCGGAGCGTTTCTGACCTACGGCGCTCTCGAAACTGATCGGGCAACGGCGCCTGGCCAATTAACTGCCAGGGAATTGCGAGAGCTTTATCGCATTAACACTATCACTCCACAGACGCAGGTTATGGGGCTCGCAGGCTGGCCCGTCGCGCATTCAGTTTCGCCGCACATGCACAATGCCGCATTTGCAGCGACAGGCATCGACGCCGTTTACATTCCGTTTGAAGTTCGCGAGGCGACCGCGTTCGTTCGCCGCATGGTTCACCCGCGCACGCGCGAAATTGATTGGAACCTACGCGGCCTGAGTGTTACGGCGCCGCACAAGACCACCGTTATGGATTCTCTCGACTGGATTGAACCGGCCGCAAGAGAGATCGGCGCGGTCAACACGATCGCTGTCGTGGATGACGCTTTGCATGGCTACAACACGGATGCTTTGGTGATATTGGAGCCGGTAAAGCGAAAAGTCGGTTCACTGCGCAATGCGCGTTGCGCGGTTATCGGCGCTGGTGGCGCGGTGAGCGCAGCCCTGTGGAGTTTGAGAAGGGAAGGCGCGCGCGTCGTTGTGTTCGCGCGTGACTTTGCCAAAGCAGACGCAGCTGCTAAAGAGTTTAGCGCGAGCTGTGAAAGGCTCGAAGGCGCGCGATTAGACGAATTCGATCTGGTCATTAATGCGACACCGCTGGGCACACGCGGCCCGCTCGAGAACGAGACTCCAGTTACGTCGCATCAACTCCGCGGCGCGCGTTTCACCTACGATCTGGTTTACAATCCAATCGAGACACGGTTTATGCGCGAAGCACGCGAGGCTGGATGCGAAACCATCGGTGGCCTCGAAATGCTGGTGGCGCAGGCGGCTGAGCAATTCAAGTTGTGGACCGGAACCGATGCGCCGATCGAGATCATGCGTGACGCCGCGAGGAGTGCGTTAGCAGATCACAATCTGAAATCTGAGATCTGAAATTTGAAATCCCTTATGTCTAACGATCGTTACAGTCGTCAAATCCTATTTGCCGGCATCGGCCATGAAGGGCAGGCGCGTTTGCGGGAGTCGCGCGCCGCGATCATCGGTTGCGGCGCACTCGGGTCAGCGCAGGCCGAAGCCCTGGCGCGCGCGGGGGTCGGACGACTGCGAATCATTGATCGAGATTTCGTAGAAGGCTCGAACCTGCAGCGACAGACGATGTTCACCGAGCGCGACGCGACGGAACGTTTGCCGAAAGCAATCGCCGCGGCAAGTCACATCGCTGAGATCAATTCCGAAATTCAAACCGAACCCGAGATAGCCGACGTCAATCACACTAACATCGAACGCCTGATCGAGAACTGCGACGTCACCCTGGACGGCACCGACAACTTTGCCACACGCTACCTGATCAACGACGCGTGCGTGAAGCACAGCGTTAACTGGATCTACGGCGCGGCGGTTGGTTCCTATGGCGTCACGATGACGATTCGTCCGCGCGAAACCGCGTGCCTGCGTTGCGTTTTCGAAGAAGCGCCGCCGGCTGCCAGCGCGCCGACGTGCGACACGGCGGGCGTGATCATGCCAATCATAAGCATCGTGGCTGCCGTTCAGGTGAGCGAAGCATTGAAACTGCTGACGGGCCAGGTAGGTCAACTTCACAACTCGCTGATGCAGTTTGATGTGTGGCGCAACGAATGGAGAAAGATCAATCCCGGCAGTCCGTCGCCCGAGTGTCCGACGTGCGCGCTCGATCGCTTCGACACTTTGGCCGCGACTGCGAGCGAGTTTGCGGCGATCCTGTGTGGACGCAATGCCGTGCAAATCTCGCCGACTCATGGGACCCGAGTTGACTTTGCCGCGCTCGCCGACCGATTACGCGCCTCAGGCGAAGTAAAGTTTAACGATTACCTGCTGCGCTTTAGCGCGGGTGATTATGAGCTGACGGTTTTTCAGGATGCGCGCTCGATCATTCGTGGGACGAACGAGATCACGATGGCCCGCTCGCTTTACGCAAAATACGTAGGAAACTGAGCCTCGAAATATGCACCGACACAACCTAATCAATCGCACGGTCACACTCGTGATCGTTTTCCTTCTTGTTGCTGGGTCCGCTTCGATCATTCTCGCGGGCCAGCCATCAATCTGGCAAATCGACAGCCGCGTTGAGTTGTTAAAGGGCGAATCGCACGGTGTCTCGATCACCGACACAGGCGTCTTGATGTTAGCGCCACGTTTCACTCAGGTCTTCAATTGTGAACAGCCTTACATCTGGTCGAGCGCCGTCGACAGTCAAGGCAACATATATTTGGGTACTGGACACGATGGCCGGGTCTATCGAGTCACGCCCGATGGTCGCGGCGCTTTGCTCTACGACGCGAGCGAGCTTGACGTGACCGCTCTTGCTGTTGGTAACGACGGCGTGTTGTATGCGGGCACATCGCCCGACGGAAAGGTTTATCGAATCACCGCCGATGGTCACGCCGATGTCTATTTCGATCCTACGGACAAATACATCTGGTCACTTGCTTCGTTGCCGGACGGCTCGCTAGCGGTGGGCACCGGTGATAACGGAAAGCTGTATCGCGTACGCGCCGCCGGAGCGAAGCCGGAATCGTCGCTTTTGATCAATACAAACCAAACTCATGTGATGTCGTTGGCAGTAACGGCGCAAGGCGACTTGATTGCCGGCACTGATCCGGGCGGACTCGTCTTGCGCATATCGCAAGATGGAAAGGCGTTCGGACTCTTCGACGCGCGCTTGCGTGAAATCCACGCGCTCGCGCCCGCCGCTGACGGATCGATCTACGTGCTGGCACTGGGCGAAGCCGCATCGACCACTCGTGGGCCGATGCCTTCGACTCCGACGGGGCAGCCATCCGAAGGTCCTGCGCCTTCGACGAGTGTGACGATTACGCCGATTGATGAAACAGGCGCGCCGATTCAACCAATGCAGCAGCCGCCGCGCAGTCGCACTGATACGGTCAACGCGCGCAGCGCCGTCTTTCGCATTTTGCCTGACGGAGGCACCGATACGATTTGGTCTTCAACCTCGATTACGGCATTTGCCATCGCGCCGGCAAAGCAACCAGGCAGTGTGCTGATCGGCACGGCTGATAAGGGCCGCATCTATTCGGTGACGGATGAGGGGCGAGATACACTGCTGTTGCAGTCGAGCGAAGGCCAGATTTCTTCATTCGTTTCGCGACCCGGAGAAATGTTCGCCGCCTCCAGTAACCAGGGAAAACTTTTTCGCTTCGGTAGTGAATTGATTAATGAAGGGACTTACGAGTCGCCGGTTCGCGACGCGCGTCTAATGGCTTCATGGGGACGCATCTGGTGGCGCGGTGAAGGGAACATCGAGTTGCAAACTCGCAGCGGCAACGGTGAACGGCCGGATGCGACCTGGAGCGAGTGGAGCGCGCCCTATCGCGACCCATCCGGCAATCAGATCGCGAGCCCTCGCGCGCGCTTCATCCAATGGCGCGCGACGCTCCACTCAGCGTCCGCACCGAACAGTAATGCTCCAACCTGGATGGAAGATGTGAGCGTTGCCTATCTGCAAAGAAACGTCGCGCCGGAAGTGCTTTCAATCATGACGTTGCCCATCGGCGTAGGCTTGCAGGCTTTGCCACAAGTTCCGGTTGATCCCAACGTTGAATCGTCGGGTTTGGATCCAACACTCTTTGGCATGGTGGCGCAGGTTCCCCCGCGTCGTCTCTATCAACGCGGAGCGCGTTCGATTCAATGGCAGGCTGAAGATCGCAATGGCGACACTTTGGAATACTCGATCTACTATCGCGCCCTGAACGAAAAAACATTCAGACTGTTGAAAGACAAACTACACGAGAACTTCTTCACCATTGACGGCGCGACACTCGCTGATGGTCGCTACATCATAAAGATAATTGCTTCGGATGCGCCGGACAATCCACCGGGGAAAGCGTTCACCGGAGAACGGTTGAGCGAACCGATTGACATCGACAATACGCCGCCGGTAGTGCGGGTCGTGGGCGCTCCGCAAATTAAGAGCGACGGCATCAGAGTCGTATTTGAGGTTGAGGACGCGACGGGCCGCGTCAAGCGCGCGGATGTCAGCGTGGACGGATCGCTTTGGAGTCCGACGTTTCCCGACGACGGCATTGCCGACAGTGCTCGCGAACGGTACACGCTCGATCTGCCCATTCTCGCAGCGGGCGAACACACCGTTTCGTTAAGGGCCTTTGACAACAGCGGAAATGTTGGCAGTCTTAGTGTCACCGTACGGCGCTAATGGCTTCCGCGTCTCTCGGGATCAGAGTCTAATTGCACGATACCGTGCGGATTGGGGAGGATATAGAGTGCTCGTGACTGCCTTGCTGTTGGACTGAACATGATGATCGTGCACAATAGCTTTTGGCATCGATGTTGCTCCCATTCTGAGCGGCGCGACTCTTTCTCTCCCTCCCATGCGCCCTGATTTACAGGCATGAGGAGGCTGAACTGATGAAAAACTTAAAGCGAACTTTATTGACGATGGCGATGATGGGCATCATCTCAGTCGGTGCGTTCGGGCAGAAAAACACGAACGACAATAAGCGCCCGCCGAAAGACCCGCCGAAGGTAGTCGTCAAGGACAAGGAGAAGCCGCCGCAAAACAGCAATCAGGATAAGAGAGGCGGCGACAAGAAGGGAAAACCCTGAAAGAAGTTGCTCGTTGATTTGCTGAAGAGCGAGGCCCACGAGCTGACACTAGTTGAAACCTGCGCGACTGAAAGTCGCGCGGGTTTTATTTTTAGCCGAGTTCTAAGCGCAGGTTGTTAGACTTCGACCTCACGCTGCCTTTGCGTCGCCGTGCTCCTTACGACAATGAACGACTTCCACTGAGCACTTCGCATGCGAGACAACTGCCTGTGAAACCGAACCCAGCAGGAAGCGCTGCCACGCCCCATAGCCGTGCGATCCCATGATAATCAGATCAGCATTCCAGCGATCAGCTTCGTCCAGAATCGCCTCGCGTGGCGGGCCGCTCAGGACTTCGCCAACGACGGTCACCGACTTGTCGACCGTATTTGCGAGCTTAGCCAGCGCAGCATCAACCACAGCCTGTGCTTGTTCTCGCGCTATCCGCTCCAACGCCTCGAAATATTCACCGGAGATGGCCCAGGCTTCCGGCGTCGGAGTCATCGGCACCTGAAACGCCATGACGACCCTTACTTCACTCGATGCCGGCCACGGCCGCGCGGCGACTTCACTGACGGCCGCGTTGCTGAAAGACGAGCCATCAACCGGTACCAGAATTCTCATGACTTAACCTCCCGAGTGAATCAATATTTCTTCATGACGCATGCACCGCCGCTCGTGCTTCAGCCCTCGGTTGCGATATGTTTGCCGGTTTGAGCGGCCGCGTTACGAGCACTGGACAAGGCGCCTGGCGCAAGACGCGATCGACGTTCGATCCGAACAGCGCGCGCATGCCGAAACCTGCCCCATGCGCGCCAATGCAGATGAGATCAATCTCATTCTTTTCCGCGTGGTTGAGAATCTCGCGATAAGGCTGGCCCTCGCTGACTGCATGCTTAACTTGACACCAAAGGTGCGTTTCGGGTGGTATTGCTTTTTGCAAGCGCCTCGCGGCCTTGTGATAAGGACCTTCGTCGCAAAGTGGGGACCACGCAATTTCAGGCTCACTCAAGGTGAAGCGCGGCAACACGTGCAGCAAGTGCAGCTCTGACTGATACTCTTGCGCGAACATCAAAGCATAATTGAGGGCCAGCTCGGAGTAGTCTGAAAAGTCGTAGGCCACAAGCACTCGTTTCAAATCAATCTTGCGTGCAGTGGCGCCGACCCAATCTCGCTCATCAGCATGTGTAACGAGCACGGGGCAGGGCGCAGTACGACAAACTGATTCGGCCGTCGAGCCGAGCAAGGCTGCCCGGGTTGGTCGCCGCCGCGAACGCATCACGATCAGATCAACGCCGTGCTCAGCCGCATAGCTGGTTATCGCCGTGCCGGGGTCGTCGCACTGTTCGACAACTCGCTCCCAATCGATCGTTGCCAGCTCCGAGGGGTCAAGACACTCAAAGAGCGTCTTTTTGAACGATGCTTTGAATTTACTCTGCACCAGTTCTGCATCAGCGTCTGCAGGTTCGCAGTGAAAGGCGATCAGCTTGGCCTCGTAAGCACGCGCCAGGGCGAGCGCGTAACGCAACGCTTCATCCGATCCCGCGGTAAAATCGATGGGGCACAGAATGCGGTTTATTTCCATAAGCCTCGCCAGGACCAAAAACCCTGCCTCCTCTTGGACGTTTGAGCAATGACCGTGCCGGGCGGAAAACAAGCGTTTTTGGCCACCGCGAAAGTCATAGCTGGGAAGTACTCCGCGAATAGTTGGGAATATTCCTCAGACGACGATCGCCTGCTGCCCTGGGCAAAGCCGCTCGACGATTCTACCGTTCCAGTTCGCCTAATACCTCGGCGCCACTCACCGCAAGAGCCGTCGCATCAGACGGCGCTTGACGAAGTGCACCAGCAAGAGATACGTCGAGGTCGCAAGAAGAATAAAGAGAAGAAATCCTGCCGGCAGCGGCGTGAAACCAAGCACCGCTCCCAGCTTTGTAAACGGAAGCGCCGTACCTGCCAGAACGACGAGGACGGTGGTTGCAGTCAGCGCCACGCTTGGTCGGCTGCGGAATGGATTGCCCGCGGTGCGAATGATGAAGATCACCAGCGTTTGCGTCGCGAGCGACTCGACAAACCATCCGGCATGGAAAAGTTGTTCCGAAGCCCTGAAAACTTTCAGCAGCACAAAGAAAGTCAGGAAATCGTAGATGGAACTAATCGGCCCGATGTAGATCATGAAGTCGCGAATCATCCGCACGTTCCAGCGCTGCGGCTTGTGGATGAACGTCTGGTCAACGTGATCCGTGGGAATCGTTATTTGAGCCAGATCGTAGAGAAAGTTGTTGAGCAGAATCTGCGTCGGCAGCATCGGCAAAAACGGCAGGAAGAGGGAAGCGATGGCCATGCTGAACATATTGCCGAAATTGGAACTTGTCCCCATCAGCAGATACTTCATAACATTGCCGAAAGACTTGCGGCCTTCAATGATGCCTTCGTGCAGCACGCTTAAGCTGCGCTCGAGCAGGATGAAATCGGCGGCATCTTTCGCAACATCGACGGCCGTGGAGACGGAAATGCCGACATCCGCGGCATGAAGGGAAGGCGCGTCGTTGATGCCGTCTCCCAGATACCCAACGACATGACTGCGATGCTTGAGCGCCAGGATGATTCGGTTTTTTTGCGCCGGCGAGACTCGCGCGAAGACAGAAGTTTGCTCGACGACGTGTGCGAGCGCGGGATCGGTCATTCGCTCGAGTTCGTCACCCAGAATAATTCGTCCGTCTTCGAGGCCGACTTGCGAGCAGATGTGCTGCGTCACCAGTTCGTTATCGCCCGTCAAGATCTTGACCTTAATGCCATCGCGTTTGAGGGCCTGTAAGGCGAGCTTCGCGCTCTCCAGCGGCGGATCTGAGAAAGTTAAGAATCCAGCCAGCACCAGATCCTTTTCATCGATGGCCCGGTAAGCGTCTTGCTGAGACACCGCGGAGTAAGCGACAGCCAGCATGCGAAATCCCTTGGCGCTGAGTTGGCGATATGTTGCTTCGCAGCGCGATCGCGAATCGGCGTCGAGTGGATAACGTTGACCGTTCAACTCGTAAGCTGAGCAGACAGGCAGCATACTTTCCGGAGCGCCTTTGGTGATTAGCAATCTTTCGCTTTCGTGTTCTACGACAATCGAGACGCGGCGCCTTTCAAAGTCAAAAGGAATCTCATCGATCTTGCGATAGGCATGAATGTCGGGATGATCATGTTGCTGGACCGCGGCATCCAGAGGATCACTGCTTCGTTTCTGCTTAATCGCCTGATCGAGCGGATTGCGCACGCCTGTTTCGTGCAGGCTGTTGAGGTATGCGAGCAGAAAAACGCGTTCCGACAGAGTACCAAAGGGATCGAGGTGCTGGTCCAGCGCCATCTCGCCGCTGGTGAGCGTGCCCGTCTTGTCGCTGCAGAGAACATCGATGCTGCCGAAGTTCTGCATCGCCTCGAGATGCTTGACGATCACTTTCTTTCGGGCCATGTGCACGGCGCCTTGTCCCAACGTGACCGTCGTGATCATCGGCAGAAACTCAGGCGTCAACCCAACCGCAAGAGCCACCGCGAAAAGTAGAGACTCCAAAAAATTGTGATGGAGGACGACACTTACGAGCAGAACGAAGAGCACCAGCAAAATGGTCGTCTTCATGATTAAAAGGCCGAACTGTCGCGTGCCTCTTTCGAATTCGGTTTCCGGCGGCTTGGTGGCGAGGCGTGTGGCAATGTCGCCGAACGCTGTGTCCTTGCCGGTCGCCATGACGGCGGCCGTTCCCGTGCCGCTCACGACAGACGTACCGAGAAAGACTTTGTGATCATCGCTCGGGCCTTGCGATATTGCCTTTAGGTCAACCGCCTCTTTCTCGACGGGCAGCGACTCTCCGGTGAGTGCGGCCTGCTGAACATGGAGATCGCGAACGTGAAACAGCCAGGCATCCGCCGGCACAAGATCGCCAGCCGTGAGCTTGATGACATCACCGGGCACAAGCTCGCGTCTGGGAATCTCTGTCCAATTCCCGTCGCGTAGAGCCGTGGCTGTAGGAGCAACTTCTTTGCGAATACGCTCGACGGCGCGTTGCGAGCGATACGTCTGGATGAAGTTGAGGGCGGCGCTCAACAACACCATCATCGCGATGATGGAAGCATTGAGGACTTCACCGACGGCGGCGGAAACGGCGCTGGCTACCAGGAGGATGATGGCCAACGGATTTATGAACAGGAACAGGATCTGAACCAGGCCCGAGGTGCGGCGCGACGAGACAGGCTCGTTCGGACCAAACTGCGACAGCCTGGCCCGCGCCTGTTCACTTGTCAGACCATTCTCAGAAAGTGATCGCGCGCTCGAATTCGCAGGAGAAACTTGCATGGCTTAAGCGCAATTGCTGTTGGAGTGCTATACAAATTACCAGACCAACGCACAACTCAGATTAAGAGAAATGAATCCTGGAGTAAAATCTTCTTATGCTGTGATTGCTACTTTCAACACGCCTATTCACTTCATAAGATCTTTTCCCGTGCTCGTCGTGTCTTGTCCCATGGATCGGCGAAGTAAGGATCGGCCGAATGGTCAACGCTGTCGAGGGCGAGCAGGTCCTTCACGGCGGGCAACTCACACGCTTCAAACTCACGAAGGCTGCCGGTGAAGACGATCTCTCCCGACTCAAGCACCATAATGCTCGTCCTGGGTAATCTGTCGAGCGGAGCTTCGCGAACCACGATTTGACCTTTGTCGTCAGCAAACGCGAAATAATTTGTCAGGTAAGGAATCTCGTAAAGCTTTTTCGTGACGTAAAGCGACGAGATCTTATTAACGTCGCGAGCGCGAATGATCAAACGAAGCACCTGCGCGGCAACTATCGGATCAAGACTCATGGTTGCCTCGTCAAACAACATGAGTGAGGGCCAGCCAATCAGTGCGCGCGCAATTTCCAGCCGGCGCTTCATGCCGCCGGAGAGTTCTTCGGGGAGCTTCTCCTCCTCGCCCTCGAGGCCGACAAAGCGCAACACCTCGGTCACCGCTTTCTGGATTTGCTCTTCCGTCCAGCCGTGCTCATTAAGACGGTAGGCGGCGTTGTCGTAGACGGACAATCCGGTGAAAAGAGAATCCTCCTGAAAGACCATCCCCATCAGTCCGCCGCGTATCGCGAGCAGCTCCGATTCGTCAAGCGTTTCGATCTCGCGGCCCTCGATGAAGATTTGCCCGGAGTCTGGTTTCAGCAAACCCATCGCCAAATGCAGAAGAACAGATTTGCCGGAGCCCGACTCGCCGGTGATAAAGATCATTTCGCCCTGGCCCAATTGAAAGCTGACGTCGATAAGCGCCGGTCTGTCATCGAAGCTAAGCGAGACGTGACGAAACTCTATCGCGAGTGGAGTTTTAGTTTCCGTTTCCATTAGTTTTTCGTTTGCGCTTTCTGTTCCTTACAATTTCGACTGAGCAATGCGCGCGTGCTGCTACCGCTCCGGCGACGCTGCCAAGTAAGAATCGTTCGAGCCGGTTGCTCAAGCCGGTAGCGCCGAGAAAGATACAATCAGCTCGCCATTCTTCCGCGAGTCGGACGAGCACATGCTTTGGTTCGCCGTCTTCAACCAATGCCTCCGCGCGCAGCCCTTTCGCCTTGAGGCGTTTTGCAGCGCCCTCCGCGAGACGCAAAGCCTCTTTGTTATCTTCCGCAGCGCATTCCCGCACTGACCGCTTTACGGATGGAATGACCTCGGCGACTACAGTTGGCTCAAGCGGTTGGTTGACAACAACTGTGCGGAACTCACTTTTCGCCGGCCAATGTCGCGCGGCAATCTCGTCCACGGCCACATCTGCATTGGGCGAGCCATCTATGCCGACTATTACGCGAACGGGAAAGTCGGGATCGTCTTTATGCCCACGCGCCACACGCACTGAGCAGCGTGCTTCATTGAGCAGCCACTGCGAAATGCTGCCGAGGAAAAGTCGGCCCAATGCAGACCGGCCGTGTGAGCCGACAACGATCAGGTCGGCCTTCCATTCCTCTGCTCTGGAAAACAATTCCCAGGTAGGCGAGCCCCAGACAGCTTCATGCGTTACTTTCCAATCCGGAAAGGTGGATTTGAATCGTGCCGCCGCTTTCTCTGCCATCACCTCGGCATCCTTAACCGCTTGAGAGCCCGCCATGTATTTGCGTTCGAGACCCAGCGGACCTTTCGCGGCCGCTGCCAGCTCAACAATCTCGTAGGCAGAAGGTGGCGGGGGTGGCAGCCACACTTCGGCGACTGTCATAACCAGTGCCTCGCCGTTACCGGGCAAACCTGCATGGGTCAGTTCATCAAGGGCCGACTCTGCGCACTCAGAACCGTCATAAGCAATTAGTACTCTCATAATCCCTTCCTCCCTCGGCAAATCTGACCGTTCACAGCTTGAAACCTCAGCCATTAAAAGTGGCAAGCCTTGTACCAACTCGGAGGTCTGCGATTAGCCCGCGTTTTGAACGGGAAGTTACCGCTGCATGAGCAAAAGTTCGCACCGGGCGAATAAAACTACCCATCGTTGACGCGCCTCGATCGATCGACATGAGCCAAAGCACGCGCTCTCACGATGGCGCGACACATGCCGCTTGACCACTGATGGCCATGCTGCGACTCTTAAGCAGATGAATGTGACGATGA
The DNA here is from genome assembly GCA_041492185.1 of Pyrinomonadaceae bacterium. Lineage (GTDB taxonomy): Bacteria > Acidobacteriota > Blastocatellia > Pyrinomonadales > Pyrinomonadaceae > JAOAPY01. The sequence goes on along the minus strand of JBGPWL010000014.1, from coordinate 48,820 downwards.
GCCAAACGAATGAACTGGGACTCTCCAGCGTTGAAGCTCAGGCGCGATTGAAACACCACGGCCCGAACGTGCTGCCAATGACGCCGTCCGTCACCTTCTGGCGACGCTTCGTCGATCAATTTCGCAGCCCGCTGATTTACATTTTGCTGTTCGCCCTTGTCCTGGATCTCACCATCTGGTTCATCGAGGGTCACGCGGGGCTGCCCATCGAATCGTTTGCGATTACGGTGATCCTTCTCCTCAATGCCGGACTTGGTGTTTACCAGGAAAGCAAAGCCGAAACGGCGCTCGCGCATTTGAAGGCGCTGGCGGCATCGTTCGTCTGGGTCATGCGTGATGGACGTGTGGTGCATTTGCCGTCAGTGCAACTCGTGCCCGGCGACGTAGTGCGGATCGAAGCCGGCGATCGCATTCCCGCGGACGGAACTTTAATTGACGCCCACGGGATCATGGTGGATGAGTCTGTGTTGACGGGGGAGTCATTGCCGGTGGAGAAAACGATTGGCGACGAAGCCCTCAGCGGAACACTGCTGGCCCGCGGCAAGGGCTACATGGAAGTCACCCGCACAGGCGGCGCCAGCGCTGCAGGCAGCCTGGCGGTGATGATCGGCGCGATCGAAGCAGAGCAGACACCGCTCGAGCGACGGTTGGCCGGCTTCGGCGCGCAGGTAGCAAACTGGATCATGTTACTGGCAGTTGCCATTGCGATCGGCGGAATCTTCGTCGAAGGCTTTTCGAGACTGGGCCATGTTTTGCTGTTTGCCGTCGCGCTTGCAGTGGCTGCCGTGCCCGAAGGCTTGCCGGCCGTGCTGACGCTGACGCTCGCGTTGGGCGTTGAGCGCATGGCGAAAAAGAAAGCCGTTGTTCGTCGCCTGAGCGCGGTTGAAGCGCTCGGTTCGGTAACGGTGATCGCGACCGACAAGACAGGTACGCTCACCGAGAACCGGATGCGTGTCAAAGATGTTGACAGCCCGGACACTGCTCGCGCACTGCGTGCAATGGCGCTGGCCAATGACGCCGAATATGGCACGGGCGCAGGTGATCCTCTGGAGCTGGCGCTGCTCGATTACGTCGTAACTCAGGGGCTTGACGTTGCTGACCTAATTCGCGTGTGTTCGCGTCGCAGCCTCTTGCCATTCGACAGTTCTTACAAATTCATGCGCGTCACCGTGGCAGAACACGGCCAGCTCATAAGTTATTTGAAGGGCGCGCCCGAGGTACTACTGAAACAAAGTCGACTGTCTGAGGATGAGCGCCGAAATTGGGAAGAGAAGGCCGAAGGGTACGCTGTGGAAGGTTTTCGTGTACTTGGCCTCGCGTGGCGTGCAGGTGAAGGTGAGGACCAGTTGTCTTTCCTTGGGCTGGCGCTGCTTTGGGATCCGCCGCGCGCGGAAGTCCCGGAAGCAATCAGGTTTGCCCGCGAGGCTGGTATCCGGGTGGTGATGATCACGGGCGATCATCCGGCGACCGCGCTGGCGATAGCAAACGAAGTCGGTATCGCGCCGGGTCGCGTCATTACCGGTCTTGATCTAGAGACACTCTCACCTGCCGAGCTTAGCCATGCGGTGAAGGAGGCGAACGTCTTTGCTCGCGTAACACCGCGAGATAAGCTTCGGTTGGTCGAGGCACTTAAAGCAAACGGCGAAATTGTTGCCGTGACGGGTGACGGTGTCAACGATGCGCCGGCGCTCAAACGTTCAGACGTAGGCGTGGCGATGGGCCAGCGCGGCAGCGATGTATCGCGCGAAGTGGCCGATCTTGTCTTGCTCGATGACAACTTTGCCACCATCGTCGCCGCGATCAAGGAAGGCCGCAACATCTATGAAAACATACAGAAGTTCATTCGCTTTCTCTTCTCAACAAATCTGTCCGAAACCTTGATTGTGGTGATGGGAGTAGTCGGATCGTTTTTCCTGGGTTTGCACGACGAAACCGGACGACTGCTCCTGCCCTTAACTGCTGCTCAGCTCTTATGGGTTAACGTCATCACCGACGGCCCGCCGGCTTTGGCTCTGGGTTTGGATCGCGACCGGAGCGTGTTGCAGCAGCATCCGCGCGATCCTAAGTTGCCCTTGCTTGACAGAGCGTCGCTACGCTTCATCGTGACCGCCGGCGCTTTCAAGGCGGCAGTTGGCGGCGCGCTGCTCATCGGTTTGCCATATTATGGATACAGTCTTACAGAGACGCGCACTTTGCTATTCCTTTACATGACGATCGGGCAACTGGTCTTCGCTTATCCTGCGCGTCGCATCGCGGGCGTGCCCCAAACAAATATCGCGCTGCATTTGGCGGTGATCCTCTGTACAGGCTTGCAACTACTGACTGTGTTTGCGCCGGGTCTGCGTCTCTTGCTGGGACTGGAATTGCCGAATTCGTTCGCGCTTGTATGGGTGGCCGGGGCCGTCTTGTTGAGTTGGGGCGTCGCCGAGACTTACAGCCGTTTGGCTGTTACGCCCGCACGGTCGGCTCTATGAGCTCTCCTAAATTTCTCAAAGTGATTCGCGCAACCATTAACAGCCAGCCTCACGAATTCGGCGCCGGCGTTTCCATGCTGGAAGCCGCCGCGTCGGCCGGCATCGATATTCCCACGCTCTGTCGCGATCCCAGGTTATGGTTTGATTGCAACTTTCAAGACTCCATCGGACCGTCCTCCGAACAGCTCATATGCGTCGGAAATTTTTTCCAGCGGAAAAGCATGTGTAAGCAACGGAGTTAAATCGACGCGACCATGCCTGACGACTTCCATCAATCTGCGCATGCGTTCTTTTCCGCCCGGGCAGAGTGTCGTCACAATGCGTTGATCACCAAGGCCCGCGGCGAAAGCGTCATCAGGTATTTGCAACTTGCCGGAGTAAACTCCGAGACTCGAGAGCGTGCCACCGGGTCGCAAACTCCGCAGAGCGCTCTCGAAAGTCTGTTGCGTGCCGAGCGCCTCGATCGCCACATCAGCGCCACCGCCGGTTAGTCGTTGCACTTCACGCACGACATCGACTTCGCGGTAATCGAGTACGACGTCCGCTCCCATACGTTTAGCCATCGCCAGCCGGTTGTCGTCGCCGTCAATGCCGATGACAAAGGTGGCTCCCATCAGCTTCGCGCCGGCAGTCGCGCATAGACCGATCGGCCCCTGCGCAAACACCACTACCGAGTCGCCGATGCGGACGTTGCCGGACTCTGCGCCGCTGAAACCTGTTGAGGCGATGTCGGCCAGCAGCACCACCTGTTCGTCAGACAACTCATCCGGAATCTTCGCCAAATTTGCCTGTGCATTTGGTACCAGGAGATATTCGGCCTGCGCGCCGTTGATGGTGTTGCCGAAGCGCCATCCGCCAATTGCTTCATAACCTTCGCCGTGTCCGCACTGCGAGAGTTGGCCTGACAAGCACGCGCGACATTGACCGCACGGGGTGATCGCTCCAACGAGAACTCGATCGCCGACTGCGTATCCGATTACTCCAGCGCCCAGCTCTTCGATTACTCCCACAGGTTCGTGGCCGATAATCAATCCGGGCTTGACTGGATACTCGCCGCGCAGAATGTGCAAGTCCGTTCCGCAAATCGTCGTGAGCGTGATACGTATCACTGCTTCGCCGACACCGGCGTGTGGACTCTCGACCTCTTCCACGCGGATATCATTCTTGCCGTGGAAAACGTTTGCTTTCATTTTTGTCATTTCATTTTTCCGATCCGCATCCATGTCCTAAGCCGCGGCGTGCAGCCAATTCCAGATCGTTCCCAGCACCCAACCGATCACGTATCCGAGAATGGACGTGATTACGACCAAAGCAATGGCCGTGCTGAGTTTGAACGGCGTCAATGTGTAGGGCGGCTGAATAAAGTGAATGCGAAAAACAAAGTTGATGAGCTGCTGCGCGAAGCCCAAAGCCACCAGTGTTGACCATATAAGATGCCACAGTCCGAAGAAGGCGCCGACGACCAGGCCCAACTTGTTTTTGCTAATCATTGCGATCCATCCTCTGTGTTACAGCTCACTCACTCGAACGGAGGAGATGGACGCTCGCCTCGGCCCAGACGGGTTCACGCACCAATTGTCAGAGCAGAGTTCAGCGTCGGTCATAGTCCATTAATGCCTCCGGATAGTGAATGAAGTCGATGTAGTGGGTCAGTTTGAGAACGGCGTCGGTTTCGGTAACGAGTTCTCACATTGCATAATCATGCAAACTGACCCACTACCAAGTTGATGCACACATTCACGGCACTGCACCCTTAGCAACCTGCATAGGAGGGACCAACACGGTTGGGTTAAGCGGCTCTGACCGCGCGAGACTCGTTGAGCGTTTTCTCATTTGTGCGCCAGGAGGTTTGACGCTGATATCGTTCACCACACCCGCGATGCCGACAACGCGAAGCACTGCGCATTGAGCGGCTAATTTGTTCGCGTAGTCTGGAACGCTACCGTGCAGCGTTACGACGCCATTATGAGACTGAACGCAGATCTCCGGCGAACGTAAATTTTCCTCCGACCCGAACTCCCTTAACACCCACTGTTCTATCTCGCTATCTGTTTTCTCCCGCCCCACGTCAGTCCTCCCTACATTTATCGAATGCGAGGCAATCAGTTAGAAATAAGGATCAATCCGCAGATGATCCGTGACCTGGGTAACGCCGGGCACATGGCCTATCGATCCGATCACAGCTCGCTTCTCCTGCCATGAATGCACGCGGCCCCACAGGTCGACCGCGCCATCGTGCACATCCACCTGCAATCGTTCCGCTTCGCGATCGGCGCGCCGTTCGAGCGCGTACTCGATCTGTTCGCGAAGCTCCTTCGGATCGACTGGCCGTGTGCGGATCGTGATCTTATTGACTACGCCGACGACGCCCGCCAGGCGCAGAATCGCGCGTTCCGCATCTTCACGCTCGCGCCAATAGTCCACGTCTCCTTCCAGCGTCACCCAGCCGTCAGCTACTGTTGACCGGATTAGCTCATTCGGAACCAACGCATCCCACTCCAGCGCGTTGCGAACCGCGCCGGCGATTTCCGTATCCGTTCGAGCAAAGCGGTCAATTGGTTTGACTTCAATGTCGTTGGCTACGTCGAGCACGCCACCGACACGATGCGCCGCCTCCTGCGCGGCAACCTTCTTGGCATAACTCGACACAACACCGGTAAGCGTCACCACAGCGTCGTTGACTTCGATGTTGATGCTGCCCCACTCGATTCGCGAATCCCATTTCATTTCGCGCAATACTTGCTGCGCGAGTTCTTTGTCACTCCTTTTTTGCAACATAACTACCTCCCCACCTGGACCTGTCGCCAGATCCATCGTGATTCAAACCACCTGCGACCGAAGCGCGATCGCCTTACTTCGCAGCCGTGGCCGCGGCAGCCATTGGCGCCGGATGCTCACAGATTGCTTTGAATGTTTTTACCACGTCGGCGTAGTCGATCTGCGGCGCCTTCTTGCCATTGCGCTCTTTGGCTCTGAGCGCGATGTCGTTCATCGACAAAATGCCTTCGAGTTCCCCCTGAGGATTAAGAACCGGCAAACGTCGAATTTTGTGTTCCCGCATCGTCTTGAGTGCTTGCTCGATAGCTTCTTCCGGCGCGGCTGCATAGACCGTTCCGGTCATCACTTCCTCGACAGAGATGCCGGATGGGTTGCGGTCTCTCATCGCCGTAGCCATACAGATGTCGCGATCCGTAATTATGCCGACGACTTTGCGGCCGTCCTTAATGATCGGCATTATGCCGCAGTCGTTTTCCCACATTGATTTTGCTGCATCCGCCAGGCTCTCAGTAATCCAGATGGCCTTGGCGTCCGGGGTCATCACCTCTTTGACTTTCATTGAGTACCTCCTCACCAGTTTGCTAAACAATTCATAGCGGTCTTGACTCTTCTCTCCCGGCCCAGAGTCACCAACCGCCCGGCACACCTTCTCGCCCATTTATTCACCCAATTCGGATCGCAACGGACATGCCGTTTCCGGTTTGCTCAGAAAGTGCTCCTGGAGATGAGCGTCGGGGTCATTTCATGAGGAAAGTTCCCCAGATCATTGCGAGGAAATGCGCCTTTTCACTGGCGGGTCTTGCCAAGCGGCCGGCGGTGGCCAGTAAAAGTATGACCGGCCAATCTTGTTTCGGCTGGATTTCATCAATCGCGACGCCAGGTAACGCGGGCCAGCTTATTCTCGTGCGAGAAGTCGTAGTTAACCTTGCCGGCGAAAGCCTTCGCGACTGCATGCCCCAAACGCTGGGCCAGATGTTCGGTCGTGGTCGTCAGCCTTAACTTGCCCTCTTTGTCTTTTTGCCAACTCATGATCCGAGCGAGTGGATTATCTTCGGCAGCTCGCCCGGCTTCGTTGCGCAGCAGCCGCTCGATCTCATCGCCATGCATACCGACGAAAGCGCCTTCGAGACAGACAAATCCAGAGGGCGTGCCGCCAACTTTTTGTTTGCACGCCGGACAGGTCGTAAGTCTCCGCGGACGCCGAAATTCCGGTCCACGCGTTTCACGATCGACGATGGCAGTGGTCCAACGCCGACTCGCGTACACCGCGCCGCACGATGTGCAAACCGCCGGCTCTTTCCCAGCGCGCTTTGGGCGATGGCGGCCGGCTTCGTGATCGACCCGCTTCGTGAATGTCGTATTGGTGAATGGTTTGGCGCTGCGCATATGCTCCTCCGTTCTCTCGTTTGTGTGTCGCGTTCAGTGGGCCCCTGCGCGTGCGATGTCTTCGGCCCGATGGAGCGAGAAAGCAGACAAAAGGAATCGCCGTCTTCAACGTTTCTTTCTAAAGAAACGCGAAGCAGTCGCAAGCCAATGCGAACTACAAAGCGGGGCCTTGCTAGTCCTGAACGAAATAGGAAGACCCCCAGCACGAGCTGGGCTGGGAGCTAAAAGCCGAATGGCTGTCACGTAAATCGTGTATGACGCGGCCTAATTCACCGGCGGCACCAAATGCGATTCCGTGTCACCACCAAACTGAAACTCGCACAGTTCCGTAACGCCCGGTGACAACTCTGTGGTACGCACTGTAAATTGCTCGGCCTTCCTGCGTTGTGCTGGAACGCAGTGGAAAGAAACAACCAGCCTGTCGGGAACCTCAGCTGCCCCTTTGTACACGAACGTGCATGCTTCTCCGCGCATCATTGCCGCATCGTCGTGGACGAACAGGTATTCCCCCTTCAGCACCACGCCGTGAAGCCTCACCGGTTCATTGAACTGCATTACCGCCTTCTGTTTATGCCCGGCTGTCGGCGCCTTGCTGAGAGATGATGAACTACTGCTAAGCACCACCGCGCAAAGTAGCGCAACAAATAAAAACAAACTCTTCATGACCTCCTCCTTTCCGAATGTCCAAACAGTTCCACCCTCATCCTTGCGAAGGAAGATAACCAGCAACGTGCAACGCCTATGCCGGGCGCGGCGGTCTATTTCCTAAGGAAACACGCGCTCGGAAAACGACGCTGCGAAAACTTTCCCATTCAGCGAGTGAAAGGTCGCAACAATGGCGTCTGCCGGCCGAGAACTCGCTTGGATATCAGCGGTGTGAGTTGGGAATGGGTCTTGCAGCGGTGAGGAAGCCAGGTGGGTTCCTTTGACAAACAATTATGGGAGGACGGCAATCATGGATGGCATGCTACTGGAGACAATTGAAGGTCTGGGCGATTCATCGATGGTAACCGGAGGCGAGATCTGGGAGCGGTTGCAAGCCGAGAAAGAGGAAGTCAGCCGGGACATTTTGGCGGAAGGGCCGCTGCGTCACGAGGAGGTTGTTGGGTTGCAGGAGAGCGAGCCGTCAGAACAGTGCGCGCAAGAGATTGAGTGGCAGCATCGCGGCACGTTGGAAGATCGTTTGCGCGCCATCAATGACGCGCAGGATCGGTTGATCGACGGCGGTTACGGACTTTGTGTTGATTGTGGTAGTCAGATCGATAGTAAGCGACTGCTTGCTGATCCGGCGGCGCCTCGGTGCATCGCGTGCCAGAGACTGACCGAGAAGGAAGCGGTGTTCAGCACTATGTAAGCGCGGTCGTCCCAGCCCGGCTGTCAAGAGAGCTTGTTACGGCCTCCTGCGCCAGCGGGTGGGTAATCCAGGCGTTATCCTATGCAAAAAGAAATCTCTCTCGTCACGCGCATCGATCCTTTGTCATCAGCGGATCTGTCGCTCCAAAACATACCCGTTCGCTGCAAGCAGTTGAAGCACATGATCGGCAACACCCCGTTGCTGGCGATTCGCTTTGCCTTTCGCGGAAACGAACGCGTCATCTATGCCAAGGCTGAGCACATCAACATGACGGGCAGCATCAAGGACCGCATGGCATTTCACATTCTGAAGAAGGCCTATCAGGAAGGACGCATTCAACCGGGCGACACTATCGCGGAAGCAACCAGCGGCAACACGGGAATTTCCTTTGCCGCGATTGGCCGCGCGTTGGGACATCAGGTCGTCATCTTCATGCCGGATTGGATGAGCCAGGAGCGCGTCTCTTTGATCAAAAGTCTGGGCGCGAAGATTATTCCGGTGCGCCGGGATCAGGGTGGATTTCTGGGCAGCATTCGCATGACTGAAGAGATGGCCAAAGACGAACCGCACGTTTTTCTGCCGGCACAGTTCGCGAACGAAGCGAATGTCGAAGCCCACGAAAAAACTACCGGGCCGGAAATTTGGTGGCAGCTTTTCTTTCATTCAATCAAGCCCGATGCATTCGTTGCCGGCGTAGGCACCGGCGGCACGATCATGGGCGCCGGCAAATTTCTGCGCGCGCGCAACCCGGCGATCAAGATCCATCCGCTGCAACCCGCTGAGTCGCCGACGCTGTCGACCGGACACAAGGTCGGCCGCCACCGCATCCAGGGAATCTCGGATGAGTTCATTCCCTCGATTCTGCAACTGGAAGAACTTGATTCTGTCGTCAGTGTGCATGACGGCGACGCGATTTTGATGGCGCAGAAGCTCGCTGCCGGTCTTGGTCTGGGAGTTGGCATTTCCTCTGGCGCGAATTTCATCGGCGCCCTGATGGTGCAGAACGAAATGGGTGGCGATGCCGTAGTCACAACCGTCTTACCCGACGACAACAAGAAATACCTGACCACTGATCTGCTGCGCGAGGAACGCCCGCAACCCGGCTACCTTACTCCAGAAGTCGAGCTGATCAGCTACGAAGCAATCAAGCGCGTTTGCTATACGTGTTTCGATGGCGAAGACTGAACGGCGATCGTGTCAGAAGCCAGAAGCGGGCTCCCGGAACCTCGCTCTGCGCGCCGAGCTTTGGTAGTGCTCCGTTAGTGTGTTAACGGAGCACTACCCGAGCTTTCTTCCTCTTTTACTTTAATCCGCATCAGGTTAGACTTTGCGCATGACCTCGTATGAAGAAATCCTGGAATCGGCGAAGCGGCTTTCTTCGGTAGAGCGTTTGCAGTTGGCTGACGCTTTGCTTGCCGAAGAGCTGGGCTTTGGCATGTGGCGCGGGCGCGAAGATGTTGCGGACGCAGAAGCCTTCGTGTCGGACTTGCGCGAGGCAGACATGCGCACGCCTGACGGCCGAGAGAAAACCCCGGAAGAGTTTCTTTACGAGATAGAGGTTGATTAGTGAGTAGCCCGCTTACGCCTCATGCCGCTTTGCGCGGACGAACTTCACGCTCGATTCGATCGGCAGAGGAATCAATGGTAATGGTGAGATCGTAGGCGGCCTGAAGGTTAATCCAAAACTCTGGAGTGCTGCCAAAGTATCGCGACAGACGCAACGCCGCATCAGCATTCACAGCGCGCCGGCCGTTAATGATTTCACTCACCCTGTTTACCGGAACTTTCAACTCACGCGCCAGACCATTCACGGTAAGTCCCAGAGGCTTCATGAGGTCTTCCCTGAGAATCTCTCCAGGATGAACGGGCGGCATTTGTCGATTCTTTTTAGGCATGACTAATTACCGCTACGCTATAAGCCGGGGCGCGATGAGTCAAGCGGAAGTATTTGCAAAACAATTGCGCCGCCGAGATTGCTCTCTGGCGGCGCTTTTCAATTCAGGTCGCGCGGGGTTAGGGATCCTGGTTAGATTTAATTCGGAGTTTGATTTCGACGTCCGGACAAGCCGTGATTGGCCCTGCGCGCCTTGAGCATTTCCTCGAGTTTCGCCTTCTGCTCCGCCGTTAATATGCCGTCCAACTGAGTGCGCATGACTTTTCTGGTTTCCGCAAGTTGCGAACGTAACTCCTTCGCTCTCCCGAGACCTTCAGGCGTCAAAGTGCCTTGCCGCCATTGCTGGGTCAGTTGCCGGAGTTCTTTTCGCTGCGCCTCTGTGCTCTGCCTGTTTTTCTGCCTGATCGAACGCGCTTGCTGCTTCTGCTCATCAGTGAGGTTGAGCTGCCGCAAAACACGAAACGCGCCGAGCCTGGCGCGGCGGCGCATCGCTCTGCGCGCCATGCCTGGACGGCGAGGCTGCTGAACGCCAGTCGCTGGATCAGTCTTCTGCGGTTGCTGGGCAAATACTACGGCGCCGGCGGAGGCGAAGGCGAGCGCCAAGCCAGCCACCGCAAGTCTAGTTCGTAACAACATGTTGATTATTCCTCCTGGGGTTTAATTATTAAGCGGGCGCCGCTTTGAAATTATTGAATTAAGGACGCCTCGTGAGGTTAGACGCGCACGGAAGGTCGACGGTTTAGGAATTTGAGGGAGCGTACCAAGTGACAGAACTAACTCCCGCGCCTGGACGCCTTCTTCACGTCGCTCCCATCGCTACAACCACCGCATGCGTCACTACATGAAGGAGCGTTCATGCGGTTTCGGATCGAAAGGGAACTAAGGCGCAGCCAGCCGCGCCACCCGATGTAGACGCAGGCTGAGATCAGCACGAGTGCAGCCGCGATTATTTGCCAGTCAAACATTTTCATTCTTTAAGTAAATCCCAACAGTCGCCCACCCTGATACGTGACGAGCGATGCGACATACGCGAGCACGAGCATGTAGCCAACCATGAAGACCGGCCAGCGCCACGAATTCGTTTCGCGCCGGACAATCGCGACTGTGGACATGCACTGACACGCCAGCAGGAAGAAAATCATCAGCGAAACACCCACGAGCGGCGTCCATACCGGCGAACCGTCGGCGCGCTTTGCATTTCGCATCGCGTCAACTAACGATGAAGACTTGTTACCGGAAGTCTCGCCGACGTTGTAAACAATACTCAGCGTCGAAATGATCGTTTCGCGCGCGGCGAAAGATGAAATCAAGCCGATGCCGATCTTCCAATCGAATCCCAACGGCGCAATCGCCGGTTCGATCAATCGACCGGCCCGGCCGGCGAAACTGTTTTGCACTTGCGCGCTCGCGGTGTCAGCGGCCGGATTCGCAGGCTTTGTCCGTGGAAACGCTACCAGCGCCCACAGCAGAATCGAGATCGCCAGAATCACGGTGCCGGCGCGCTTGATGAAAACAGAGCTGCGCGCTAGCAATGCATGCGCCACGTTGCCAACATCGGGAACGCGATACGGCGGCAGCTCCATCACAAACGGCGGCGGCGGCGCATTCAGTATAGTGTGCTTTAGAATCCAGGCGACGATGATCGCGACCGTAATCCCCAGCAGGTACATCGCCAAAATGATTACCGCGCCGAGCGAAACCACGCCGAGGACTCTCTGTCCCGAAAAGAAAGCCGCAATCATCAAAGTGTAAACCGGCAGTCGTGCCGAGCAACTCATGAACGGCGCGATCATGATGGTGGCGATGCGATCCTTTGGATTCTCGATCGTGCGCGTCGCCATAATTCCCGGCACGGCACAGGCAAAGCTGCTCAGCAACGGAACGAAAGCCTTGCCGTGGAGCCCAAAGGCTCGCATCACGCGATCCATCAAAAACGCAGCGCGCGCCATGTAGCCGCTGTCTTCCAGAATCGAGATAAACAGAAACAGCAGCAGAATCTGGGGCAGAAACGCCAGCACGCCGCCCACGCCCGCGATGATTCCATCGGCGAGAAGATCGGTAAACACACCCGCGGGCAAATGTGTGCGCAGACTTTCGGCCAGGGCGCTGAAAACGTGACTGATCAAGTTCATCGGCAGGCTGGCCCATGAAAAGATCGTCTGAAACACCAGCAGCATTACCAGGAGCAGAATCACAGGGCCGAATACTCTGTGCGTTACGACACGATCAATGCGCTCGCTGACACCTGGCCTTCCCTCGTCTGTCGCCTCGACGGCGTCCGAGACAATTCGCTCAATCATCGCGTAGCGTTTGATCAAATTCGACTGACGCTCTGTCGGATCAGACGGACCGAGCGATTCAACCCCTCCTACCGAACGCACGGGACGATGGTCAACAGTAACGAGAACTGCCTCTGCCAAATCCTTCAAACCGCGACGTTGCTTCGCTACAACCGGCACGACCGCAACTCCCAGCGCCGCGCTCAATTTGTTTACATCAATCTTCAGCTTGCTGCGTTCGGCCAGATCAAACATGGTCAGGGCCACGACGATGGGCTGCCCCGTCTCGATCAATTGCGTCGCGAGATAGAGATTACGAACCAGATTCGTCGCATCAGCGACCACGACTATCACGTCGGCCTTCGCGATCGTCGCCGCGCGTCCAAGCAAGATGTCTCTGGCAATTTCTTCGTCAAGTGAAGTGGCGTCCAGGCTGTAGAGTCCCGGCAGATCGATCAAGCGCGCCGGCGGCAACTCAGGCGTCAGAGTCCACTGCCCCGTCTTGCTCTCGACGGTGACGCCGGGATAGTTCGCGACTTTTTGTCTGAGGCCGGTGAGCGAATTGAAGAGACTAGTCTTGCCCGCGTTTGGATTTCCGGCCACCGCAATGGTCAACGGTCGTGAAAGATCCACGCCGCAGAACTCGGGATGTTGGCTGGTCGGCAGGGTTTCGAGAATCGCGCTCATTGGATCTCATGGAAGGAGGGAAGACAAGTTAGGAAACCTGCTCCGGGCTTACGATAACCGTTATCGACTTCGCTTCGGCGCGGCGCAAGGCAAGATGATTGTTCCGGACGCACACCTGTATGGGATCGCCGAGGGGCGCGACTTTCACGACCCGAACCAGCGCGCCGGGCACTAATCCCATCTCCATTAAGCGCAGCCCGTGAGCGCCGGATGCTTCGACTGACGCGACGCGCGCCGTTACGTCTCGGGGAATCGTGTCAAGCGTCATCTCAGTGTCCCTCTTTCGCGAAATTAAGGCGATTCTCTCAAACTTAGCAGCCAAATTGAAATTCACTTTCAATATCACCCGCCAGAGAGACAGCAATTCACAGGCCGCACCCACTTTTACCAACAAATGCTCTTTTCCTGTTCGGCCCGCTTGAAAAATAGCGCTCATCCTGCGAAATTCTCCGCATTCTCTCGGCAGATTCCCCCACAAATGAATGCGAGCCTTCGAGAAGTTACGCGCTTCTGTTGGCATTAGCGTTGCTCGGATCGAGTTCGGTTGCGCGGCTTGGCTTTCTGGCGCTCGTCATAGATTTAACGTCCTTAAGAGAAGGGGCGAGCATGCAGGCAAACATCGACTAATGAAATGATCTATAGTTGGCGCACCTTTTTCGATGGCCGAAAAAATTAGTAGTCGACCACAACAGCAGAACGGAGACTCTTGTTCGTTGGGTCCATCGCATCGCGACGGAGATGTCGTGCTGCGCGACGGCTCAACGGTCAGGGTGCGCGCCATGCGTCCCGATGACGATGAGGCGCTACTTGAGCTTTTCAAATCATTGTCGGACGAATCGCTTTGGCTTCGTTTTTGTTCACTGACGAAAGGCGCGGCGCTCGCCGCCGAAGCGCATCGCGAGACGAATCTCGATCGCACCTTCGGCTTGCTGGCGTTGAGTGGCGCAGCAGAGCGCGTAGTCGGTCATGCCTTCTACGCGGGGCTCGATGAGCATCGTGCCGAAGTCGCGTTCACGATCGCAGACGACTTTCACGGGCGTGGGCTCGCCACGATTCTGCTCGGCCAGCTTGCTGAAGTCGCCGCGGTGAACGGCATTCAGACGTTTGAAGCCGAAGTTGTGGCCGCAAACCACGCGATGCTTCACGTCTTTCGCGAATCGGGGTTCCCAATCGAAGTCAGCGCAGCGGCGGGCCAGCTTCACGTGACTTTTCCGACTTCGTTTACTAAGGAAGCAATTGAACGGTTCGAACGTCGCGAGACCATCTCCGCAGTAAACGCGCTGAAGCGCTTTTTCTATCCTCGCGCGGTCGCCGTTGTGGGCGCGTCGCGAAAACGCGGCACGATCGGCGGCGAGATTTTTCATAATCTTCTGAGCTATGGGTTCCAGGGCCCGGTCTATCCGGTTAATCCGACCACTGAAGTTGTGCAGTCAGTGCCGGCGTACTCGTCGGTCGAAGCCATACCCGGCCCGGTCGATCTAGCCGTCATCGTGGTCTCGGCTGCGCAAGTGGCCGAAGCCGCGGCTGCGTGCGCTCGCAAAGGCGTCAAGGCGCTCGTAGTTATTTCGGCGGGGTTTGCGGAAACTGGCGCCGAAGGCCAGGCGAGACAGGCCGAACTCGTTCGCGTGTGTCGCGCCGCCGGAATGCGTTTGATTGGCCCGAACTGCATGGGAATCGCCAACACGGATTCCGCAGTTCATCTTGACGCCACGTTCGCGCCAACGCTGCCGACGCCGGGACGCGTGGGCTTCTCTTCGCAGAGCGGCGCGCTGGGACTCGCAATCCTTGAGTACGCGAAGTCGTTGGGCCTGGGCCTGTCGACCTTCATCTCAGTTGGCAACAAAGCCGACATCTCCGGAAATGATCTGCTGCGCTACTGGGAATCAGACGAAGGCACCGACGTGATCCTCCTCTATCTCGAATCGTTTGGAAATCCGAAAAAGTTTTCACAGATTGCTCGCCGCGTCGGACGGAAGAAGCCAATCGTAGTGGTGAAGAGCGGACGCTCGGCGGCCGGCGCGCGCGCGACTTCATCACACACCGGCGCGCTGATTGCCGCTTCGGATGTGACGGTCGATGCGCTGTTTCGCCAAGCCGGAGTCATTCGCACAGACACGCTGGAAGAGTTGTTTGACGTTGCTTCGCTGCTGGTGAATCAGCCGCTGCCGCCAGGCAACCGCGTGGGAATCATCACGAATGCGGGCGGTCCCGGAATTCTTTGCGCCGATGCGTGCGAAGCGCGCGGTCTGGAGGTTTCAGTGCTCAGCGACGAAAGCCAAAAGCGGCTGCGCGAGTTTCTGCTTCCCGGAGCCAGCGTCGGTAATCCGATTGACACGATCGCGTCGGCGCCGGCCGAGCATTATCGGCGAGCGATCGAGATTGTCGGCGCCGATAAAAACGTCGACGCGTTAATCGTAATCTTCACGCCGCCGCTGGTAACGCGCGCCGAAGACGTTGCCAGAGACATTGTTGCAGGGGTCCAGCACATCGAGAAGAGTAAGCCTGTGCTGACTGTATTTCTGTCCGCAGACGCGCCGCCCGACGAACTGCGGTCAGCGAAAATTCCCTGCTATAAATTCCCGGAAACGGCCGCGATCGCTCTGGCGCGGGCCGCTCGTTATCGCCAATGGCGTGAACGTCCGGAAACTTCTCCGCGTCGTTTCGAAGATTTACGGCGCGACGAAGCGGCTGCAATTGTGGCTACCGCGCTGTCGCGCGGCGACGGTTGGCTAACAATCGAAGAGATTAGCGCACTGTTTTCCTGCTACGGTCTGCCACTGATCGAACAACGAATCGCGAAGACTCCAGATGAAGCCGGCGCGATGGCAGAGCAAATGAACTGCGAAGTCGCTTTGAAAGTAATCGCGCCCGGTGTGATTCATAAAACGGAAGCCGGCGGCGTGCGCCTTAACCTGCGCGGAGCGCAGGAAGTTAAAGCGGCAGCGAACGAGATGGCGAACGCCGTCGCGACAAGCGGGCATTCGCCCACGGGGTTCCTGATTCAGCGCATGGCAGAGAGCGGAGTAGAAATGCTGGTCGGGGTCGCGCACGATCCGCAGTTCGGTCCGGTTGTGGCTTGCGGCGCGGGCGGCGTCCAGGTCGAGTTGCTGCGCGATGTTTCGGTGCGCCTGACACCGCTCTCGAATGAAGACGCTTCAGAGATGGTGCGCAGTTTGAAAACATTTCCGCTACTGAATGGTTTCCGCGGCGCTCCGGTGTGCGATGTCGCGGCGCTCGAGGAAGGACTGCTGCGTGTCAGCGCGTTAGTGGAAGACATTCCACAGATCGCCGAACTCGACTGCAACCCGTTCGTAGTTCATCAACATGGCGCCGTCATCCTCGACGCGCGCGTGCGCCTGTCGGCTGTCGAACCGCGGCCATTGCTGGGTGTGCGTGGGTAGATTTTCGCGAGTCTCAAGCGGTTACGCCTAAAAGTCTGCCAACTCTTTGACCGGCAAAGTGACGCGAAGGGCATTCAAAACAGCGACTACATCGATGACCTCCTGCGTAACCGCGCCCGCCACGGGTGGGAGATAGCCAAAGGCGGCCAGAAACATTCCTATCAAGCTCAGGCCCATTCCGCCGACCGCGCTTTGCAGAGCGATCACTCTCATCCTCCGACCGATGTGAATTAACTCATCGACTCGTTTCAGCGATGCGTCCATGATGACGGCATCGGCGGCCTCTGATGTGATGTCGCTGTTCTGACCAAAGGCCACGCCGACGGTTGCGGCCTGCATCGCCGGCGCGTCGTTGATGCCGTCACCAACGAACAAGGTCCGGCCGTTCTTCGTTTCCTCAGTCACAATCGCGACCTTGTCTTCCGGGCTCTTTCCTGAGTGGACTTCGGTGATGCCGACCTTGCCCGCGAGATAACGAACTTCAGACTCGCGATCGCCGGAGAGCAGCATGACCTTATCAACGCCATGACGCGGAGAGAGATGGCTGACAAATGAACTGCTGTCGTGTCGCGGCTCATCACGAAAATGCAGCGCCGCGGCATAAACTTCATCGATAAAAATCAGGCATTCGAGGCCCGTGGCAGGCGGCGGCAGACCGGTTGGCATTTCACGGCCTTCACCTATTAGCGCGCTGCGTCCAGTGATTTCGATCCGTCTTTCGTCAACGATTCCGTGCATGCCTTCGCCCGGGCGTTCGCTGATCTCGTTAACCGGTCGAAGCTGAGAATCGTTCTGCTCCGCCGCCTTCGAAATTGCCTGAGCCAGCGGATGCTTTGAATATTGTTCCACGCTGGCAGCAAGCGTGAGCACTTCATCCCGTGAAAAACCGGGTGCGCAGAGCACTTCTGTTAATATCGGCCTCCCGTAGGTCAGCGTTCCCGTTTTATCAAAGACGAGCGTGCGGCACTTATCGATTTGCTCGAGCATCGCCGGGTTCTTGATGATGATGCCGCGTCTGGCTGCGAGCGATATGGCTCCGATCACCGCGACGGGAATCGCGATTAACAAAGGGCAGGGCGTAGCAATCACGATCACTGCCAGGAACCGATCGGAGTACCCGCTCAAAGCCCAGCCAAGCACCGCCATGCCCAGCGCGACCGGTGTGTACCATGCGCCAAGGCGATCGCCGAGCCGGCGCAACTGAGGCCGGTTTTGCTCTGCCTCCTGCATCACCTGCATGATGCGCGCATAGCGTGAATCGACAGGAAGTTTTGTCGCGCGCATCGCGAGCACGTTCTCGCCGTTAACTGCGCCGGAAAGAACTTGCGAGCCCGGAGCTTTCGACATTTCGAAGGGCTCGCCCGTCAGATACGATTCATCCATCGTTCCGTGCCCCTCGACAACGACCCCATCAACGGGACAGTACTCGTGAGGAAGCACGATGAGAAGTTCTCCGACCGTAACCTGATCAAGCGAGATATCGACGATGCCGGATTCAAATTTTGTGTGCGCGACGCGCGGCATGCGCTTGGCGAGGGCATCGAGCACGGAAGATGCTCGATGGGTCGCGTACTGCTCAAGGGCGATGCCCCCGGAAAACATCAGTACGATGATCGCGCCCACCAGGTACTCGCCCAGAATGATGGACGTGACAATCGCGACGCCCGCGAGAACGTCAGTCCCCAACTCGCGCCGCCAGAGCTTGCGAATCAGGTCAACGAGAAGCGGCAGGCCGCCGATGACCAGCGTAACGATAAGCGGAATGCTCGCCACACGGGGCGGGGTCGCGGTGAGATACCGAAGCGTGAGATGAAGCAGGATAGACAGCGATGCGACCAGCGCAACAACAGCTTCGAGTGAGGCGAAGACTTGCCCGAGCCGGCTGGATGTACGCTTAGGAATCGAGCGAGTGGCCATCTTTGCAATTGCGTGCGGCAGCGCTATTCTTCGACAACGCCGGTAACGCGATCGACGCGAATGCGAAAGACCACAATATCAGGAGGCGTCGCGTCGCGCACGATGCTCGATTCCACGGCCGTCAGCAGGGGAAATCGCCTGAGTAGCTTGCGCAAGACCAGCGTGCGTTCAAGTTTATTTTCAATCTCTTCAAAATTTCCGAACGCAATAGCGCTTTGCCAGTGAAGTTCGTCTTCGATCCGATCAACTTGCAGGCAGGCTCGATGATGGATGCGTAAAGCCGTAATCTTCCGTCCGGGCATTGAATGACTATAGATCGAGTTGTCGTCGAAGTAGTAATTGATGGGCACGACGTAGGGCTCGTCTTCCACGATACAACCCAAACGTCCAATCTTGCCGTCCTTGATGACGGCCCACGTCTCGCTTTCGCTCAAGCCCTTGGCCATTGCTGCCTCCTGGTCACAAAGGCGCAACGCATGTGCCACTTCGAATTGCAGTGAAATCACAGAGAGCCGATGAAATTGAGTTGTTATTGGTGCGAGGTTTCGCGCACTGTCTTGAGCAACTTTCCGCAGCGTCCTGGGCGAGGTGCGTTTGCCTGGCGCTCAGCGGAAGATGGCGCGATCGTGACCGGTTACCCCAGAGAGTTTGAGGGAAGATGAATCGTGAAAGTCGAACCCTCGCCCGGCGTTGACTCGACTTCGACCCGGCCCACGTGGGCGCGAACAATGCGGCGGACGGCCGGCAGACCCAGGCCTGTGCCGCCTTTAGTCGTCGTGAAGAAAGGATTGAATATGCGCGAGAGATTTTCTTCGCTGATGCCGCGGCCTCTATCCGAAACTTCAATCACGACTTCGTCCCCCTCGCCAATTGTTTCGTCCGGGGGCGAGCGGAGCACTCGCACGTTGATCAACCCATCATTCTCAGTGGCCTCAATCGCGTTGATGATCAAATTGAGCACAGCATCTTCGATCTGTGCGGCATCGATTGAGACGATGATCGGATCGGTGGGAGCATTGAGCTGAATGCTGATTCGCGCGCCTTCCGTTCGACCGAAGACTTGTCCGCGCGCAACGTTGACGGCGCGTTTGACGACTTCAGTGAGTGCGCTCGGTTTGGTTGTCAACCCGCGCGGCCGCGCGCGATCGAGTAACCCACGCACAGTCTGATCGATACGATCAACTTCGCTGCGGATTCCTTTCAGCGCTTCGCTTTCAGGATCGTTCGCGTCCCGGCGCCGCAAAAGAATGTCTACGACGCCCTGAATTCCCGCCAGCGGATTCTTGATTTCATGCGCCAACCCGGCGGCCAGTTCGCCAACCAGCGAGAGTTGGGCAGCTTGTTGCAACTCAGTCTGCAGCCGCTTCTCTTCAGTGATGTCGGTGTTGACGACGAGTCTTTGCTGCGGAGTTCCCGTGATGTCACGAACCAGTGTCCAGCGACTCTCGACGATGATTGCGCGTCCGTCCTTGGTTATTTGATTAAGTTCACCGCGCCATCGTCCGGTCGCTTCGAGTTCGCGCTGCGCCTCTTCATACTGTGGCGGCAGGTCATCGAACAACAATAGCCGAGCGTTTTTTCCGATGGCCTCATCCGCAGTCCATCCGTAAACATCCGCCGCGCCCCTGTTCCAATAAACGATCGTGTCGTCGAGATCGCACGCCAGAATCGCGTCGTGTGTTTCATCCAGCAGCGCAGCCTGCCGGCTGATTTCGTCTTCTGCCAGCATGCGCTGCGTGATGTCGTGACGAATGGCTACGTACTGGTAAGGCTTTCCGTCGGAGTCAAGAAATGGAACGATCGTGGTGTCGACCCAATAGATGCTGCCGTCTTTGGCGCGATTGCGGAGTTCGCCCCTCCAAACCTCACCGCTGGCAATCGTAGTCCACAATTCGCGAATGAATTCTTTCGAGTGAAACCCGGAATTGACAATGCGATGATCCTGACCCAGTAGTTCGTCGCGCGAATACTTCGAGATGCGGCAAAACTCGTGGTTGACATAAGTGATGATGCCGCGCTGGTCGGTGATCGCCACGATCGTTGACTGATCAAGTGCAAACTTGATGTCCGCGACTTCTTTAAGCGAGCGCTGAAGCTCGCCCGTATCAGCAGGCGCTGCTTCGCTGGAATATTTCAGAGTGGTATCAAGCATTCAGTGGAGATTATAGAGTATCCGGGCGGGACTGGCGCGGTTTTCCGAGCTTGATAAATTAGCCGTTCGCCTGGGCGCGGGCCTCTTCCAGTTTTTTCAGCCGATAACGAAGCTGATCGCGCGAAATTCCAAGGAGTTCGGCGGCTTTCGTTTGATTTCCGCCGCTGCGTTCGATCGCCTGGCGCACGAGTGACATCTCAACTTCGTCGAGCAAGACGCCCTTGGCAGGCAGGCGAAATTGATTCGACGATTGCGCGCCATCTCCGACTGGGCCTGTCGGTCGACGCAGATCATCAGACAAAGAGCGCGGCAGATACTTGGCCGAGATCTCATCGCCGTCTTCCAGAATCATCGCGCGCTCGATGACGTTGCGCAGCTCGCGTACGTTGCCGGGCCACTCATACTTGCGAAACGCCTCCAGGGCCTCTTCGGAAAGGCTGTCGATGTTTTTTCGCAGTCGTTCCCTGAAGCTCGCGAGGTAATGCTCAGCCAACAGGCGCACGTCATCGCCGCGCTCGCGCAACGGCGGAATATCGATTTGAATTACCGATAGCCGATAAAAAAGATCGGAGCGGAAACGTCCGGCTTCGCCTTCCGTTCTGAGATCTCGATTAGAAGCGGCGATGACGCGCACATCCAACGGCAGATCTTTCAAGCCGCCGACGCGCCGAAACGAACCTTCCTCGAGCACTCGCAAAAGTTTTGCTTGTAAACTCAGCTCCAGTTCGCCTATCTCGTCGAGAAAGAGGGTGCCGCCCTCAGCCTGTTCGAACATTCCTTCTTTGCGGGCCTTGGCGTCGGTGAAGGCGCCTTTCTCGTAACCAAACAATTCGCTTTCGATCAGCGTGCCCGGAATTGCCGCGCAGTTGATTGCGACAAACGGCGAGTTGGCGCGCGCGGAATGATAATGGATGGCCTTGGCAACCAGATCTTTTCCCGTGCCCGATTCGCCCTGCAACAGCACGGAAGATACTTCGCTCTCCGCGACTTTATGTGCCAGCGCCAGCATCTCGCGCATGGTCGGGGACTGACCGATGATTTGCTCAAAGTTAAACTGCCGCGCGCGTTCGCGCCGAAACAGATTTATTTCTTTTCGCAGCCGGCTCGCTTCGATGCCGTTGCGAATCGCGACCTGCAGCTCTTCGAGGTTGATCGGCTTACCAATGAAATCGTACGCGCCGCCGCGCAATGCCGCGATCGTTTCGTCGACGAGCACGTTCGCGGTGATCATGATGACGATCACGTCAGACTGGCGATGTCGAATCTGGCGCAGCACGTCCAGGCCTGAGCCGTCCGGCAAGTTAATGTCCAGGAGAACTGCCGCGGGCGATTCAGCGTCGAACAACGCCAGCGCTGCCGAGGCGGTTTCAGCGTCGATTGGCTGATACCCCCAACCGCGCAAGGCCTCGCCCAGCGACCAACGGATCATCTTCTCGTCGTCAACGACGAGAATCTTCTTTTGATCCTTCAGAGCCGTTTTCCCCACTTTCCAGTCGCCCCTCAATCGGAGTAATTGCGGCGACTTAGATTATAAGAGAGTTGCGCGTATCAACAAACTTCAGACCTGCGATGCGAACGTCGCGAGGACGCGCGGCCGCATTCTTCTTCGGTGATTACAGCGCTCATGATCTGATTTATTGTTTTCCAGAAAGCCGCTCGGTTTCGATCTGTTTGATCTTCCTGCGCATCCACTGCCTAAGCGCTTCCTCCAGCTTGGCCTGATTGTCTTCCAGCTCGAGACTATCGACCGTATCACCTTCGGCATTCAGCGGAATGGCGTGACACGGCAGCTCTTCGCCCTGTTTGTCAGAGGGAACGAAATCGATCAGATGACATTCTGAGCAGGGATGCTTTTTCTCGTGGAGCGCGAAATTAACACAGGTCAGCGAATCGCGAAATGGTGAGGTGGCTTTCCACCGCGTTCTCACCGAGCGGCCATAGCCGCCCTTCTCAAGAAAGTCGAGCTCCGCCTTTAGCAACTCCAAAATGTCGCGATCATCTCTGGCCATCATTGCCTCCACGACCACCCAAGACAACTCGATACGGTCGCGGCCTGATAGAGCAACGTGTATGCCGCGATTTCAATACGGTTTTTTCCACAAGTGGGCCTTTCGATTTGGTTTGGCTGCGCGAATTCACACAGCACAGCGCGGTTTTACACAGAGTCGAGGCTAGGCGCTCTGCCTCTTGACGTTTTTCTTTGCTGGTTCACTCACGACCGCAAGATGTTGCTCGAAAAGGAGCGCTGAAGCGTCGAGAAAATCGAACGAGGTAACGATACCCACCAGTTGGTTGCCCTCCACGACTGGCAGGCAACCGATGTGCTGTTCGCGCATGATCTTCATCGCTTCCAGCGTCGGAGTTGACGGTGAAACCGTAACAGGATTTGGTACCATGATCTCCCGCACGGTGATCGCATCCAGTTCCTTCTCGCGCATACCGGTGCTAAGCAGATGAAGCAGGCCGCGATGACTCACAAGACCAACCAAACGTCCTTCTTCATCTTCAACAGGCACGTGCCTGACGTGTCGCCAGTCCATTACGCTAGCCGCGAGATCGATCAGATCGCCCGGCTGGACGGTAAAGAGATCTGTCGACATGAATTGGCCCACGGTTCGGAATCCTTGCTCCCAGTTCGCCGACTCAGATTTCTTGACCGGCGCCCAGGTGTGAACCGGCTTGTCCGTCTTCTGGCAGGAGAGCATTGTTGATGTCAGTTGTTGCAGACCGTTGTCTTTCGGTCCTGCTTCCTGCATGGCCGCCAGGGATTTCAAGATCCATCGGGCCCCGGTCTGCCGGCTGCGCACTCGCTCTTCGACGATTCCGAGATACTCATCCACGTCGCCGCTTTCCACTTTTGCACCCTCCAGGCCCTGCCGAGCCAGCGGCAGTAAATGATCGAGCACCAGCGACGATGCGGGATACGCCTGTCCGTCGACCCAGTTGAACGGAGCATCGAGGCCATGACGCGCCGCGCGGAAAAAGTTCGACTTGGCTTCGTCAAACGACATTCGTTTGGAAATGTCGCCGTACTCGCGCGGCAGCGACAACATCAACCCGGCAAAGAAGGCAGAGTTGGCAATCTCATCAACAATCGTCGGTCCAGACGGCAATGCCCGGTTTTCAATTCGCAAATGAGCGACGCCGTCTGAAACTCCGTAACACGCGCGGTTCCAGCGCCAGACCGTGCCGTTGTGCAGACGCAAGGCGGACAACATTGGCGTCTCGCCTCGCGCAAGAACCTGGAATGGATCTTCATCAGGCTGAGCCATGATGATCGGCCGAAAGCGCAAGACCTGATCGTGGAAGAGCGCGACTACCGAATGTTCCAACCAACTGTCGCCAAAGCTGACACGGGTCGGGTGATTGCGCGCTAATTGAGGGCGCGATCTTTCATCTGCCGAGTGCTGAAACAAGGCGACGCGCGTTTCCTGCCACAGTCGATGACCAAACAAGACGGGTGAATTAACAGCGACCGCCAGAACGGGAGCCGTGATCACCTGAGCCATGTTGTAGTACGCCGGAAACTCCGCTGGATTTGTTTGGAAGTGGATTTGGAAACTCGTGTTGCACGATTCCATCATGATGTTGTCGTGCGTTATCTCTAATTCGTCCAGCCCTTTGATGTGAATGGAAAACGGTCCGCCTCGCAGACGAATCACGCCGCGGTCCAACTCATGATATCGAGGGACCGGCGTCAGATTATCCTGAGTTAGATCTGATTGCTGCAGCGTCGGCAAGATTCCGGACAACAGCACATCGGCGCCAAACGTAGCGGCGCTTTTGCGGGTGAGCGCCAGCAACTCCTTGAGTTCGTTTTCCATTTGCCGAAAACAGTTTCCGGTCAGCAACAGCGGCGTAAGATTCGCTTCGAGATTGAAGCGGGCAATTTCAGTCGTAAGCCGACCGTCATTCGCTTGCTTCAGGACTTCGAGAGACACCGGCGCTGGTCGGAAGTCTCGATCGATCAGAAACATTTCCTGCTCCGCGCCAATTCTGGCGACACCGCTCTCGACGCAACCATTCTCCAGCATGAAAGCCAGCGCCCGCAGATCATCAAGCACGGCCTTCATGAATGCCTGCCCTTTCTTCTCGTCAAACTGTTCCACGTTATGGTCGCCCATAGACTTTGAAATCGTGTTTAATTGCGTCCCGATAGTGCGACGCAGTCTTCCGTTCTGGCCAGTGTGTTGACGAGCAATCGCAATTCATATGCCGATTCGGTCGAGCCTTGGAAAGTGTGAATGTTTGGTCGCGTGGTGGAGTTTCGTCTGCGGGTTTTTACGCAGTGTGGGGATTTTTGAGGAGCTGGCTTAAAGAGAAAACCAGGATGCGCCTTCACGTCTCTCGTCGTGCTCGCGCAGAGAATATGAGCACCTTGTTTCACGAAATCAGGCAATGCATACCTGGCGAAACCGGCGCGACTTCGAGGTCGATCCAGTAGAAAATATCGGCAAAGACTTCGGAAGAACATGATTCTCTTGTCATGTGATAGAATTCTCACCAAGGTGACACATGAATCTGGCTGACCGAATAACTATTGACCCGGAGATTTGCCACGGCAAACCCACCATTCGTGGACTTCGATATCCGGTCGAGACGGTTTTGGAATTGCTCAGTTCAGGAATGACCAACGAAGAGATCCTCGCTGACTATGAGGATTTGGAGCGAGAAGACATTCTGGCGGCGCTGGATTTCGCCCGGCGGCTGAGCCAGGTCAAGCGCATTGAGCCCGTATCGGCATGAGGTTCCTCATCGACGCCCAACTTCCACGACGGCTGGTTGCTCAGTTACGACAAGCGGGACACGATGCGATTCACACGCTTGACCTTCCTGAGGGCAATCGCACCACGGACCGAATCATCAACGAACTGTCTATCAAAGAACACTACATCGTCGTAACCAAAGACTCGGATTTCGTTGAGTCATTTCTCTTGACTCGAGAGCCGTGGAAACTCCTCCTCATTTCGACTGGCAACATTAGCACAACGTGCGCTTGGAAGCATTGTTCGTATCTACCATTCTAAGAGTGGTTGAAGGCTTTGATTCTTTTGATTTCATTGAGATGGAACGCTCAAGCTTGATCTTTCACATGTGACCCCACAGGCCCTCTCTCCACACCGCCTTAAGAAAAGGCAGCCACCTAAGCGCACCACATACTCACCCTCACTGTTTCCTGGGATGGCACTCAACACACTGGAACATCGAAATGTCACCGAGGTTTATCGGATGTTTGAATGGCTTGTTGGCTTTGTGGCAGTAGTCGCATTTGTGGTCAGCAAGCGCGCCCAGATCGACCGGATGTTGGAATGGTCCGGTCCTGACATTCTGGTCCGCCGGTCTTGCCGAGTCGTAGACCACCGTGTGGCAGACGTTGCAATTGTTGGTAATGACCTTGCCGCTGCTGCTCACGTGCTCGCCGTCATGACAACGAAAACAACCCACGAAATAAAGATGCCCAATATTATTCGGATGTGTCTGCCAATCAGTCTTCATTTCGGGAAAGAAGTAAGTTTGGAAGATGCGCTGCACTTCCGTTATGGCGCCGTCGATCGATGCGCGCTTTTGCGAATAAACGTCCGCGTAATTACTGCGGTAGAAATCAGTCAAGCTCGTCGCGATCGAGTTGACCGCTTCCGGCGTAGTTGTATACGCCTTACTGAGCACTTCCACCGCTTGACGCTTCAAATAAGGCAGTGATGGATCCAGCCTGCCCGAGACGAAAGCCTGATCCACGGCAACATCCGGCGGCAGATAATTGTGCGCCGGGCGATTGTGACAATCGACGCAGTCCATCCGACGCTTGTTGCCGCTGGCGATTTGTTCGGGCGTGATTGGACGTGTGCGATCGATGTATTCAGTAACGTTTCCCTGCCTGTCCTTGATTCGCACCCATGGTATGACCTGCCGGTGATCGTCAATCGAAATATACGTGACTTCGTTGCCGATATTCATATGCCAATGGATACCGGTTACTAATCCCGCGGCCGGACTTCCACCGCCAACGTTTATCAACATCCGACGCTGGCGCAGCGTGTTCTGCTCGTCATAGCCGTACCGATTGAAAACCTTCAGTTGCGCGCCGAAGAACTTCTCGGGCCAGTGACATTGCTCACACGTTTCCTGTGCCGGACGCAGATTGTGCACCGGCGTCGTGATCGGCTTCGAATATTTATTGAAGGTTACCGAGTAGAGTTGGTAGGCGCCTGAGAGCTTCGAGCGCACGTACCAACTGGCGCCCGGACCGACGTGACACCCGACACATCCAACGCGCGCATGTGCGCCGGCCTGATAAGCAGTGCGCTCGGGCTTCATGACGTGACACGTCTGACCGCAAAAACCTACTGACTCGGTGTATTCATAAGCCCGGTAGCTGCCAAACGCGCTGGCTGAGACGAAAATAAAAGTAACCACAAGAAAAGTAAAAGCCGCGTGGCGAGCGCGCGTGTCATTCAAGTCGAGACGCGGATAAGCTCGGAAGTCGGCGGAAGCACGGCTCCTTCGCCAACGCTCCCGCACCATGCCAAGCACGACAACTGTCAGTCCGAACATCAGGATCGACGGAAAGATGATGTAGGTCAGGATGCCGAGATACGGGTTTTCGCCGTTGGAGGTTATCTCGATCAGAAAGAGCAGAGTTACGCTGACGACGCTCGCGATGACAATCGCGGCTCCCACTAAGCTGATGTAGTTGCGGAAAAGACTTGGTGGTTTGCGAGCAGGTTTTCGCTCATCCATGATCGTCTTGTTTGGTTCCTTGCTCTGTCTGATTCGGCCCTTCGGTCAAGGGACGTTCGCTATCTTCGCCGGCCGGGACCTGAACACTCTCCGCCTGCTTGATGCGATCATAATCCAATTCATGCTCTTCTTTGTAAAGCTCTTCGGACACCCGTCCATCAATGAAGGCAAAGTTCACGGGATAAACATCAGGATCGAATATCACGTGATAAAAATGCCAGACGATAATCGCCAGCGTCGCCAGGATCGCTTCGTAAAAGTGAACCGCGAGCGCGATGTCGATCCACCAGCGGGCCAGAAAACCAAATACGCTAATCTTGAACCAAATCATCAAGCCCGTAAGGCCCATGATGAACGTGCCCCAAATGACAGCCCAGTATTCGGCTTTCTCCGCATAACCGAAGCGCGCAATCTTTGGCCTCAGTCTCTTGATGCCGAGATAATAAGAGAAATTACCGACGACGTCCCTCACGTCTTTGAGCTTCGGCAGCATATCCTTCACCCACTGCCGTCCTTCTCTCGACAACGCGAGGTAAAGAACGTGATAGGTTCCAACTACGAGCATGATGACGGCCGCAACGCGATGAATGATTCTTCGCAAAGACTCGCTGCTGCCAAATAGCCAGGCCAGCCACGAGTCGGGATATTGCAGGGCAAAGCCGCTCAAGACCAGAACGATAAAGCTGGTAAGCAGCAACCAGTGTTGGGCTCTCTGATTCGCGCTCAAGCGAACAATGCTGCGCACTTCCTGCCGTTTGGCGAGAACCTTCTTGCGCCAAACGAGCGCGTTGTGAATTACCATTCCGCCGATAGTCAGAATGATTAGGGGAAGATAGATCCAACGCACCACCCGAGTCCCAAGGGCTCCCATGTCACGCGTGGTTACCTCAGATACCAGCCCGGAGGTCAGATGGATTTTGCCTTTGGTAAAGTTGGCGCCCGCGCCGACGTGGCACTGTCCACAAGTTTGCGCCAGATGGTTCGCGCTAATCATTGAACGTGGATCGGATGAAGGCAGGATGTTATGGACGCCGTGGCAACTGGCGCAATTGGCGACCACCTTTGATCCTGCCCGCGAAGCCAAACCGTGATAGCTATCCTTGTAACTACTGACCCGTTCGCTCGCAACTCCAAATTCCTGAGTCAGGGCCACACCCTCATGACACTTCGCGCAGGTGTCGGTGGCGATCGCGGTCGTGGCAGTCGCCGTATTCTGATCGAACGGCATTTTGATGTTGTGAATGCCGTGACAATCGGTGCACACCGGTGCGCGCGACACTCCCCGAGCGATCGCTTGTCCGTGGATGCTCTGCATGAACTCAGTTGCTTCGGTGCGGTGGCACTTTCCGCAGGTCGAAGGGACGTTGGCCTTGGCAATCGCAGATTGTGAATTAGACGCGGGTTCAATGTCGTGACCGTTGTGACAGTCAGTGCAGACTGCCGCGCTCATGTTGCCGCGCGCAATGGCTTTGGCGTGGACGCTCTCGCGATAAGAAAGAAGCGGACGGTTGCTAATACCGCTTCCCTGCATGGCCGACTTATCGCCGTGACAGCGGCCGCAGGTTTCAGCAACGTTTGCTCGATTGATGGTTGACTGCGGATCGCTGGCGGGCAGGATCGTCGTCTTGTCGCCATTCTTGGTATGACAATCAAGGCACGCCGCGGCTTTGACCCCATTATTAATCGCCCGCGCATGAAAGCTGTGATCGTAGCCAGCATGCGGACCCGCATGGAAAAGCGAACCGGCCAGATAGGGCAGCGTCTTACCCGGACCATGGCATCCCTGGCACTGAAGATTCGGCGGCGTCACGGGAGATGCGCTGGCGTTCGGCCCGCCGATGACCGCGCCCTCATTGGGTTTGACAGGCGTCGCCGAAGAGTCTTGATTACCCTGGGCCGCAGCAGGTTTCAGGCTGCTTAAATACAACGCAGCACAGAGCGATACTCCGGCGAGCATAACGGCGACTGCGAGGTAACGTCTCACAAGCTTGGTTCTTTCCCGAGGGCGCCTCAGAAAAAATGCCCTCGATGCAGAAGTCGCGCAAGCGTCATCGACACCGAGGGCCAAATTGATGCAATGGAAATCAGCGAAGCCTGCGCAAAAGAAAAGTAAAGCAGACTTGCCTTCCCCGGATTCCGATCTTCTGGCGGAAGCCACAGCTACTAAAGACGAACCGTGCGCTTCAGCGGTACTCCAGTTCAGAGTTCTAATGCTTTTGCGACTTCATGAAGGCCACCAGCGCCTTCGCTTGATCCGCCGTGATGCCTTTTTCTTTAAAGCCCGGCATGTTGGGCGGCTTTTCCAGCTTCTTGCCCTCGAGCACAATCTGTATCAACTCGTCGTCCGCTTTCGTTGCATCGAACTTCTTTTCAGCCGTTGCTCCATGACAAGCAAAACACTTCGCCTTGTATAGCGTCGCCGCCTCGTCATCCGTACTAGTTCGGGCCGGCACCGGCGCGATCCAGAGCGTCGCCGCGACCATCACGCCTGCGACGAGGAATGCCAGTTTCTTCAACCGAGTAATCGCAACCTTCATCATTGCCTCCAGCTTCTGCTAAGAAAAATTAACAAATCGGGATTCCACCCGGCCAAAGCTGAAGGGCAATGACTATGCCGCGCGAGAATCATGGGAAATGGCAAAGTTGATGCTCGCGGTTGCGATCTTTTTCCCAGCCGAAGGCAAAATTTCCCAAGGCCTGTGACCACTTAGGTAGCGGTCTTCTTGTGACACGCCACGCATTTCTTTGAAGTCGGCGGTAGCGGATCCAAATTCGGCCGCGCCTTCACAACTTCGTCGTGACAAGCACCGCAGTTGCGATGGAACGCCTGCTGGTTGGTCAGAACCGTAGGCTCCGCGCTGCCTTCAAACGTGAGCTTCGGAATCTCCGGCAGCAGCTTTGGCTTGGTGTCGGCGCGAGCGTGACACTCGGTACAGATATTTACTGCGGGCGCCGTAGGATCCTTCTCAAGCAATTCAGCGGTTAACGTAGTTGTGCGGTCCGCCGGCCACGCCGTTTTGTGCGGCGGATGTTTCACTGCTTCAGACGCCGGCTGCGCCGTGTGGTGACACTCAACGCAGGCGATCTGTTTCGTTCCATCGACGCTGTGATTCTTCGTGATGTGATTGATGTGGCTGAATGTAACCTGACCCAGCTTCGCTTCCTTCGCCAGGACGATCGTCTCAGGCGGCTTCTTTCCATCCTGCGCTGAGACATCAGCCGTGATCCTGGGTGTGCTCGACACCAACACAACGGAAAAGATGAAGGCTGCGAAAATTGTAAAGACTCTCATGATTCCCTCCTAACGCGAACTATTAGTTTGCGCGCACGCTGGCAACTTGCTGTTACTTCAAAAGTGCCATGCGGCGCCAGTGTGACATCGTTTACAGACCGTAAAATCGTCCCCGCCAAACGCGCGCTTACCATCATGACAGGTTAGGCAACTCTCCGCACGGCCGGTGGCGTGATGATTGAGCGGCTCAGGCGCGGTGACTTGTCTTCGCTGCGGCAGGCCGGCTCTGACCTGGTGGCATTCGGTGCACGTTACTTTTTGATGTTTCAGGTGATTAAAGCTGACCCGGAATGCCGAGGCCATTTCAGGCGTCCTGGAGTAACCACCCAACTGATGACACGTGCCACACGAAGAGATATCGCGGCCGTTGGATTGCGCTCGTGGCGTGTGGCAACGATAACAGGTCGTGTGCGCATTGAATCCGGCGGGGATCGACATCGCCACGCCGGCGCGCGCAGGCCGGTGACACGTCGCACAATTAACACTGGCCATGCTCAGATGACGCGAGTGATCGAACTTCATGCGAAAGCTCTGCAAACGGGGAAACGATTTCAGCGCTCCCGATTTTACGTCCGTGTGACAGATGGTGCAGATCGGACTCTCAGAATTTGAAAATTGCTGCGCGTGACACCCAGCGCAGGGCAGGTGATTGGAACCTCCCGGACGTTTCGGAATCGGGGAGTTAGAGTCGCGACGATGACAAAGCAGACATGGTAAGCGCGAGTGATTGCTGCTGCTGTGCTGGAACTTTCCGTAGTCTAAACCCTCGGGAAATTGCATCTGTGCCTGATCTAGCGATGATTCATTCAGGAGTTTTGGCATCGATCCCGACGCGCGCGAGTTCAAGACCGTAGCGAAAGTCATACCAATCACGATTAGGGCGACAATCAATGTGACTGTAGATAGTCGGCTTCTCTGTGCAGAGATCACACGGAGAAAACCCCGCCGAAACTCGCTGACAATTCTTGACAATGTTCCAGACAATCCACTCATTAACTCGGCTTCACCTTCGGCTTTGGTGTTGGTATGGCCTGCGGATGATTCTCCGGAACGCCTTCCTTGCCAAAAGTGACGTGACACTTCGTGCAAACAAAGGCCGGATCTTTTTTCTTCTGGTCGATCTCGAAATTCAAAGCGCCGCCGTCATCTGTAGTTGCGGTGATGTGACAGCCCTCCGCCCCGCCGCATGACTTCACGGAAACTTTCAGCGTTTTCCATTCGAGCGTGTTCATGGTCGGAACGTTGTGACAACCCATGCAATTCAGATCAGGATGCTCCCCGCCTTCATGCCTGAATGCGCCCGCGGATACGCGCCTGCTCCATCTGGCCAGGATCATTTTGTCCGTGATTCCCATGACGCCGGGGAGTTTCGGATCGAAGTCCAGTTTTAAGTTTGGATCCGGTTGTAAGAGCTTATGACACGAGTTGCAGTCCTTAGGCTCGGGCGCAATGCCGGAATCCGCGTTGTGGCACGTAAAGCAAATTGTATGACTGTTCGGGATCGTCTTGAACGTGCCTTTCTTCAACCAAAACGCGTCG
The DNA here is from genome assembly GCA_041492185.1 of Pyrinomonadaceae bacterium. GTDB lineage: Bacteria > Acidobacteriota > Blastocatellia > Pyrinomonadales > Pyrinomonadaceae > JAOAPY01. The sequence continues at coordinate 16,929 of JBGPWL010000014.1, read as the reverse complement.
CCGATATTCTTTGGCGGCTTCGTCACGTATTCTTCGCTCGAAGCACCCTGCGGCTGATAAGTCTCGTGACAAACGGGACAACTCTTCGGTAGTACCTCTTTCTTTTTTTCCTGCAGCGACACAGTTGCGAACCAGGCGCGGTCTTTTGCAGGTCCGGGGACATTGAACCCCACCACATCGATATGCTTGTCGTGCGGAAAACCAACTCCGAATTCCGAAACGAACTCTCGTCGCTTCAACTTGGGATCGTTAACGTCACCAAGACTGGGGAAAAGCCAACGGCTGGTGTCGCGGGGACTGACCGCGATATGGCAATTCGAGCAAATCACCGGCGCCGGCCGTTCGCGCGCAAAGAACTGTTCGCGATGACAAGTCAAACACGAAGAGTGCTCGGGAAAATCACTTACGTCGGGAAAGGCCGCATCACCCTGGCGCACTTCTTTGTAGTTTTTTGACGGGACTTTGTGGCAGGAGTTGCATGCCAGCTTCTGAGCGACGGCGTGGGTTTGATGAGAGAACTTCGCGTAATCAACGCGAGGCTTTTTTGGTGCGGCAACTTTTTTCTGCCGATGGCGGTTTTGCGAGCGCTCTTTTGCGCTGACCGCGCCCCCGATCGCATGCGAGACCAAGCTCGGAACCAGGAGCATCGCAAAGACGACGAGCCCCAATATTCCCATTCCCAGCTTGTGACGTACCCGTTGGCTCATCGTTTCCAGCCGCAGAGCGGCGAAATATTTATAGCTGTCGCGAACCGAAAAAAAAGCTGCCAGCTTCGTCAGGAGCGCGATGTCTCTGACGCCCACAAATGGGCTCACCAAATGAATGTGGCGTTGGGGACTATAAAGATTCCGTGCCTAACGGCACTTCGGAATCTCTGATTCTCCGTAATTCCCATTTTCTACTTCGCGGTCGCTTGCCGCCTTTCAATCTGCCTGATCTTCAGATACACGAGCGCCGCCAAAAAAAGAATGAAGACCAGCGAAACTGCGAGTCCCTTCCGCCGGAAGCTCCGCTCTGCCAGAGCGCCCAGTCCCGCCTGGTAACCCCTGGCGGATGCTGCCAGCCCCGGCGCAGCTACCTTATCGACCTCGGCAGTCGAGGAGGAATGTATCAGCACTCTCGCGTGGGTCAAGGCATCAGTTGCTTCCTTCATTTCAAACTTAGCCCGGCTCACTTCCATACCGGCGCGCTCGGCCCGATTTAGAATCTCACTTGATTTGTCGATGCTCGCGAGCAGCTCGTCGATGCGCGAGCGCATGCGGCCGGCCGCAATGAAGCCCTTGGTATCGGGACTATCCGGCTTGTGACAGTCAAGACACCCCACGCCCTGGAACGTGCCAAGCATCTGATCGCCCGGCTTCGTGATCGCGTGATTGCTATGACACGTAATGCATTCCTTAAACTGCTTCTGATCGAACGCGGCCTTGTGAGGACTGGTCTGGAATAGCTCGGCCTGACGCGCGTGACACTGGCCACAGACGTTCGCGACCGAAGCAAGCCCTGGCGGCGTCGCGCCATGATTGCCATGACAATCGTTGCATGTCGGCGCCGACAGGTCCTGTTTCTCGTACATAGCTTTGGCGTGGACGCTCGTTTTGTACTTGGCGTACTGATCGCTCGGAATTCCGAAGCCGCGCATATAGTCGGCGTTGGCGTGACACTTGGAGCACGTCTCGGCAACGTTTGACGGATAGACCGACGACAAGGGATCCGTGACAGCCCGGATGCCATGCACGCTGTGGCAACTGATGCAGGTCGCAACGCGTGTCTCTCCCTTCTCCTTGAGAAGTTTGCCGTGCTTGCTGGTGTAATACTCGCGTTCCTGATCTACGCGCAGTGAAGGATTGAACCGCTTCATCAAATTCGCATCGCTGTGGCACTTACCGCAATAAGCCGGAATATCGAGCGTCTTTGGTTTTCCCAGATAGCCTTTCCGCGGATCTTTTGCGCCTTCCTTTGTAGCCGCGGTCGGATCGCCGCCGTGGCAATCGTTACATGAGAGCCCGCGCGCATGGTGTATGTCGTTATCAAATTGTTTGGCAGGCGTGCTCAGTCTGGGGTCTTCCAGTTTCGCATGGCATTCGATGCACGAACTCTTTTTCTGTGCGGCGGAGAGCGTAAACAGCAAGAGAATCATTGCCACGGACAGAACGACGGGGAAGGATCGCCGCGCGATCATGACCGCGTATCCACGAAAAATGATTTGCCAATTCGTCCGCATAGATTTCACGTAACGTACCCGAAGATGGTCATCGCAACGATATAGAGAAGCGCGACGACGCCAATCGCATTGAAGACCAGCTTTCGTCGTCGATTCTCAGGCGCCCGATCAACGAAGGGCACGATGAATAAGAGCATCGCGATAAAGCTGAAGGCCAGGATGCCGATCACTTCGCCATCGAATCGCCAGATCTTTGCCGGAATGTACTTCAACGTTTGAAACATGAAAAGGAAATACCACTCGGGCTTAATCCCCGCCGGCGCCGGCGCGAACGCGTCCGCTTTCTCACCCAGTTCCCAGGGAAACAAAGCCGCCAGGGCCGCCAGCACGCCGATCGCCAAAATCCAACCGATGAGATCGCGCATTAGAAAATTGGGCACGAACTTCATCTTCTTCACCGACTGTCCCGCGAGACTGGGAGGCACACTCATGCCGTGTTGTTGCACCAACAGCACATGGAGCCCGATGAACACCGTAGCGGTCGCCGGCAACACCGCGACATGAAATCCAAAGAAGCGAGTCAGCGTTGCGCCGGTTACATCGTCGCCGCCACGCAGAAAGCGAAGCATGGGTCGTCCAACGATGGGAATGACTCCCGCGATCTCTGTGCCAACTTTCGTGGCGAAAAAAGCGAGCTTGTTCCAGGGAAGGAGATAACCGCTGAAGCCAAAACAGATGACGATGAAGAGCAGGAACGCACCGCTGAGCCAAGTGATTTCGCGCGGCGGGTAATACGCGCGCAGAAAAAAGACACTGAACATGTGAATGAACAGCGTCGCAATCATCAGGTTCGCGGACCAGCTATGAATCGATCTAATCAGCCAGCCGAATTTCACTTCGGTGATGATGAACTGGACGCTCTCGAACGCGTTTTCCGAACTGGGGCGATAATAGAGGAGTAGCAGAATTCCGGTTACGACCTGAACAGTGAAGAGAAAGAGTGTCATCCCGCCGAAGTAGTACCAGATGGAATGGCGGTGAAGCGGGACCTCTTTCTTCTGCGCCATGGCCGCGAGCGTGCTGATCGAAAGACGCTCGTCAAGCCATAGTTTTAGATTATCTATCTTCATCGATCACGAACAGACATCTGAAAACTCGGAATCTCTTTCTCTAGCCCAGGCGTGAACGCCTGGGACACGATTTCTCAGTCTTATCAGCAAGCCCCATGAATGGGGCTTAAATATCAACGTTACCCTCTGAACCCAGGCGTGAACGCCTGGGCTAGAGAAACGCCGTCGGATTGCTTCAGTGGATAAATCGCTCTACACCTCAAGCTTTGCTCACCACGACATCATCGCCGCGCGTGTTGACCTTGAACTCTTCCAAAGGTCGCGGTGGCGGCCCGCCGACATTTTTTCCACTCAGGTTGTACTGTCCGTTGTGACAGGCGCACCAAATCTGTTTTGTGTCTGGGCGGTATTGGACGATGCATTCCAGATGCGTGCATACAGCCGAGAATGCCTTGAACTCTCCGGAGGCGGTGCGCACAACAATGCCCGGCTTGTTGCCGAACTTAAAAATTTTTCCTGAATTGACCGGGATTTCGCTGAGCTTTGCCGCGATGACTGAACTCTCAATCGATTCAATCACCTGCGGCGGCGACATAAAGCGGAAAATTGGATAGACGATCGCGCCCAGCGTGGCCAGGGCGGTGCTGCCGAGCAAGTAGTCGAGGAAGCTACGTCTGGTTGGCGACACTGGCTCAAGCGATCCGAGATTCTGGTTTGTATTGCCCTGGATGTTGTTCCCCAATGCTTCATCTCCCGAAGCTGATACAACGGTGTTGGCGAAACGGATCGAACTGTTGCCTATCCACCCCTTCTTAAATTACCCGCTACCAGTCTCAGATTATCCGCTAACAGGAACACAATCCCGATTGCCAGCCAGAAAGCGGCTTTGATCCAGTTGCGCGTCTGAAATGCCTCCAGCGCGGCAACTCCAAAGAAGAGCGCGAAGATTGCAAAGTTGGTACCGAGCTTTATTCCTTTCACGATTGCCTCCTCAAGCATCAGAACATGCCAATCAGCGACGAATAATATTAGCATGAACCGCCAACACCACAGCCAAGTGATGGCCGGCCTAATTCTTTACTCCTAAAACAAACTCCAGCCGCGATCACAAAACCGTAGCCGGAGTTTGCGCCTTCGAATTATGCGGGTCAACTTCGGTTGCTATTCTCTTCTGCCAAAATAAACGCGCAAAGACGTGTACGGCAGATGCGCGTGATAATTCTGAGGCCGCGGACCAACGAGCGGGCTCTCGTTGTAGTTGTAATACTGGTAGCCAAGATTCCAATCGATATTCCGGTTGATCCTAATCGCAAACCTGGCTTCGGGCGACTGGTAACTCATCGGATAAGAGTTAACCAGGGTCCCCGGATTTCCGGCCGGATCCGCGAAAACTCTGGCAGGTCGGTTGTTCTGGTTGATGCGATAGGACGAGTAGAGCGTTACGCGCGGGGCCAGTCGCGCGACCACATCGATAAAGAAGAAGTTATTCCGCTGAAAGTAAAGCGAGTGGCCGTTAGGATGCCGGACACTAACCAGCGGCGTCCCAGTTTGGTAGAAATAATCGATGACCGCGTCGCTGTTTACCCAGTTATAGTTGTAGCCCGTGCTGATCGAGAACCGCGAATCCGGGTTCCACTCGATGTCCGACGTGAAGGTTCGCGACTTTACATCAACGCCGAAATCCGACAAGGAAACGCCGGCGATTTCTGAAGGATTGGAATTATCCCTGGTGATCACGGCGACGTTGAAAGATATCTTCCGGTTCGGTGCATACCGGCTCTTCGCGCGGATGTTCGTGTAGTTGTAATTTCCTATGCGCGTGAAGACGTTGTCGGCCGTCCCGTGCTCGGCGTCAAAGTACAACGTCCAGTTCTTCACCGGACGTGCCTTAAAGCCGCCAAAGAAGGCGTTGGTGTGGTTCGTTTCAATGTCGTCCTTCTGACAGGTTACGCTGGGCGACGTACATAACGCGATAGATGTGAGCACAGTTGGCGCGTTGGAATTCAGAGCATAGCCATTCAGAATCTGCTCGTCACGCCGACTTCCGTAGCGATATCCAAAATGTACGGAGTAGTTCTTGTTGAACTGATAATCGCCTTCGACGGTGTCCTGATACTTGCGGTACTTGGTAATCTTGTTAGCGCTGAGATTGGAGGCGGCGAAGGTCGATGTCGCCGGCGGAGTAACTCTGGTCAGGTTGAAGAGATCGTTGAAGGTTGCGATGCCGTTAATTTCAAAGTCTTCTACCCGAAACGTGTTCGACAACCTGAACCTGCTGGTGGCCAGGAAGGTCACACCAAGATCGAAGAGCGTATCGGGACGCCTGACGTTTGCCGGAATTGTGAACTGACCGAGGGTCAGAACGTTAGGTGCAGTTAGCTGCCCGGTGATCCTGGTGTTGAAGTTTGTGGCGGTGAAATTTTCCAGAAAGGTGGAGTTTGAAGTCGTCCTGCTGTGAATGATCCGCGCCGTGATGTCGAGTTTCTTCGCCGCCAGGGCGTGAATGCTGAACCGCGTGAAGTCAACGTTCGTCCGCGTTGGCTCGTTGCGAGTGAACGTTGTATACCGAGCAACAGCCGTACTACCGGTGGCAGGATTCGGGTTTATGAACCCCGGCGCGGTATTGACAAAGCTATCGTCGCTGAACCGACGGAAACCTTGCAGGAAGGTCCAATCGATTGGCCCCAGCCTACCATCCGCGCCTACGCGCCAGTCATTGGCCCGAGACTTTGCATTTGTGAGAACCTGAAAATCGTTCCCGCCGACGTGGTAATTCGTAAAGAATGGACCGCTATAACGCTCGGGCGAATAACCCACATTAAACCTGATTGTCTCGTTCTTGGGAAGAATGGTGAGATCGAAGTCTCCGAAATCGGTTTTGGTGTTGTAGCCGTGCAGCCCCGTGGCTGGATTCGGCGGCACCGGGAAACCTGTGAACAACCAGTTAGGGTTCGCGATGTTGTTGAGATACCTGAAATACTTGAAGCGTCGATAGGTGCCCTCAAATCGATACCACTTTGGCTGTTCCATACTGATCCGCAGGTTGCCGGAAGGGTCAGCGCCCCAACCAGTCGAAGTCACCAGCAGCGTATCAAACAGGCCGCCCTTGCCGTCTTTCGACCGCGCCAGGAAGCTCGCATCGAATAGACGAACGCCGGCGTGATAGTTGAGATCGCTCTTATACTTGTTCGTATCGCCGATAACCCTGAGGGCGCGAGCGCCAACCTCTATACTGGATGTGATGGTGTAGTTGCCCGAGTCGGCTCCTACGGTCGCGTCGGTCGGCGTGGTCTCGGTCGACTTCTTAGCAGCAGACTTCTTCGCGTCAGTCGTCTTCTTTGCCTGGGGTGATTGTTTTGGCTCCGGCGATGGCTGCGCGTTCACTACGCCGGCCATTAGCACCAACACCAGCAATCCCGATAGAACAACCAAAATATTTTTGACGTTGCTTTTCATGACGTTCATCCTCTGGCTCAAGTCTCGTTAAGCGCTACGGCGCATCTGAGCCCTCCCTAACGGTCGGGCTACTGCCCCAGTTGACGTCATCGGAAGAACACAGGACTCGTTCGTGACCCGTGAATCTTCACGTGACAGGCAGTGCAGTTGCCGTACTGCGCGTTCTGGTTATGCTGAGGTCCCGATGGCTCGCTCGCTCCGACGTCATGCGCCACACTGTGGCAGGTCAGACAGAGCTGATTGACTGCGGCGTACCTCAACAACCGCGGATTCGCCGATCCATGCGGCGTGTGACAGGACGAGCACCCCTCGGTCTTCACCGGAGCGTGTTCGTATGTAAATGGACCTTGCTTGTCCGCGTGACACTTGATGCAACCCGCGTCCCCGCCGGTCGCCAGCCTGGCCTGCTTGAGTTCAAAACCGCCGTGCGGGTTGTGGCAATCACTGCAACGCATCATCCCTTCCATAACTTTGTGATGAAATGGAGAGGTGAAGGCCGGCTTGACTTCGCTGTGGCAACTCAGACAGAGCTGAGGGTCGTTCGCTTTCAGCATTCTGATGGTTGAGAAGCCTGGCTTTTCCGCATTCGCAGCGGTCACTAAGGTGATTGAGCTGGCGAGGTTCTTGCCGGACGTCCCTGAGTGCGGCGAGTGACAATCCGTGCAGCCTATATCGTTGCGCCAGTGCTCACCGCGACGGAAGTTGTTACGCTCCTCCTTGCCCGCATGGCAACCCAGACAGGTCTCGGCGGTCTCTTTCGAAGATTTATTCTTAAAAGAAATGATCTTCGTCGGATCGCCTTCTGCTATGTGGGCCTTGCCTGGGCCATGACAGCTCTCGCAGCCGCTGACCTTGCCTTTCCAGGAACTAAGACCTGGGAGCTTTGCATGCGCGGTGTGCAGATAGTTTTTGAACTGATCTTCGTGGCAGTCTTTGCACGCCTCGCTGCCTACATAGTTTTCATCCGCGGGTTTAGCGCCTTTGGGTGTGTCGGATTTCGAGGCGGGAACGGATTTCGATAGAGAACTCGATCCCACCCACAGCAGAGTTGCCAGGATACACCCGGCCACGCTTAGAATTTTGATGGCTTTTAACCGGACCATGGTTTTGTCTCCGGAAGTTCAATTCTCTTGATGACTACCGCAGCTTGCTTAGCAGAAGTATCAGAGAAATTCCATATCAATCCTGCCCTAGAGAAGCTAGGGCGTGCTCCTGGAGTAGTTAAAGCGGATTGCTCTCAATCAACGTCAACAACTCCGAGTAGAGTTCCGTCTTGCCATGATTGTATCTCCACTCGCTCTCTTTCATGTGAAGATAAAAGGTGCGGTTCGGAACTCCGTTAAATTTCTGGAGGCGATGCTGTGCAAAGTTCCAAAAACCCTCGATGCTGTTTGCTCGATACGAACCACTATTGGAACTGGCCGCATGTGCTACTAAATACGGTCTGGGGTTTTGTGCGTCCACCAGTGCGTCGTAGCCATGCCACCCATTCGCCGGAATGTTATGGCCGTTGACGCAGCCCCGGATTATAGCGCGCAAGATCGGTTTTCTACAGTCGGGCACAGGTGCGGTAAACACCTTGCCGTGATCGCCAAGCAGCCCAAACACTGGTGACCAATACGAGCCGCCATTTCGGCACCGGCCACACAGACAACGAGAACACGAGAATGCCTCGTCATGCTGAATCTCAGGGGTCGAAAGGGGCGAGTTGCGCTCACAGTCCTCAGCAATGCGACGGCGCAGCTTCAAAAAAATATTTGTCACGCTTTTGCGAGTTAGACCGGTCAGGTTGGCAACTTCGGTGGCTGATAAATCGTCGGCGAAATAGCGCACGAGTTCACAGAACTTTGATTCGGGAATCCTTGAACGTCTGTAGTATCGTTTCTCTCGATGCATGTCTTTCGAGTCCAGACCTTCGTCGGCAAAGCCAGTTGGCAAACATTGTGCCGATGTTCACAAAGCTATTCTGAAGCAGTTGCGCTAACGAAAGCGACGAGAATTGCGAGCTTTCTCCCAATGCGTGGGGAACTTTGCGCAAGGGAACGACTTCAGGCATATCGCTTACACAAGCGTTGCCGCGCTTTCGATCATCCCACGCAGACTAACTTGCCCGGTGTAGTTGCCGAAGAGCATTCGGCCCGAGGTTGCGCACCAGGTTTGACGCGCGCTCTGCCAGAGTTTGGGCAAATCGACTGAGTATTGCGGTATCGCCCGCGGCCAGCGATTGATGACCGTTTCCAGTGGCGCACCTCGTATACGGAGAATCTCGCTTAGTTCTTCCTGGATCGCGGCGTTGATCGCTTCGTCACTGGCATCGACCCATTGGGGGTCTTTTGATCCACCCATCATCAACGTGAACGAGGCCCAGCGCGATTCATCAGTCACTCGACCAGCAAAAGCACTGGAACTGAAAAGTATCCCGAGACATTTTCGTTTCTCGGATGCGGGAACGAGCACGCCAACGCCATTGATTGGTCTGGTGAACAAGTTACGATCGACAAACGCCGTCACCGACACGAGTGATGTGTACTTAACCTCCCGAAGCGATTCCGCCAAACCAGGAGATTCACGCTCAAGTAATTCAGCAGCTTTGTAAGCCGGCGTTGCAAGGATGACGTTGGGCGAATCCGGAGGCTCGATAACATCCACGCCTTTTATGAATCGATCGCCGAGTCTCTGCTTGAGGTGGCTTTCCAGCCGCGCGACAAAATCACCCATGCCATGCTTCGGCGCGACCATGTGAGCGCGTTCCTTCTTCGCGGAGCGCTTGAAAGACTTTTTTAGAAACGTCGCTAACAGGCTGCGGCCCGGCGGAATGATCAATCCCGGGAAAGCGGCGACGACACCAACTTCCGCCGGTTGAACGCCGTAGATGCCGCGAACAAACGGCGTCAAAAGATATTCGACACCGGCGCCGCCAAGATGCCGGCGTCCCCACTCCGCGAGATCGAGCTCGTCGGCGTGATTCATCGAGGGCGTGAACGCCGCATGGCCCAGCGTGTTCAGTGTTTCTCTGAAAGTAAGCGGAAACTTTTTAAGCTGGCCATTGCGCAACACGTATCGCGCCTTGGATTCTTTTCGCACCTCAACAAGTTCTACGCCAAGTTCACCACAAAGATTCTTCACCGCGGGCGAGGCGAGTAATGAATTTGCCGCCGCCTCCGCGATTCCATATTTCGTGTGACACGTCCCCAACAATCCACCCGCCCGCTGTTTCTCCTCCAACAGCGTCACATGATAACCCCGTCTGTCGAGCGTGTAGGCCGCGAGCATTCCGGCGATGCCGGCGCCGACAATCGTTACCTCGCGTTCAGCCTTGTTCAGTGTCCCAATCATGCGCATAGGCGCGGCGTATGTGCCGCCTGTGAATGATTTTCATTTGTTGCCGCGCAGGCCTCCGCAAAGATCGATCGCAGCACACGAGGGAACTCAGGATCGCCGTTGAAACAGCGAGTGCGGTAGTAGTGCGTGATGCCGTGGTCCTTCGCGACTTTTGCATAGAGTTGATCGAGCTCAAACAACGTTTCGATGTGATCGCTGACAAAGCTGATGGGCACGACGACAACGCGCTTAACGCCCTCGTGTCCCAGGCGCTTCAATTCGTCCTCGAGATACGGTCGCAACCACGCCAGCTTTCCGTTACGCGATTGAAACGCCAATGACCAGGGCTGTTTCAGTTCACGTGTCACAGCGGCGACGGTTCGCTCGATGTCCTGCGGATACGGATCGCCGCGCTCAACAATTTTCATTGGCAGAGAGTGGGCCGAGAAAAGCACGTGAATGGGACCGTCCGATTTGTTACGTTCGGACTCGGCCAGGGTGATCGCCTCGTCAACACTCCGGCGCAAGAGGTTCGTGTAGCCGCGGTGGTCCGGCCAGTTGGTTATTTCGGTAATCTCAGGATTCCAGTTCATTCGGACCAGCGCGGCTTTCACATCCGCAAAGCAGGTTCCCGTCGTCGTGGTCGAGAAGTGCGGGAAGAGTGGTAGCAACACTAGCTGATCGGCGCCCCAGTCTTGCAGCAGCATCAGCGCTCGTTCAATCCCTGGATCCGCACTACGCATCGCCATCTCGACTCGAACAGAATCGTTCGCCAGCAGGGTACGCAACCCTTCTGCCTGAATCGTGGTCCACTTAAGCTGCGGCGAGCCACGACCTATGGATCGATAACTTCTGATCGAAGACGGCCCTTTGATTTGCGCAATCATGAACGCGAGAACCTGACGAAGCGGCGTGGGCACACCGACGAGGACCGCAGGATTGGAAAACAGGCGATAGAGAAACGGCCTGACGTCCGACAGCGTCCACGGACCACCAAAGTTCAGCAACACGATTCCCGTCTTCATGCTCATTGTCGGACACTAAATCGTTCGACTGAACAACTGCGTGGTTGGCGCTTTGCGTGCGAGGCGTGCGTCGAAGGCCATGCAGATGTTTCGCAGAAACGCTTTGCCCTCTTTCGTGACCTCGCAGCCGTTCGCAGTCAACCTTACCAGACCGTCGCGTCGCGGCTCTTCGAGTTTCCCTGCGACAGTATCGAGGTACGGCACATGAAGCTCAGCACTCTCCCACGAAGTTTCAAAGCGCGTCATTAAATTCAAAATATGCCGCCGCAAAATCCTGTCTTCCTCGCTTAATTGATGCCCACGGAAAATGGGAAGTTCGCTTTTCGCGACGCGCGCTTCATATGTTTCGAGTTGCTTCTCGTTTTGCACAAACACATCCCATGAATCGCTGATCGAAGAAACGCCGAGACCAATCAACGGCGAAACAAAGCGCGCGGTGTAACCCATGAAATTTCGGTGCAGCGTGCCGTCCAGGGAAGCCTGCCAAAGCGAATCGCTCCGCAGCGCAAAGTGGTCCATGCCGATTTCCAAATAACCGGCCTGCTCCAACATCGTGCGTCCAAACTCATACAGGTTTCGCTTCTCTTCGCCTGAAGGCAGATCGTCTTCGGTGAAGTGGCGCTGCCCCGGCTTGACCCAGGGCACGTGCGCGTAGGCGTAGAAGGCAATGCGCTCAGGCTTGAGTCTGATTACCGCTTCAACCGTCTGTTCAATGCTGTTCAGATTTTGAAATGGCAGGCCGTAGATCAAATCGTAGTTGATGCTATTGAAGCCAAGCGTCCGCGCGTGTTCGGTCACCATGCGCACTTGTTGCTCGGATTGAATTCGGTTGACCGCCTCCTGCACTCGCGGATCGAAATCCTGAATTCCCAGACTCAAACGCCTGAACCCAAGCCGGCGGAGCACAGCGAGATGATCCGGTTGCGTGACGCGCGGATCGGATTCGACGGAGAACTCGGCATCCGGCGTCTGCTCGACATGCTCAAGGATGCCGCTGATCATTTCATCGAGTTCGCCCGCGGAAAGAAAAGTGGGCGTGCCACCACCCAGATGCAGTTCAGTCAGAGGGATCGGGGCCGAGCGCCGCAAACTCTTACGATACAGCTCCCATTCCTGCAACACGCTATGGACGTAAGCCTGGCCGACCGTCGTGCTGCAAGTGATGCGCGAGTTGCAGCCGCAGTAAGTGCACAGGGAACGGCAAAACGGTACGTGCACGTAGATCGCCGCGCCAGTCTCATCCAACTCTGTGAGACTCAAGCTTTCAGCGGTACTATCGAGCCAACGCTCCAGCGTGGGTTCAGTATCCCAATAGAGAATCGTCGGGTAACTCGTGTAACGAGGACCCGGTACATCGTATTTCCGGAGGAGATCAGGCGTTGTCGTGTCAAGGCGCATTACGCAGAGCTCCACACGCTCACATACTCAATTTGAACTTCTTCTGGATAGATCTGAATACGGTTGATGATCTGGTGAGATATCTTGTCAGCAGTCGCGATGAGGAGGGCTTCAACCATAGACCGCTGTTCGGCTGAGAGTGAGCCCAGGCTTCCACGATGACGAGTTATTTCAGATCGGGCAATGTCCTGCAAGCGCAGCCTAACATCATCGAGTCCTCGCGCGTTTTCGCTGTCATCAAGCTTGCCAGAAGAACTCATAACCATCCCTGCGTCCTCCGCCGTCGAAACAGGAGCAGCGCTCCGTAAGTTTCGCCAGCGTGGCAAAGCTGATACCAGAGCATCGTGATTCGCCATATTCTCAGGCTTCGCGATTGAAACGCGGGGACAGTGGCTGGATCGACTGGGCACTTTCGCGCAAAACTCTGCGTAAGTTTACGCAAGGAACTTCATTCCGATCGCGAATTTCCTCGTCAATCGGTCGCCAATTCTCACGGCATATCCATTGCTGTTTTGCAGACACGGCTGGAGGAACGGTTGACGAAACGCAGTCACGTAGGGTTGCGTAATGCGGCCAGGGAGCACTGGGAGGCTACTGTCATGGCTAAAGACGATCGCGACGTTCTCGAACTTCTCAAAGAAGAACTCGGTTTCATCGAGCAGGGCGGGTACGGGCGTTCAGTTCGGACGCCATGGCAACCAAAGTCAGTCTTCCAGGACTCCCTGACCTGCATCAATTACGGTTATCCATATCGGGCCCATCCGTGTAACGAATGCCACCTGCTGGATTTCGTCCCTCCCGAGCGTCACTCGGTGGCGGTGCCTTGCCATGAAATTCCTTTGAATGAGAAAGGCGAGACCATCGAGGATCTGGAGTTGGAAGACAACCAGCCAAAATTGGAGATGACGATCAAGCAGTGGCTTCGAAAGAAGATCGCGGAAATCGAAGCAGAGCGCGCGCGGACAATCCCGACAACAATCCAGACAGACGCCTAGGTCGTCGAGAGGGAGGTGCAAGATGCCAATGGTAGCCTATCTGATTGTCGCTGCCCTGGTGCTAGCGGCCCTCTTTTTCGGGATTCGTTATTTTGTGCGCGCGTATTACCGCTACCGGGACTCGAGAATAATCATCTGCCCGGATAGCAAGGAACAGGCGATGGTCGAGGTCGATGCCGTGCATGCGGCCTTGACTTCGGTCCTGGGCCAACCGGACATCCGCCTCCGGAACTGCTGGCGCTGGCCGTTGCATGAGAACTGCGGGCAGGAATGCCTGGCTCAGCTCGACGTGGCGCCGGAAGAGTGTCTGGTGCGCGGAATGTTGATGAGGTGGTACGACTTCAAGTCTTGCTTCTATTGCGGCAAGCCTTTTCATCAAATCCACTTGCTCGAGCATAAACCGGCTTTGCGGACTCCTGAAGGGAAGTTGCTGGAGTGGAAGAATGTTCCAATCGCGGATATCGAGATGGTGATGCGAAGATACAGTCCAGTTTGTTGGGACTGCTACATCGCACAGTCGTTTCGCCGCGATCATCCGGAGATGGTGGTCTATCGTCCCTGGCGGGAAGGGATTCCCAGAGGGGACGGCACAGGCCACCAACTCCCTTGAAATGCAAACTTCGAGACGGATGCACCCAGTGCTCTTTTTGAGGGTTTCTTATCCAGGGTGTTTCTCTGGACGAAAGGAGGGATGAATCATGACACCTGGAAACTTTCTTACACCAACGAGGAACTTCATGAATCTGATGGCGACGGATCCGTTCCGTCTGGTGAACAGTCCGCGGCTTTTCGAAGAGCCGTTCACAACGTTTCGGCCCTTCCTGCCGGCGGAAGAGAACTGGCCGATGAGGGCCTGGACTCCTCCCACCGACATTTATGAGACCGACAAAGAGTTGGTTCTCAAGGTCGAACTTCCGGAAGTGAAAAAGGAAGACGTTGAGGTGACGCTCGAGAACAATGTGCTCACGCTGCATGGCGAGCGCAAGTTCGAAGAGAAAACCGAGCGCGAGAATTATCACCGGGTCGAACGTCATTATGGCGAGTTCATGCGCAGCTTCACGCTGCCGACTTTCGTTGATGCGAATAAGATCAACGCTGAGTTCAAGGACGGCGTGTTGGCCGTGACCTTGCCGAAGCATGAAGGGGCAAGACCTAAACAGATCACTGTGAAGGTCAAATAGTCTGCGTAAGCAAATTGCCGTCGAGGTGAGTTGCTTACTGAGTGGGCCGCGAGCCGTTTTCCCCGATTCAACGCTCGCGGCCCAACTTCTTCCCACTGGTTGAGATTGAACGTGAGGAGGAACGGAAATGAAACCAGAGATTGCGCGCAACAAAATTTCGCAATCACAGATCACTCGTCGGACCTTCTGCAACCGGTTGCTCCTAAGTTCTTCGGGATTGTTGGTAGCGTCGGCGCTAACGCCAGACTCGGCTGCTCACGCTCATGCGCAAGTCGCATATCCGCCGGTGAAAATTCAGGGTGCGGAAACATTAATGCCGAGCTCGTCTCTTTACTTCACTTATCCGCGGAGGCGTGATCCGGCGATTCTCGTGCGCACGGTGGACGGCGAGTATCATGCCTATAGCCAGACCTGTTCGCATCTGGGTTGCTCGGTTTATTTCGATCGCGCTCGGCGTCGCCTGGAATGTCCTTGCCACAACGGCGCCTTCGACGTGCAAACCGGCCTCGTCGCCAATGGGCCGCCGAAACGGCCACTCGATATGATCGTTTTGCAGATGCGCGCCGATGGCGAGGTTTGGGCAGTCGGCAGAACTGTCGGAGCCGGCACTGTCAACGTATGAGTTAAGAGGACTTGGTCATTTCCCCCATTGATGTGAGCAAAAGCTCGCAGAATGGATCGCACTGCCTCACATAAATCCCCAAAACAAGTTCATCCTGCCCCGGCATATCGGTTGCCCATATGCAACGCGACGAAGCGGAACAAGCTTCGTGAGGAGGTGACTAAAATGATTCATAACGCGCGAACGAGATTCGTTCCATTTCTGATTAGCGCAATGATCACAACCGTCGCGTTCGCCTTTATGGCCACGAATGCGTCGGCGCAAAAGTCAGTCGCGAACGCACACGCTGAGACAGCTCAGAGACCGCTCTATACCGATTACAAAGGCGTGAGCCTCGGCTCGACGACGCAAGACGTGCGCGCCAAACTGGGCGCGCCGGCGCAGAAGTTTGAAGATCAGGATTTCTACGTGATCTCCGAAAAGGAAACTGTGCAGATCGCTTACGATTCTGCCCATACGGTCATGGCGATCTCGGTTGACTATATCGGCGGCGTTGGCGCTCCCGATTACAAATCGGTAGTTGGTCCGGACGTGGAAGTGCAGTCTGATGGAACGATTCACAAGATGGTGCTCTATGAGCAACTCGGCTTCTGGGTTTCTTACCATCGCGGCGCTGGAGATGCGCCTGTAGTGACGATCACAATCCAGAAGATGATCAAAAGGTGAAGCGCCTGCAAGGAATTTCTTCAGCCCGAGATCAGTCAGATCTGCGACAGGAATTTGAGAGTCTTGCGCCGGCAAGAGCGACGGCGACGATCTTGCCGGCGCTCTCTCTAGCGAGGGTGAGTTATTACCACCTGCGTAAGCGGGTGGGTTGAAAGCCGGGGCAGTACCACACTGTGAGCCAGCAGGTCAGAACCAGTCAGGAGTCAATTGAGAGATGACCAACCGATCAGTCACAATTGATGGCAACGAAGCCGCCGCGCACGTGGCTTACAAAACCAACGAAGTGATTGCGATCTATCCCATCACTCCCTCTTCACCGATGGGTGAGTCCGCCGACGAATGGGCCGCGCGGGATCGAAAGAACATCTGGGGCATGACGCCGCTGGTGCGCGAGCTGCAATCCGAAGGCGGCGCCGCGGGCACGGTCCACGGCGCGCTGCAAACCGGCGCGCTGACTACCACCTTCACCGCCAGTCAGGGCCTGCTCTTAATGATCCCCAACATGTTCAAGATCGCCGGCGAGCAGACCAGCACCGTCTTTCACATTGCCGCGCGATCGGTGGCCACGCACGCTCTGTCCATCTTTGGCGATCACAGCGACGTGATGGCCGCGCGCTCGACTGGTTGGGGAATGATCTTCGCCAACTCGATTCAGGAAGTGATGGACTTTGCTTTGATCGCTCAGGCCGTGACCCTGGAAGCGCGTGTTCCTTTCCTGCACGTCTTTGACGGCTTTCGCACTTCGCATGAAGTGATGAAAATCCAGGAACTCTCTGACGAAGAG
Source organism: Pyrinomonadaceae bacterium (assembly GCA_041492185.1). Classification (GTDB taxonomy): domain Bacteria; phylum Acidobacteriota; class Blastocatellia; order Pyrinomonadales; family Pyrinomonadaceae; genus JAOAPY01. The sequence continues at coordinate 250 of JBGPWL010000014.1, read as the reverse complement.
ATTCGGGCAATGATCGACGACAACCTGGTGCAGGCGCATCGCCGGCGCGCGCTCACGCCAGATCATCCGGTGATGCGCGGCACGGCCCAGAATCCCGACGTGTTCTTTCAATCGCGCGAGCGGGCCAATTCTCTTTACACGGAAACCCCCGCAATCGTGTCACGCGTCATGAACAAATTCGCGGCTCTCACCGGCCGGCAATATCAATTGTTTGATTATGTGGGCGCGCCTGATGCCGAGCGCGTCATGG
>JBGPWL010000028.1:0-50111 GCA_041492185.1 Pyrinomonadaceae bacterium | reverse complement strand
CGCCGCCGAGCGCACCGATCACTGTCCCTTCGATCACAAAGATGCTCATGATGCTTCTGGCGGTGGCGCCCATCGCGCCGAGGATCGCGATGTCGTATTGCCGTTCGACGACGACGAGGATCAAGGTGGTCGTAATGTTGAGCGCCGCTATTAGTATGATAAGAGCGATCACGAACAAACCCATGCGGCGCTCAAGCGCCAGCGCGCTGAACAGTTGTCGATTAGCTTCCTGCCAATCGATCGTCGCGTAGCCGGCGCCAAGCACCGCGCGCAGGTTTGCGGCGACAGTTTTGACGTCATTGATGTCGCGGACTTCGACACTAATCACTGATGCCGCGCGACTGGCGCCGGCGAAAGCGGTGGCCGTCTCGAGCGGCAGGTTGACCCAAGTCGAATCGTATTCAAACAAGCCGGAGCGAAAAATTCCCACGACCTCAACGTGCCGGTAAATGGGTTCGCGTTTTTCCAGGCTCGCGTTTGCCGGGATGATCTCGCCAACCTCTCCGACGTGCAGTCCGGTTCGCTTTGCCAGGTCCGCACCAATAATCACGCCGGGAAGTTTCGTCTCTCTCGATTCTCTTGCCGCCGATTGAAACATCGTTTCAATCGATCCTTCTATCAATGTTCGCCGCAACTCAAGACGCGCGGTTTCGGATTTTTCATCAATGCCGCGCAGCACTGCGTAGGCCGATCCGCTCGGACCACTCAGCACCGCGCCGTCGTAGGTAGTCGCGGAAGCACTCGTTACTCCTGCCACTTGCCGAATACGTTCGGCGACTTCCGCGTAGTTTGGCATCGGCTGGCCGTCTGCGCGCGTGACATTGATGTGCGCGGTGCCGCCCAAGATCTTGTCGCGCATTTCGTCGCGAAAGCCGTTGGCCAACGCGAGCGCCACTATCAACGCGGCGACGCCAAACGTGATCCCGACGATTGCGCAAAGCGCCGTTGCGCGCGCCAGCGGTCGCCGGCGGCGCGAATGAAAATAACGAAACGCGAGGAATACTTCGTAGGGCATTGCGCGGGATCTTATTCTTTGTAGAGCAGGTGCATCTCCTGCTCTCTGGGCGCGCCATAACCAAACCAGTTTTGACGCACGATGTATCCTTCGAGCATGTAGTGACGCGAAAACAATTTTGTGTAGCCGGCGGCTTCGATGTCGGCACCCTTAATGTTGTACCACGAAGGGCCGGTCTGTCCGTCCCACAAGATTAAGGTGCCCTTCGGCGCTTGCTTGAGCACTTCAAGATTGTGTTCGCGATCGGAAGAAAACTCGATCCTGTCCTCGATGTCCCGATTGAACATGATAGCCATCGAAGCCTGACTCCAGCCGAATTTATTGATCGGGCGCGGGTGCGCCTGGAACGATGCATGCGCCTCAGCAACCGCGAGCGCATCGCGCGGCCAACCAATCGCGTCCACATACAAAAAAGAGAGATACCATGAGCCGGCGAGCACCAATGCAGCAATAGCGCTGATCGCGATCCGTGGAATCCTATTCACCAGAGAATCGCCGATGGCATTCCACCCAACCAGCGTAACCAGCGCGATGGACGGCGCGACGCAAACGAAGTAGCGCGGATAGCCGGCCGATCCGAACATGCCAAGCCAGCGCAGGATCGAATGCAGGATCATAAGCAGCAGGAACGAGGAAGTCGCCGTGATCATTTTGCGTCTCGCAAGCAACAGCACGAGACCGAGTACGAACGGTACGAGCAAGAGCGGTCCAATAATTTCCGAAGAGCGAACGACGTAGCTCCAGATAGGACCGGTACCATAAAGACCGCCAAGAGACTTCCATTCACGCGGCCAGTTGTGCTTGATGTACAGCGCATCGTGCGTGATCAAATAAGCGGCGAGCCACCAGATGAAGCCACCAGTAGCGAGGATCAAAGTAGAGGGAATACGACGCCACCGCGGGCGCGAGTCGCGCGAGTCAAGCAACACCCAGAATCCCCACAGCGCGCCGATAAAAAAACCCTCCGGCCTGGCCATCAGCAACAACGATGCGACGAGCATTCCCGTTTTGAGGTAACCGCGCAGGTGCAATCGCAGCGCAATGACGAAGACCATCGCGAAGAGCGGCTCCGTCATTGTGTCCGCAAGAATTAGAAACAGCGACGGCTGAACCAGCAGCAAGGGAATCGCCAACTCGGCGCGGGCTATCCCGGCTTCTTCGGCGACGCGCATCGTTTGCCACGCCGCCACGGCCAGGACCACGACTGTAAAGAGTCTGGCCGGCAGATAACCGAAGTGCGCGGGAAACGAATATAGAAAAGTGAAGAGCGGACGTTGCCAGACGTTGACGAAAAACCACGGGTGCTTCCAGCCCCAGCGCGCAAACAGAAAATGATACCCGCCATCCTGCTGATAGCTGTCGGTAAAGAGAAGCGACACCAGTATTCCGGTGGCGAGGAACAGAGCCAGCCACAAAAAAGGCTTGAGGCTCGCAGGCAAATTTTTGTTTGCGTTCATAGCTACCTGGGCGACATTGATTATTGTTGGGGTCTAACTTTGTAGAGGCTGTCGATGCGTTTGTCGTCAGGCGCGGGAATAGTTCCTTCCAACGTATCGCCTGATTCCCTGACCAAACCCGGAAACAACTGGCTGGGAGTGGACGTTTCAGATTCCTCCGGTATCTCCAGGAATTTTACGCCCTTTGCTCGCAGAAATTCCAAAAAGCCCTGCTTGTCTCTCGGGGCGTCACGAGACTCGAAAAACTGAGACCGCGGAATGCCGGACATTACGCGCACCTCAGGAGAGTCGCAGAAGATCTTCATCGTGGGATCGGAAGCGTACTGTTGTCTTAGATAGTTTGCGATGATTTCATTCCGCGGTTTGTTCGCCACAAAGTGCGCCAGGTCTGCGGCCTGAATTCCATATTGGGCCAATCCAAGCACAAGCACGATTCCGAGCGCTGCTTTCGCCAGAACCGACGATTGGCTAAAGATTTGCTGAGCGGAATAAGCGAGCACAGGCAAACCAAGTGAGAACATTATCAAGCCATAACGATCCCAGATGTCGCTTTGGTTCTTCGTCAGATAAGCCGACACGATGAAACTGAGGTAAGCGAAAAAGAACAAGAGACAAACCAGCAGGTCAGGAATTCTTAGTAACTCGTTGAGCCTCTTTCGCCAATCGCGAAAGACAAACCACAGTCCGGCGAAGCATCCAACCAGAACGGCCAGGTTCACAGAGTAGATTAGCCGGTACGCATCCATCTTCATGTGCTTGAGGGAGAGGTGATAGTGTTCAGGATGCGCCGCGAGTCGTGCGAGCACGTATTGATCGTGGGCGTGGAAGGAGGAGAGCGCATCTCCACTCGCTTTCCAACAAATGAATAACCATAACGCGGGCGCGAGGGAAAGAATCAGAATAGTCAAGATTGGCACTTTACGTTGCCGCATCAATTGAATCGCCGGCAGCAGCGCCACCAACAACCAACTGTCCAGTCGAGTAAATGCGGCGGCAGCTCCGAGGCACGCGGCGAGTGTCCAGCGCTCCTTAAGCACGAAGTACATACACGCCATGACCAGAACCGCGTGCGGCACATCCGTCATTGCGGATGCCGAATACTCGAGGTGAAACGGATTGAGCGCGATCGCCAAAGCAGCCACCAGCGAGATCCGCTGGCTGGCGGTTAGAACGTGCGTGCACAAGTAGACCAAAATGCAGACACCGATGCCGGCGACGGCGGAGACTAACTTGCTGGCAAAGCCGGCTGGATGGACCACCACAAATATAAGGGCGCAAACGAATTGATATAGCGGGAGCCAGAAGCCGGAGAGATCGTTGATCGAGAAAGTGCCGGCGACGATCTTGCCCTTCATCACGGCCGCCTGCTCGATGTAGCAGTAGGCGTCGCCGAACGGTTCCTTCCGCAAAAAAAACGCGCCAATGACGCGCGGGATTCCGGCTGTCAGCGAAATCAGAATCAGGTTGCGAATCGACTCTGTTCGAGAGACTCGAATTTGCTCGGCCATCAATTGCTCAATTCCCGGGAGCGCGCCCCGGGAGCGCGGACATCCTGTCGGCCTTTGCTGTTGATTTTGAAGTGATCAGCTACGACAAACCTTCCGGCCGTATCACCATTCGCACGCGATTGCCCTGCGCATTGTACTCAACTTCATCCATGATGTTGTAAATCAGCAGCACGCCTCGGCCCGAGGTCTTGAACAGATTGGCCTCGTCGCGCGGGTCCGGAATATCGAGCACGTTGAAACCTTCGCCTTCGTCTTCGACAGTAAAGCAAGCTTCATTTGCCGAGAGTTCCGCGGTGACTCGCAGCAGTTTGCCGGGATCGTTTTTGTTGCCGTGCTTCACTGCATTAACGAAAGCTTCGTCGAGAGCAATAAAGAGATTGGAACGTTCAAGCGCGATGATGCCGAGCTTTGAGACCCGCTCGAGCAAATACTGGAGGACGCCGTTCATCAACGACAGATCGCTGGGTAGCTCAAACTCGATCATCTCATGCGTATGAGAAACGAGCTGCGGGTCGTCAACGCATTTACTCTTGTATGAGAGCGTCTGTTCTACAATTTCACGCAGTTCATCGTGGTTGTAAGGAGAACGTAGAAAGTTTGCCGCACCCAGTTTGAATGCTTTCACGATCGCCGACCGTCGCGCGCCGTTTGCAGGAGGGGGCGTGAACAAGCGTTTGCGCTGGACGTCGCTGATTGGTTGTATTTCTGAGTCGGGGTCGTCGGTGAGGTCGCTGATGATCAGATCGAAACCGTCAAGATCTGCGCGCGCCAGAGCCTCGTCGCGCCCGCCCGCAGTCACCACTTCGTGGCCCAGACCCGCAAGGGCCCGTTCGAGCATGACCCGCACGCTATCGTTGTTATCGACGATGAGGATCCGACGTTTGTCCATCAGGCTCCTATCAAAGTTAATGCTGAGGAGGGAAGAGAGCGCCGAAGACGCTTCCCACAATCACTGCACTATCATCTATCTCGACGCGTTTCAGATAATAGAGAGTCTGGCGTCTGGAGTCTAGAGAATTGTCCACAGATTTCGCAGATTACACAGATAGGGTTTAACTCGCTGGTCACGGCGATCAAATACTCAGTAGTTCTCTTCTGTCGTTAATCTGTGTAATCTGCGAAATCTGCGGATATGTAACTTAGCCCTTCGATGCGTTACACTACGCGCTCCTTCGGATCTTGATGGCCAAACGCGGAAAACTACAGACCACGCTCGAATACGCACTGGCGCGATCAATTCTTGGATTCCTCGGATTGTTGCCGCGCGCGACGGCAATCATGCTCGGTCGCGCGCTGGGTCGCATCGCCTACTGGCTGCCGGGAAACCTGCGACGCACCGGCGAGCGCAATCTCGAAATCGCGTTTCCGGAAATGAGTAAGCCGGAACGGCGGCGGCTGGTGCGCGGATGTTTTGACAGTCTGGGCCGATTGCTTGGCGAGTTTAGCCAGTTTCCGCGCGCGACGCCGGAAAAGTTGCGCCGGCTCGTCGAATACGATCAAGTCGGACTGGCCCACTTGCGCGAAGCCGAGAAGAATCATCGCGGCGTGATCTTTCTGACGGGCCACATCGGCGCGTGGGAGTTGCTGAGTTTTGGTTGGTCCGCGCTCGAGTATCCTATTAGCTTTCTGGTTCGCCCCATCGACAATCCGCGCATCGAAGAGCTGATCGAAAAAGTAAGGACGCGTTTTGGCAATCGCGCGATCGACAAGAAAGTCGCGGCGAGACAGGCACTGCGAGTCTTGCGCGAAGGCGGCACGCTCGGAATTTTATCGGACCTTAACACGCAACCTCATGAAGGAGTTTTCGTGCCGTTCTTCGGACGTCTGGCGTGTACGACCGCGGGCATCGCGACGCTCGCTTTGAAAACCGACGCGGTCGTGATTCCGACAGTTGCCATATGGGACAAGACGCGCCGGCGCTACTTTTTTCACGGCGACTCGCCGGTTGAGTTGGTGCGTACCGGCGATCATAAACAGGACATCGAAATCAACACCGCGAGATTCGCCGCCGCCATCGAGCGCCTGGTTCGTCTCTATCCAGATCAATGGCTTTGGATTCACAAGCGCTGGAAGACGCGACCACCCGGTGAACGCGATCTTTATCAGGAAGCGGGGCAGAAGCCCGACCGTTAGGGAGGGCTCGTTAACTTTGGCTTAGGCGCCTTTGCTTACGCGCGAGCTTCCGCCTTTCTCGGTTATACTCGCTTTGGATTCTGAAAAATTCATGCAAGCCTCCGCTGAACATGGTCAACACGCGACGCGACACGCTGGAGATTCATCACGCGCCAACGTTAATCGCGCGTACACGTTTGCCGATTTGTCTCCCTACTCGTTCAAAGAACGCCTGATAATCCGCGCCGCCGATGCGATCTTTTTTCTGCTCATCAAACTGATCGGGCGCACGGTTCGCTGGCAGGTCGAAGGTTGGGAAAACTGGGAAGCAGCATCGAGCGACGGCCAGATCCCGATTTACACTTTCTGGCACAATCGAGTTTTTCTGGCGACCTACTTCTGGAGAAACCGGCGCATCGTCGTCATGACCTCGCAAAGCTTTGACGGCGAATACATCGCGCGATTCATTCAAAGGTTTGGCTACGGCGCGGCGCGCGGATCGAGCACTCGCGGCGGCACGGGGGCAGTAGTTGAAATGGTGAGGCTGATGCGCGCCGGCTGTCCGACAGCGTTTACGATCGATGGTCCAAAGGGGCCGCGTTACGTCGCGAAGATGGGCGCGGTGCTGCTGGCGAAGAAGACCGGCCACCCGATCCTGCCGTTCACGATCACCGCGAAAAGTTTTTGGACGGCGAAGAAGAGTTGGGACCACTCTCAGGTGCCAAAACCATTCACGCGCGTGCGCGTGGACATTGCACCACCGATCTACGTTCCGCACGATGCGGACGAAGCAACACTGGAAGCCAGGCGTGACGAGTTGCAGCAAGCGCTCGACGAGATCAACCGCCGCGGCGATGAGTGGCGCGTGGCGCAGGGATAAGGTCGAGATCTTTCCAACGTCTATGAGCGAAAAGAACCCACACGTGATCGTAATTGCCGGACCCAACGGCGCCGGCAAAACGACCCTGGCGCCCTTTTTTTTGCGCGATACAATCCGACTGCTTGAATACGTGAATGCCGATCCGATTGCGTTGGGGCTTTCGGGCTTCGATCCGGCAAGTGTGGCCTTTCAAGCCGGTCGAGTCATGCTCAAACGTTTGCATGGACTGGCCGAACAAAGGAAGACCTTCGCGTTCGAAAGCACGCTCTCGGCTCGATCTTATGCGGGCTGGATTGAAAGCTTGCGCCGCGAGGGTTACAACTTTCAGTTAATATTTCTCTGGTTGAGAAGTGCTGAGCTTGCGGTCCACCGCGTACGTGAGCGCGTAAGATCCGGGGGACATGACGTTGCCGAACAAGTTGTGCGTAGGAGATACGCCGCAGGTCTGAAAAACTTCTGGAGACTTTACCAGCCATTGGCTGATGCGTGGACTGTGTACGATAATTCAGTTTCAACGGAACCGGTCTCGATAGCTTCAGGAGGCAGAAACCGCGCGGTCTCGGTTCTCGAACAAGATTCCTGGACAAGGTTTTCTAAGACAAAGCCATGAGCGAGCAGGCCAAACCAACCCTGACCAACGATTACGTCGCTGAGCACGCAAAAGACATCGAGAAGGTGCTACGACGCGCCGTTAACCATGCGCTGTTGATGCACAAGCGCCTCGGCAATCCCATCGCCACCTGGAAAGACGGTAAGGTCGTCATCGTCCCGCCGGAAGAGATAGTCCTCTCGTCTGATGATAGCGAAACAAATGAGTGAAAGCCCGCGAGACTTCCGCAGCGGCTACGTCGCACTTATTGGCCGGCCGAATGCGGGCAAGTCGACTTTGCTCAATCGTCTCGTCGGTGAAAAAATCGCCGCCGTTTCCGATAAGCCGCAAACGACCCGCTTCAAGATTCGCGGCGTCATCACTCGGCCCGAAGGCCAGATCGTTTTGGTCGACACGCCGGGCGTACACAAACCGGGCTACGCGCTGAATCGCCGCATGATGGCCGCGGTTCACGACGCGCTGCTCGCAGTCGATCTTGTTTGTTTGATTCGTGACGCTTCGGTCTCAACCGGCAACGGCGATCGCTTTGTGATCGATCTCGTAAAGCAATCTGAAAAGCCCGCCCTGCTGTTGCTGAACAAGATCGATAAGCTGGAGGACAAGACGGAACTGTTGCCGTTGATGCAGTGGTACCGCGACGAGTATGACTGGCGCGAGATTGTGCCGGTCTCGGCGCTAAAAGGCGATCTGATCGACGAGTTGCCCGTCGAGATTCTCAAACATCTGCCCGAAGGCGATCCGATTTTTGCAGCAGACGAGTTGACCGATCAATCGATGCGCGTACTGGCGTCTGAGATCGTACGGGAAAAGATTTTGCAGGTGACCGGCGAGGAGATTCCTTATGTCACCGCGGTCGTCACTGAAAAATGGGAAGAGGTGCGCGAAGATTTCACACGCATCTACTGCGCGATCTTTGTCGAAAGACCATCACAGAAAAAGATCATCATCGGCCACGGCGCGGCGCGCTTGAAACAGGTCGGCATTCAGGCGCGCCGCGACATCGAGCACCTCCTCGGGCATCGCTGCCATCTTGAGTTATTCGTGAAAGTCGAAGCGGCTTGGCGCGACCGCGAGGGTCTGCTTGACGAACTCGGAATCAGCGGACGCTCCTGAAAATGTCCGACAAACTTTTAGTTTGTCGCAGTTGGCGGAGAGAGCCCATGACGGAAGCGAGCGACAAACCAAAAAAAGTTTGTCGGACATCGGAATGCCTCAACCACAGAACCCTAAACGCTGGTACGCGCTTGATGCCGGGATTGAAACGGCGGCGCGCGAGGCCGTTGAGTACGCCTTGATGGAGGCAGGAGCGCTGGGAACAGAAACTGATCAAACTAATGCCGAATTGATGAACGTGACCGCATACTTTGATGCGTTGCCGAACTGGGAGCAGGTGCGTGGCCAGGTGTCTGAAGCGCTGCGAATTTACCGTTTGCCATCATCGTCCGTGCATGAGATGAATCTGCGCGAGATTGAAGATCGCGACTGGCTGGGCGAATGGAAAAAGAATTGGCAGCCGGCCGTCGTGGGCCGCTTCATCATTGCGCCGCCGTGGACTGAAATTAAGAGCGCGAATCAACGCATCGTGATTCGCATTGAACCCGCCATGGCTTTTGGCACGGGCACGCACGAGACGACGCGTCTTTGCTTGAAAGCGATCGAAAAATACTTTCGCGGCGGCAGCTTTCTGGATGTGGGAACGGGCACGGGTATTTTAGCAATCGCGGCGGCTAAGCTTTTCCCGGCCGCTCGCATTGAAGCCTGCGACACTGATGCTGAGGCGATCGAGATCGCGCGCGAGAATGCGAGGCTGAACGCGGTCGCTGAACAAGTTGCTTTTCGAGTCGGCTCGATTGGAGATGAAACGATCGCCTCTGCCGATCTCGTCTGTGCCAATCTGACTGCGGACGCGATTAGTCCGTTGTTGCCTGCGCTGATTGGCGCCAGCTGCGGGCGGTTGATTCTTTCGGGCATTCTTGATTCGCAGTTGGACACGATGGTGGAGCGCTTGCGCGAGTGTGGCGCGGACGGCAATTGTGTGATGATGCAGGATGGCGAGTGGATCGCGATTGTGATTTAGCGAGAACATCCCGCGCATTTCATTTCTTTAGAAAGAGTTCCCGCAAAGGCGCAAAGACGCAAAGTCTTTCGATTATGACCCGCCGAAGATTCCATGCACCGCCGAACGCGTTTTCAGTTGAGCGGCAGAGTGTGCGGCTCGCAGCCGAAGAGGCGCGACATCTGCGCGACGTGTTGCGTTTGCAACGCGGCGATGAAGTTTACGTTTTCGATGGTGAGGGAAAAGAGTTTCAGTGCAGGATTGAAGACAGCGGACGCGACTTCGCGGAGCTGAAACTTATCGCGGAAGTCGAACCCGCCCGGCCCGAATCGCCGCTTGATCTCACTCTGGCCCTCGCGTTGCTCAAAGGCGAGAAGTTTGATCTGGTAGTTCAGAAAGCGACGGAACTTGGCGTTGCGCGCGTTTTGCCGGTAATCACTGAGCGTGCTGATGTGCGTCTGCGCGATGAAGGTGATGCAGCGAAGCGAGTAACGCGCTGGCAACGCATAGCTCTGGAAGCGGCGAAACAATCCGGCCGTGCGCGCGCGCCCGAGATCGCGCCGCCAATCCTTTTCAAATCGTTGCTGGAACGATCAACCGGCGGAAACGCGGAATCGTTTGCGACGAGCATCTATTTAATGTTCGTGGAGCGTGACGGTGAAACGCTAAGCGAAGCGATGAAGTATCAGTCCGCGCGACCGCAAAGAATAATCGCGCTGGTAGGATCAGAAGGCGGCTGGACTGACGAAGAGATCGTCCTGGGGCGCGCCAGCGGGTGGAGACTCGTCACGCTCGGTGGGCGAACCTTGCGCGCCGAGACAGCCGCTATCTCCATCACCGCTTTGCTACAACATCTGTTTGGCGATCTGCTCTAATCTATTTTCAGCAGCTCGCGCGCGATCTTTCGATCTCGTTCGATCTCAAATGCCCAGGCTGGATCGAATGGCGCGTCCATCACCGCTTCAAGTTCGGCACGTGCACGATTGGCATCGCCGATCTCGAGCAGTAGTTCCGCAAAATAGATGCGGGTCACAGTGTTATTGGGGGCAAGCTCGATTGCTCGTTCGTAGTTCTCATGCGCTCGGGCAATTCCGCCACCAAGCAATCGCGGCAGTTTGTGCTGCAATCGCGCCAGCGCGCGCAAAGGTCCGGCGGCATGGTACGCAGCGTCGATCACGACGGCCTGTTTCAACGCGCGCTTTGCTTGCAGCGCACAGGCGATCGCCTTAATCGGGCCCTCGACCTGCGCCAGCAACGCGAGGTTCACGCCGAGCCAAAAATGACCTTCAACGCTTTCTGGTTTGGCGCGGACGGCTCGCTTGCCCGCGCCGACACCCTGCGCGTGCAACTCGCGCTTTGTTTCCGCTGCCGGTGCTTCCTGTCCCAAAAAGAAGAATGCTCGACCGAGTCGCCAGGCGATCTCGTAGTTATTAACTTCGTCGAGCGCGCTGCGAAGCAGTTCGACATTGGTCCAAACATTTTTGCTGTCCGCGCGTTGTGAATAGAGTTCGTCTGCGCGCGCGACGATTTTCTCAATCGAGTTGTCAGGCAAACCCAGGCGCTCCCTGCGCGTCGAAGCTTTGACGCTCCGACCCACGCGGGCGCAGAATATGCGCAAAGCATCGACGCAAACAAGTCGATGGGAACAAAGATTGCTAAGGACGCGTTTGTAACATTAAGCTCGTTTGGAGCGTTAACCGAGTAATTCGCCCATGGATGCCTAACGAAATGGCGCTTACTAAAGAAGAAGCAATTGCACGAGCGCGAAAAGATCTGGTCGGCAGGATCGGCGTAACCGATATCACGGAAGCTGCCGTCGAGGACGTGGAGTTCCCGGACATGGCGTTGGGCGCGGCTGGCAAGGGGGAGATGAGCGGCCAGATGATCACGCCCGGCTGGCGTATACGCCTGAGCGCTAACGGGCAAAGCTTTGAGTATCGCGCCAATAAACATCAGGTGAGACTCTACAATTACCAGGGTTCGAACCATCGGATTCAATGATCTTTGGATTTTCGAAGCGCGTCAAAGGCCAAAGAGCATCTTTTGAGGTACTGCAATGAACCGCAATAATTTTCTTCCACATGTAGCACTGGCAGCAGTGTTGATTCTCGTCGCGGCCTTTGCCGGTCAGATCAGACAGTGGCAGAAGCACTGGGGCACGCATCGCCGCAGGCCGGCGCGGATGCGGCCCTATACCGCGCCCGATCGCAGTGAAGAGCAAAGGACTTTTGCTAATCGTGAACTGCTTGTGCGCTTCAAAGCCGGAACGCCTTCAGCCACGATTCAAGCTATTGTCAGTCGATTGCACGATCGCGTCGAGGACGAGATCGAATCTGTCAGTGGTCTCGAAGTGATCGAAGACGAAAACGGCAAAGACATTGACGAGGTGGTGGCCGAGTACAACCGGCTGCCCGAAGTCGAATACGCCGAGCGCGTTTACGAAATCAAAGCGGACCACGCAGGCGGTGGCTATAAGCACGTGCATCCAAACGATCAGAGGTTCGGCGAGCAGTGGGCGCTGGAGAACGATGGTAGCAACGGCGGCAAAGCGGGCGCGGACATCAGTGCGATGCGCGCCTGGGCGATAACGAAAGGCAGCGACAAGGTGGTAGTCGCGGTGCTCGACAGCGGCGTTGACTACACACACCCCGATCTTGTCAACAACATCTGGAAGCGTCCGGAGAATATCAAAGCCTACGAAGACCGCGACCTTGGCGAGATCGATGACGTGCACGGCTTCAGCGCCATAGACAACACCGGCGACCCGATGGATGACAACGGACACGGCACACACTGCGCGGGCATCATCGGCGCTGAAGGCGGCAACGGCGAAGGCATTGCCGGGGTCAATTGGACGGTGCAGATCATGCCGCTGAAATTTATGGACGCGAGCGGCTCAGGCACAACCAAAGACGCGATCGAAGCGATCAACTATGTGATCAATCGCAAGCAGGCCGGCGTTAACGTGCGCATCATCAGCGCCAGTTGGGGATCGACGCAGAAGTCGCGCGCACTCGAAGACACGATTCGCAAAGCGTACGACGCCGGGATCTTGTTCGTTGCGGCGAGCGGGAACTCGAGCGCGGACACCGACCAGAACCCGCATTATCCTTCCAGCTACAATGTAGGCAACGTCATCAGCGTCGCGGCGTTGGATAGCAACGATCAGCTTGCCAAGTTTTCAAACTACGGCGCGAAGACCGTGCACATCGCCGCGCCGGGCGTGGATATCCTCAGCACGTGGCTCGACAACGAATTCAAATTGGCCGGTGGAACCTCGATGGCAACGCCAATGGTGGCGGGCGTGGCGGCCCTGGTGCTCTCGAAGAATCCGACTATGTCCGTCGATCAACTGCGCAAGCACCTGCTGGAGTCAGTTGACAAGGTGCCGGCTTTGAAAGGAAAGGTTGTCAGCGGCGGACGGATCAATGCTGCGAAGGCGGTAGGGCTGAACTAGTCCAGGACGTGCCTGATTCCAGGATGTCTTCAGTTAACCCGCGCTGACGTGCCTTTCTGGCAACGTTGTCCATCGTGCTCTTCAGAGAATCGGCGTCAGATCGCGCATATTCCTTGAATAGAACACCAAGCAGCAGCTCAAGTTTTTCCTGATCGTCGCGCGATGCGGACTTAAAGATTCTGGCGGAGTCGGCATCAATTTGTAAGGTTATTTGTTCGGTTGCCATAAGGTTTTCTCCAAACACCGACAGTTTAACCAATCCGTATGAAGAAGCCAACGGTTGGCTTTGGGTTGGGCAAGCTTCATTCTCAGTCTAACGTCCTCTCGCTTCCCTTGCGCAACCCGCCGAAATGCCTGATAATCAGTCCCGACATGATTGTTTACATTCAAAACACCGGCCCTTATCTTTTCAGGAGAAAGTAAAGAGTGAAAGCGGAATTGCAGCAGTTAGTCACTTTGCAGAATCTGGATACAAGTATAAGAAGACTACAAGCAGAGCTGGAAGCGATACCCGAGAGGCGCGCTGAGATCGAGAAAGAGTTCGATCAGCGCGCTTTTGATATTCGGGCGCTGGAAACCCGCCGCGACGACGCCCGGCACGAGCGCGCTCGGCTCGAAAAGGAAATCGCCGAGCAGCGAGCGCGCGCCGAACGCGCCGATCGCAATCTGATGTCTTCCAAGAAGCAGGACGAGTACACCGCGGCCATACGCGAGGCCGACGCCGCGCGCAAACAGATCTCGACGTTCGAAACGCAGCTCCTCGAGCAGATGGAGATCTTCGACCAGGCTGAAGCATCGTTGAAAGAGCGCACCTCAGAAATTGCCTCGCTCAATTCTGACCGCGAAGAGCGGCTGCGCGTTTTTGACGATGAGACGCGAGTGCAGAACGAACAGTTGGAGGCGAGTCGCGCCGAACGCGAGCGGCTTTTCAACACGTTGCCAAAGACTATGAGCGCGCTCTACAACCGCATCAGTCTGCGTATTCGCGATCGCATCGCGCTGGCCGAGGCGCGCAACGGTGCCTGCGCGGCGTGCTTCATGGCCCTGCGGCCGCAGGTGATGGCCCAGGTGCGGCGCGGTGAAGAGATAGTCACGTGCGACAACTGCAACCGCATACTCTATTTCGTGCCCGCGAATAACGCGCCGACTACATCATCCGCATCTGCTCAACAGAAGATGGCCACTACGTGAGCGAGTTTCGTCAACCCTGCGTCCTGCTAACAATCTCGCCTCGCGCCGAAAGTAGTTTTTATCTTTGGCTATACGGACGTGGTATCATGCCGCGCTTTTGACAGCCACAACATTCCAAAAAGTTAGAGAGCACTTCAATTCATCAGCAGCAGTGTAATCGTTGAGTCTATGCGCATTCTGGTTACCGGCGGCGCCGGCTACATCGGCAGCGTGGTCACTGAAGGGTTGTTGAGCGACGGCCATGACGTGGTGGTTTACGACAACTTGTCGAAGGGCCATCGCGAGGCGGTTGGTCCACGCGCTGAGTTCGTTCAGGGCGAACTGCTGGATGGCGAAACATTGCGCCGCGCGCTCGCAGACCATCGGGTTGAAGCTGTCATTCAGATGGCGGCTGACGCATTGGTCGGCGAGTCGGTCACGAATCCGGCAAAGTATTACCGCAACAACGTAATCGCTGGCCTGTCCTTGCTCGACGCAATGCGCGACTGCAACGTGCGACAAATAGTTTTCTCGTCGACCGCCGCAACCTATGGTGAGCCGGAGAAACAACCGATCGAAGAGGCTGATCCGACGGACCCAACCAATCCTTACGGCGCTTCGAAACTCGCTTTTGAACAGGCGATGCGTTGGTATGACGAGGCTTACGGTCTGCGCTATGTCAGCTTGCGTTACTTCAACGCCGCAGGCGCAACCGACGCGTGCGGCGAAGTACACGATCCGGAAACTCATTTGATTCCGATCGCGCTGCAAGTCGCCGCCGGAAAACGAGAATGGATCGAAATCTATGGCGATGATTATCCGACGCGTGACGGCACGTGCGTGCGCGATTACATACACGTCGTCGATCTGGCGCGCGCGCACATCCTCGCGCTAGGCGCGATTGACGACGGCAGCCGCATCTACAACCTCGGCTGCGGTGGAGATGGATACACAGTGCGCGAAGTGATTGAAACTGCGCGGAAAGTTACCGGCAAAGCGATCACCATGCGCATTGGCCCGCGCCGCGCGGGCGATCCGGCCACGCTCGTCGCCAGTTCAGAAAAGATAAGACGCGAGCTGGGTTGGAAGCCGGCGCTGCAAGACCTCGAAGTGATCATCGAATCAGCCTGGCGCTGGATGCTGGCGCATCCACACGGTTATCGCGATTCCTAATCCACCACCAGCACCGCCGCGCCGCGAATCGCGTCATGCTTCAAAGCAATCAGCGCCTCATTCGCCTGCTCCAGCGGAAATGTCTGAATGTGCGTTTGCAAGGGAATGAGCGCGGCTTCGGCCAGAAATTCGCGGCCGTCCTCGCGCGTGTTATTTGCCACGCTGCGAACAACGCGTTCACCGTAAATTAGCGAATACTCGAACTGCGGGATCGGGCTCATGTGAATTCCACCGAGCACCAGCACGCCGCCTTTGTCTAAAGCCTTGAGTGCAACAGGAACCAGCTCGCCCGCCGGCGCAAAGATGATCGCCGCGTCGAGTTTGACCGGGGGTACGTCCATCGCATCGCCAACCCAACTGGCGCCCAACTCGGCGGCAAGCGATTGATGTCGCTCTCGATCGCGCGTTGATACATAAACCTCCGCGCCGCGCGCGCGCGCCAGTTGAATCACAACGTGGCCCGCCGCGCCAAATCCATAAATGCCGAGTCTCGCTCCGGCCCACGCGCTGGGGCCATCACCGAGTCCCGTCAATCTCAAGGAGCGATAGCCGATGATCCCGGCGCACAAAAGCGGCGCCGCTTGCAGATCGTCAAAGCCTGCGGGAATTGGATAAGCGAAAGCCGCTGAAGCGATCGCGCATTGCGCGTAGCCTCCATCGACAGTCCAGCCCGTAAACTCCGCGTGCTCGCACAAATTTTCTCGGCCCGATTTGCAGAAGCGACACTCACCGCAGGTGTGATGCAGCCAGGCGACGCCGACCCGCTGGCCTACTTTGATTTGCTCGACGCGCGCGCCGATCTTCTCGACGATCCCGACGATCTGATGACCAGGAATAAGAGGAGAGCGACGAACCTGCAATTCGCCTTCGACGACGTGCAGGTCCGTACGACAAACACCGCAGGCCGTCACGCGCACCAGCAATTCGTCTTCGCCCGGTGACGGCGCGGCGACATCAAGGAATTCGAGCGGCTTCTGATCAACCGGTTTCGGAGAGTTCAGCAGGCAGGCTTTCATATCGTAATCGGGTTTATCCGCCAGGTTTCGATGTTCGGCCACGGATTAAACGATCCACGGAGAAACCATTGAGATCTGCAAACCAGAGCAGGACGAAGTTTATCAACGCGTATTGAAGATTCTGGGACACAATCGCTCCCTGGCCGGCGACCGCCATTCCAAAAGTCAGCGCAGCGAACAATAATCCTGACAGAACCAGAGCGGCTGTCGTGAAGAGGCCAAGCAAGATCAAGGCGCCCAGTAAAACTTCGGCGAAGGGCAACGCGTAAGCAAATGGCTGCACGAGTGTAGCCGGCAGCTTGCCTGCGAATTGTTTCACGATGGCGGCGGCAACGTTGCTGATGCCTGTTCTGAATTTCCCGATGCCATAAACGAGAAGCACAGCCCCCAACGTGAGCCGCAGGAGCGCGTAAGCCGCTTCGCGATGTCTGGTCATTTGCATTTGTCTCCTTTTCTGGATTTGCACGCAGCAGATCGTCGTCATCAAACGTGGTCCAGTGTGTCGCTAGCATACCTCTTGAATATCTCAATTGTGAATGCGTCAAGAAACTGTGAAGGAAGTAGCTCGGACAGGAAATCAGAGTTCCCCAGGCGATTGGTCTGTGGCAGAATCAGCCTGCAATTATCTTGAGTCGTTCGACGAAGGCAATGACTGTCATCACAAAGTCGGGAGTTAAGCGCACGGCTCCGAAAAAAGGACCGACGATTTCTGTCGAAGAGTTTCTCGCGCTCAGGCAGCCAAAGGGCGACTTGCTGCTCAACGTTACTGGCGAGCACGTGTCGTTGACAAGCCTCGATCGGATTTACTGGCCCGCCGAAAAGATCACAAAATTTGATCTGCTTTGCTATTACCTGCGCATCAGTTCTCACATCATGCCGTTTCTGAAAGACCGGCCGGCGATATTGCAGCGCTGGCCGCGGGGCGTCAACGCTCCGATGTTCTTTCAGCAGGACCTGGAGAGCGCGCCACCTTTTATCAAAGTGGCGCGGTTACGAAACCAGGAAGGACGAGATCTCGATTACGCCGTTTACACCACTACGGCGTCGCTCCTTCACTTCGTCAACCTTGGCACCATCGAACAGCATCCGTGGCATTCAACTGTGCGCCGGCTCTCAAAGCCAGATTGGATCGCGCTCGATCTCGATCCAAAGAAGGCGCCCTGGGAAAATGTCTTGCAGGTTGCGCTGACTGTCAAAGAGGTTTGCGATGAGCTGGGCCTGAAGGCTTTTCCGAAAACATCGGGCTCGTCGGGCATTCACATCTATCTGCCTCTGAAACCGCGGAGCGATTATGAACCGGTGGCGGAAATTGCCCGGCTGCTCGCGGCGGAGGTAGCGCATCGTGTCCCAAAGATTGCGACCGTGGAGCGCACGATCGCCAAACGAAGACTCGATCAGGTTTATGTTGACGCGATGCAAAACGCGCGCGGCAAGAGCCTGGCTGCGGTTTTTACCGCGCGCGCAAAGCCGAGGGCGACTGTCTCGATGCCCTTAACGTGGAAGCAAGTGGAAAAAGGAGTGAAGATTTCTGACTTCACTATCAAAAACGCCTCTGAGCTGCTGGAGAAAAAAGGAAATCCCTGGGACGAGTTTTTTGACAGCCGGCAGTCGTTTAGGCCGCGTTGAGCATGTCGCTGATCAACTCAAACGCAAAGTACGCAAAAGGAAGACGCAAAGTATCGCAAAGAACAACTTGGCGCCCTCTGCGAAAAACTCTGCGACCTTTGCGTTTCAAACGCTTCTTCATCTGCACTGCTGACGCGGTGCTACCTGATCTTGATCCCCGCGGAGAATCGCAAGTTGTCTTCGCGTTTGTGTTTGAAGAAGACCGGCAGATAATCCACTTCGCCGGCGCGAATATCGATATGCTTTCCAGCTCTGATATCCAGTCCGCCGCCGAAGCCCATCGCAAACGCTGTCTCGTCCTTCGAGTTGCAGCTAATATCATTGTTCGGGAATCTCGCGCGGTAGTGCGTTGCGCCAAAGAGCGCGTGCGCAAACGGGATCAGCGGAGTCGAGTTGCGCCAATTGAAGCGTGGCCCCATTAGCAATGTGTAGCGCTGAAGTTTCGCGTTGAAACTCTGTCCGCTCAACCGATCGAAGAACTGAGTATTGGCAAAAGTGGCGGCGAAGTTTACTACCAATCCAACGTTCGGATGAACGTTGGCGACAACTTCGCCAACGACTCCATTGAAGGGGATGCGTTCCGAGCGGAAGTCCACGGGCACGGTTGTGCCGTTGGCTAAGACCCGTCTGGCGGTCGTATCGAGCCGGTCGGCGCCATTGTTGGCGCGCTCGTGCGCGTAGCCGACGTAGAATTCCCAGTCTGAATAGTTTCGATTTTGCGCCAGAGCAGCAGGCGCACAGACGAGCGTTATGGCCAGCAGCAAAAGTAGGTTACGCATGAGCAGGATCCTCCTTAATTCGTTTTCGTGAGCTACACTCTCGGTGTAGCTCGAGAAGACAAGGAACCCGCACGCATTTCCCAGTTTTCCCTGCGATTACTCGTTTATCTCAAAGGGGAGATTCTTTTACCATGAAAGCGCGCGAAAGGGCAATACAAAAGTGGTCCGCCTGGCTGAGGGCGCTGCTCCTTGCGGCGCTGGCCGGGGCGAGTGTATTGGCCCAACAACCTGCGGTCGCCAAAGAAGCCCAGACGCTGCTCGAGACGGGGCAGACAGCTTACGAGCAGGGCCGTTACGACGATGCGCTGCGGGCTTACAACAAAGCGTTGGCCCTCTCTGCAAATTCACCGAAGACGGGCGCGCTTGCCGAACTGAGAATCGGCAACTTGTTTATGTCGCAGCAGAAGTTCGCCGACGCCGCCACTGTGTTTCAAAAAGCCATCGCGCTCGATCCCGACTACGCTTTAGCCTACAACAATCTCGGCGAAGCGCTCGGCGAATCGCGTCAATTCAACAGCGCGTTGCAGTCGTTCAGCAAAGCAATCGCGCTGGATCCAAAACTGCTGATAGCGCGTTACAACGCCGGCATTACTTACGAGCGTCTGGGTAATTTGAAATACGCCGAATTTGTCTTTCGCATACTCGTGCGCGATCATCCCGACTATGATCTGGGTTACGACGCGCTGGCAGTTGCGCTTTCCAAATCGGATCGCGCGAAGGAAGCCATTCCGTTTCACGAAAAAGCCATCAGCCTCAATCCGAAAGAGCCAACCTATTATTACGATCTGGCTTTGAGTTATTTGATCCTCGGCGACACCGCCAAAGCACTTGAGCAACAGCAAAAACTCCAGCAACTCGATCCCCGCATGGCCGACCGCCTCGCCAGCGTGATCGTGAAACGGCAACAGTAGGTTGATTATTCGCAGATACGCTCTTCATGACTCGCACCTTGACGACTCCGAAGTAGCATGGTTATTCTTCATCGTGTTCCAGGGCAAGCGCCCGTTGAGAAGATGATCGAACAACCGCACAGACTGCATCGCTATTACTACTACTACGGTCCGCTCTCCGCCTGGAGGGACGGTCGGGCGATGGGCTGTCGCGGTGTGATCACTTAGCACCTAAGACAAGTTTCCAGTAACCGGCCATCGGTCCTCCCAACGCGGAAGGATCGGTGGCCGGTCTTGATTTTGGCCACAGAGACACAGAGGCACAGAGAGTGAAAAGACAGATAATCAGTCAGAGTTTTCCAATCAGTATCGGCTCTCTCGGTATCAACCTCTGTGTCTCTGTGCCTCCGTGGCTAGTTCCCTGCGAAAGGTTTTCCCGACCATGACACTAGAACCGAAACAGCCGCTATTAGCCGACCATGTTGACATGCGTTTGGTGGCCGCCGATGAAGCGTCACTGGATCGAAACACAATCGTCCAGTTGGATCCCGACCATCCGGGCTTTCGCGATCCGGAGTATCGCGCCCGTCGCAACCGCATCGCGCAATTGGCGCTCGCGTATCAGCCCGGCCAACCGATCCCCGACGCGCCTTACACGTCAGATGAACATGAAGTCTGGCGTACGATCTGGGAAGCGCTGCAACCGGCGCATCGAAAACACGCCTGCGCTGAATATCTGGAATGTGTGCGACGGCTGGCCTTCGCTCCTGATCGTATTCCGCAGTTGCGTGAAGTGAACGAGAAGGTGCAAAGCATCAGTGGATTTCGACTCGAGCCCGTCGCCGGTTTGGTTGAGCCACGCGTCTTTCTCGAAAACCTCGCGAGCGGTGTGTTTCTGTGCACTCAGTATATTCGGCATTACTCGACGCCGTTCTACACGCCGGAGCCGGACGTGGTCCACGAGATACTCGGTCACGGAGTGACGCTGGCGAGTGAACGACTGGCGCAACTCAACCGCTTGTTTGGCGAAGCCGTCAAACGCACGACGTCAGCCGAAGCGTTGGAACAGTTGTCGCGCGTCTACTGGTTCACGATCGAGTTTGGCGTGCTGCGCGAAAATGGATCTGTAAAGGCGTACGGCACGGGACTCTTGTCATCGGCAGGGGAATTGGAAGCAATGCACAAGGCGGAGCTGCGGCCCCAAGATCTCGATGCCGCATCGCGTCAGGAATACGACCCGACACACTTTCAGCCGGTCCTGTTCTGCGCGGATTCATTCGAGGCGATGTATGACGGCCTTCAGGAATTCCTTGCAAACTGGAGATGCTAAACGCGGCGACTCCTAGCTTGCATGTTCGCGAAGACAAAGATCCTTGAGCTTATTCTCATCAACGACTACTATTAGCCCATGCCACTGACACTTGACCAAGTCACCGAAGAAGCATTGCAGCTTCCGGCCTCATCAAGGGCATTACTGGCTGATAAGTTAGTTGAGAGTCTGGAGTCCGAGGACCTTGATGAGATTCAGCGGCTTTGGTCCGCTGAAGCAATTCGCCGTCGAGACGAGATCCGCTCCGGCCAAGTGCAGCCTGTTCCGGGCGAACAGGTGCTGGAAGAAGTTCGACATCTGGTAGGTCGATGACCTATGACTTCCATCCGGAGGCGCGCTTGGAATATCGTGAGGCTGCTGTCTTCTACGAGACGCGCCGTCCCGGTCTGGGTGCCGCATTCACGCTCGAAGTAGAAGCTGCTATCGATCGCATAGTTGAAGCGCCCGATCGCTGGCGAGTTATCGAGCAGGATGTGCGGCGATGTCTTACACACACTTTTCCTTACGGTATTCTCTATACAGTCGAGAAGGACACGATTCTGATCGTCGCGGTGATGCATTTACGCCGCAGGCCGGGTTACTGGAGAAGTCGATTGTCAGGCAGCGAGTGACTAGCTAGAGCATCATGATTCGCGTTCCCACACATAGGCCACCTACACATCCTGGCGAAATGCTGCGGGAAGAATTTCTGTCGCCAATGGAGATCGATGAACACCAATTGGCAGAATCCATTCATGTGCCTTGTCAGCGCATCAAAGAAATCATTTCCGATCACCAAAGCATCACACCCAGCATCGCGCTCCGTTTGGCAAAGTATTTCGGCATGTCGCCTGACTTCTGGATGAACCTGCAACTGCGCTGGGATTTGTATCAGACTCAACAAGCCGAGTCGGAAGATCTAAACACCATCCGCCCACACGTCGCTGCCTAGTCTTCCATGCAATCGCAGCCTCTCTAATGCGTTGCCCTTGATGTGCGGAAAGTCTCCGACTTTCCGAGCGACTGTTCTTTTCTTTGATTGGCGCGTATGGGGCAAGCAAAATCTCAAGTCTCTGACTCCTGCTTCTTGACTCTGAGATTGTTTTACTTTGTTCGACTGCCTCAGAAGGCTTTTGTAAGCAGTCAACCAACAGCTACAATGAGCGCGCTCTAAGCCTCCAATCTCCGGGAGTCATGACATGTCTATCCCAACCTACGATAAGTTCATTGAACCCCTCTTGGGCTATCTTGCTAAACATCCGGATGGCGAACGAGCTTCGGTCGTCTACGAGGCGGCAGCTGATGCTCTTGGCATTAGTGACGACGACAAACTCATGGTTCTGCCAAGCCGAACTCAGCCAGTTTATAAGAATCGTGTCGGCTGGGCTCACGATAGACTAAAACGAGCAGGGCTTTCGAGTTCTCCTCGTCACGGGTATTGGAAGCTCACTGAGAAGGGTTTGGCCTTTGCGCAAACGCATCAGCGTCCTCTTAGCGAATCGCAGATCAAGGAGTTGGCCGTCGTCGATCCCGCAGTCCGTCTGCGACCACTCCGAACGGTTGACGGAGACACTAATGTTAGTCATTTGGAACAGAGCGGGAAGGATTCTGTCGCCACTCCTGATGATCTTCTCGAAGGCGCGATAATTGAGTTGAAAGAAGCAACATCCGCAGACCTTTTGGAGACAATTGGTCGAGGATCGCCAAAGTTCTTCGAGAACCTCGTTCTCGATCTTCTTCACGCAATGGGCTACGGAACGACACGCGAAGATCTGCAACGCGTTGGGGGGCCTCACGACGAAGGGATCGATGGCATCATCTCGCTTGATCGCTTGGGCTTAGAAAAAGTTTTCGTTCAAGCTAAACGCTGGCAAGGGTCTGTAGGCCGCGAGGCCGTCCAGGCTTTTTACGGAGCCCTTGCAGGCCAGCATGCAAACAAAGGTGTGCTAATCACAACTTCCACCTTTACTCAGCACGCCGTAGAATTTGCTAAGTCAATTGAAAGAATCGTCTTAATTGACGGCGCTCGCCTCACCGAACTAATGATGGAATACGGTGTCGGGGTTTCACATCGAACCGTCAAGATCCCGAAGGTCGACAGTGACTACTTCGAGGAATGAGAGAAGGAACACTCAATGAAGCACGGAACCATACTGGCCACAATCTTGTTGTTCAATCTTGCTGCGCAGGCTCAGCAACCTTCCACCTACCAACTCAAGCCCACACCCAAGACCGTCGCGTGGGGATACTACGATGCGAGCACGCCGCCGGTGTTGCGCATCAAGTCGGGTGACACGGTCGAGGTGCAGACGCTGATCACTTCGAGTCCGACGCGGCTGGAAGGCGCGGGTGTGAAGCCTGATCAGGTGGAGCAGTCGCTGCGCGATATCTACAAGGAGGTCACGAACAAAGGTCCGGGCGGACACATTCTGACTGGCCCGATCTTTGTCGAAGGCGCGGAGCCGGGCGACGTGCTCGAAGTCAGAATCAAATCGATTAAGCTTGCGATTCCCTATGCCTATAACGCGTTCAGCCCTGGGCGCGGTTTTCTGCCGGAAGATTTTCCGTACGCGCGGATGCGGATCATTCCGCTCGATGAAAAAAGCATGGTGGCGCACTTTGCTGATGGCATTGAGATTCCTCTGCATCCATTCTTTGGCAGCATCGGCGTCGCGCCGCCGGAAGTCTCGGGGCGCATCAGCAGCGCGCCGCCGTGGATTCACGCCGGCAATCTCGATAACAAGGAACTGGTCGCAGGCACGACGCTCTTCATTCCCGTGCACGCGCGCGGCGCATTGTTTTTGGCGGGCGACGGACACGCGGGGCAGGGCAATGGCGAAGTGGACATCACCGCGATGGAGACTTCACTGATCGGGACTTTTCAATTGATCGTGCGCAAAGACATGCACCTGCGCTGGCCGCGCGCAGAGACACCGACACACTACATCACGATGGGCCTGCACGAGGATCTGAACGAAGCGACCAAAGCAGCATTGCGCGAGATGATAGATTTTCTGGTGACTGAAAAACACCTGACGCGGGACGACGCGTACATGTTGTCAAGCGTGGCGGCGGACCTCGACATCACGCAGCTTGTGGATGGAAACAAAGGCGTGCACGCGATGATCCCAAAAGCGATCTTCGTTTCGCGTACGGCGAAAACGATGAAATAACCGTGGCTATCAATGAGTGCGTCAGTAATTGAGGCCGCCGCACCAGCCTCTGTTATAATTACGACTGAGGCAAGACATGGAAAACCCGAGAGAAGACCTGCTCCTCAATCCAAAACCAGGCACAGCCGCGGCCGCGGCCCGGGACTTTGGAATTGATCTCACGCTAACTGTCGTGAATCTGCGCCTGACACCGGAGGAACGCATTCGCCGGTTGGACGACTTCGTTGACGGTATCAAACAGATTCAAGCTGATCTCCGCTGGCTGAAGAAGTCTCCGGCCAATACTCGCGAGACGATTACTTCATGAAGGATGCCGAGAAGCAACTGGCTTTGCTCGGCCAATATGAAGTCGAGTGTGTAATTGTGGGCGGCGTAGCGGCTACGCTGCATGGATCGTCACTTACCACTCGCGATCTCGATGTTTGCTACAACCGCGTTCCCGAGAATCTCACCCGCCTGATTAGAGCTTTGCGCTCGGTCAATGCCCGCCTTCGCGGCGCGCCTGAGGACCTGCCCTTCATCCTCGATGAAGAGACATTACGCCGCGGTCTAAACTTTACCTTTCAGACGGACGTCGGTGACGTTGATCTACTAGGTGAGATGTCGGGCGTCGGTGGTTACCGCGAGGCTAGCGAGAACGCGGATGTCATGGAGTTGTTTGGCTACCGATTCCAAGTGCTCTCGTTACCCAAACTCATCGCTGCCAAACGCGCCGCGGGACGCACAAAGGACTTGCTGGCGCTTCCCGAGCTGGAGGCAATTTACGAGTTCCAGCAGGGCGGAAAAAAAGTTTGAATCGAATCAACACTCAACATCCGAAACTGACTTGAAAAAACAAAGGCCGCCTCGTGAACCGAAGCGGCCTTCTTTGCTTTGCGCAGCTTGATCCAATCAATCGCCCGCGGCGTGAACCGGTTCGGCGGTCGCAGTTGGTCTGATGTGATGCAGTTCGCTGGCGTCGATCATGTTGAGACCCTTTTCGCGGACGCTCTTGAACTCTGGAACGATCTCTTTTGTAAATGGTTCCATGCCTTTCGGGTCGCGCTTGTAGCCGGTGTAATCAAGATACATGTGTTTGCGGATCAAACGATCCGGCACGCCGGCAAAACGCGCCAGCGGATATTTGATCCCTCGGCCAAACAGCTTCTTGCCGAGCATGTTGTAATAAATTGGCACGCCGAGCGTGAACTTCGTGTTCGCGCGTGACCCGCGATACCAGAACTCAAGATTGTATTTCCAGCAAGTGAAGAAAAACTCCCATTGCAAGTCCGTCATGTCGAGCAGTTTCGCGCCCTCTTTCTTTTTCATGCGCGTGTCTTCAAGTGGCACGAAGAACGTCGGTACAAACGTTCCCTTCGCATGGCGCAAATCGTAAAGCAGATCGAGCGACTGTTTTGTATCTTCGTCTGTTTCGCCCGGCAAGCCGATTATGAAGGTGCAGAACGGAAACCAGTTGTGCCGGTTCAGAGTTTCCATGCCCTTCAAAATGACGTCGCGCCATTGGTGGCCTTTGTAGGGATACGCCTTGCCCTTCATGTAAGTGTTGAAGAGACGCGCGCTGCCGGTCTCCAGTCCGATGATCGGATCGGCGGCGCGCTGGTCCGGGTCGGTGGAGTCTTTATGATGAACGTGCGAATAAGGCACCAGGTACGGAGTCAGTCGTTCGATGATGCTTGGATCCTTAACGACCGGCGCCATCGTGATGTGCGAAGTCTGAATCGTTTCGATGCCGGGCACGCTGAGAATCCCGCTGAAGAGTTCTTCCAGCGCGGGCGTGTTGGTTTCGAAATTTGGCAACTGCTCGTAGAGGAACATGTCTTCTGACGAGATCATGATCTCGGTGGCGCCTTCGCGAGCGTTAACCTTCACACTCTCGACAATATGCTCCAGCGGGAACGAGCGGCCCACTTTCGTAGCCGGTCCGCAGAACTGGCAACCACGTCCGCAACCGCGCGTGATCTCGACGACTCCAAAGGTTGAGCGGTGACGCACAACCGGAATCTCCTCAACGGTCGCCTGCGTGTCCTTCGGTAACTTGATGATTCTCGGCAAGCTTGTGTCGCCCTGCATGATGCGCTGAAAGAGATCGCTGAAGACGCGCTCGATCTCGCCATCGATCAAGTAATCGATCTTGAATTCGTCCAGACGATTCGCACGCTCCAGTTGCCAGGCGCCCGGACCGCCAACGACGATCTTCGGTTTGTATTTTTCGATCACCGGATGCTTGACGATCTTGAGAAACTCATGCGCGTTGAGCGGCATGTTGTTTTCACCAAAGATCTTCGCGTAGATATCCGTTGCGTACGAGATGCCCAGCGGGTTGTGGGCGTGAATCGCGAGCACCTTGGTTTCCGGGCCCACAAACTTCTCCAGGTTGTTAACGTAGCAAGTAACCACGTCGTCTTCCGGGTACTCTCGCAGCAGCAGGGTTTCGACCATCCGCAGGCCGTTGGGCACATACTTCGCCCGGCCGTCCGGCCACGATTCATTCTCGAATGAAACCTTGTTGAAGAAGGTATTGGCAAACTTTTGGGGCACAGTCGCCGACATCATCTGTTGCCAGATGCTGTGGTGCCACTCGCTTGCTTCCGTGGACGAAGCCGTCAATACGATTAATGGTGAACCCACAGGAGGTGCCTCCTCGAGAGAATAAACGTTATTTAGTCAGTGCCCCGCGATCTAGTGGCTTGTAGTCGTTGCTGGCGAGGGCCAGCGACCATTGTTACGAACAGGTCTGGGATTCTAGCACCAGTGCCAAGCCTTGCCAACTGCTTAAATCAAATTAGCGTCACATTTTACTATCTGTCTCCCCTGGGCACGTCGAATTTAGCGACAATGCCCTGCGGTTATCTCCTCTGGAGAGCTTTCGCAATAGTCGAAGCCAGGCCGTCAACACCCTGCCCCTCCCCGGCCAACACTTGCAACCCTGCCAGCTTGTAAAGATTTAGCCGTTCCGCATAGAGCATTTGCGCTTGCCCTTTGTCTCGCGCGAGCGGGCGCTGGTTGCCTGACGCCGTGATTCGTTGCCAGCAGAGTTCGAACGGCGCGTCGAGCCAGACGGAAAAACCATTATGTTGCGCGATCAGATCGCGATTCCCCGGCAACGTCCAGGCGCCGCCCCCGAGCGCGATCACCTGCTCGCCATCTTGTTCGAGAAGTTCTCGCAGCAATCGCGTTTCAATTTCACGAAAAGCTGGCTCGCCGTCCTGCTCAATAATCTCTTTTGGAGTTCGTCGTTCGCTCTCCGCGATCAATTGGTCGAGGTCGATCGCGCGGCAGTCAAGCATTCGTGCCAAGGCGCGGGCCACTGTAGTTTTGCCCGAGCCCATAAAGCCGGTAATTACGATTGGTCGAATGTTCATCCTGGACGCGCGCTAAATATTAGTCGAAGAGTCTCAACGCTCGACTACCGAATCCAGCAGTTCATAAAACTCTGGAAACGAGATGGCGACACACTCGGCTCCCTCGATCTCCGAATCGCCCTCGGCAAGCAGCGCGGCAACCGTGAAGGCCATCGCGATCCTGTGATCACCGCGCGAGTCGATCAGTGCTCCGCGCAGACGGGTTGGACCGTCGACAGCCAATCCATCATCATATTCCTCGACTGCTGCGCCCATCGCTCGCAAGTTGCGAACAGTTCCAGCGACACGATCAGTCTCCTTAAAGCGTAGTTCGCCGGCATCGCGAATCTCGAACGTGCCTTGAAGCTGCGTTCCCACAATAGCCAACAGCGGCAGCTCGTCAATCAACGGCGGAATCGCCGAACCCCGAATGGTTCTGGAAATAGAAGTAAGTTCCAGCCGAACGGACGCGTGGCCATCAGTTTTGTCCACCTCGTTGCGTGAGGCGTCGGCAACCGAACCACCACCACCATGAACGACAATTGTTCCGACCGGCTCGTTGCATTCGTTGCGAACCTCGCGGACGGTGATCACGTCACCCGCCGCCGCACCAATGGTCTTTAGAAATTGGTTCCGCGTCGGATTCAAGCCAACGTCCTGGATTTCAAGTTGGGAATCAGGAAGCAGTGCCGCCGCGGCCACGAAGAATGCCGCGGACGATATATCGGCGGGCATCGAAACACTGCTCCCAACGAAACGAGTGGGACCGTCGATAGCAACGTGAGTTGACCTTCCGCCAAGTTCAGTCTTGATTTCCACTGGCACGCCGAACCACTTGAGCATTCGTTCGGTGTGGTCGCGCGTCGCGCCGAGTCGTTCCACTACTTCCGTGCGGCCACGGGCCCGCAGACCGGCAAACAGCACGCACGACTTGACCTGAGCACTCGCGACCGGCAGTTCATATCTGATCGCGTCAAGCGGATTTCGGCCTTCTACACGGAGTGGCGGCCGCCCATTTTGCGAGAACACGCGCGCACCCATCAGCGTCAGCGGTTCGATGATTCGATTCATCGGCCGCGAACGCAAAGATTCATCGCCCGTCAGGGTTGAAACAAAACTTTGTCCGGCGAGAATGCCGGAGAGCATACGAATCGTTGAGCCGCTGTTGCCGCAATCGAGTAGTCCTGTTGGTTCGCGGAGTCCTCGCGCGCCTACGCCTTCGACGCGCACACTCGTTCCCACTTGCTCAATCGACACGCCGAGGGCGCGTAGACAATCGAGCGTCGAGGCACAATCGCGACTTGTCGAAAAATTGGAAAGTAGCGAAGGCCCTTCGGCCAACGCTGCAATCATTGCCGCGCGATGCGAAATCGATTTGTCGCCGGGCAGGCGTAATCGTCCGCGGATGCGCTTAGCGGGTCGTATTCTCATGCGCCGTCATCTTACCTTGCCGGAAGAAGAACGATGAAGCACAAGGGCGTGGTTGGTTCTGTTGAGAGTGCAAACTTTGGTTCGGCGCTTTCGCGAAGAATGGAGACTCGACGCCTGTCGGTGTTGTGGAGTTGCACTTTTCTTGACACACGCCTAGCGCGCATGTTACACCCTCGATCTTCCGGTATACTGAAGACTTCTTGGACGCAGCCAGCCTCCATTCCGACGGCTCTTGGAGAGGCCACGCCATTTTAGTTGTGAACGTAGAGACGACTGAACTCACGTTGCCCAGCCGCATTGAGGCCGTCAATGAAGCAGCCGCCTCAGTCGCTGGATTGCTAAGCCGCCTGGGCGTCGGTGAGGAAACGGCCTTTGGAATAGACATGGCCATACGTGAAGCCGTGACGAATGCCGTGCTCCACGGAAACAAACAGGACCAGTCAAAGTGCGTCCATGTCACGGTCAAGAGTCTGCCCGACAAGCTCGAGATCAACGTGCGCGATCAGGGCACGGGGTTCAATCCGGCGGCAGTCCCAGATCCGACCGAAGACGAAAACATCATGAAGACCTCCGGGCGCGGAATCTTTTTCATGCGCAACTTTATGGACGAGGTTGATTGGTCTATTAACCCGGAGGGCGGCACGACAGTAAGGATGATCAAGAAATTTTAGAACTTTGATTTCAGATTTGCGATTGTCAAAGTCGAAATCACAAATCTAAGATCACAAATCGAAAAATTCCCAGGAGGAGAATCGAAAGTATGGCAGAACTTAATATCAAGGAGCGCCAGGCCGGAGACGTGACCGTTCTCGATATGGACGGAAAGATCACTATTGGCGAAGGCAGCGTCGCTCTGCGCACGGCTGTGCGCCGCCTGCTCGAAGAAAGCAGAAAGAAGATTCTGCTGAACCTCGCAGGCGTAGGCTACATTGATTCAAGCGGGATCGGCGAGCTCGTTTCAAGCTTTACCGCAATCAATAAGGACGGCGGCCAGCTAAAGCTGCTCAATCTGACGCAAAAAATTCAGGACTTGCTGACCATCACGAAACTTCTGACCGTATTTGACGTCTACGACGAGGAGTCTGATGCGCTCGGTAGCTTCAAGTAGTTAGTGATCGCTGTTTGCGGAAAAGAGATTCCTTCGCGCATTAAGCGACAAACAGGAAAGCTTGTCGGAAATTTTTTGAAGGAGAAATTATGGCTGAGCTCGAACTTAAAGAACGACAGGCCGGCGATGTAACAGTTCTCGACCTGAGTGGCGCAGTAAGAATCGGTGAAGGCAGCATCGCGCTGCGCAACGCAATTCGGCGGCTCGTCGAAGGTGGCAAGAGCAAGATCCTGCTGAATCTTGGCGGCGTCAACTACATGGACTCAAGCGGCATCGGCGAGCTGATTGCCAACTATACGACGGTGACTCGCGGCGGCGGGCAACTCAAGCTTTTGAATCTCACGGATAAGATTCAGAACCTTTTGGTGATCACGAAATTGTTGACCGTCTTCGATGCCTACGACGGCGAAGCGGAAGCGCTGAACAGCTTTAATTAGCGGCGCGCCGTCATCGGTTTTGGGCTATCCGCACGGGATCAATCCCTTCCTGACTTAGTTCCCACGATCGTAACTTCGTGTGGTGTCCGCGCGTTTGATACTTTAAGTGTCTCGCTCGAAGGCATCGAATTGCTCAAACATCCGCATCTGTTGACCAGCGCATCGGTCGTTTGTTCGCTCTGGTTGTATCCGGTAACATTGTGGGCGCTGCCGGAAGCAGAAAATTCAAGCAACGCCCTATTTGGATTCATATGAAGAAGCAGTTATTGATCGTAATTTTTCTGGCAATTACTACCTGTTCGGCTAGCGCTCAAACGAAACCATCTCCCGTTGCCTCGCCACGGCCCACACCGCCGGCGCAGTCGCAACCAGTCCGCTCTACCGGGTTTGATCTTGTCGAGTACGGTGTTGGCTTTCAGCCTGACGCGCGCCTGATCATTGTCATGGCTGCGCTCGAGGCAGCCGGTTTCGATCCGACATCCGAGGGGCGACAGCCGTCGGTTTTTCGCTCCCGAGTCAGAAACGATCTGGCTGAGCTGAATCCAGATCTGCGCAATCGCCTGCGATCCTTTTATCAACGCAACCTGCTTCCCGCTCCGGCGACGGCCGCTGATCAAGCGGCGCGTTACGTTTCGCTTGCGTATGCGCTGGGACAGCCGCCGTCGTTGGAAGCGCCTGAACGAACCGAGGATCTTCCCGCGGGCGTGCTCGAAGTGCTGGACTTTTTGCCGCTGCTGCGCGAGTTTTATCGCAAGTCAGGCATCGACGAACATGTCGTGCCTTACCTGCGCGCATATCAAGCCGAAGGAGATCGTTTGCGCGCGCCCGCCGCCGAAATGGTGCGCGCAGTTCTGTCCTATCTGCACACGCGGCCAATCACCGTCTCCGCCGAACGGGTGCTGGTAAAGCCGCCAACGACTGGAAAGAGCAAGAAGGACGCGCCCAGGGTCTACGCGACACGCGAGCATGATCGACACTTCTACATCGTCCCCGATCTCCTGGCGGCGCCGGCGGCGATCAACTTGCGCGTGATCGCGGACGATTACTACGCGATCGTTCCCGAAGGAACCGATCCTGCCTCTTCAGAACTGCGACGCGCTTACTTGCAGTATGTGATCGATCCGCTGATGCTCCGCTTCAATAAGCAGATCGCCGCTCGCCGCGAACCGATTCGTCAGTTGCTCAAGGAGCGCGAGCAAGCGGGCGTGACGGTGACGCCTGACGTATTTCTGGTTGTCGCGCGATCGTTTGTCGCGGCGGCCGATGCGCGCTTTGACGAACAGGTAAGGCTACAGGCACTGGCAATTGCTACTCGCAACAAACTGGCAAAGGCAAAAGACGACGCCGCGCGTGCTGAGATTGCAAAAGGAGCACAAGCAGCATTCAGCGCCATGCAGGACGACACCGTGGCGAAGCTGGCAGACGATTACGAGCGCGGCGCAGTGCTCGCCTTTTTCTTCACCGATCAATTGCAGGGAATCGAGACCACTGGGTTCGATGTCGCAAACTTTTTCCCGGACATGATTGCTTCATTCGATCCGGCGCGCGAAGCTAAGCGTCCGGCGGAATACGCCGCGGCTCGTGCGAGGTCTTTGGCCGCCAGGCAAGCGCGTCAGGCGAAAAGAAACGAACCCGAAACGCCCGTCTATTCAAGTGCCGACGCAGCAAAAGCAGCGGCGCTGGTGAGAGCGCTCGGTGAAGTCGAGGAGACGCTGCGGCAAAAAGACTATAACGGCGCCGAGACGCGCTTGCGCGCGTTGGTAGCGGAATATCCCCGCGAGCCGCGCGTGTTTTTTGCGCTCGCGCAAACCTGGAGTGTGGCCGCCGCCGACGCAACCGACGAAGATGTGCAGGCTCGCCGCTTGAACAATGCGCTTACGAATTATCGTTTGGCAGTCGAAGCAGCCTCGGCGGAGACCGATCGTGCACTGCTCTCTCGCGCGCACGAAGCGATGGGACGCATTCACGAATTCCTGGGCCATCGAGAGGAAGCGGTGAAGGAATTTGACGAAGCGATCAAGATCGACGAAGTGCTGGGCGGCGCTTACAAACAAGCGCTGGAAGGAAAGAAGAGACTCACTGAACCCAAATGAGCTGAACCGCAAGCAGACAAAAGCGCCGAGGGAAATCGAAAGACGCTATTCTTCCTTTCCCCTCGGCGCTTTTGCCTTCGCGGTAATTCTTCGTTCGTCTAAATCAGAACCGGCTGTGTTGTCCGCTTCACTCGCACTTTCGGTACCGATGGGATCATGATCTCAATCCGCGGAATCACTGGAAGGTCGATTCTGGGAACCGTTACGTTCACCGCTGGAATCGACGGCAAATCGATCTGCGGGATCACAATCCGGCCCTCGGCGGCGCCCCTTCGAATTGCCTCGCGCACTTGCGCTCGAACAGCTTGCTGATCGACGGTTGTGCGTATCTTGGGAGTTTCCGGTTTGGTTGGCGTCACCTTGATCGACCGCTCTTTCTTGTCGCGGATGATTGTCAGCGTGACGTCGCCCTCTTTCTGTTTATTGATCGCTCGAGAGAGATCGCCTGCCGCCTCGACCTTCTCGCCGTCGATGGCTGTAATCACGTCGCCCGCCTTGATACCGGCTTTTGCCGCGGGACTGTCCGCCTCGACGGAAGTTACCAGGACGCCTTTGCCATCGGTGACGCCAAAGTAATCGGCCAGTTGTTTCGTCAGCGATTGCGTGCTCACACCGATGCGCCGGTTATTGCCGAACGCGAAGACAAAATTATTGTCCTGACCTTCTCCGAGTTGACCAAGTTGTGGAAATCCGCCGCGCGGAATTGTGCGAAACACGCCGCCGGGCATTCTGCCCTGAAAAATCGTATTCGCTGTTTCATCGCGCTTCGCGAGCGTGACTGCGACTTCCTGTTCCGAACCCTCGCGGCTGAGGCCGAGTTTCACTGTGTGATCCGGCGCGGTTTCAGAAACCAGGCGAGTCAGTTTGCGCACGCTCGTCACTGATTCGTTGTCGAAGCGCACAATCACATCGCCTTTTTTCAGTCCTGCCTTTTCGGCTGGACTGTTCTTCGCGACGTCCGTGATTCCGACGCCGCGCACCTCGCGCAAACCATACTTACTCATGTTTGCATTGTTAATGTCCTCGGCATACACGCCCAGGAAACTGCCGCCGTCCACGAAGAGCGAAAACGCGCCTAGTGGTTCGCCCGGTTCCGCCGGCGTTGCCGGCTTTGCGGGCTCCTGAGCGAGCGCGAAGCCCGCGGTTAAGAGCAGGGAGACGAGGAGAAATGAAATGTGTTTAGGCTTCATAGAAAGAAAATCCTCCGGAAGATTTTTCTGCTTACACGCAGGGGCGTGGCGCGGGTTCCAAAAAGATCGAGCCGCCAAGACGCCGGGAACGCCAGGAGGATCCAAATGAGAATGTCCGGAAAATAACTGCTAGCAGGGCGCAGGCTTCGTTTCTGCTTAATATTTCTTGGCGCGCTTGGCGTCTTGGCGGTTTAGTCCCAGCGGTTCGTCAGTCTGCCGCGATCTGGCGATAGACTTCTTTCATACCACTCACTTCAACCGCGATCTTACCTTCTGAATGCGCCAGATCGAGATGCGCGACCGCCTCCGAGACGGCGAGAAACCGATGCACGTCATCGGTGTCCGGAAACATTTGGCGTGCGACTTCCCAGGCAGTCGCGCCGCTTTTAGGCACGAGGTTGATGACCTGACTCTGGCGTTCGCGAATGCGCCGCAGATACCGATTGAAGAGTTCCTCATAATCATGCACGGGTTCGCCGTGGCCACCGTGCACGAGCGTTGGCGCAAACGTGCGCAAGCGCGCGAGACTGACAAGATATTCCGCGAGCGAGCGAAAACGCCGCGAGCGATCGATTGGATCCGGCGAAAGAATTGGATTCGGCGTGATCCGTTTCAGCACACAGTCGCCGGCGATCACGGTGCGATCAGCCTCGCGAATAAACGAGCAGGAGCCGGGCGTGTGTCCGGGGGTGTGGATTACACGCAACGCGCCGGTTTCAAATTCGAGCTCGGCTTCGTCTTCGAGCGAACTGTACTCGTGATCGTCAAACGAATCGGCATACTGGCGCACGCCTTCGTACATGCGACGCATCGTCTCGATCTCTTCGCGAGGTACGCCGGCGCGTTCCAAGAGCGCGCGGTGCTCTTCGTGTTCGAGCCGGCCGACGCGGTGTCCCGTCTCCCAATCGTGCACGAGCACCTCCGCGTCTTTCGCTTCGTCACGCAGCGACTTTGCCAAACCGCAATGGTCCTCATGCGCGTGTGTCAGCACGATGCGGCGAATGTCGGAAACGAGAAAGCCCCCGCGCCGCAGCCCTTCGCGCAGCACTGCAGTTGCCTCTTTCGTCTTCGGTCCGGTATCGATGAGGGTCACCGGATCTTCAGCGATTAGATAGACGTTGACCGGACCGATGTAAAAAGGAGTTGGGAGCGAGATGGGGACGATTTTCATGTAGGGATTTTTGCTTCGCGGTTTTCGATGGCCGAGTCAAGAAACTAGATCTTAGATCGCTGAGATCTCAAATCTGAGATCTCAGATCTGAAATTCTCAGATCTCAAGACTCCTCCAACGTTGGCGGCGAATGTCCTTCGCGGACTCTTCTCAATTCTTCAAGAAATTCTTCTCGCTCCTTTGATTCCTTTGTTGCTCGGCGAGTTTTGTCTGTTAGATATCTCTGCCCTCGGATGTCGGTGTCTTGCATGGAATCGGCCCAGGCACGGAGTTGTCTTGAGACGCTTTCCGATCGTGATTTCAAATCTGAGATCTCAAATTTGAGATCCTTGAAGTCTGGCAAGCGCTCAAGCAGGCAGAGCATGGAGCGCACTTCGCCGGAGGAACCTCGCGAGATATAGAGAAAAGTTAGCAACTCTGGAGTGGTACCGCGCTCAAATCCTTCGGCAATATTGTTCGAGATGGAAACGACGGCATTCTCCAACTGGTGCCGCGTTCCGGCGTGGCCTTTGAAACACGGCTTCGCGGTAAGGGCGAACACGCGGACTGCCAGCTCGATTGCCGCCTCCCATACCGGCAGATCTTCGAAGCGGTTGTACTTCATTGTAAGGAAGCCTCCATGTGAGTCTGAATGAGTTTGAGATCTCAGATCTCAAATCTGAGATCTCAAAAGCAAGGCAAAGGGTCCTAACTTTTGCCTTTTTACTTTTACCTTTTGCCTTCTAGTACGCCCACTTATTCGCCTCGATCAGCACGTTCGCAATTCGCTGACGCGCCGCGACCGTGTTCATCGGCGTGAGCTTGGTAAACCGGCGCAGCGCGGCCAGCAACGTGCGCAGCTCATCGCCTTCGGCCATCGCTGCGAGTGTGTTCTTCGCATGCATGTCAATACGCTCGACCGCGTCGTTGCAGAACACGCGGGTCATGTCGAGGAAGCGCGCCGCAGCCATTTCACCCTGCGCGCCGGCAAGTTTTTGCGCGCGCAAAATCGCCGACTCCATCGCGTACGTGTCCATGATGATGTCCGCGATACCGAGCAACACTTCCTGCTGGTCGCCGAGCGTCATCATGTATTTCTGCGCGGCGGTGCCCAGCGTCATCAATGCCACCTTCTTCGCGTTCGTTGCGAGCTTCTGTTCCGTCGCGAGCACGCCGTCATCATCCTCGAAGCCGGACATCTGCGGCGACAGAATCTCGTCCATCAACGCTTGCGCGGCAGGCAACAGCGCCAGCTTGCCGCTGAGTGCGCTCTTCATCAGCCGCCCCGGAATCAACATGCGATTGATCTCGTTTGTACCCTCGAAGATGCGGTTGATGCGCGAATCGCGATACGCTCGCTCGGCCGGATAATCGGCCGAATAACCATAGCCGCCGTAGATCTGCACCATCTCGTCGACAACGTAGTCGCAGTATTCCGACAGCGCGACCTTGATTACAGAACACTCAGCCGAGTACTCCTCGATCGCCTTTAGCTTCGCATCCGGATCCTTCGTGTCGCTGATCGCGTTCTCGATCATTCCAAGCGTGCGATAGACCATCGACTCGCCCACCCAGGTGCGAATGGCCATCTCACCCAGCTTTGATTTGATAGCGCCAAACGAGGAGATCGATTTGCCGAACTGCCGCCGCTCGTTGGCGTAGCGCGTCGCTTCATGAACCATCAGCTTCATGCCGCCGACGCACATCGCGCCGAGTTTGAAGCGGCCAATGTTGAGAATGTTGAAGGCGATCTTGTGGCCTTTGCCAACTTCGCCGAGTAGATTTTCGAGCGGCGCTTTTGCATCGGTGAGCACGAGCGGCGTCGTGCTCGAGCCTTTGATCCCCATCTTGTGCTCTTCGGCGCCCGGCGTGAGGCCTTCTTGCGACTCGACGATAAACGCGGTGAATTTGTCGCCGTCAACTTTGGCAAAGACGATGAAGATGTCGGCAAAGCCTCCGTTAGTGATGAACATTTTCTCGCCATTGAGAATGTAATGCGTGCCGTCCGCGCTGAGCTTCGCAGTCGCCTTCGCGGCCATCGCATCAGAACCCGAGCCGGCCTCAGTCAACGCGTAGGCCGTGATCAGCTCACCCGACGCAATCTTCGGCAAATATTTTTCCTTCGCCGCTTCCGTGCCGAAATAGATAATGGGAAGCAAACCGATGCCACTTTCGGCGCCGAGCGTGGTGGCAAACGAAGCCGAGCGCCCGATGTTCTCGCCCACCAGCGCGCCACTGGTCTGGTCCAGTCCCAGCCCGCCATACTCTTCGGGGATGTTTGCGCCGACTAGTCCGAGGTCAGCCGCCTTCTTTACAAGGTCGCGCGCCAACTCCCAGTTATGGTGCT
Source organism: Pyrinomonadaceae bacterium (assembly GCA_041492185.1). Lineage (GTDB taxonomy): Bacteria > Acidobacteriota > Blastocatellia > Pyrinomonadales > Pyrinomonadaceae > JAOAPY01. The sequence goes on along the minus strand of JBGPWL010000028.1, from coordinate 12,783 downwards.
CAAGCTCATCGATGCGCGGACTTACTTCGTTGTCGATAAACTGCCGCGTGGTCTCGGCGATCATGCGGTGTTCTTCCGTGAAATCTTCAGGCGTAAAGATCTCCGCAGGCGTGCGCGCTTCAATTAAGAAAGCACCGCCCTTGACGATTTGTTTCTGTTCGGCCACGGCTGACATAATTAGATCCTTTCTGTGATCAATTCGGTACTTGCTTGCTGATCTCTTCTGGCATCGAACCACGCAACTCAGGATATGCCTCAAGCATTCGCATTAAGTCGAGTTCGTCCTTCTTTCTCTTCGTGGGCCTCCGCGTTTCGTCCTGCCAGGCCCAGATCTTTCCGCGCACAATGTCGGCTAGAGACGCAACGGGCACATGCTCGCCGAGGACTTCCATCAGGCCTGTCTCGGTCAGGAAATCCTGATAGCGCGCGTCTGTCGTTAGCTGAATCCTAAGTTCACTGCCCGCCATCCTGGCGTTGATTGAATGCGGAAACTCCTGCAGCGAGAATCCTGCCGTTGCAAGATCTTGTGACTGCTTCAAAAAATTTCGGATGCGGTCATATCTTGTAGGGGCGGGTCTTGTACCGCTCGCCGCGGGCAGGGACAAGCCCTGCCCCTACGTTAATTCATTCTTTCAAAAATTCCCGCGGCGCCCATGCCGCCGCCGACGCACATCGTAACCATTCCGAACCGCCCATTGCGACGTTCAAGCTCGCGCAGAATGCTGGCGGTTAATTTTGCGCCCGTACACCCCAATGGATGACCCAACGCGATCGCGCCGCCATTAACGTTGACCTTGTCCGGATCGAGACTGAGCGTCTTGATCACGGCGAGTGATTGCGCCGCAAACGCTTCATTCAATTCGATGACATCGATCTGATCGAGTGTCAGCCCCGCGAGCTTCAATGCTTTCGGAATTGCGAACACCGGTCCAATGCCCATCTCTTCTGGCGGACAGCCGGCGGTTGCATACGCCACAAACCGCGCCATCGGTTTCGCTCCGAGGCTCTTTGCCCTTTCTTCCGACATCACGACGGCGGCCGCGGCGCCGTCGGACATCTGCGAAGCATTGCCCGCGGTGATCGTGCCCTTGACCTGGAACGCCGGTTTCAGTTTTCCCAAACCTTCCATCGACGTATCGCGCCGCACGCCTTCGTCTCGATCAAACACTACTTCGCGGCGCTGTTTGCGACCCTTCTCATCAAGCTCTTCAAACACAACCGTCATGGGCACCGTCTCGTCCTTGAACTTGTCCTGATCCAAAGCCGCGCCCGCTCGGCTGTGCGAGCGCACTGCGAATTCGTCCTGCTCTTCGCGCGTCACTTCGTATTTGCGCGCGACGTTTTCAGTCGCCAAACCCATGCTCAGATAAAAATCGGGATAGTGCTCGACCAGATACGGATTGGGCCGAATGATGTGGCCGCCCATCGGAATCATCGACATCGATTCGAGACCGCCGGCCAGAATTACTTCGGCGCTGCCGGTCCTGATGCGATCGGAGGCCATCGCGATCGATTGCAATCCTGACGAGCAGAACCGATTAATAGTCATCGCGCTGGTTTCCACCGGCAGGCCGGCGCGAATCGCCGCCGCGCGCGCGACATTCATGCCCTGCTCGGCTTCGGGCATCGCGCAACCCATGATCACGTCTTCGATCTCCGCGGCTTCCAGTCCGGGCACGCGCGCGATCGCTTCTTTGATCACCGCCGCACCGGTTTCGTCCGGACGTGTGTCTTTCAAAGTGCCGCGCGGCGCTTTGCCGACCGCGGTGCGAACTGCTGATACGATTACTGCGTCTCTCATCAGATAATCCTCTTTTACCACGAAGGCACAAAGGCACTAAGAACCATAACAGTTTGTGCTTTATTCTTTTACCTCGTGTCTTTGTGCCTTTGTGGTTGAATGCCTTTAGTTTCTCAGCGGTTTTCCCGTCTTCAGCATGTGCGCGAGGCGCTCCTGCGTCTTACGCGTACCGGCGAGCGACAGAAAAGCCTCGCGTTCGAGATCCAGCAAATACTGCTCTGAAACTCGCGTCTCGTGATTCAGATCGCCGCCGGTCAAAATCCGCGCCAGCTTTTCACCAATCAATGCGTCATGATCGGAAATGTAACCCGCGCGCTTCATTTGATGAATGCCGAGCTTGAACGTCGCCAGCGCCGGCATTCCGAGCGCGAGAATATCAGTGCGTGGTTGCGGTTGCACGTAACCACTCGCGGCGAGCGCCAGGACTTCCTTTTTCGCATCAGCGATTAACCGATCCGCGTTCATCGAGATAGTGTCATCCGCGCCGAGGAATCCGAAAGCCCGCGCTTCTTCGGCGGAAGTGGCAACCTTCGCCAGCGCAATCGTTTCGAAAGCGCGCTTCACAAACGGGAACGGATCGGCATCGTCCAGATTTTTCGGGATCGAATCGAGCGCGCGCACGAGCATCTCTTTCGTGCCGCCACCCGCGGGAATGATCCCGACGCCAACTTCCACCAGTCCGATATAAGTCTCAGCCGCGGCACGAACGCGATCTGCGTGCAAAACCATCTCGCAACCACCGCCGAAAACCATCTGGAACGGCGCGACCACCACCGGCTTTGGCGAATAGCGCAGGCTCATGGTTGACTGTTGGAAGACGCGCGACATCATGTCCAGCTCTTCCCAATTCTCTTCCTGCGCTTCCATCAGCATCAGCATGATATTGGCGCCGACGCAAAAGTTCTGACCCTGATTGCCAACCACGAGGCCGACAAAATTCTTTTCCACTTCAGCCAGCGAAGTCTTCAACATCTGCAGCGTGTCGCCGCCGATGGCATTCATCTTCGAATGGAATTCGAGACACGCAACGCCGTCGCCGATGTCGATGAGCGATGCGCCCGCGTTCTTCTTGATGACACCCGTGCGATCTTTGACTGACTTGAGAATGATTGTGCCCGGCGTGTCCGATAGCGGCAAGTACTGTTCGGAAGCGAAATCAAAATAGAACTGTTGCCCGTCGTGCTTCTTGTAAAAAGACTTCGCTCCCGCATCCAGCAATTTCTGCGCGTTCGCCGGAACTCCCCGTCCCTCTTCCTTCATTCGCGTCACGGACGCTTCGACGCCGATTGCATCCCACGCTTCGAATGGACCCAGCTCCCAACCAAAGCCCCAGCGCATTGCGCGATCTATTTCCACTAAGGTATCGGCAATCTCCGGGATTCGGTTCGCGGCGTACGAAAGAGTGTGAGAGAAAGTCTTCCACAGAAAAGCGCCGACGCGATCCTTGCTCCAAACCAGCGACTTGATCCGTTCGCTCGTATCCTCGATGTTCTTCGCCATTTCCAGGGAAGGGAATTTCACTTTTTGCGACGGCCGGTATTCGAGCGTCGCCGGATCGAGCACCAGATACTCTTTCTTATCGCCCTCACCCTTCTGCCGCTTGTAGAAACCACCCCTGGTCTTGTTGCCGAGCGTTCCGCGCGCCACCATGTTGGTCAGAAATTCGGGCGCGACGAACATCGCGCGTTCTTCATCCTCCGGCAAAGCGTCGTAGAGGTTTTTGATCACATGCGAAAACACATCGAGGCCCACAAGGTCGAAGGTGCGAAACGTCGCGCTCTTCGGTCGCCCCACCGCGGGCCCGGTCACACGATCGACTTCTTCGATCGAATAACCGTCATCGAGCATCGTCTTGATGGTTTGCAGCGCGCCGTAGGTCCCGATGCGGTTGGCGATAAAGTTCGGACGATCTTTCGCCGGCACGACGCCTTTGCCCAAACGCTGATCGAGAAAGCCGAAGATCGAACATGAAACTTCCGGTCTAGTCCACTGAGTGCGGATGATTTCCGCCAGATGCAGATAGCGCGGCGGATTAAAAAAGTGAACGCCAAGAAAGTGCTGCTTGAAATCTTCGGAGCGACCTTCAGCGAGCAGGTGAATCGGAATGCCGCTCGTGTTTGAGGCAACGACGGAACCGGGACGCCGGTGCTGTTCTACACGTTCGTAAAGGTTGCGCTTGATCTCAAGATTTTCAACGACGGCTTCGATGATCAGATCGCAGTCTTCAAGTTTTGCGAGATCATCGTCGAAGTTTCCGATCGTCACGAGTGACGCGAGGTCTGAAGTGAAAAATGCCGCAGGCTTGGCTTTCTTTGCGGCTTCCAATCCGGCGCGAGCGATGGCGTTTCGATCGAGCCACTCCAAGCCCATAACCGGCGTCCCATCTGGTCCTAGCACGTTCTCGCGCGGAACCATGTCGAGAAGCAGCGTCGGAATTCGCGCATTTGCCAGGTGAGCGGCAATCTGCGCTCCCATAGTACCCGCGCCAAGCACGGCAGCTTTTTCAATCCGCATCATTTTATCCAGGCGCCTTTCGTCGGGTTAGTCGTCTCAAACCCTCATTCTAGCGTGGAGATATCATACTGAATGAGCGCTCATTCAGCAAGTTTCCCTGGGAGCGCGGGCATCCTGCCCGCCTTCGCATGGATCGCAAACAAGTCGGCATCGGCAGCAAGCGTGATCCGCACGCTTTGCGGACAGGATGTCCGCGCTCCCAGTCAATAGTTCGTCAGGATCGCTTCCCGCGCGAAGCCCATCTGCTGCAAACGATCGCGCGTCTGTTCCATCATTGCGAGTGAGCCGCAGATTAACGCGACCGGCGATGACAATGACGGCAGGACGTGATCCAAGAGCGACTGCACGTAACCCGTCGGTCCGGACCAGTCGTGGCCATCGGGTCGTGAGATCACCTGACGCAATTCAACGCCCCTCTGTTCCCAGCTTTCGGTTTCATCGCGATAGCAAAAATCATCAGGCGTGCGCACGCCGTAAAGCACGACCAACTGGCCGAAGTCCTGCTTGCGACTGAGCACGTGACGCAGTGCCGAGCGAAGCGGCGCGACGCCAGTGCCCATCGCCACGAAAACAAGATCTTTGCCACGTTGGGCATCGAGATCAAATCCGCGTCCGGTAACTTCAAGCAACTCGATGCGCTCACCTTCCTGCATGTCGAAAATACGATTGCTCGCGCCAAAGCTCTGCTTGACGAGCACTTCCAACTCCGGATCTTCGGGCGCGCCGGCTAAGGCGAAAAATGCCGGCTCTTCGCTTTCTACTCGCAACATAGCGACCTGGCCCGGCACAAACGCGATCCCGTGCGCCGACGCAGCGCCTTCCGGCATTAGATCGAACGAACGAATCGCGCGAGCCTGTTGACGCACCGCGGTGATGATTAGCTGCGACACTCCGGCAACTCCAACCGATTAATGCTGAAAAGTCCGTGAGACCAGTTTAGCAAACATGCGCCGGATTCCTGAGCGCCAGTGTTACAATGAGAGCATGAATTTGAAGCGGCTCATATGAACAGCGAAAGTCTTCAGCGTGGGCGACATAGAGTTTCTTGTTTTGGCGTCGCAGCATTAACCACTGTCTGCGCGATTTCGATCTGCGCCATGACGACGATGGCCCAGTCGGGAAGACGCGCGCCAAAATCTGCGCCGATTCCGACACCAACACCGGAAGCTACTCCGTCAACGAAGCCGGCTGAAAAAGAAAAGCGGTCGCTTATCATCGGCATCGACTCGACCGATACATTCTCGCGTCTTCCGCTTTACTTCTATGACGGCGTCCTGGAGAGCTGCGCGCGGCGACTGCGCGAAGGCTCGTCAGTGAAGCTCGACGTACAACGGAATATGAATCGTGGCGATGCGGTGAAGCGCGCGAAGGCTGAAACGGAAACGGACGTGGTGTTGCTGCAATTGCGAACTGACAACATCCGATCCAGCAGCGGCAACGCGGACCTCTCGCAAGTGTACATCGAGTATGTCGTTTTCGCTCCGGCAACTGCGAAACTGATCACTTCGGGCAACGTCTACCAGCGGAACTTTCGCACCAAAGGTGTTATTGTTCCCGCGCCTTCAGGTCAAACGAATGCGGTTTACGCTGAACAGAGATTGAGACAAGCTGCGGAAGAGGCCGCGGACCGCATTCTAAGCTCGCTGCATATTGGTTCGCCGGATATCCCGCGACAGCCGTAAGAACAAAATTTGGAGTGCGGCGGCAAGCTGAGCGCGACGCCGCTTTAGATTGGCTGGCGCAGAGATTCCAGGAAATCCAAAGCGCCGCCGTTGTCGGCGCACTCCAAACTTCTTGAACTCTCAACACCTGGTAATAGCCTTACGCTTCGGCCTCTGCGTAGAGCCGACCAATCACGTCGCGATATTTTTCATCGATCACGCGTCGCTTTACTTTCAATGTTGGCGTCATTTCACCGCTCTCGATCGTGAATTCATTTTCCAGTAACGCGATTTTTTTCACGCGTTCATACTGCGCCAGGTTCGGCGTAAGCGCGGCAATCTGCCGTTCGAAGAGATCGACGATGCGCGGGTGGCGGCAAAGCTCGGCGTGACTGTTCCACTTGATGTCTTTTAGTTCGGCATAAGATTCGATCTGTTCCCAGTCGGGCACGATCAGCGCCGCGGGAAATCTTCGACCGTTGCCTACAAGCGCAACTTGATTGACGAACCGCGAGCCTTTGATCAACTGCTCAATCGGTTGCGGCGCAATGTATTTACCGCCGGAAGTTTTGAACAATTCTTTTTTGCGATCCGTGATGTGCAAGTATCCGTCTTCATCAATCGTGCCGATGTCGCCGGTTCTAAACCAGCCGTCTTCGGTGAAAACAGCGCGCGTCTCTGCGGGCTTGTTGTAGTAACCGCGCATTACGTTTGGCCCGCGTGTTTCGATCTCGCCGTCGTCAGCGATCCGGATCTCGACGTACTTGATCGGTTTGCCGACTGAGCCGATGCGATTGTCTTCCAGCACGCCCGCGGTGATTACCGGCGAAGTCTCGGTCAGGCCGTAGCCCTGCACGATTGGCAAGCCGGCGCCGATGTAGATGTAGCCCAACTCCTCAGGCATCGCGGCGCCGCCGGAAATCAACAGACGAATGCGACCCCCCAGCGCCTTGCGCCATTTAGCAAAAACTAAAAGCGACGCGAGCTTGTGCTTGAATGCGAGCCAGGCGGGAACCGGTCTGTGCTTGACTGCGAACCGCGCCTGCGCTTTTCCTACCGAGATCGCCCAGTTAAGCAGCGCGGCGCTCAGCATCCCTCGGGCGGCAAATTTCTCTTTGACGCGTGCGTAAATTTTTTCGAAGATGCGCGGCACGCCGACGAAGATCGTCGGGTGCACCTCGCGCAAATTTGGTCCAATCTGATCGAGCGACTCGCCGAAATACACCGTCATCCCGTGATGCAGATACATGTACATCGCGGTGCGCTCGAACACGTGCGAGAGCGGCAACACGGACAGCGCCGAGTCTGCCTGAGCAAAAGAAAAGTGGCCCGCGGAATCGTTCAGATTTGAAACCAGGTTCGCGTGCGTCAACATCACGCCTTTTGGTTCGCCGGTCGTGCCCGACGTGTAGATGATCGTCGCGAGCTGATCGGGACGCGTTTGACGGGCGGCGACGTCAATCAAATCCGGCTGCTGTTCCGCGAGCGCGCGGCCACGCTCCTCGAGTTCAGCGAGAGTTATTCCATCTGTTGCTGCTACGCCGTCGCCATCAAAGAAAACGATGTGCTCTACACTGCGACATTCTTTTAAAATCTCCCGCAACTGCGCAAACTTTTCGCGATTGTTGAGAACCAGCACGCGCGCGCCCGAGTCCTCGATGATGTAATGCACCTGCGGCGGCATGAGCGTGGGATAGATAGGAACGTCAATCGCGCCGGCAAATTGGCAGCCCGCATCGGTCAACGTCCATTCGACGCGACTCTCTGACAACAACGCCACGCGATCGCCGTGGCGCACGCCGATTGAATAAAGACCCGCGGCGATGTGCCGCGCGCGCAAGAGCATTTCGTCGGACGAGATCGAATGCCACGCGCCGTTCTTTTTGTAATTGAGAGTGTTGGGTTTTGGATGAACCCGCGCGACGCGCTCAAACACTTCGACGAGCGTTGTTGGTTCGTCGTCGGTGAGCAGGACGCGTTGTCCGACGACCCTTGGTTTGTGTTGCGCTTCCAGCATATACAGTGGTCGATAGCTTCAATCTGTCGAATCGTAGACTCCCACTCTCTTTGGGAGAGGGTTAGGGTGAGGGCCTACGGCGAAAAAAATAAACCAATTCTCTTCGGTTCGTAGCCTTGCCCCTCACCCCAGCCGTCTCCCAAAGGGAGAGGGAGCAACGATCCAGCAGCTCAGCCAATGAAAATTCGTGTTCACTTCACACTGACTCCGTTGAGAAAAATATCGAGCACCTGGTCGGCCATCGGCGCCAGCTTGTAACGACGTGGCGAGAGGATCCAGTTGGTAGCCATCTCGTCGAGCGCGCCAAAGAGAATCTTGGCCATCACTTTTGAGTTCAACTCCGAACGAAAAACGCCGGCGCGTTGACCTTCTTCTATGGTTGAACGAATCAACCCTAAGTATTCGGCAAAGCCGGCGGCGGAAAACTCTTCCATGAATTTGGTCGAGCCGCGCAACTCAACCTGAAAAACGACGGCCAGATCTCGATCCGCTCCGAGACGCTCGAGATGAAGCTGCGCGATGCGTCGCAGTTTCTCGCGCGGATCGCTTACCGCTTCGAGGCGCTTGCGTCCGTCGGCAATCGCCTCTTCCATGCTCTTGTCGAAAACGGAATGCAGAATTTCTTCTTTGCTCTTGAAATAGAGATAGACGGTGCCGTCCGCGACCCCGGCGGCGCGCGCGATGTCCGCGACTTTGGAATTGAAGTAGCCGTTGTTGGCAAATACACGAATCGCGGCGCGCAGGATCGCTTCGCGTTTGTCCGTTGCGGCGGAGCGGGTCGATGGTAGTGGACGAGACATTAGATTAATGAATGAACAGTCACTCAGTTTCAGATCGCTAGCCTAACCTTCATCGAGATTTTGCGCAAACGGCGCGCTAATGTTGTTGGTGTGACAAGACTGCCAGAATCTTGTTGTTCGAGCAGGGTCTCACGCAAAGACGCCAAGGTGCAAAGGCGCAAAATCTGAATGTAGCTATTCTTTGCGGCTTTGCTCCTTTGCGACTTGGCGTGAAACTCCTTTGGTCCTAAACCTCCATCTCGCCGGCAGACACTCGATTGAAGATATTGGAGACTAAGATTTCCTAAACAAATAATTGACAGGCACGGCAGACATTAACTAAGATGCGCCCGCTTTCGGCCAAGCCTCGCCAGTTTGAGATGCGGTGATGTCCAAAGTGAAAGAACCGACCCTTTCTTGTTCTGAGCCGTACGCACGTGCTGTTACCTCAAACGCAACTGAACACGACCTGAACCTGAAAAAACTGAAACTCCAAACCATTAACGATAGGAGAAGAACAATGCATAACGTCACGTTTCCGTCCTTCGCCCGATGGATCAGAGGTCTCGGTATTTTGCTTGTCATGTTTGTAACCGCGCCTCTGGTTAGTTCACAGACTCAGATTGCCACCGGAACGATTCAGGGTACCGTGACTGACGTCAACGGTGCCGTCGTACCGGGTGCGAACGTGGAGATCAAGAATCTGGACACCAACTTGTCAAAAACAGTGACCACCGATGAAGGTGGGCGCTTTGTGGTGCTGGCCCTGCCTCCGGGTAATTACTCAGTCACCGTTTCCAAGCAGGGCTTTGCTACCGCCGTCGCGGAAAGGCTGGAGCTGACCGTCGGCCAGGCGCTCAATCTTCCCGTTTCGATGAAGGTCTCCCAGGTCCAGGAGCGCGTCACGATTACCGCGACGCCCACCGTCGATACGGTGAAGACGGAGTCGAGTTCGACGCTAAACGAAACGACGGTAAGCACGACGCCGATTCTGGGAAGAAAATTTGAAGACTTGCTGACCCTGACCCCGGGCGTGAGCGTCGTCCAGGGGCCGGACGGAGACGAGATCACTTTTGCCGGTCAGCGCGGCGTCTTTAACAACGTCAGCCTCGATGGCGGTGACTACAACAATGGCTTCTTCGGCGAGCAGTTGGGCGGCCAGCGCGCTGCTATTGATATTCCTCTGGACGCCGTCAAGGAATTCCAGGTAGTGGCGACGGGAGCCACCGCGGAATTTGGCCGCACTGCCGGCGGGATCGTCAACGTCATCCCCAAGTCCGGTACGAATCAAGTTCACGGGAGCCTCTTCCACTTCCAACGTCTGGAAGCCTTGACGGCCAACACTTCTGACGGGAAGCCGCTCAAGGATTTTCGCCGCGAGCAATTTGGCGGCACCGTTGGCGGACCCATTCGCAAGGACAAAGCGTTCTTCTTCCTGGCGTTCGAAGGCATTCGCGAGAGACTGACGCGGGCTAACCTGAGCACTCCGATTGGTACTCCGTGCTCGGTAGCAACCCCAACCATTGGGGCCAATGAGGCGCTGATTAATTCGAGCGCGGACTGTCAGCGACTGGCGCTTATCAATTTCATGAAGGCCACCAGGAACCAGGACGAAGGATTGCCGGTAAGTCACCCAATCAGGAACGATGCGCTTCTGTTCAAGACTGACTTCAATCTAAACAATTCAAACCAACTGGGAATCTCCTATAACTTCGATTACTCGAAGAACACGAACCAGACCTTCGACGTCGCCACTTATGGCAATTCAGCAAACGGTATCGAGGGTCCGTCGAAGATCAACAACTTCAATGTCAACCTCCTTTCGACGATCTCACCTACGACGCTGAACGAAGCGCACTTCTCGTATACACGTGAGTTGCGCCCGAGGGCAGCTACTCCTTCCAACGTGCCGGCCGATACGGCAATGGGCTTTGCAACAACCTTCCGGTTTGGTAATCCGTTCTTCCTCAATCCAACGATTGATGAACTAATCTGGCGGACGCACCTGAAGGACAACTTTTCGATTATTCACGGCAGCCACACCATCAAGTTCGGCGGCGAGTGGTTGCACACGCTTAACGACCAGGTCTTCCGTGGGTTCTTTACGGGGCGATATATTTTTGACAGCGTCGCCGGCTTCCTGCGCTACGCCTCGCCTGCGGCGGCCGGAGGATTCGGACCCAAAGCGCAGGAGTGCATCAGCGGAACCGGTGTCGTGACCTGGGTGACTTCCCCCACCGCATGCCCGGCGGGAAGTACCGTCCAGGGCCCTTTGCTCTTGTACTTGCAGAACGGAATATCCACTGGCATCGCCGGCGTTCCTCCGCCCGGCGCATCGACCATAACGAACCAGGACTACGGCCTCTTTGTGCAGGACAAGTGGCAGGTGAAGCCGAACTTTACTTTGAGCTACGGCCTGCGCTGGGAAGCTCAGATTTTCCCAAAGCCCGTGATTGCGCCAAGCAAGACGGCTTACGCATCGCTATTGTCCAATCCGAATTTTCCATCAGACGGTACGCTGCATAGTCCCAGGAAAGAATTTCAGCCGCGGGTAGGCTTCGCGTGGGATTTGTCAAAGAAAGGGAAGTCGGTACTGCGAGCGAGTTATGGCATCTATTACGGACGACAGAACATGTTGTCACAGGTGGGATCGATCACTGACAACGGGGCACAACAGTTCGGCATATTCTGTAACTCCAGCTTTGCGTTTACCTGCTTTGGCGCGGCAGCACAACCGCCCACGTGGCCCAATATCCAACCCGTCGCTCCGGGCGGCGGGATTCCGTTCGGCGCCAGCGTGCGCGTCTTCAGTAAGAACTACGCCAATCCGCGAATCTACACGACGAATATTGGTTTCGAGCAGGAGATCTCACAGGATTTTTCCGTGTACTTCGATTTTACCCATTCGAAGGGCGTACACCTGACACGCTTTTTGAACTTTGCGCGCACCGGACTGTTTCCGACGCTCGGCGACGTATTTGTTACCAGCGCGGTTGGTAAATCGCTCTACAACGGTTTTACCGCCGGAGTGAGAAAGCGCATGAGCAAGCGGTATCAATTTGAGGCGAACTATGTCTACTCGAAAGACAAAGACGACGACTCAAATGAGCGCGATCCATTCACGGATCGTTCGTTCAATATCAACAATCTGAGCCTTGACTATGCGCTTGCCGATCGCGACATCCGCCACAAGTTCAACTTCTATTCGTTTGTGCAAATGTGCTGGGGCTTGGAAGGAAACTTCCGCATCCAGGCGCGTAGCGCTCAACCCATAACGCCGGATCCACGAACGGCAACCAACCGCAACACGTTGCGTAAAGACAATAAGTACTTTTCGTTTGACTGGCGCATTCAGCGGCCGTTCAAGTTTGGCGAGCGTTACGCGCTAATCCCGATCGTTGAGATGTTCAATACCTTCAACAACGCGAATAACATCAATCCGCTCAGCACGCCGGGGCTGTTCAATTTCGACGGCTTCCTGCGACAGGGCGTCGGCGATCCGAGGCAGGTGCAGTTGGCGATTAGGTTCACGTTCTGAGGCTTCGATGTAGCACAGACTTTCGGTCTGTGAATTTGTTGGCACAGGCCTAGTTGATTTGGCAACATAGGGCGCGGAGAAAATTCCTCCGCGCCTTTCTCTTTGCGCGCGTCACAGACTGAGGGAGCGTCTGATCACGTTGATTGAAACGCGCGTGGTTTCTTCCCCTCCCTGTGGGAGGGGTTGGGGGAGGGTGCGAAGCTTGACACAGATAAGCCCTCTCCCCGGGTGGTTTCTTCCCTCCCTTGGGAAGGGTTAGGGGAGGGCGCGTAGCTCGCTGTAGACAAGCCCTCTCCCCGGCCCTCTCCCAAAGGGAGAGGGAGAAGAGACTGAATGAATGGAAGATGATTATGCAAACTGGCGTGCTTGATTATTCCCGCTGACGCCGGCGAAGAATTCAATAAGCTTCGTTTCATCCAGCAGACCATTGGTTCTCAAACCACTACACACATCAACTCCAAACGGTCCTACTG
>JBGPWL010000031.1:0-45216 GCA_041492185.1 Pyrinomonadaceae bacterium | reverse complement strand
TTCAACGATTACATCACCGGAGAGGGCGTCGCCTATCTAGCCAGATGTTACTCGCGATGTGGATTGATTATCGCGCTTAACCAATTTGGTGAGAATACTTTTGATCTAACGTTGAGAGGTAATCCCGACTCCTTTGCGGATCTCAATCTGGGCAGCCGGCAACTGTCAAATCCTTCTCTATGGCATGAACCGTGGAAGGGGTTTAGACCATCGTATTGGCCCATGCTACCCACCGCACTAAAAGCCTTCGAGAGTCGAGCGAAGGAATTAAAAGGGGGTCTCGGTAACAAAATCCTGTCCTATCTAAGGTTTTTGCCGCCAAGTTCGGAAACGCTGCCTCGCTCTACTAAGGAGTTTCTTGGTAGCGGGGATAAGCCCGACGACGTAAGTTTCAGGCAATTCGTCCACGACTCAGGAAATGGTTTGAGGCGCAAGGATGAGATATTAGATGACGAATCGGTTGCGCGCATTGCCGCAGCCCGGGTGTCCAAATGGCTGGAGCGAATGGTGCTCTCTGGACAAGATGTGTTGGTAGACGGGCCTCATCTGGTGTCTCGATTCCCCAGCTTACTCACGGGTAACGTAAGCACTATTAGTAGCTGGAATACGACCCCTTCTTTCCAGGGAGTAAGGAGCCTCGGCATAAAATACTCGCGCATAGCAAAGTTTCGCTTCGATAAACAGGATTGGCTTTTCCGTCCGGCTTGGTTTTGGAAGCCTCTAAGCAGTTTTGCCGAAATTGCCGAGGTCGCTGATCCGTGGTGGTCTGCGGAGCGCCCGGATTTTGTTTTTGCCGAGGACCTGTCTAGATTCTTGCCTCGGGCGGAGGCACGAGAGTTCGTCGCTGAACTACCTTCACCCTTCGTTCGTCGGTTCGTGCTGGATAAAGAGTCTCAAAAGGGTCGGCTTGCGCCTTACCTCAAGGGGGTTGAGTATGTGCCTGCAGTCCGGTTCTCAATGTGAACGTGTCCGTCTGTAGTTGACGATTTTTCACCTTGTCATTGTCAGAAATTAAGGTGTTCACCCTATGGATCGGGATCTGAAGTTATTCCGTGACCTCATGCTCACACTTTGGGACCACCACGAAAAGCCGTGGGAATATTCTTACAAAGAAGCGCAAAAAATTTATGCAGAGATCGGTGGCCACTTCTTGACTCTCAGTGATACAAGTGAATTACAAGCACTCTTGTCGTCTGAGGAGTCTGTAATGGGAGGAGAATTCAAGAGCAGATATGTGTACCTGAATCCCGTGACTCATGGAACGATTATGGTACCTGTTCTGACGCTGAAATCTGATTTCGGTCGCTCTATTCCAGAGGTTCGCTTCCAACTCGGCTTGTTCCTCCTTCATGAAGAGAAAATACGGTGGCTCGGTTTCAGATTTGAAGCTCCCGAAGGCCGCGATGTTCATGGCGCGGGAAGACATCACTATTACCATATACAGATGATTCGTGGCCTTCATACAGCCATTCCATTTCCTTCAAACAAACATCTAGAGTGGATTCCAGACGCGGAACCTACCTTTCCTCTCGATGTGAGCGATCCGGTTAAGCTCTTATTGTCGCTTCTTGTAAGCCTTTACGGAGTCGAAGAAGTTCTCACTCTGATCCGATACTCATCGAGCCACGCTCAGTTGCGACAATGCTTTGGTGAGATGAACTGTTATCAGTTTGATCCTATTGAGCGGTATTGGAAGGTGACAAAGAAGGTGACGACCGGAAAGAAGCCTCAAGTCGAATACTGGAAGAGCCTGAAGGAGCCTTCAGAATTTCACAAATATTTTACCGCTAAATATGCCGGTTGCAAGATTGATGGTGTTACCAAAGGGGCCTTTGATTCGGCAAGAAAGAGTAAAAGCTTTTGATGCTTTTCTCTCCATTCGGGAAGTTAGGATCCTGTGGTTCGCATTAAGTCGCTAGCTTCCATGCTTGGTCTCGATGGCGTGAGAATGTCGCGATTGTGTAAGTGGACGTAGCAAAATGTAACTGACTTTGACGGCTGCGGGGGCACCAACACATTTTCAATTTTCGATTTCAGCTTTATCATGAGCTGCCACATGATCTGATCTTCTCGGCAGCGCACGCGATCATTTGCATCACTACGGGAGCACTGGCTTGGGAAAGAAAATAGTCGGCATCGGAATAATCGGCGCGGGCTTTGCTCGCACAACGCAGATTCCCGGATTCAAAGACTGCATTGGCGCGCGCGTCGTAGCCATTGCCAGCGCGCACCGCGAACGGGCGCAGAGCGTCGCCGATGAATTCAAGATTCGCAACGTCGCCAACGACTGGCGCGAGTTGGTCGCGCGCGACGACGTCGATCTCGTCAGCATCGTGACGCCGCCGGCAACGCACCTGGAAATAACGCTCGCAGCCCTTGAACACCGCAAGCACGTCCTTTGCGAAAAGCCGATGGCCCTGAATGCCGGCGAGGCGAAGCGAATGTGCGACGCCGCTCGCGAAGCCGGCACGCTCGCGCTGATCGATCACGAACTCCGCTTTCTTAACGGCCGGAAAACGATGCGCGCAATGCTACACAGTGGCGCAATCGGCGCGGTGCGTCACTGCAATTACGTGTTTCGCTCCGATTACCGCGCGGTCCTCGATCGGGCCTGGGATTGGTGGTCCGACGAGACGCGCGGCGGCGGCACACTCGGCGCGATTGGCTCGCATGCGATCGACTCTTTTCGCTGGGTGCTGGGCGCCGACATCGCTCAGGTCTTCTGCATGCTCTCCACCCACATTGCGGAACGACCCGACAAAGCGAGCGGCACAATGCAGCGTGTCACCTCGGACGATGAAGCGAAATTGTTTTTCCGTTTTACCGATTCGTCGCTTGCTAAAAACACCACCGGCGCGGCCTCGCTCTCCGTGGTTGAATCCGGCAGTTACGAGAATCGTCTGGAGATTTATGGCTCGACAGGTGCGCTGATGGTCGAAGAGACAGGCGAACTCTGGCATTCACCTGCCGGTTCCGGCGCCTGGCAACCGGTGCAGGTCGATCAGGATGCGATGGCGAAGGGCATGCGCGCAGGAAGTTGGTCGCGCGGCTTCACGGCATTCTCAGGCGCGATCATCGATGCGTTGCTCGAAGGCGAGACCACAGTCAAAGGCGCGGCCACTTTCGAAGACGGCTATCACACTCAGCTCGTGCTCGATGCGGCACGCACGTCGAATAACACTGGCTGTTGGGCGAAGGTTCAGTAGGCAGACGGCAGGAGCAGGAAGCAGAAAGAAGTTTCCTCGAATGTGTTGTTGTTCCTGCCGTCTGCCTCCTGCTCCTGCCTCCTACTTTATGCCAAAACCCAAAGACGAAACACCGGGTCATATTCGCGTTGGCGTCGACACTGGCGGCACGTTTACGGATTTCGTCTTTGAAGTAAACGGTCGTCTGCAAATATTCAAACTCGCTTCGACACCCACGGATCCTTCCGTCGCGATCATCGAAGGTCTGCGTCGCATTGCGACAATAGCAAATACCAGATTCGAAGACCTTGAAGTCGTCCACGGTACTACGGTGGGCACCAACGCTTTGCTGCAAAGACGTGGCGCGCGCACAGCGCTCGTCACCACGAAAGGTTTTGAAGATGTGCTCGTAATTGGCCGCCAGGCGCGACCGGAGCTTTACAATCTCAACGCCATGCGTCCTGCGCCGCTGGTGCCTGACGGTTTGCGACTGGGTGTGCGCGAACGTGTGACGGCGCAGGGTGAAATTATCGAGGCGCTCGACGATCGTGAACTTCCCGCGCTGTTGAAAAAGTTGAAGCGCGCACGCGTGCAGTCCGTCGCCGTCTCGTTACTCTTCTCGTTTGTTCATCCTGAACACGAACAAAGAATCGCCGCGGCTCTTGCTTCATTGAATGTGCCACTTTCGATCTCGCACCAGATACTTCCCGAGTATCGCGAGTATGAGCGTACGTCTACCGTGGTGATCAATGCCTATCTGCAACCGCTCATGGGTAGTTATCTCAACCGCCTCATCAACAACACGCCCAGAGAAGTTGAAAGCGCGTCGATAACCAATCAAAGCCCAAAAACCAAAGACCAAAGATCAGCTTTTAGTTTGCGCGTCATGCAATCATCCGGCGGGAGCATCTCGGCAACTGCCGCCGCAGCCGAGCCGGTGCGCACGATACTTTCCGGACCGTCGGGTGGTGTTGTCGGCGCGCTGCGCGCTGCCCACGCCGCTGGATTTCCGCGTCTCATCACGTTTGACATGGGCGGCACTTCAACGGACGTGGCACTCTGCGACGGCGAGGGGATGCGCATGACAAACGAAGCAACCGTCGCGGGATTGCCGGTCGCGGTTTCGGTGATGGACATTCACACGGTCGGCGCCGGCGGCGGATCGATCGCGCGAGTTGACGAAGGCGGATCGTTGCGGGTTGGACCGGAGTCCGCGGGTGCTGATCCGGGTCCCGCATGTTATGGAAGATCGCTTTTGCCGACGGTGACGGATGCCCACGTTGTGCTCGGTCATTTCGGCGGCGCGGGTTTACTTGGAGGGGAATTCAAACTGGATGAAAGGCGCGCGCAAGCAGCTTTAGCATCGCTGGCGCGTGAGATGAGCAAGGCCGCCCAGCGCAAAGTCAGCCTGACGGATGCGGCACAAGGCGTCTTGTCGGTCGTGAACACAAACATGGAGCGCGCGCTGCGACGCATCTCGGTCGAACGTGGGTATGACACGCGCGAATTCACATTGCTTCCCTTCGGCGGCGCAGGCGGGCTGCATGCGGTCGAGCTGGCGCGCGCGCTAAGGATTCCACGCATCATCGCGCCGACTGCGGCAGGCGCGCTTTCCGCAATCGGCGTGCTTACAGCGGATGTGGTCAAGGACCAGAGCCGGACAGTGATGCTCGAAATCAAACCGGGCATCGAGGCCAAACTCGCGCGAACGTTTGCGGAGATGGAGCGCGCGGCCTCCGCGATTTTGCGTCGCGAGGGATTTGACGTTTCAAAACAACGGCACGAGCGATCACTCGCGATGCGTTACAAAGGCCAATCGTTTGAGCTTGAAATCAAACAGACTGTCGGGAATATCGCATCGGCCTTTCATCGCGCGCATCGAAAGCGCTATGGATATGCGCAGGATACGAACTCGATTGAGATCGTCAGCGCGCGTTTGCGGTCGAGTGGGATCGTCGAGAAGCTAAAACAGACTCGTTTGCGAGCTTCGCGCAACAACGCGGCTGCAAAACCAAACGACTACATCGAAACGTTCTTTGGAGGCAAGAAGGTGCGTGCCGGAGTTTATCGGCGAGATGAATTATCGCCCGGCGCGCAGCTTCGCTCGCCTTGTATTGTGACTGAGTATTCGGCGACTACATTGATTCCGAGCGATACTCGCGTCAAGGTTGATAACTATGGAAACTTGATCATTGAGATCGGTCAACAATGAAGCCATTCGATCCAACAACCCTGGAAATCTATCGCGCGCTGTACACTTCAGTCGCGGAAGAGATGGGCATTGCGCTGCGTCGCACCGCCTTCTCGCCAAACATCAAGGAGCGTCGCGATTACTCGTGCGCGGTTTTTGATCAGCAAGGCCGAGTCATTGCGCAAGGCGATCACATGCCGGTGCATCTCGGTTCGATGCCGATGGCCGTCGCCGCTGCCCTGCGCGACGTAAAGATCGCGCCGGGCGATGTCGTCGCCTTGAACGATCCCTTCGCCGGCGGCACGCATTTGCCCGATGTGACGTTAGTGTCGGGCGTCTTTGACCAGTCGGCAGGAGGCAGACAGCAGGCGGCAGGAACAAAGCACAGCTCTACTGCATCCAGCCGACTGCCTCCTGCCTCCTGTCTTTTCTTCGTTGCCAATCGCGCGCATCACGCGGACATTGGCGGCGCGACGCCGGGCTCGATGGGACTCGCAACAGACGTGTATGGCGAAGGCGTACGAATCCCGCCTATTTGCATTGTGCGCAACGGCGAAATTGTTGACGACGTAATGAAATTGATTCTCGCGAACGTTCGCGGGCACGACGAACGTCGTGGAGATTTTCAAGCACAGATCGGTTCCTTGAAAACCGGAGAGGCACGGCTCATCGAGATCATCGAGCGGCGCGGCGCGCGCGAAGCGATGGAGTATGCCACGCACCTGATCGCGTATTCCGCGCGGTTGATGCGACATGCGATCAGCTTGATACCGGATGGCGTCTACGAAGCCGAGGACGCGCTCGATGATGATGGAATCAGCAACAACGAAGTGCTGATTCGCGTTCGCGTCAGCATAAAAGGCAACCGCGCCGCCGTCGATTTTCACGGCAGCGCGCCGCAGGTCGCCGGCGCGATCAACGCAGTCGAAGCGATTACGGTTTCAGCGGTAAGTTACGTTTTTCGCTGTATCATCGTCGGCGACGTTCCGGCCAGCGCGGGTTTGATGGAGCCGATCGAAGTCATCGCTCCGCGCGGCACTATAGTCAATGCGACTCATCCCGCATCAGTCGCCGGCGGCAATGTCGAGACGTCGCAGCGCATTGTCGATGTGGTATTCAAAGCCTTGTCCGAAGCATTGCCCGATCGCATTCCCGCCGCGAGCCAGGGAACAATGAACAATCTGACCATCGGCGGCATCGATACACGCACCGGCAAGGAGTTTTCATACTACGAAACTGTGGCCGGCGGCATGGGTGCGCGTCCAACGCTCGATGGCATCAGCGCGATCCACACACACATGACCAACAGTCTCAACACGCCGGCCGAGGCGCTCGAGTATGCTTACCCATTGCGTGTGCGCGAATATCGCGTGCGCAAAGGTTCAGGTGGAAACGGAAAGCATCGTGGCGGCGACGGCGTCGTTCGCGAGATCGAAACACTCGTGCCGGCCCGCATGTCTTTGCTCTCCGACAGAAGAAAGCGCGCGCCTTATGGATTAAGCGGCGGTAAAGCTGGCGCTGTCGGTCGCGCGTCGATCATCAGCAATGGCCGAGCGCGACGGCTTGCCTCAAAGGGAAGCTGGCAACTCGCGGCCGGCCATCGCGTGCGCATCGAGTCGCCAGGTGGCGGCGGTCATGGTAAGACTGATTCTTGATTTGCGATTTGTGATTGGATGGCGCACGATCTAAGACGAATAAAAGCAGATCTCAAATCTCAGATCTGAGATCTCAAATCGAAAATCTGAAATAATTTCATGCGCGTCACTATCGGCCAAATCAACACCACCAACGGCGATTACGAAGGCAACGCTGCCCGCATCATCCGCGCGATTGAACAAGCCAAAAGCGATCGATCTGATCTGGTCGTGCTGCCGGAAGTTTGCGTTCAGGGATACACCTCGCTTGACTGGTTTCTGGATCGCGACGTCGTGCGGTGCGTCCTGAAGCCTTTGGACCGGATCATCGCCGCCGCAGAAGGGGTCACGGCGATCGTCGGCACGGTGCGACCTTCAGAACAACCGACTGGCCGAAAACTCTATAACTCCGCCGCGATCATTCGTGACCGGAAGCTGCTCGGCTTTGCCGATAAGACACTGCTGCCCGAGTATGACGTCTTTGACGATCCGCGCTACTTCGAACCGGCCCGAGAGCGACACCTTTTCGCAGTCGAAGATTGCAAACTCGGCGTGACCGTTTGCGAAGATTTCTGGAACGACAAAACTTTTTGGAAAGAGCGACTGTATGCAAACGATCCCGCGGATGAATTGATCAAGCTGGGCGCGGACGTGCTCGTCTCGATCAATGCTTCGCCATTCAACAAAGGAAAGTTGGGCCAGCGCTGCGCCATGGTGGCCCATCGCGCGAAGGCTGCGGGTCTGCCGATAGTTTTTGTGAATCTCGTCGGCGGAAACGACGGCATCATCTTCGACGGTACCAGTCTGGTCGCGGATCGCGAGGGCCGGATCATTTTGCAAGCGGCGCCTTTCGAAGAATTCATCGGCACGGTTGATCTCGATAGCGGATTAGCAGACGAGCGTTGCTTGCCGGGCGACGATATCGAAACCATTCATAAAGCACTAGTGCTCGGCATCCACGATTACGCGCGGAAGAATCGTTTCGCGACGGCGGTGCTGGGTCTGTCAGGCGGCGTCGATTCCGCGGTCGTCGCGGCGCTTGCGGCTGAAGCGCTCGGATCGGAAAACGTTCTTGCCGTGATGATGCCGTCGCCTTATTCATCACGCTCAAGCGTCGAAGATTCGTTGGAACTCGCGCGCCGTCTTGATGTGAAGGTGATTGAGCATCCGATCACCGTGGCGTTCGAGACGCTGCTCGGCGAACTCAAGCTGCCGAAGCCGACGGCGGAAAGCAGTTCGCACGCCGCAGAGAACCTGCAATCGCGACTGCGTGGCAACATCCTGATGACGATCTCGAATGCCGAAGGGCGTTTGCTTTTATCAACCGGGAACAAATCAGAACTCGCGCTCGGTTACTGCACGCTTTACGGCGACACGAATGGCGGGCTCGCGGTAATCGGCGACGTATTGAAAACGGAAGTTTACGCGCTCGCGCGACACTTGAATCGCGACCGCGAGATCATTCCGGCGTCAATCATCGAAAAGCGTCCGTCTGCCGAGCTCGCTCCGGATCAGTTTGACGATCAATCGCTGCCGCCCTATGACAAACTCGATGCGATTCTGAAGCTGTACTTCGAGCAGAAAGCAACTCCGGAAGAGATCATCGCGGCAGGTAATGAATCGCAATTGGTTTATGACGTCTTGAATCGCGTCGAGTCTCCGGCCAACGAATTCAAGCGGCGCCAGTTGCCGCCAACGCTCATCGTTTCGCGGAACGCAATCGGCGTCGGACGCCGCCGCCCGGTAACGCATCACTATAAGCGTCGGCCCGCGGAGTGCTAAGACTGCAATGGCTGTTTCCGACTTGCTATTCCCCATCAGTCTGAAGCATTATTTGTCCCGCTTCCCGTGAGAGCAATTCATTTAATAAGGTGGTTATTATGAAAAATCGATCCGTTTTCCTGCGCGCGTCGCTCGCGTGCGTCATGTCGCTAGGTGTCTTTGGGTCAATGCGTGCAGCGGCGCAAGGCACCACGCCTAAGCCATCAGACGCAGAAGTCAAAGCTGCCCGGGCAGTTGAGTCCGCGGCGGATGCGGCCGCTAAGCTGACTGCCGGCGAAGAATTCGTCAAGACTTTTCCGAAGGGTCAGTTGCGCCAGGGCGTAGCCGACCACATCGCGTCGCAGATTAGCTCAGTCAAGGATCAGACTCAGAAGATGGCTCTGGTTAAGAAATTTCAAACCGTATTCAATACCGAAAGTGAGGCCAGGACCATAAGACCGGTATTGATCGAAGCCCTGATCGGCCTTAATCAAATTGATGAGGCGTTTAGCAATGGTGCTTCCTATCTTTCGAAAAACCCGGACGACGTGGCGGTGCTTACAACCCTGGCGCTTGCGGCGATTGACCAGGCCACGAAACACAACAACCCAAAATATGTGAATGAGGGCGCGCAGTACGGAACGAAAGCGATCGCCTTACTCGAAGCGCCAAAACCAGCGAGTATGTCCGATGAGGAGTGGGGCGGATATCAGAAAACCCTGCCGCCACTTTATCAGCAGATGGCGATCGTTTCGCTGATGAAAAAAGAGACAAGCAAAGCGCAAAGCCAGCTTGAAAAATCGCAGAAGCTCAATCCTTCGGATCCCTTCACCTATTACTTGCTGGGCAGCATAGCGGATGAGGAGTACACGCGCGCCGCGCAAACTATTAAGAACATGCCTGAAGGAAAACAGCGGGACGATCTGCTGAAGCAGGCGATGGGTATGATGGACAAAGTGATTGACTACTACGCTCACGCGGTCGGGTTGAGCGAAGGTAAGCCCGATTACCAAAAGTTTCATGACCAGCTTTTGCAGTACCTTGCTTCATATTACAAGTATCGACACAACAACTCGGTTGACGGGATGCAAAAGATGATCGATGGGTATAAGCCAACCGTAACTCCCTGATTGATACAGACAGTCTTTTTCCTCACCTACTGACTGGTTATAGCAGCTGCTGAAAAACTCCCTCTCCCATTGGGAGAGGGCCGGGGAGAGGGTTTGAGACGAAGTGGCTAGTGAATATTTTTAGTTTTCTGCTGAACTCACGCCCTCTCCCTAACCCTCTCCCAGTGGGAGAGGGAACTTACGAAGGAGATAATCAAAAAATGATTCGCCGACTCCGCCACCTGCTGATTCTCGCGATTGCCGTCGTGCTTCTGAGTTCGGCGGCAATCAAGCCAGTCCCGGCCCAGAAGAAAGCCGCTGCTGAACGAATGCCGAAGCTTTTGTCAGTGCGCGAGCAACAGATGGTGCGCGAACGCTGGCTCAAGACGCGTCTCGACACGCTGCTGTTGCCGATGATGCGCCGGCACAAGACGGAAATGTGGATCGTTACGAATGAAGAGTTTCATCCGGAAACGGTGGTGCCCTACATCGCGCCGCCGATTCCGTACGAGGGTCGGCGAGACTTTTTCATCTTTACCGATCGCGGCGGTGACAAACTGGAACGCATCGCGCTGGTCCGTTACGCGGAAGAGCATCTGAAATACTTTTTCGAGATCCAAAATCCCCCAGGCAGAGACATTCCGGCAACGCTGAAACGAATTGTCGACGAGCGCCGGCCAAAGACGATCGCGCTGAACATGGGCGGCACGCGCGGCGCGACAAATGGTCTCACTCACGATGCTTACAAGTTTCTCGCGGAGACGTTGGGAAAAGAAAATGAGGAAAGATTCATTTCCGCGGCGCCGTTGATTGTTGAATACATGGACACGCGCCTGCCTGAAGAACTCGAACACTACCGTTTCGCCGTCGCCGCGACTGACATCATCACGCGCCGTGCTTTCTCCAACGAAGTGATCACGCCCGGCAAGACCACGGTGGGCGACGTGCGCTATTGGTGGTTGCAACAGATGAATAATCTCGGTCTCGACACGTGGTTTCAACCCGACATGCGCATCCAGCGCAAGGGCGCGGAGACCGGAAAGACGCAGCAGTTTCTGAGTGTGGCCGATGAAGCGGTAGTGATTCAGCGCGGCGATGTAATTCACATTGATTGCGGTCTCAACTACCTGGGACTGAGCACCGACTGGCAGAAGATGGGCTACGTTTTGCGCGCGGGTGAACGCGACGTGCCTGAAGGTTTGAAGCGCGCGCTCACAAACACAAACCGTTTGCAGGACGCGCTGTTCACACACATCAAGCCGGGCGCGATGGGCTACGATGTTTACGACGCAACGATGGCGGACATGAAAAGCGCGGGCATTGAAGCGATGATCTATTCACACTCGATCGGCAATCAGGGTCACGGGCTGGGCGCGAGCGTGGATTTTCGCCGGCCCGTAGCGGGAGCGACCGCGCCTTTCGAGCCGCCGTTTCGCGAAGGCTCGTACACCTCAATCGAATTGAACACAAGCACGCCCGTTGCCGAGTGGGGCGGTCAGAAGGTTACGATCATGATGGAAGACGACGCCTATCTGGCTAAGGAAGGGATGAAGTGGTTTCGACCACGACAGACTGCGTTTTATGTGATTCGTTAAATGTATTACAGCGAGCCGAATACTGCGCCGTTGCTCACGCGCGGGCTTCTGTCCCGTTGTCACGTCGCGTAACGCGCGTACACGGATTTCACTTTATCGAGAAAATCGCGGCGGTCGACGACGTAGTAGAGTTTGATCTTGCCTGAGCCGGCGAGATCCTCGACCAGTTTTTCCAAAATCTCAAACTGATCCTGCTCGGTGATGCCGTGCTTGTCGAGATAGCCGCCGTAACGCAGACGCCGCATCAACTCGATTAGCGTTAACCGCCCTTCGAGCGTACGGCCCCCGTGTTTATGCGATCGGCTGACGACGTACTGCACCAACAACGCATCGTTGTAAAGCGCGGGCGCCAGAAACAGACGTGAGCCGTCGCGCTCCCAACCCTTTTCCAATCTGCTCGAGCGACGAACGGTGCGCACGCCCTCGAAAACTTCTGCCCAATTCGTTTTTGGTTCCTGCCGCGCGAGAAACGCGCGCGTACTTTCGATTAACCACACGTCATCATCCAGATCGAGATTGTGACCCAGCGTATCCAGCCAGTCGAAAAAGACGGCGCGCTTGTCTGATTTAGTCTCGATGATCTGGAACTGATTGTCCTTCTTCGGCAGGGGTTTTGTCAGAGCGCGACGTGCAGCGTCGGTCGCTTTGCCGCCCTCGATGCGATAAGTGTCCAGCCGAGCGTGCCAGCGCTTGGCGGAGTCGCAGTAGGGACAATGCGCGCTCTTTTCTTCGCTGTCGAAGAAGGGACGCTTCGCACTGGGCGCGGTTAACTCCTGGACCGTAGGCGAATAGTTCTTGATCTCCGAGTAGGCAGTGCGCGGCGCCAGCCCAAGTTGAGCCGTAAAAATGTCGAACGTGCAAGCGAGGCAGACGATCGTAGTGTATTCGGTGACGCTGCCTGGCGGAAAATCACCGAAGTCGAGTTTGCGCTTCTTCGACGACCTGACCATAAGAAAATTAAACCACAAAGACACGAAGACACGAAGAAAGCACGTGAAGAGAACGCCGAAGAGAGCCCAATCCCGCGTGGAGCACTCAGTAAGTCCTCTGGTTTAGAGTTCGCTTTGTGTCTTCATGTCTTTGTGTCTTTGTGGTTGATCTTCACGCCAACGCGGCTGCTCAAGGTTGACAACAAGCGATCCGCTCGTTGCTTGACTTCCCAACGGTGGCCCAGAATAATGCGCCTGGTTCCGGTTAATACGTGTGCTGTCCTCGACCTCGATAACTCTCCGGAGGTAAGAAGTGAAATACAAAAATCTGATCATCGCCGCCCTAATCGTCTTGGTTGTGCTCGCGCTTCCTGCTTTCGTGGTGCATGGGGCGGGCGGACGCATCGAAGGAAAAATTACCGATCCGAGGGGCGCAGCGATTGTGGGCGCGGCGATTACCGTAACCGATCCGGCAAACAATCAAACCTTCTCGGCGGTAACCGACGGACAGGGCCGCTACAAAGTAGAAGGCCTTGCGCCCGGCGTTTACACCGTCACCGTGTCGGCAAAAGGTTTCAGCGACGGCCAGCGCGCATTGGTCAAGGTTGAAGAGGGCGCGGTGGTGGCGGTCGATCTTCGGCTCGAGGTCGCGGCGATCGAGGCAAATGTCACTATTCCAAACGCGGGACTGAAACCAAATTCCGATGCGCTCTATCAACAGTTGAGACAGCAGGCGAAGAACGAGCAGGACTTTGTTGGACCTTATGCTACCGTCAACAATCTGTCACTGAGGCGAGATGCGGCGACGTTTACGCTAAGAAGCGGCGAGATCTATTTTACGCCGCCCGTCGAAGGTCGCGTTACGGCGGCCGTCTTTATCGGCGATGGCGAGATCACTCTGGTTCCGCCAACACCAGTTGAGAAACACTCGCTCTCGATCTTTGTGGACGACGAGAAGCTCGCCGAGCAATTCACCCATCTCGTGGTTCGTTTCACTGACAAGACGTTCGATGAAATCAAAGCGTCGGGAAGTGCAACGATGGGAAATGGTGGACCGCAGTCCGGAAAGGCCCGCGATCTCTATCGCGACAACCAGCAACTACTCCGCAAAGAGCTGCGCAGCAATGGCGAATTGCGGACGCTTGGCGATCTCTACGCGCCGCAGCGGCCCGGTTATTTCGAAGCGTTCATCGGCGGTCGAAAATATAGCAAGCTGATCTTTCTGCTCGATCCGCTAGGCATCCCTCGAGTGTCGCCGGAAGAGGTCTTGCTTTTGAGCTACGGCCAGGGCGACTTCGGGGCCTGGACCGCGTTTCACCTGGCTGACGAATATCGCAACAACACCGCTTCGAGCGCGGAGGATCACCGGCTCGTCGACATAACTCATCACGAGATTGACGGCACGATCAAAGGAACACACATCACCGCGACCGATGCGATCACTGTCCGCAGCCTGGCCAGCGGGACACGGGTCGTCCCTTTCAGTCTATTCGGAGCGCTGCGCGTCAGCCGTGTCCAGGATGAGCAAGGCAAAGACCTTAACTTCATTCAGGAAAGCAAGGACGAAGATTCGCAGTTCGGGATAATTTTGCCGCAATCGTTGGAAGCGGGAAAGACTTACAAATGGACCGTGCAGTATGACGGCGGCGATGCGTTGAGCGATTCAGGCGGCGGCAATTATATTTTGGGGCCTCGCTCAACCTGGTATCCGAATAATGGCGGCACGCAGTTTGGCGACCGCGCCATCTTTGATATGACCTTTCGTTATCCAAAGGGCAACATGTTCGTTGGCACTGGAGCCCCCGTTGGCCCGGAGACCCGCGAAGGAGATCTCGTGGTGGCGAAGTGGTCCAGCGGGACGACCGAGTTAGCGGTCGCGGGCTTCAATTACGGCCGGTTCAAAAAGAAAGAAGTCGCGGACAAAGGCAGCGGCTATAACATCGAGTTTTACGCCAACGAAGACCTGCCGGACGAGCTTAAACAGATTCAAGCGAATATTAAGCAGACCGAGAGCAAAAATCCTGAACGAGGACGCACTGTGACGCCCACGACGCTGGGCTCGCTCTCGACCACGGGGATGGCTGACAACGCTATTGCCGATGCGGAACATTCAACGCTTATCTTTAACGAGTACTTTGGCAGGTTGCCGTATACGCGAATCGCAATGACGCAACAGCCGGCGGGGAATTTCGGTCAGGCCTGGCCCACTTTGATTTTCATGCCGTACATCGCATTCATCGATACTACGCAGCGAGCGCAGTTGCTGGGCTCGCGTGGTGGGACGGATAATTTCTGGAAATACGTAGCGCCTCACGAGATCTCGCATCAATGGTGGGGTCACATCATCGGCTGGGATAGTTATCATGACCAGTGGATGAGCGAAGGCTTTGCAGAATTTTCTGCTTCACTGTTTGTTCAGGCCACCGGCGGGAATGACAAGTTCGTGGATTTCTGGGACGATCAAAAGCGGCGCATTCTCCAGGCATCGCCCGCGACTAGAGACCGCAAGCCGTACACCGTTGGTCCCGTGACGCAAGGCTATCGTCTGAGCAGCGGCAAGACTGGCAACGCGGTCTACCAGCTTCTGGTCTACCCGAAGGGCGCTTACATTCTCCATATGATTCGGATGATGATGTACAACCAGGCCGCTGGCGGCGACGCGGCGTTCAAGGTAATGATGAAGGACTTTGTCCAGAGCCACTTCAATAAAGACATCTCGACTGAGGATTTCAAACACGCGATCGAGAAACACATGACTCCGCAGATGAACCTCGGCGGCAACAAGACCATGGATTGGTTCTTTAACGAATGGGTCTACGGCACTGAGATGCCCAGTTATAAATTCGAGTACCAACTCGGTGACGGCGGGACAACGATTTCGGGGCGCATTACCCAGTCGGGAGTCTCTGAAAGTTTCCGCATGGCCGTGCCTGTTTACGTGGATTTCGGAAAAGGTTGGGTGAAAATCGGCGCCGCGGCGATGACTGGAAACACCACGGTAAACCTAAACAACGTTAAGTTGCCACAGGCTTCGAAACGGGCGGCTATTTGCGCGCTGAGTGATGTTCTGGCGGCCAGCATCCAGGGCGGTAAATAGAACCGGGTGCGAGTCGCCACTTAGGAACCGGCCCTCATTAGGGGCCTGCGGCCCTGGAATCAAAATTTCCTTGTGGAATCCGACGGCCTTATGATAACTTCCTTAACACTCAAGGCGGTTACTGACCCAGGTGGTTATTGCTTTCTGATTTAGCGGCTATTCCAGTCCGAGTTGACTCCCACGATCAACCAGGTACTTCAAGCGGAATTTGATGTCTGCTTTGGTCGGAGATTCGAGCATGCTCCACGTCAAGACGAAGCTTAAGGACGACTATCGCGATCGCGAGACGACGGCGAAAGCGACAGAGAGCGCCCTTTCCAGCGAAGAGAGTAACGGAATCGGATCGCGACCACTGGTTTCACCGCAAGTTCCGTTGACGAGCGTTCCGCCGCCGCGCAAATCAAATCAACCCACGTTTCCAGTCACGCATGTGACCGAGAGTCGGGCCTTCCAAACCAGAGTTCCAATCATCATTGGTGAAGCGACCTACCGAGGCGCGATTCCGGTCGATGGCATCATCACCGGACAAGTCGGAAACCATGGCGGCGCTCTGAGCATCCGTCAACGCAGCAGACGATTCTCTGGAACAGAACCTGAACTCTCTGGTGAGATCTGCTTCAAAGATATGCTGCGCGTGAACGGACATATCGCGGGCACCATCCAGTCAGCAAAAGGAACGCTAATCGTCGACGTGAGCGCGAAGATCGACGCCGACGTTGAAGTGGCCGTCGCGGTTATTAACGGAATTGTTAACGGAGACATCGTTGCTCATCAGCGAGTTGAGGTTGGACCAACTGCAAAGATTTACGGCAATATCTGGACGCGTTCACTGGCAATCCAGCGCGGCGCGATTTTCGAAGGCGTGTGCCAAATGTTGGAAGTCTAAGGACGATGTTCATTTACTACGAACACACGCTATTGAATTGAGCATAGGGAAAGTTACCAGGGCTCGAAACCAATCTCGCAGATGGAGAAATACCTTAACGAAGATGGTCAAGTCTGTGAAGCACCTGCCAGTCCGACAGTCGATGCTTCATTCCCGGATCCTAAAGCGCAGTTTGAACTCTGGCTTGATACTCTGAAACCCAGTCAGCAGGCCGATAACACCAGCGCGCCGGTTTCCGGAGTCGAGGAACAGGCGCCAGACTTTTTTGTCGAGTGTGACGCGGGCACCAACTGCCGGATTGAATTCACAGGCGTGCTCAGCGTGGGCGGATATTTTTCGGGCAATCTGCGGACGGAAGAGGGCGTGCTGGTCACACGCGCGCGCGGCAGAATTAACGCGGACATCGACGTGATCGGCGAGGCGTTCATCGACAGCCCGGTCAACGGTAACATCAATGCCACCGGACGCGTCGTGCTCACCAGCAACGCCCGAGTCGTCGGCAACATCAATGCCACCGGGCGCGTTGTGCTCAACAGCAATGCCCGAATCGCCGGTAACATCAATGCCACCGGACGCGTTGTGCTCAACAGCAATGCCCGAGTCGTCGGCAACATCAACGCGCCCGCACTCTCTGTAAAACGCGGCGCCATCTTTGAAGGCGATTGCCTTTTCAAGGACGACCTGGGAGACAGGATTGAGTCAGGAAATGTCCCGGCCCGGGAAGCGGTCAAGTTTCTGTCCGCCGCGGTAGACTGACCTGGCTTACATTTTCATTGCAACTCTGGACACGGGCCGTCAGTTTGTCTATTATCGGTTCCCCGCTCGAAAGCGGTCGACCGCCGAGCTAGGCCAGCGAAGCTAGTCAAGTTCCATTTAATGCGCGTCATTTAGTTGCTTGCACGGGTCCGATAGGCATAGGTAACTCAACTTGTCGCGCCACTACCATCTGAATACGGAGGTTAGTTATGCTCAGGATAGGAAAGAACCCCAAAGAAGAAGATAACGAACACACGGACAGGCAAGAGGCAACCGCGTACGGCGCTCCCCGCACTTACGCTGCGTCACAACCAGTCGCCGATACGCCAAGGCCGGCCGTCGAAGCTTCAGCCTCGTCGCGGGCATTGACTGAAAGCGAATCGCTCGCGCGCGACATTAAGGAAGGAACGCTCAGCGGCTACGTTGGCAGCGGCACGGTCGTAACCGGCGAGGCGACCTTCAAGGCAATGATGCGGATCGATGGGCACCTGTCGGGTCGCATTAGCTCGAGCAGCGGCACGCTGGTCGTGGGCACCAACGGTAAGGTCGATGCGAACATCGAGGTCGCGGTGGCCACCATTCATGGCACCGTAAACGGCGACGTGATCGCGACGCAGAGATTGGAACTGGGCCGCGCCGCCAAGGTGAATGGAAACATCCAGTCGCCATCGCTGGTGATCGAGCAGGGCGCGATCTTCGAAGGCAGTTGCAAGATGACGCAAAGCGCCTCAGCCGATAAGAAAGGCTTTAAGGTGGACGAGCCGCTCGATACCACGCGCATCAAGACTGATGGCGCAACCAAGTCGAACGACATTGCCAGCATTTCAGACGTGGCAAGTTAAGGCTCCTCGTTCAATTTGTCAGATCAGATCAGGGCGCCACGCTGGCTTCCAGCGCGGCGCCTTGATCTCTTCGGCGCGCAACTAATCAAGATGTGTAAGGATGATTAGCAAGGCGGTAAGAAAAGCGCCAACACCGATGCCCACACCAATCCCCACGTGCTTCGCCGTCGAATGACCTCGGTTGCCTTCAATCTTTGCGACGTCTGCGTAACGAATCGTGGTAGGGGTGTCGGTCTTCCGATCGCGAAGCACAAAGTCTTCTTCACCCGCGCGGCTTATGTACCCTTTTGTTTTTTTGCCGTCCTTGAGCGTGATTGTCGCTTTGGCCTTTTCTCCGACACCCAGCTTCGCCACCTGAATCTTAATCTGCTCGGACGCCGCCGTCTGCGTCGCTCCCTGTTGTCCGGCCTTTACGATCGTCTGAGCCTTTGCCGGATTCGGCCAGAGCGCCAGGATGAGCAGCAGCAAAATAGATTTCTTCAACATCATTAACTCCATTCGAAAGTTTTGTCTTAGCTAAATAGCGACCTTCACAGGGCAAGCACAGTGCCAGCGGAATCAGTCGAGGTTGGGGCGAAAGTTGCGCTAAACCTGAAGCCGGCTGCTCTTTGACCGCAGGAAACTCCCGACAGTTGAACACTCGGCGCCTTTCCTGTCTCGCCGCCTTGACACCTAACCTCTTTCTCATTGATACATAAAGAGAACTCCCTACTTTGAAGCCAATTCGGGTCAAACTCTCGGATTCGTTCTTTGTGTCATGAACCCTAACAAACTAATTTGTCGCGCGCTCGTGCTCCTTTCACTGGTGGTCGGCTGCTCAAGTATCGCGAGTGTCGCCGGACAGCAGCGCGCCTCGGATGCGAGGGCAAAGATTCCCGCGGGCGTCTTGCTGCAAATCGTGCGCGCCGAGGACGAGCGTCGTTGGGACAACAATCTCGCATTGCTACTCGCCGACAAGGACACGAACGTGCGGAAGCGCGCGGCGCTGGCCGCGGGACGCATCGGCGATGAGCGGGCCGTGCCCGTGCTGGTTGATTTGCTGCGCGGAAATGACGTCGCCGAGGTGCGCCAGATGGCGGCGTTTGCGCTGGGCGAGATCGAGTCGCCGTTGGGGGCACAGGCTTTGATCGTTCTGCTTGATGATACTCGCGAGAGGGGCGAAGTGCGCGCGCGCGCGGTTGAAGCGCTCGGAAAGATCGCCGCGGCCCTTCCGGAAAAGGAAAAGGATCGCAAACACGACTGCGCCGAAGCGATCCTGGATGCGCTGAAGTTCGAAGCTGGGCGGCGATCGATGTCTCATGACCTAACGGTTCTGTTAGGTCTGACCGCTGCCTTGCGCGCGAAACCAGACGGCCTGGGACCCGTCATCATTCGTTTCCTTAACTATTCCGATCCGCGCGTAGTCGCGGACACATTGAATACGATGGCGCGGTTGCGCGTGAAAGACGGAAACGAGAAGGTTCGACAGTTGCTCGGGAATGGTGACGCGATTGTGCGCGCAAACGCCGCGCGCGTTCTCAGCACCACGGAGGACAAACAGTCGTTCGACACTTTGCTTCAGCGCGCCTTGAATGATTACGACTTGCGCGTGCGCGTCAGCGCGATTCGGGCATTGGGTGCGTTTAAGGACAGCCGCGCAGGCGCGCCCCTGTTGGAACGAGGCGAAAAGCTGTTCGCAATTTATCGAGCCGGCAGACGAAAACGATTGTCTCGACCATCTGAAACCAATGAGATCCTCGAGATAGCAACTGCGCTTGGCCGCGTTTGGGCGGGAACAAAAAACGAACGCGCAGTCGATTGGCTGCGTCAGCTTGGTCATGCTGCGCCCGAGGTTGAAATAGCTTTCGCGCGCATCGCACCAGAGATTTATGTTGAAGAGACAAATAAGTGTTGCCCCAATCCTCCGGCCGCTTCGTTGGATGTTCGGTATGGTGGCTCCGCCGTCGCTCAAGGCCTGGGTGAAATCGCAGCCAATCCAAACGCCCTCACAAAAGCGCAAGCCGGATTGTCACTGCGCCGGGCGCTGGGAATCCGCGGCGTTGACGACCCGAAATCTCCGGCTGCAAGCAAGATCGAGGTGCCCGACTACCTGCGCGCCTATGCCAAGTTCAAGCCAAACGATATCGGCGACTTGCTGCGCAAACGGCTGACTGACTCGGACGTAATCATTCGCGCGACGGCCGCTGAATTGCTCGCCGAACTGCCGCCTGATGAAACCAACGCTCGCGCGCTGATTGCAGCTTTGCCAAGAGCACTGAAAGATAGAGCCTTGAACGATGCAGCGCTGGCGATTCTCGATGCACTCGGGAAACAAAAGACCTCAGTCGCGAATGATGCGATCAAGACGACTCTTGATTCCACGGATCATTTGGTTAGACGCAAGGCAGTCGCACTGTTGAAAGAAAATGGCGCTGGCGACCTTTCCGATCGAATCGGCACCGTGCAAACGCGCAACACGCAAGCCGATTACGTGCGCGCGCTCGGAAGAATTGGCAAGCACGTGCGCGCGAGGGTTAGCACGAGCAAAGGCGCTTTCGTGATTGAACTCCTGGCTGACGATGCCCCGCTCAACGTCGACAACTTCATTCAACTCGCGAGGCGCGGATACTTCAACAATATCTCTTTGCATCGAGTCGTTCCTAACTTTGTAATCCAGGGCGGCGACCCGCGCGGTGATGGAAACGGCGGACCGGGTTATCAGATTCGTTGCGAAATAAATGAAGTGCCTTACGATCGCGCTGCGGTCGGCATGGCGCTCTCGGGCAAAGACACAGGCGGCTCACAGTGGTTCGTAACGCATTCGCCGCAACCGCATCTCGACGGCGGCTACACTGTTTTTGGCAGAGTGATCGCGGGCATGGACGTCGTCGACAGCATCGTACGTGGCGACGTTATCAAGTCCGTCACGATCACTGAAGGCGCTCAGCGCGCAGTTAGAGCTCGCACTAGTAGATGAGGCCGCCACAGGCTAAGATTAGTAATCCGTGATGTTCACGATCAAAAACTTGCGAGCGCTATGCGGACTAATTGTTCTCTTGGTCATCATACTAATCGGTGCCCTGACAATAGCGGGCGCGGCGAAACGCGCAAGTTGGTCATCGAGCCAGCAGAATCAGCCGGTAAACGAGACTCGCGAACGACCTCACTATCAGATTCATCTCAAACTCGATTTTGACAACCGCTCGTACACGGGTTCAGAGCGCGTACGCTGGACCAATCGCGGCGATCACGCAACTTCCACCATTTTCTTTCACCTCTATGCAAATGTTCGGTCAGACCTGCAACCCTCGCCGCCCGCGGCGAATGCGAATTCCGCCGGAGTTCCCTACGCTTCCGACGAGCCGCGGATCGAAGTAACCGAGGTTAAGTCCGCAAACGACGCGCTCGTTCCCTTTACGCTCGACGATCAAGGCGCGACGCTGCGGGTCAACCTCCGCGAGTCGGTCGCGCCTGATGCGTCAACCGAAGTGGCGATCAAGTTCAAGGGAACCGTTCCCGAAATCGACGCGGAGGAAACTGGCCTCGTAACACACGTCGTCAAGCAAGTCAGTACCGCAATCCAGAGCGAACGCGAAATCCGTCGCGCGCGCGATTTAAACTTTCGCTGCCGCGGCGTGATGCTGCTCGGGACTGCGTTTCCGATTCTCGCCGTTCATGATGGCGACGACTGGCGGCGCAAAGTCGAGCCGAGCATCGGTGACCTCGTGTTTACCGAAGCTTCGGATTATGACGTCGTGATTGAAGCACCCCGTGGAGTCGCGGTTTTCACCTCGTTAGCTGAAAAGGCGAGCAGGGGGGAAGAGACCCACGCATTCGCCGCGACGGCGTTGCGCGACTTCGCGATCGTTGCGGGGCGGAATTTGCGCGACGAGCAACGCGCCGTTGACGAGGTAACGGTTCGATCGATCTTTCTGCCGGAGCACGAGCGCGTCGGCAATCGCGTGCTTGCGGCCGCCGCAAACGCAGTCCGCGTTTTTCTCAATCGTTTTGGCCGGCTCCCTTTCAAAACTATCACCGTAGTCGAAGCGCCCCTGGTCGCGGGCCTGGGCAGCACGGAGTTTGCCGGCTTTGACGTAATTGCCAGCGCGTTCTACGTAGATTTTGAATCGCCGGCGATGCGCAACATGCCTGAGATCATTCGCGAACAGCGCGCGTCAGTCGAAGACAGTCTGGAATGGGCGGTGGCCCATCTGGTGGCGCATGAGTGGTGGGGCGTGGCGGTAGGAAACGATCCGGCGCGCGAGCCTGTGTTGGACGAAGCGCTGGCCTGCTGGTCGGCGCTGCTCTATTACCAACAGACTTATGGCGACGAGCGGGCGGCAACAGTGCTGCAAGATCAGTTGCGCGGAGTCTATCGTCTGTATCGAACCTTTGGCGGCGAGGACATGGATGCAAATCGCGCGGCACGGGATTACCGAAACTCTTTTCAGTATGCGGCCATCGTTATGACCAAAGGAGCGCTCATGTTTGCTGAGTTGCAGCGCTTGCTGGGCGACGACCGCTTCTTTGCCGCACTGCAAAAGTATTACAAAGCAAACCTGCTGGAGATCGCGGACCTTGACGATCTTCGGGGCGCGTTCATCGCTGAAGCGCCGATTGAACAAAGACGGACGGTGGCGCGTACATTTAACCGCTGGTTGCAGAGCAAGCGAGGCGATGAGGACATTGCGCCGCCTGATAGACAGCTTGCCGCTTCGCTGGGGCTGCCGGTCAAACCGGAAACTCAAAAAGGCGGAGACCGCAACGCGCTCACCGTTTTCGGTCGGCTCGGAAAATTTTTCTGGCAACAGATGACGCGCATTCGCTAGCGCTGGAGTTTTAGTAGTCGATGCAGTTCGCAAGTCAAAAACTAACGAGCGGTAGCGCAGCCTATCTTGAACCTGTGCCGCAACCAGGTGCGCGCGAACGCGTTATCCGTCCGACGCATATCCAGATCGAGCGCGAGCTGGAAGTGTTGGCCCGCGTGATGGACAACCAGTTTGTCATTCCTGTCTTAGGCTGGCGCTTCGGACTGAACGCCATCATCGATCTGATTCCCGGCATCGGCGACATCGCCACGTCGCTGGTGGCGGTCTACGTCCTCGTCTCCGCTGTTCGCTACCGGGTGCCGAAGATCACTCTGCTGCGCATGGCGGTGAACATCGTCATTTATTTTGTCGTCGGCCTGCTGCCGTGGGTTGGCGATCTTTTTGATGCGTGGTGGAAGCCAAACATTAGAAACCTGAAGCTGCTGCGTAGGCGCGCCACAGTCTCTGCTGAAGAGGCTCACGCAGGCAGAAAAAGCGACTGGTTGTTTGTTGGAGTTATCGTCGCAACATTGCTGATGCTGTTATTCGGCTCACTCGCGCTCACGATTTTCGTCGTCTGGTACTTCATGAAAATCGCCCAGGTGTAGGCGTGCGTCCGTTCGCGATAATGAGATTCCTCAGTTACGCGGGCGACGTCACCGCTTGCGCCAATACCCGGTCGAGTGCCGATGAAAGCATGTCAAGACCACGCTCGCCGGCCGCGAAGCTTCGCAGTTTTCGTTCGCTATCGAATAGGTAATATGCCGGCACGTACCCCTGCTCGTTCTGAAACGCGTCGCGCAGCTTGTGCTCATTATCAATGGCGCAAGGCTCTGTGATTCCATAGCCGGCGATCGCTTCGCGCACGGCTTCGACGTCCGTGTCTGATTCGTAGCGCGGCATGTGCACCGCAATTACCCGTAAGCCTTCATGCCTGCGCTCGTCGCGCCAGGCGGTAACGCGCGGCAGATTTTCTTTGCAAATGCCGCAACTCACCGACCAGAAGTGAACGAGCGTCGGCCCCTCGCGCGCCAGTTGTTCGGCATGGGCCTGCGTGCCGCCGAACCATTCAGTCGCGCCGTCGAGTGAGGGCATCTCAGTTCCAATCCTCATTGCCATAGTCTATTTCTCTTCTTCATTAATGCGCCGACTATCGAAAAAGACCGATCCACGAAATCACACTAGCAACTGTGTTCGCGTACTTCGTGTGGGTTCGTGGATCGGATTTACCTTCTCGATTGATAGTGCCCTCAGACCTTGAGCGTCGCCTGTCCCGGCTTCCACTCCGCCTGGCACAGACCGCCGGTTTGCAGCGCTTGAATGACGCGCAACGTCTCCTCGACCGAGCGGCCGATGTTCAGATCGTGCACGACCTTGTAGCGCAGGACGCCTTCGGGATCGATCACGAAGAGTCCGCGCAGCGCGATCCCTCTCGACTCGATCAGCACGCCGTAATCACGCGAAACTGTTTTCGTCGAGTCGGCAGCCAACGGATATTTCAAACCCGCAACGCCGCCTTTGTCGCGCGGAGTGTTCAACCACGCGCGGTGTGAGAACGCCGAGTCGGTTGAAACGCCGATGATGTCCGCGCCGATCCCTTCAAAGTCTGCGTAGCGATCGCTGAACGCCGTCAACTCCGTCGGACAAACAAAAGTGAAATCCAACGGATAAAAAAGAAGTGCGAGCCACTTGCCCCGATAATCTGAAAGCTTTACGTTCTCGTTCAACTTCTCAATGTTCTTCGTCGAGGCCATATCGAAATCCGGCGCCGGCTGGCCCACCATCGCCTTCTCTGTTGCTACTGCTGTTGCTGCTGCTGACATGAATCCTCCTAGGTGTTGTTTAGAATTAATCTCTGTGGCTTACCGCTGACTGCGGAAATCGCCTCGCTTTCTTCTTGCATCTACCAAAACTCTTCACGGCTCCTGACGACAATCAGGACACAAACCCCTCAGCGTGAGATGGACCGACTCCGCTTTGAACCGGGCCTTTCGCGCCGCTATCCGCAACAACTCCGCGGTCTGCGGCAGATCGAAATCCACGAGCTTTCCGCAACTCGTGCAAATCGCATGGTCGTGTCGGTCGGTTTCGCGGTCGTACCGGCTCGCGCTGTCGCCAAAGCTGATCTCGCGGACCAACCCGGCCTCTTTCAGGTACCGCAACGAGTTGTAAACCGTCGCAAAGCTAATCGAAGGCAGTCGCTCACGCGCCGCCGCGTAAACCTCACTCGCAGTCGGATGCGCTTCGCTCTCGCGAATCGACTCCAGGACCGCCCGCCGCTGCGGCGTCAAGCCGGACACTTCCTCTTGCTGTCTATGTCTTGCCATGAAGTGGAATTAGAATAATTCTAATTTAATCTTTTGTCAAGTGAGGCCGGTACGCTTACAACGTGGGATGCCGCGCCGCGAAATCGACAATGGCTTTCACGTAAGTCGAGAATGGTGGGCAGTGAATCCGGTGGGGTTCGAGTAGCTCCTGCGCCTGGACTGTATCGTAGGTTTGTTTGAGAAAAAAGTAGGGCACGCCGGAATGCGGCAAGCCGGTAATCTTTGGCGATAGCGGCAGCGACAAGCTGAACTCCACGAGCCAGGCCGGAAGCGCGATGGGTGAGCCGCGCCCGTAAATCGTTTTAGCGATCACATCGCATAGCTCGCGAGTAGTTAGCGGCTGCGGGTCTGCAAGCTGTAGAGTTTTTCCTATCGCGCGGTCGTCGCGGGCAAGCGCCGTCATTGCTTCGATTACAAAATCTACCGGCACGAGGTTCAGACTTACTTTGCGGTTTCCAATGTTGACGAGTGAAACCGAACGCGGCATGCGCAGAAGGTAATGAATCAAATAATAGACACCGTCGTACTTTGCCGTTTCGCCGGTTGTTGAATCGCCCACTACGACGGCGGGACGGTGGATTGTAACCGGCAGGTCCGATTTCAACGCCTCCACTTCGAGTTCGGCGAGATACTTTGTTTCTTCGTAATGATTGCGAAAGCCGGCGTCGTGTCGCAGCTCGGTTTCATGAATCCTTCCTTTCCGTTTGCCGGCGACGTAACAAGTCGAAACGTATTGATAGCCGCGCAGGTGCGGCAGCGTCCGCGCAAAGTTGTTAAGGTTGCGCGTGCCGTCGACGTTGACGCGCACGCCAACGTCACGCGCGACAACCAGATCGTAGATTGCGGCCAGGTGAAATATCGTCCTGGTCTCCGCCCTGGCCATTTCAAGCTCGCGCGGCGATAGTCCAAGATTGTCCTGAGTGATGTCTCCTGCCACGATGCGAAAATCGCTTACCAATCTGCCAGTGTCGCTCGCAATTCGGACAAGTTCGTTGCGCGCGCGTTCTTCAAATGCAGGTTGCACCAGCAGCAGTAACCGCGCACCTTCAGACGCCAGACGCTGAACGAGGCGACTCGCGATGAATCCGGGAAATCCTGTTAGGAAAACAGTTTCGTCAAACGCCATGATTCTGATTCACGATCCAAGGTCCGCTTCGGCTTGCTCAGCCCTGCGGACAAGACCTTGTGAAGCCGAGTATAATTCATTGCAGTGAACTAACTGTACGGCGCATGTACAACGATGACGTAACACCGGCCGCGAAGTGGAAAGCGAAAGAGCTTTTTCACGAAGCCTACGAGGCACAGCTCGCTCATGATTATGAGCAGGCGATAGATCTCTACCAGCGATCAATCGAAACGTATCCGACGGCCGAAGCGCACACGTTTCTGGGTTGGGTCTACAGTTTCCAGGATCGTTACGACGAAGCGATTGCGGAGTGCCTTGAAGCCATTCGCGTTGATGAAGCGTTCGGCAATCCCTACAACGATATCGGCAGTTACCTGCTGGCGAAAGGCGATGCTTACGGCTGCGTGCGCTGGTTCAAGCGCGCGCTGTTGGCGCCACGTTATGAATCATACGCGTTTCCACATTTCAATCTCGGCCGCGTCTACGAAATGCGCCACCGTTTGCTCGACGCAGCAAAACACTATGGCCTGGCGCTCGAACAGCAGCCGAGCTTCACTCAGGCGTCTGTCGCTTTGAGAAAGTTGCAGGGAAAATTGAATTAGGATTTGCCGATCGCGATCTTATTCCGGTTCTTATCCACCGCGACGTACACAACTTCCGCTTCAGTGACGCGAACACGTTCGCTTGAGGCCCCAACGCGTTCAGTCTCAACGATCACCCGCACGGTGATTGACGTGGTGCCGATGCGCACTGTCTCGGCGTAGAAGCTGACGAGGTCGCCGACAAACACCGGCTTGTGAAAGATGACTTCGCGCATCGCGACGGTAACAAATCTCTCCATTTTGGTGCGCCGGAATGCTTCAATCGCTCCAGCCATGTCGATGTAACTCAGGATCACGCCGCCGAAGATTGTTCCCTGAGAGTTAGTATCGCGCGGCAGCATCGTGATGCGTATCGCTGGATCGGTGTAGGAATTCATGGCGCTATCGTAAATCGGAAACCGGCGAATGGGAAATGGCGAATTGCTACATCGTTCGCAAGCCGTAACAGGAACAAACAAGCAACCCTGGTGTCTAAGTGACGGGCTGGCTACGTTTGACTGAAAACCGCACAACCACGCTTAGAAAGGTTGGGAAGTCATGTTTGCAATGGTGCTGTTTCAAATGTACCAGCTCGCCGTGTCTGCGATGGTGCTTGTCATCGAAGAGGGCAATGAAACTGATTTCAAGGATCTCGGCAGGCTCATGCTGGCAGGCTTCTTATTGGCCGTCGGCATTGGCATCGCATTTACCGTAATTCGCATGCGTCTGCGCGATAAAAAGCCGCCGGCTGATTTCATCTCGATCAACTCGTTCAAGCGGAAGTGAATTCGCTCTGCGACAGTTGGCGTTTAGTCCAATCCGATATCGTGCGTTTCAGTTGGTTGAGGTGGCCCTCGAAGAAATGATCGGCGTTCGCGATCACCCCTAGTTCTGCGGGCGCGCTCTTCTGAATCCTTGCGACCAGCGAACGCAGATGTTCGACGTTGCCGAACTCGTCATGGTCGCCGTGGACGAATAGAATCGGTTTAAGGCAACCAACCAGAAAACTGAAATCATACTTATCTACCGGCGTGGCAATGCTGATCAGATTGACGACGCGATTGTCTAAAACGCCGACCTCCATCCCGACGCGCGCGCCAAACGAAAAACCGCAAATCGTTAGCGAACTGTCCGCGTATTTCTGTTGCAGGAAATCGAGTCCCGCGCTTACGTCCTCCTGCTCGCCGCGTCCTTCGTCGTGCCTGCCAGTGCTTTGACCTACACCGCGAAAATTGATCCGCAGGGTGACAAGACCCGCATCGTTCAAGGCGCTGGCGGCGCGAAACACGACCTTATTATGCATCGTGCCGCCACCGAGCGGATGAGGATGAAGCACGAGCGCAACACCGCGACGGGTCGCGCCGCGTGGCTCTTTCAGAATAGCCTCGAGTTGCCCGTGCAGTGCGGGAATGAAAAGGTTGCCGGCGGGGTACATGAATCAATCGTACCTGAATTAGAGTGACAGTTTGTGTGATCTCATCTAGGATTGTTTCGTTTCGCCGACACGCTAGCAAAACTCAAGTGTCACTGTCCAATGAGCGCCGCGCAAAAGCTAACCGAGTTTTTTCGATCCGAAACCACGATCCGCGGGCTGCAATTGGTGGCCGGCGCCGGCGCCATTGGTCTGATTTTCTGGCGGCTGCAGTTTGCAACAAAGTCGATTTGTTGTGGCGATTACGACGGCTACTACCACATTATGTGGAGCCGAATGCTTTGGGACAGCATGCGCAGCCATCACTTTCCGCCGCTCTTTACCTGGCTTCCGCTAACTACGCTTAGTCCCAAAGACTATGTCGATCATCATCTGCTCTTCCACATTTTTCAAATTCCCTTCACGTGGTTTCGCGATCTGCGACTCGGCGCAAAAATAGCATCGGCCATTTTTGCCGGCCTTGCGGTTTTTTCGTGCTACTGGTTCTTGTTTCAGCAACGCATCCGTTACCTGCTGGTTTGGCTGCTGGCGCTCCTTGCGTGCTCGGCGCCGTTTCTTTTCCGCCTAAACATGGCCAAGGCTCCGCCGTTCGCGATCATCTACCTCGTCGCCGGCATCTACTTTTTGTTTCGCAAAAAGTATTGGCCGCTCTTGCCGCTCGCTTTTATTTTTGCGCTTACCTACGACGCATTCCTGTTTCTGATCCTTGCCGCCGTGATGTGGGTAGTCGTCATTGGCTGGAATGATAGAGAGTTTGAATGGCGTCCGCTCGTGTGGGTTGTGCTTGGCACGGCGGCTGGCCTTGTGATCACTCCGTATTTCCCGCGTAATCTGCATCTCTTTTACGAGCACCTGAAGATGAAAATTACGCCTTCGGAATATCCTACGAAGGTTGGCGGAGAATGGTACCCCTATGAAACCTGGGAGTTTCTGGGAAACTCCGTAGTGGCGTGCGTCGCCATGGTTGTCGGTTACATCGCTTTCGATCCCGCGGACCGAAAACAATCGCACCGTTCGCTTTTCTTCTTGCTTTTTTCTACCGCTCTGCTGCTGATGGCGGCGCGCTGGAAACGCATCGCGGAATA
Source organism: Pyrinomonadaceae bacterium (assembly GCA_041492185.1). Classification (GTDB taxonomy): domain Bacteria; phylum Acidobacteriota; class Blastocatellia; order Pyrinomonadales; family Pyrinomonadaceae; genus JAOAPY01. The sequence continues at coordinate 15,893 of JBGPWL010000031.1, read as the reverse complement.
TTGGCCACCCTTCGCCGTGATGTTTGCCGCGTTCGCGTTGCAACCGTGGATTGAGGGCGCGCGATCGGCATTTACGCAATTGCCGACGGATATTCTCGACGAACTGCAGCCGTTTCTCGACAGACACGACACGCCCGAGGTGGCCAGCGCAGGCGAGCGCAGAGAGTTGACTCAACTAATCGGCGCAGCCGTTGTGACCGTGCTGTTGGGTTTCGCTCTGTTCCTCAATCTGCGCGCTACCAGGAAGGATATCGCGGAGAGCGATCTTCCTGACCATTACCGAGCCGGCATGCAATGGATCCGCGCAAATGTCCCGCGAGGCGAAATCATCTTCAATACCGATTGGGATGATTTTCCGCGGATGTTCTATTTTGATCCGACGCATCGTTACGTTTCCGGCCTCGATCCTACTTATCTCTACGATCGAAACGCGGGGCTTTCGCGACTCTACGATCGGATTACACTCGGTGAGGAAAAAGATACGGGCCCGCTGATTCGCGATCGCTTTGGCGCTCGCTATGTCTTCACGGACCGCACGGACGTGCACGCCGGATTTACTGCTGATGCGCTGGACAGTGGCTGGTTCGAAATTGTTTACGAAGACAAAGAATGCGTGGTGCTCCACATACTGGATCAGAAAAAAGAGTCGCCGCCCGAGGAAGACGGCGCCCATGCAAAGGATAGTGAAGACGAAAGCGGAAACTAATTGATTTCTCGTTGAGCCAAAGAGCAATCCGTTAGGGTAGAATGGGTAATCATATGTTCAGAAACCGAATAAGCGCCGGTCTGATTGGGATCGCCATTGCGAGCCTTTTGGCGGCGTCGTCCTCCGGCTGCAAACATCGCTCGGGAACTGCGGCTGATGACTCAACTGCCTCCAGCAAGCCGACGCCGGCAACAGAGTTTGAACGAGATCTGCAGGTCGTCCGCAATATGCAGTACACGTACGTCTGGGTCTTGTCGCGCAAAGACGGCAAGCCCTTCGACAAAGAAGATGGCGATTATCTTCGCAAGTATGCCGTGGGAGTCGAGTGGGTCGGCACTGATGGAGGCAAGCGCTACATTGGTAGCACGAATTTCGATCTGGATGCGGCGACTTGGGAGTTGCTGAAGAAACGATTCGTCGTTGAGGACTACTCAGGTAAGTAAGCCGTGGCATTGGAAGGAGAAAACAAACTCAGCGAAGTACGGGAAAGTGTTCCTTTGAGTTGAACGCGCAACTCTCGAAATTCAGCGCGCAAGTCCAGCATTTCACCTCTCGTGATGTTAGAGATGCTTTCAATGCGATCCAGCCGTGCCCCTAAGCGCTCCTCAAGCGCGGTCATCCGTTCAAGAATAGTCTCAATAGTTGGTTTAGTGACATTTTCGCTCATCGTTAGCTTATTCTACGGCACGAGCACAAGTTTGCCAAACTGTGCGCGATTCTCGATCAATTCGTGCGCGCGCTTCGCTTCAGCGAGCGGCATGCTCTGATCAACCACCGCGCGAATCTTTCCACTCTCAATAAACTTCATCGCTTCGATCAGTTCGCCTTTCGTGCCCATGAACGATCCGAGAATTGTCAGATGACGATAAAAGATCTGACGGATGTCGGTGCGCGCGTCAAAGCCGCTCGTCGCGCCGCACGTTACCAACCGGCCTCCCGTTTTGAGCGATGCAATCGAGCCGGGCCAGGTTTCGGCGCCGGTGTGTTCGAAGACGACATCGACGCCTTTGCGATCCGTCAATCGCTTTACTTCCCTGGGCCAATCTGCTCGCGTGTAGTTGATCGCTTCGTCCGCACCCAGCTCTTTTGCCTTCGCCAGCTTTTCGTCTGAGCTTGCGGTGGCAATCACATGCGCGCCGCGCAACTTTGCGATTTGAATTCCGAGCGAGCCGACACCGCTGCCCGCTGCGTGAACAAGCACATCTTCGCCGGGCTGCACACGCGCGCGCGTTACAAGCATGTGCCACGCAGTCAACGTTACGAGCGGCAGCGCCGCGGCTTCTTCCCAACCAAGATTCTTTGGTTTCCGAATTACGTTAACGCCGGGAACAGCAACCAGTTCCGCATAACCGCCATTGCGCCGATAACCAATAATGTCGTACTCGCGGCAGAGATTGTCTTCACCGCTCAGACACTCGGCGCAGTGGCCGCACGAAACGCCGGGTTGCAGCATCACTTCATCGCCGCTCTTGACCCACGTCACGAGTTCGCCGACGTCGCGCACAACTCCCGAGATGTCATCGCCAAGAATGTGCGGCAACGGAATGTCGATTCCGGGCAGACCGCCACGCACCCAGACGTCGAGATGATTCAGCGCACACGCGCGCACCTCGACGAGAACTTCGTTTGCTTTGATCTTTGGATCGGGCGCGTCGGTGTATTGCAGCACCTCGGGCCCGCCGTGTTGATGGAAGAGGACAGCTTTCATAAGAAGATGAGACGAGTTTTACAGAATAAGCCCTGGAAAGCACATGTTCTTTATGGCCGAATTTGAAACGCAAAGGGCGCGAAGTACATCGCAAAGTTCGCAAAGGTATTCTTCCCTTCGCGCCCCCTTGCGACTCGCCTTTGCGTACTTTGCGTTTAAGTAACTGCTAACCACTGAGCCGTCTTGAAAGCGCGCAACTCATCGAGCCAATGTGGCTTCTCCTGCGCTTTCTACCTGCGCAGGAGGATTCTCAGCCTGCTGCCGCGCGTGATAGGAGGAACGCGTCAAAGGGCTCGACTGGACGTGATTGAAACCCAGGCCCATGCCGATTTCGCGCCAGCGATCGAACTCTTCAGGCGTGACGTAGCGCTCGACCGGCAGACGTTTCTCGTAAGGTTGCAGGTATTGGCCGATGGTCATGATGTCGCACGAGACGGCGCGCAAGTCTTTCATTAGCTCAACCACTTCCTCAAACATCTCGCCGAGGCCAACCATGATGCCGCTTTTGGTCAGCATCCCGCGCTGTTCGCGATCGCGTCGTGCCGCCGCGCGTCTTAACAGTGTCAATGACTGTTGGTAATCAGCATCAGGTCGCACGCGCCGATAAAGCCGCGCAATCGTTTCGGTGTTGTGATTGAGCACGTCTGGCTGCGCATCAAGCACGGTGTTCAAAGCAGCTTCGTCGCCGTTGAAATCAGGAATGAGAACTTCGACTTTGCAATCGGGATTAAGCGCGCGCACCTGACGGATCGTTTCAGCCCAATGCGCGGCGCCACCATCAGGCAGATCATCGCGGTTCACCGAAGTGATCACCGTGTGCGCAAGATTCAAATGCTTGACTGCTTCGGCGACGTGACGCGGTTCTTCCGAATCAAGCTGTCCTGGCTCACCTTTGCCTACGGCGCAGAATCCGCAATGCCGTGTGCAGATATCACCACCAAGCATGAACGTCGCGGTTCGATCCGACCAACATTCAAAGATATTTGGACACTTCGCTTCCTGGCAGACCGTATGCAGATTCAAGCCTTCAATCAGCTTGAGCAAGTGATTTTGATTCGTCGGATCGCCGAGACGAATCTTCAGCCACTCAGGCTTTGCCTGCCGAGGCTTTTGCAGATTACTTATTACGCGAAGTTCACGAGCCAACGAAGTGTTACCTCAAACAAATGGAACTCAAAGACATTCTAACACCGGCATCGGAATAAAGAAGGCGTCAAGCGCCATGTTTACTGGTTAGAACTGCCGACAAAACTTCCGGGTCAATATTGCCGCCGGACAGCACAACGCCAACACGTTTGCAATCACCCGGAATCTTCCGCATGAACACCGCGGCGGCCGCGGCAGCGCCCGATGGTTCCACCAACAGCTTCATCCGAAACAGCATGAAGCGCATTGCCGCGATAATGTCTTCGTCGCTCACAGTCAATACGGCTTCGGCGTTCGCTTGAGTTATGGGAAAAGTCAGAGTGCCCGGCGTTTGCACGCGCAGGCCGTCAGCGATTGTCGGCGGTGGTTGAATTTTTACGCGAGCGCCGCCGGCAATTGATTGTTGTGTATCATTCGCCGTGTCGGGTTCGACCGCGAAGCAGCGGATCGATGGCTTGATTGATTTCGCCGCGGTGCTGACTCCGGCAAACAATCCGCCGCCGCTGCAAGGAGTCAGAACGCAATCGAGGTCCGGAACTTCTTCCAGAAATTCCAAGCCGCACGTGCCCTGGCCCGCCATGATCAAGTAATCGTCGTACGCCGGCACCATCACCAGGCCTTCGCGTTCGGCGATCTCGCGACCGAAGGCGTCGCGATCGTCTTTGTGCCGATTGAATACGCGAATGTCCGCGCCGTAGCCGCGCGTCGCGGCGACTTTCATCTTCGGGGCGTCATCAGGAATGCAGACAACTGCGCGAATGCCTGCTTCGCGCGCGGCCAGCGCAACCGCCTGCGCATGATTGCCGGAAGAAACGGCGATCACGCCACGCTTCTGTTCTTCATCCGTTAGCGAAAGAATCTTGTTTGTCGCACCGCGAGCTTTGAACGCGCCGGCGCGTTGGAGGTTTTCGCATTTGAAAAAGACTTCGCAGCCGGCGAGTTCGTTGAATGAACGCGAAGTGATAACGGGCGTGTGATGAACGCGACCGGCAATGCGCGCAGCGGCCTGTTTGATTAGTTCGAGCGTCAGCATAATATTTGCCACAGAGACGCAGAGTCACAGAGACCGAATTATCAAGCTAATGCTGTAACCGTTTCTGTTCTCTGTGTCTCTGTGCCTCTGTGGCTGATTTCCATCTCAAAGACTTCCGCAAACCGCTCGATGATTCGATCCTCGACCGCGTTCATTTCAACTTCCTGTCCGATCAGTTCCTTCATCGAAGTCACCGGTTCACCTTCGCAGGCGACGATCAGATCGAAGAAGCTGAGATCGGTGTTGACGTTCAGCGCGAAGCCATGCGTCGTCACCCAGCGCGCGATGTGCACGCCGATGGCCGCGATCTTTCCTTGCGTGGTGTGTACTCCCGTTAGGCCTTTGATTCGAAATGCGTTGATGCCGTAATCGTTTACCGTGCGAATCAAAACTTCTTCGAGATCGCGGACGAAGCGATGCACGTCCTCGCGATCGGGACTCAAATTGATGATCGGATAACCGACGATCTGCCCCAGCCCGTGATAAGTGATCTTGCCGCCGCGGTTCGTTTCAAACACCGTCACGCCGCGCGCATCGAGCACTTCTTTTGGCATGATCAGTCCGTCGTTGTCAGCACGACGGCCGATAGTGATAACGTGCGGGTGTTCAAGGAGCAACAGTGTGTCGGGTTGCTCGCCTGATTGCACCGCGCGTTCCGTCTCTTTCTGCACAAGAAGCGCGGCGCCGTATTCGACGCGACCGAGTCGCTGCACCAATAGCGTTCGCTGGTTCATTGCTCCGTCTTATTGTACCAGCATCGGTTGGCTTCGGTCTTACGCGGTCCCAGTCCCATACGCTGCTTGACTTGAAATTACATTAGCATGATAGTTTGAAACGCACACTCCCCGAAAAATTTGCGGAACAGGAGAACTCGTTTTGAAGCGAACGATCATCGTTGCCATCGCCTGCCTGATGTTAATGCCAACCGCGGCCCTGGGACAGAAAAAGAAGCGCGTCACTACGGCCCGCCGCCCGCGTACGGTAACCGCACCAAAGACCGTTGACGTGGTGCGAGAAGGCGCGACGCACGTCGCCGATCAGATCAAAATTTTGACGAAGTACATTTACCTGCTCGGAGGCGTTGCGAAAGGAATCGAGCAGGCAGACATTGCGATTCGTCGCAAGGAGGCGTCGCCCGCCATTATCGAACAGACGGAGAAGAACAAGGCCACGGTGAGGTCAAGTATTGCGGATGTGCGAGTTGGTTTGGACAAGCTGGAGACTGATTTCCGCACGACACCGGCGCTGGAGCTTTACTACATCACGCTCTCGGGTGTTGTTAGCGACGCGGCTCTCGCCGAACAACAAGCCGCGGCGAATCAATTCGATCAGGCGGGAAGAACTCTGCTCGGTGTGGTCAATCGTCTCACTGATGTGCTCTTGAAGATGCGGTAAAGACGGACACGGAGATGGGGTGACGCGGAGACCGCGGGGTGTCTCATGCTCTCATTTGCTCTTCGGGTAGTAACCCTGGCGCGCGCGCACGTGAAGCTCTGCATGTGAAGGCAGCGCAACCGTTATGCTGCGATATTGTCCGCCGCTCGATTGTGAATTCGAGTAATACTGCACCAGGTATTGTCCGCGCAGCTCAGCGGCCACTTCACTAAACACTCGTTCAAGATCCTTTTCCGAATCAGGCAAGAATGCCGTGCCGCCCGTGCTCGCCGCAATTGCCTCCATCGCGTTTTCCGCGCGTGTGCTGATCTGATTAAGGTGCACCGACGGTCCGCCGGGATTGATTGAATAAAAAGCTGCGTCGGCCTGCTGAACAGCCCGCTCTACTTCGAGCACGGCCCGACGACGGCGCTCATTCAAATTTTCTCGTGCCGCCGCTGGCGTCATCTCGCCTCTCTCGTCGGCGCGCACTTCAGCAATCGTCAAGTCCTTAATCAGATTGCTAAAATTATCATCACCATCTGAGATCACAACGATCACGCGACGATGGCGATCGGGCGAGTTGGCGATCAGATATTTTGCCGCCGCCGTGACGGTGTCATAAAAAGCAGTAGGAACCGGAGACGTCGCTGCGGGAATCGTTAACAATTTCGCGGCGGCAGTTTCTGCGGACGCGAGCGGTTGCACCAGACGTGGCTCATCCGCAATGGTAAAAACCGCGGCGCGATCCACCGACTTCAGAACTTGCCGCAAAAAACTCGCCGCGGCCTCCTGCTGGAATTGGAAGAAACCCTTCTGACTGACGCTGCTGGAAACGTCAAATAGGAGAGCGATGTCCAACGGCACTTGATCCGGATTACTGATTTCAGCAATCTGTTGCAGGCGCCCTTGTTCCTCAATGCGAAAATCGCCGACTTGCAGGCCATGAACCGGTTGACCTTTCGCGTCCACGACCGATACAGGAACCATTACCAGATTTGAACTGACGCGAATGACGTCATAGTCTTCGTCGCGCGGAGGAGCAGGGGTGGGCGTGGGTTTGGGTTTGAACCTGGGAATCGGCGGCGGCGGCGGCAGATCGCGCAGCCTCTGCGCCACTACGGTGTTGCTCAAAAAAAACAGAGCCAGCGCTCCTGATAGAAGCGCCGGCAAAAAGTGTTTCTGCAAATTCGTGACGGGGTTCATTAGCCAGGTCCTCATGCCGCCAGCGCGTTGCGTTGCTGGCTACAGTATTCTTAGTTCTGGTAGCGTGGCGGCATGATTTTTGGCGAACAAACGTTAGCGGCTGATATTAAGATCACGTACCAGCCGCTTGCTTTTCGTAGTTACTGCCCGGAACTCGAGCCCTTGTTAATCGTCGGCGCGGGTTGCGTCAGTCCCTTGTTGACCAATAGCTTCACTTCGACGCGACGATTCTGCGCGCGGCCTTCCGCGGTCGTGTTGTCGGCAATTGGATTCAATTTGCCATAACCGTACGGCGTGATAATGCGACGCAGCGGAATCTGGTGATTCTCGACCAGATACTGAATTACGGCATCGGCTCGATGCTGGCTCAATAGCTTGTTCTTCTGAACACTGCCAGTTGCATCGGTGTAGCCGGCGATTTCGATAACATAGCCTTTTGTGTTAAGCGCTCTGGTCGCGATCTCGTCCAGTTTCGTCTTTTCGTCCGGTGAAAGTACGGCGCTGTTGACTTTGAAGCTCACCGAAGTGCTGGTCTGTGGCACATAGTCGTCGAGCGCGGAAATGCGTTCGTTGGTCTGATTGACGCCGGCCACCGCCGCATTCGCGGTTTCCTGGGCCGCCTTCGCGCCGCCCTTTGCCGTGTTGGCAACGGCCGCGAGCTCGTCGAGCTGTCCGGAAAGCCGCTGCGCGTTTTCTTCAACCTGGCGCACCTTGCTTTCAGTGCTGGTGGCGCGCTCCTCTAACGGAGTGGCCCGCGATTCGACCGCGCGCGCAACCCGCATATCCGATTCGTTGAAGCGAACCTTGTCGGCAAGCAGCGAACCTGACGAATCGCCACGTCCCTCAACTTCGACATTGAGTCCGCGCAGGATGCTGGTTTGAGCGTAGTTCGCGCCGCTGCGTAAGAACCCGCCATTCGCTTTGACACTGGTTCGATCAGTCAGACGTACAACAGTGTCGACGCCGTTTGCATCGCGAACAGTAAACGTGTCCGCATCGCGACTGGTAACGACGCCCTTGAGCTTCATCTTCTGTTCGCTGGCGACCGTGCGTGCATTGCTCGAGCTGGTGCTCGCGCTGGTAGTTTTCTGCGAGAACGCCATTGAAGCTGAGATTAGCAGTACGCCGATAGCAAGCGCAGTCGAGGTCATTGTCCTAAATCTCGTTGATACCATAATTTTTTCTCTCCTTCTGGATGTAGATGGCACGCTTTCAGGGCGAGCCGCAATTGGTCTATCTTCTGACGACCTTTTCTCATGCTGCGTTGTCTCCTGGTCAGCACGAGTCACACTTCTAGACCGAAGGACCTAAGAAGTCAATAGGCTTTCCCATCGAATCCGCATTCGTCATCCAATTGCTAAGGGATCGCAACAACAACCCGCGTTCGATACAACTACGCGCAACCTTACGCAACAACGCGGTGACAACATTAACACATTTTCGATTGTCACCGCGTCGATTTTTTCGAGGCAATCGTCTTCTAAATCGAAAACTCGCCGGCCTCTAACAGTTCTTTCACGTAAGCAAGAAAGCGCTCTGCGTCTGAGCCGTCGATGATGCGATGATCGAAGCTCAGCGCGAAATAAGCCATCCAGCGTGCGGCGATGTAGTCTTCACCCTGTGGTGTGGTCATCACTTTGGCGCGCTTTTCGATCTTGCCGACGCCCAGGATAGCCACCTGCGGTTGATTGATGATCGGCGTGCCAAAGAGACCGCCGAAGACGCCGGGATTCGTGATGGTAAACGTGCCGCCCGCGACTTCGTCCGGCTTCAACTGTTTGGTGCGCGCGCGATCGGCAAGATCGTTCGCCGCGCGTGCCAGACCCGAAAGCGAAAGATCGTCAGCACGCTTGATCACCGGCACAATCAAACCCCAGTCCAGCGCGACCGCCATCCCCAGATTAATGTCGCGCTTGTAAACGATCTGATCGCCACTGACTTGCGCGTTGAAGATCGGGAATTTTCTGAGCGCATTATTAACGGCTTGAAAGATGAACGGCATGTAAGAGAGTTTCGTGCCGGTGCGCTCGAGAAACGACGCCTTGTGCTCGTCACGCAGCTTCGCAATCTTCGTCATGTCGATCTCGTAGACAGTCGTCACGTGCGCGGAGGTGCGGCGCGATTGAATCATGTGCTCCGCGATTTTCTTGCGCATGACGGTCATCTGCTCGACGCGATCGCCTTCGGCGGGTTTCGCCGGCGTTGGCGGGGGCGGCGGCGCCGGAGCAACTGGGGCGGCGGGCGTGGGTCTGACAGGCGGCGCAGCAGCAGGCGCCGGCGCCGTTGCACCTGACTCAATAAAACTCAAAATATCATTCTTGGTAACGCGGCCACTCATTCCCGTGCCTTCGAGCTTGGCGATGTCGATGCCATGCTCGCTGGCGATCTTGCGCACGAGCGGACTTGATTTTGTGCGCCGCAGATCTTCAACGGTTGCCGAGCGGCCACCATTCCCGCGTGGTTGAGCGACAGGAGCGGGCGGTTTTGGCGCAGGACGCGAAGGCTGGCTGCTCTTAGGCGCACTCGCCGCTGGTGGTGGCGCTGGTTTCGCCGAAGGCGGTGTGATCTCCGGAGCCGTAGACGGCACTGGGGCTGCTTCTACTTTTGCTGGCGGAGGGGTTTCTGCTTCTGGTGCTGCTTCGGCCACGTCCACAGGCGCGACTTCAGCACCTGCTGCCGGACTTTCCACCTTTGCTCCGTCGCCACCATCAAGCATGGCGACGACAGTATTGACTTCGACGGTCTCGCCTTCTTTGAATTTGATCTCGGTCAACACTCCCGCAGCAGGCGAAGGTATTTCAGCGTCGACCTTGTCGGTAGAAATTTCGAACAGCGGCTCGTCACGCTCGACGCGTTCGCCAACCTGCTTCAACCACTTTGTGATCGTCCCTTCGGCGATCGACTCGCCCATCTGCGGCATTACCACTTCTGTGCTCATAAGCTCTCCAGAAACCTAGCTTTTGCAATTCTTGTTTTCAGGCTTCCGCGGTTGTCGGATCGATAATCGACTTGATCTCCGAGACGCGATTGGCCGGAAAACCGCCCCGCTGTGCGTGCTCGCGCACCATCTCTTCACTGGGCGCGATGTAGACGCAATAAATTTTGTCGCCGGTCACGTAACTCTGCAGCCACTGAATCTGCGGTCCCATTTTCTGCAAGACGCCGCACGACGTTTGCGAGATCGCCTGCAACTCCGCTCCAGATAAATCGCCCGCTCCTGGAAGCTCTCGCTCGATCAAAAACTTCGACATAGCTTTGCTCCTTCTGAAACGGCGCGTTAATAAGCGGCCAGTTTGCGCACCGCATCCAGCACGTCTTTCGTCTGCGGCAAATAGTAATCTTCCAGCGGCGGCGAATACGGCACCGGCGTGTCGAGCGACGCGACGCGCACTACCGGAGCATCAAGCCATTCGAAAGCTTCCTCGGCGATGAGTGCCGCGATCTCGCCGCCGATACCGCCGGTGCGCGAAGCCTCGTGCAACACCATTGCCTTGCTGGTCTTCCGCACGCTGGCAAGAATTGCGGGCTTGTCCAACGGCGCCAGCGTGCGCAGATCGATCACTTCGACATCCAGGCCTTCCTTCTCCAACTCTTCCGCCGCATCAAGCGCCGTCAGGACCATCGCGCCGAAAGTTATGATCGTAAGATCGCGGCCCTCACGTGCAGTGCGCGCTTTTCCGATTTCTACTATGTAATCGTCCTCGGGCAGCTCTTCACGCAGACGCGGCAGCCGATAAAGTTTCTTATGCTCGAAATAGAGCACGGGATCGGGATCGCGAATCGCTGCTTTGATCAAACCCTTCGCGTCGTAGGCAGTCGAGGGCTCGACGATCTTCAAGCCCGCGGTGTTAAGGAAAAACGATTCTGCGTTCAATGAATGAAACGGACCCGCGCGCACGCCAGAACCGCAGGGACCACGAAACACCGCCGCGATGTTGGCGCCCCAGCGATAACGACACTTCGCGGCGTAGTTCGTCAACATGTCGAATCCGCCGGAAATGAAATCGATAAACTGAAACTCGGCAATCGGTCGCATGCCCATCAGCGCCGCGCCACACGCCGCGCCGACAATTGCTGCTTCAGAGATGGGTGTATCAATCACTCGCTCTTTACCAAACTGATCAATGAGACCATCTGTAACTTTAAAAGCCCCGCCGTACGCACCAACATCTTCGCCGATCACGAAGACCGTCGGGTCGCGCTCCATCTCTTCGAAGATGCCCTGGCGGATCGCTTCGACAAGCGTCGCCATGCCGCCGCGCGGCGGACGTTCGAGCTTGTGTAGTTTCTTGACTGCGATCGACATGATGAAGCTATTTTACGAGTGTCAACGGGATGTTCGGGTTATCGGGATTCACGGTTAACGTCTGACGCTTCGGATCTATCAATACGTCGAGGTCCTCCATCGGAATTGAGCCAAGCAATACCTCGGCTGCTCCCGGAAGCACGATTGCATTGGATACCGTACGCCTGTTCTCGAACCGTATTTCAATAGGACCAACAACTTCCACTCGATGTTCACTTTCGTCGGCTACCTTCGCGAGTCGTTCCTCGAGCACTGGCAGATCAAGTTGCTGCTTAATATGCTCATTGATCACCAACATGTAAGCTCCACTGTCGACAAGAGCGTTTACCTGGATCGATTTGATCTTGTCTTCTGGCAAGAAACCTCGGCGATAAAGTGCCAGATCATCACCGCTAATTAGTTGTAATTCGGCGTAGACTAATCCCATTTTACTTCCTCCGGTGGGTGAGTTGACTTCAAGGCGGACTACCGTGTGCCTATCTTTGTTAGCCGGTAAAAGCATGTCTAACCCTCCAAAACCTTTGGTCGAAATGCCGGCGGCACGATCGAGTTGTCGAATACCTGATAAGCCGCCTGCTCCGCCTCGGGCATCGGTGAACTTTCTGCCCAACCACAATCTTCATCAATCTCGCGCTGCGCATCCGCGGTGACTTCTTCGAGTTTCTCTTTCGTCGCGACGTTCTGTTCGATCAAATAACGCTCGTAGCGATCGACGGGATCGTTGTGCTTCTCCCACCACTCGATCTCGCCCTTGGGAACGTAGCGTTGATCGTCGTGTTCCGCGTGGCCCTTGCGACGGTAAGTCTTCGCTTCGATCAAAACCGCGCCGCCGCCGCGCCGCGCAAACTCAGCCGCGCGCCGGGTCACTTCATAACAGGCCACGACGTCGTTGCCATCAACGATATGCGCCGGGATGCCGTAACCAGCGGCCTTTTCCGCAAGATCTCTTACCGCAGTCTGCAAAGACGTTGGCGTTGAATATGCGTAACGGTTGTATTCGGCAACGACGATCAATGGCAGGCGCTGGACCGCCGCAAAATTCAACCCTTCATGAAACGCGCCGGTGCTCATGCCGCCATCGCCGATGTAAGCCAGCGCCACGACATGTTTCTGCTGCATGCGTGCGGCGAGCAGGATGCCGGTCATCACGGGAATCATGTCGCCCAGATGCGAGATGGGACCGATGAAGCCTTTCTCGACATTTCCGAAATGAATATTCAGATCGCGTCCGCCTGATGGTCCCCAGGCTTTCGCCATGTACTGCGCAAAGATTTCGCGTGGACGAATTCCTTTGACAAAGACCGCGCCGAGATCGCGAATGATCGGCGTCAGAAAATCCTGCGGCTGCAATGCATAAGCGCTGCCAACCGCAGTCGCTTCCTGCCCCAGTGATCGAAAAACGCCGCCCACAACTTTCGTCTGCCGGTAAAGATTTACGAGTCGCTCTTCCACCAAACGCGTAAGTTTCAGATAACGATAAAGCTCAATCATCTGCTCGGGCTTGAGTGTCGTCTCGGTGGTGCAGGAGAGCGGCGTGCCGTCAGCGGGCCGGCGCGGCGCATACTTTGTGAAGAGGCGGATCTCGTGGCGCGGCCCACGACGCGGATGTCGCCGGCGCTGATCTTTTCCTGACGGTCGACGCTTTTCTTCTGTCTGAGTTGTTTCCTGATCCATGCGCTTAAATGTGTATCGTCAGTCCGTGCACGCCTTCGGCGGCTTCCATCACTGCTTCCGAAACTGTCGGATGCGCGTGCATCGTGCGGCCCAATTCTTCCGCCGTCGATTCGAGCTGCATCGCGACGCAGGCTTCGGCAATCAATTCCGTCGCGTGCGGGCCGATGATGTGCACGCCGAGTATCTCGTCATATTGTTTCTCGCTAACGACCTTAACAAAGCCTTCTTCTTCGCCGAGGATGCGCGCTTTGCCAGAAGCAGAGAAGGGAAACTTTCCAATCTGAACATCGTAACCAAGCTCGCGCGCTTTCGCTTCACTCAGTCCAACCGAAGCAACTTCCGGATCGCAATAGGTGCAATTCGGCACCAGACGCAGGTTGATCGGGCGCACGTCTTTTTGTCCGGTGATGTGCTCGACCGCGACGATGCCTTCTTTCGACGCCAGGTGCGCGAGCAGCGGCGTCGGCACTACGTCGCCAATCGCATACACACCTTTCTCACCCGTCTGTTGATACTCGTCGACCTGAATAAATCCCTTCTCGACTTTGATCTTTGTGCCTTCAAGTCCGAGGCCTTCCGTGTAAGGCATACGCCCAACCGCCACCAACAACATTTCGGCGTCGAGTTTTACCTCCTGGCCCTTGCTATCCCTGCCCGTAACCGCGACGCCCTTGTCGCTCTTTTCCAGCTTCTCGAGTTTGGTGCCGACCTGCGATTTGATCCCGCGCTTGCGAAACGATCGTTCCAGTTCTTGCGAAACTTCTTCGTCTTCGAGCGGCACCAACCGCGGCAACAGCTCAACGACGGTCGTCGCCGCGCCGAAGCGTGAATAGACAGAAGCAAATTCAACACCAACTGCTCCGGCGCCCATCACGATGAGCGACTTGGGAACTTCCTTCAGCTCAAGAATGTGATCGCTGTTCACGACGCGCGCGCCATCGGTTTCGAATCCAGGAATCGGACGCACCACGGAACCGGTCGCGATGATGATGCTCTTCGTATCGATCGTCTGTTTCTTGCCGTCTTCGCCCGTGACTTCCACTTTGCCAGGCAACGCCAGTTTCCCCGTGCCGTTGAAGCGGGTGATCGAATTCTTCTTCATCAGGAATTCGATCCCCTTCGAGTTCTTCATCACCACTTTGTCTTTGCGCTTCTGCACGTCGGCAAACGCGAGTTGAATGTCCGACGCCTGCACGCCAAAGTCCGCCGCGTGCTGCATTTGTTCGTAGACGTGCGCCGACATCAAAAGTTGTTTCGTCGGAATGCAACCGCGCAGCGTGCACGTGCCGCCCAGGCGTTTGTCCTTTTCCACGATGGCGACTTTCAGCCCGAGCTGCGCCCCGCGGATCGCCGCCACATACCCGCCTGGCCCGCTACCAATAACCGTCACATCAAATTGTTCGTTAGCCAATGTCTCGTTCCTCTCTCAGAATTCGCGCGCTTCTCAGACCAACACAGGCGACACAACTCTCCCCGCCGGACGACCTCTATTCACGGATACACTTTCCGAAAGGACGGTATTATAGTCTGTACGACACGCTGCGGCCAATTTGGAAGTCGCGATCACATCGATAATAGATCAACAAAGTCCTGAACGAGCTTGTCGAGCTTGGCTTTGAATACTTCGTCTTGCGTCAACGCTGTGGCATGGCTCACTTTCAAACCGGCGACGCGCTTCTTATCGTCAAACAGTTTCCTCGTCATCTTCCACTTGGTTTCGGAGCTGACCCGATAGCCGCTAATGCTTTTCAGCGTAGCCATCTTTGCGCTCAGATCGGCCTTCTTCGAATCGAAGTACTTCTGCGCATCGTCAACGCCATCTGATGGATTGCGCGCTGAGTCGACTCTTCTAACTAACTCCTGCGTAAAGGCATCAATTTCAGCAACGATCGCGTTGATCTCCGCGTCCCGTTTGCAGCCGCAGAGCGGCAGACAAGCAAGCAGCAGTACGGCAATGGTGAAGCGCTCCAACATAGCAGCCCCCCACAGAAATGATTTCAAAGCCTTATCATCTAAGTTGGCAGAGCTGATAAAGTCAAGATAAATTGTTAGTTCATTAAGCCCACGCTATTTTTATCAGGAGGCTGTAACCAATGAAACACTCAGAAGGCTTTCTTAGATTAGTCAACGACGCGAAGAGCCGCATCCGCGAAGTCAACGCCGACGAAACTCGCGCGCGCCTGGCATCCGGCTCGGGCGTCCGATTAATCGACGTGCGCGAAGACAATGAATGGGAAGCCGCGCATGCCGCCGGCGCGGAGCATCTCGGCAAAGGAATCATCGAGCGCGACATCGAAGCGGCCGCGCCGGACAAATCCACCGAACTGATTCTCTACTGCGGCGGCGGCTATCGCTCGGCGCTTGCGGCGGATGTGTTGCAACAGATGGGTTACACGAATGTGTTCTCAATGGCCGGAGGCTGGAAGGCGTGGAAAGAATCCGGCGCTCCGATTGAAGGCGATTGAGACAATGCTATAGTAACCGCCAGAAAGGAGATTGCTTAACTCTTGGCTACTGAACCCACCAACGCCATAGAACTCTTCTACTCCTACTCTCACAAAGACGAAGACCTACGTGACCAGTTGGAGGAACACCTTGCCGACCTCGCCAAAGCCCGCGATCTTTACAACAGAAGCTTAGAGATCGAGACGAAACTTGGCTCAAACGACATGATGGCTGGAACGCTGCATCAGTTAGCTAGTCTTGCTCATGACCAAGGCAAGCTTGATGAGTCATGTCG
>JBGPWL010000096.1:0-17132 GCA_041492185.1 Pyrinomonadaceae bacterium | reverse complement strand
GTGGGACCAGAGTTTACTCCACTTAGGAGAGTCTCTGGTGAGAGTTTCTGATTGACTCGAAGCGGAGACTTCAATATCATTCGCTCATCTCGTAAGAACCAGGGTTTGAAACTGAGTTCCATCTAACTCGAAACCCGGAACCCGGAACCCGAAACTCTTTTACAGGCTGGTCTCAGAGCCTGCGACTCAACTGCCGCACCCTCTTCCATCCAGCCTCGGTATTTCAACAGAAGCGACTGAACCCATGGATCTAAGCATTCTGGCAAACAGGGCACGACTGTCATCCGGCTTGACCTATCGTCGCCCCGCTTGACTTGAGAACCATGGACGCCAGTCGACTCGATCTCTTCCCGCAGGAGGTATTTCAATGAGTCAGTCACCCGTAAACATCGTCTACCCGATTGATGGTGCTACTTACCCAATTATCGACCCGGCCTGCAAAGTGAAATCGGCTTACTTTACAGCCAGCTTCGGCGCGACCTGTGGCGGCGGATCGCACGGTGTAAAGTGGGGCTGCGATGCCGCTACGCTTGGCAGTGCGAAGTTCTACGATCAGTTCAGTGCGCAGTTCACCTGGAAACTGGCCGCGGGAGCACACACCTTCTGGGTGGAATCAGACTGCGGAAAGGCGAAGGTCAAATTCACGATCGCTTAGAAGTCGTGGCGCAGTTGTGTGTCCGGAATGGCCTGTCTCGCTGCTACCGGAGTTCACCGTCTTTCGTGGCGTGCTGACGATTGGCGCCCGCCCGCGCGCTGCGCACTGGCGGGACATTGCCGGAATAGAAGAACTGCTACTGACACAAGCGTGTGAGCGAGGGTACGGCGATGCGCTCGAACTGTTCGGCGCCGGCCTGAAAGAAAGGACTCAAGACCCCGCGACGTTACGGCCCTAACAGCTTTGCTCTTTTGCCCTTTGCTCTTTGCTATTTACTTGGGCTGGTTCCCAGAGCCTGCGACCAACGCCGCATCCTTCTTGACCCAGCCTATAACGCGACCGCGGAAGCATCGCTCAACCTGGATTTCTTGGCCACAAAGCCACCACTATTCTCGCGGCCTGGAGTTTAGGAGTTAATGTTCAAGCCATGAGGAGTCTTCTGGAACGCAACATGTTTAGAACAGTTCAACTCCGTCTGCCTTTATCGCAGCTTCACTATGGTGGTTCGGGCATGATTTTACGCTGGGATGAAGTTCGGTTACTGCTTCCATACGATCAGCTGAACTTGAAATCGAACAGTTGCTATCTTTTGGATGACTTCAAGGCTAGCCTCACGGGCGAGATCAGCGTGTCACTTCGATGTCATCTGGTCACCGGTATCCTTCAAAAAATCGAACTTGAGAACGGAAGCGGCCCGGTTCAAGAGCTTATCGGACTAGTATCTCGTGTCGAGCATTTCGTGGATGATGTAGGGGCCTCGGCAATCAAGGGCTCTTTAACCTTAAAGGAAGCCGGACGAATGCTGAACGCACACAACTTTAATTTTAGTGATGAGAAAACCAACACAATCTTGTCCAAGATCCTGGACCAGTTGTCGATGCAGAAACTGACGAGGATTATGGAGCTCCCACTTTCGGAGCTGCAGTATGGTGAGAATCAGGTAGAGTTCTACGAGGGAAACACTCGCCTTCAAGCCCAAGAAGACCAATTGCCCTTCAAGACGCGTGCCATCTTCGAAACGATCAAGAGTCGTCTACAAGGAAAGATTACGTTTGCTCTTCAAATTCCCTCTTTGCTGAAGTGGGATCGTGCAACGTCCAGCGTGCTGGTCGGACAAATTGCCAAGCGAGTGGTCGGGCGAGGAGAACTCGACGAGGAAAGTTTCAAAGGCTTTAATAGACTGCGCTGCGAGATCGTATGCGAATCGATCAAGGCTATCGATTTGGTCGACAGATCGATTGATCGAGTATCTGCCTTGCTATCGGTGTGGGGACTCGCTTTATCAGATGGCGAGGTCGGGCAGCAAATTGCAAATACGATTCCCGCGTGGACGGAAGAGAAGCATTCTCAGGTTCCTTTGAAGGAGATTACGTTTCGTGACTCTGGGATTGATGTCCCGTTGGGAGATGCACGTTTTCCTATCGACTTCAAGCAGTTACCGTTCAAGACAAGTGGGGCGGCCGAGAAGATCAAGGACATCTTCGAAGGGGAAATCAGCGTCCATCTCTCTCGAGTCCTGCGATTTGCCTGGCAGGAGGTGGGATCGCACCTCATTGTGGAAACGGTTGGAAAGCCGCGGGTAGAGCTCGACGTTGATAAGGAGACGATTGTCGAGTTCGACAAGATTTGCTCCCTATACATAGCGCTGTTGGAGAAACTCGGTCCCTTTGAAGCCGATAAAGTCGAAGCTCTCATTCGATCCGGCCCAAAACGTGTGGCGAGTCTTTCGCCGACTCATCTCAAGGGGAAAAAATATAACCGCGACTTTTTGAGGGTGCTGGAAACTCTGGCAAGGGACGTGTACGTAACGTCTGAGGATATATGGTTTCGCATTGGAGATCTTCTAGTTAGGGAAAGGCCGATTTATGGAGCTGCAACTTATATTTTCGACTGGCCTCTTGAGAAACTCGAGCACTTTATCGCCAGGATCTGGCTTTCAGAGTTGGACGACATCCGGGGCGATCCGAAGTCTGGGTACGTAGATCGAGTCTTTCATACGAGCGTATCCAAATGGGAGACTAACCTGCATAGGAAATTATCCATCTAACGGCGAGGTAGGGGAACTCAAAGAAGCATCCGGTTGCGAATAGTCTTTTGGACGAAAGAGGGCTGCGATTGCGGCCGGAAACACTTGTTTGATAAGAGGAAAATGTTCGACAGAAATACAGGAGAATTGGTATGAAGGTATTTCTCAGCTGGTCCGGCGAGCATAGCCGCATGGTCGCGGACGCTCTAAACGAATTGCTTCCGCGCATGATTCAGGCAATCGAGCCTTTCTACTCTCCCAAGATTGAAAAAGGCAAGAAATGGAGCAGCGAGATCCATCGTGCTCTTCAGGCGACGCGTTTTGGAATTGTCTGCCTGACACCCGACAATCTCAATAGCCCGTGGATTCACTACGAAGTAGGGGCGCTTTCCAAGACGAAGGGTGCCTTGATTTGGACCTTCCTGCATAACCTCGATCCCGGAGACCTTTCTCGCCCTCTCAGCGAGTTTCAGCATACGGCTGCCACGAAACATGATGTTTTGGAACTCTTGAAGAGGATTAATGCTCAACTTGGAAAAGTGCGGGGCAAGCCGGTAGAGGGCCGCATCCTGGAGGACAATTTCGAAAGCGCCTGGCCACAGATGGAAAAAAGTCTGAAAGCAGCTGAACGGAAATCCGGCAAGCCGTCCTTAACCAAAGCTAGTTTCGGAGAACTGGCAAGGGTGGAAGAGGTAAAGACGTTTGTCGGCGACTGGCATGCCATCACGATCGATGGCGTGCACAAACTGGCCAGTCGGAAGCCTATTCGGTCAATCGATCTTCTGTCAGTCTATCGGGCTGGACCGATAAGTGAGATATCCGATGATTTAAGGGAGCGCGACCGAGCGAAGGTGCGAATTTGCCTGGCAAACATGTTCGATGCCAAATTGGCTGACGTTTATCGACGCCTATATCTAAAAAAGACCACGAGGCAACTCCGCGATGCAACTCGCGAATCGATTCAGAAACTCCTTGGCCCATGTACATTGAAAGTCAATAATGCTGGAGACATTCGTGTTACAGGAGTCGCACGGCCGCCGAAAGCTAAGTATGACATTAGGCTGACCAGTCAGCGAATAACCTTCGGATATTTCCGAGTTAATGAAGTGGCTTCCATCATGCCGCTAGATATGAAAACGGACCAAAAACCCGCCCCAGTGGCCTGGCTTCTTGATAAGGAAGCTGCACTTGCAACTTTCAAGCATTATCTCATGCAATACGACAAGATGTTTGAGGAAGCGCTGAGTATCTATTCGAGTAAATAATTGGCAATGATTTTTCTGCAAGCTGCGTTGGCGCGCGTCGCGGCAAAGCTTCAAGCCGCGCGAAGAAGGGAAGTCATTAAACGGGGCGCTAGCCCGACCGTGAGGGAGGACTCATATGGTCGCGGTGTCTAAGAGGTTGAGCCCTCCCTCACGGTCGGGCTAGTACCCCGGGGTCCTGCCAAAGACAAACGCCCGCGCAAACAACGAGTTGTTCGCGCGGGCGCTGGGGGCGCTCGTGTGATTTTCCGACCTTTTTAGTGGCCTGTCGAGAGCTTGCCGATCAGCGTGAAGAGCGGCAAGTACATCGCGATGACGATCGAGCCGATGGTCACGCCGAGAAACGCTATTAGCACGGGCTCAATCAGCGTCAGCAGGTTGGCGATTGCTGAATCAACTTCCTGCTCGTAGAAATCCGCGATCTTGCCCAGCATGGCGTCAAGTGCGCCGGTCTGCTCGCCAATCCCGATCATCTGTCCGACCATGTGCGGAAAAACTTCCGTCGCTTTCAGCGGCTCGACAAAGCTTTCGCCGCGCTCGACCCCGGAGCGCACCTTGCCGATTGCTGCTTCAATGACCACGTTGCCCGAGGTCCTCGCGGTAATGTCCAGCGACTGCAAGATAGGAACACCGGAAGAAAGCAGTGTCGATAGGGTCCGTGAAAATCTGGCCACTGCGATCTTGCGGAAGATCGGACCAAGAACCGGTATCTTCAAAAGCACGCCATCAATAACTCGCCGGCCCCCAGGCGTCTTGTAATAGAAGCGCAGTGCGACCACGGTGCCGATGACTGTTGCCAGGATTGCCACGCCTCCCCAGCCGGCCAGAAAGTCGCTGATGCCGACCACGATTCGCGTCGGCAGCGGTAGCAGTTCTCCCGGACCAAGCAAGCCCAGGAAGATGTTTTGGAACTGAGGAATCACCACGACCATGATGACCGCGACCGCAATAATCGCCAGGAAGACGACCGCCGCCGGATAAATCATCGCCGAGATGACGTCGCGCTTCAGCTTAACGATTTTTTCGATGAAGGTCGAAAGGCGCTGGAGAATCAGATCCAGAATACCGCCCGTCTCTCCGGCCTCGACCATGTTCGCGTAGAGCTGATCGAAGACCCGCGGATGCCGAGCCATCGCGGCCGCCAGAGTTGAGCCCTCTTCGACGTCCTGCCTGACCTGCATCAGGATCTGTTGAAAGTACCTGTTGTTCTGCTGCTGTGCGAGAATCTCGAGACACTGGACCAACGGCAGACCTGCGTCAATCATCACGGAGAATTGTCGTGTGAAGATTGAAAGATCCTTGGCCCCGACTTTTTTTCGGCCACCGATCTTCGGAATCCCAATCTCGCGTCCTTTTTCTTTGACGGAGGTGAGCGTAACTTGTTCGCGGCGCAAGATCTGTCGCAAAGCCTCGCGATTGTCCGCGACACGTTCGCCCACGACGACCTCGTTCAGTCGGTTGCGGCCTTTGAAAACATATGTAGGCATCGTTAGTAACTCCAGTGGTTAAGGCAATTCATTTGACTGCAGGACGGACGCCGATAGGGCGCGGCTGCGCATAAGGGCTGGGATGTTTGCCGGCCCCATTGCCGGTGTTGAGTCCGGCGCCGCGGTCGATCAACTCTCGCAACTCGTCGACATTCGAAGAGCGCTGCAATGCGGTGTCCAGCGAGATCAGCCGCCTGTGGTAGAGAGTAGCGAGTGCCTGATTGAAAGTCTGCATTCCATACTTATCCTGACCCGTTTGCATCATCGAGTAGATCTGATGAACCTTGTCTTCGCGGATCAGATTTCTAATAGCGGAATTTGGCACGAGGATTTCGAGTCCCATCACTCGGCCGCTGCCTTCGGCGCGCGGCAGCAGCGCCTGGCAGAGAATGCCTTCGAGCACCAGCGAGAGTTGGGCGCGAATCTGCGCCTGCTGATCGGAAGGGAAGACGTCGATGATGCGATTGATGGTCGAGGCGGCTGAGTTTGTATGGAGCGTGGCCAGAGTCAAGTGGCCCGTCTCAGCGATGCGCAGCGCGGATTCGATCGTCTCCAAGTCGCGCATTTCGCCGATCAGCACCACGTCGGGATCCTGGCGCAGGGCGGTACGCAAAGCCTCGGCAAAGCCGCGCGTGTCGGCGTTCACTTCGCGCTGATTCACCAAACAGTTTTTGTGATTGTGCAAAAACTCGATTGGATCTTCGATGGTCAGGATATGCTCGTGACGATCGCGATTGATTTTATCGATCATCGCAGCGAGCGTTGTCGATTTGCCGGAACCCGTTGGTCCGGTCACCAGGATCAAACCGCGCGGCTTGTTGCACATCTCCTTGACGATCGGCGGTAACCCGAGTTCATCAAAGGCCCTGATCTCGTACGGAATCGCGCGAAAGACAGCACCCACCGCGCCACGCTGGTTGAAGATGTTCGCCCGAAAGCGAGAAAGTCCCTTGACGCCGAACGAAAAATCGAGCTCGAGGTTCTCTTCGAAGCGGTGCTTCTGTGCGTCCGTCAGCACGGAGTAGGCAAGCTGTTTCGTATCGGCGGAGGTGAGTACCTTGTAGTCCGGGAGTGGACGCAGATGACCATCCACCCGAACTTGCGGAGGCGTACCGGTAGTGATGTGAAGGTCAGATCCGCCCAGTTCCGAAAGCTTCTTCAGCAATTCGGAAAGTGAGATCTGAGGCAGGCCTTCATTCAGTGTCATTGTTCAAGTTCTCCTTGCGGCAGGATTGTGTTTCAGTGAAGCGAGGCGATGAACCTCTCGGCTTCTGCGGCTACCCGTTCCGAAGATTCCATGGTCGCTTCCGTCGTCAGACTGTAGATGCGGCCATTGACTTCGGTGAAATAGAAGTTCCAGTTCTTTTCCGGCGAGCGTCCGTCGGCCGGAGTGTGTGCGGTCACGATAAAAACCCGGCGGCCGCTGACGTCGCGCTGGTAATCATTAGTGACCCATCCACCTGCGTTGATCATCTTATCGATAACGATTCGCCGCATTTCCGAAAACGAAACGCCACCGAGTATCTGGCTCTGCTCCTTCATCGTCAGAAACGCCGGAGCCGGCCGGCTCAGCGCAACCACAGAAAGAGTGGACTGGCTCGGCAGTTGAAGGACCGCAGTCTTGGCGGGACCGGAAGCGTTGGATGCAACCGAGGCCGGTTGCGGCAGGGATGTCGTGAGCGAGGCTTTACGGTGCGCGAGAGCGGCGGCGCGCCGGCGACGCATCAGAGCGCGATGTCGTCTCCACCATCTGCGTGAATGATGGCGATGATGACGATGCCGGTGCCTCGCGATGCCGTGGCGCAGGCTGTGAGCAGTTGAATCAGCAAATGGGAGAATAGTAACAATCGAAATCAGCATCAGTAGTGAAAGTGCAATCTTGCGCAACATGGTGTTACTCCTTCGGGTCTAAGCCACCGTTTCGCGGACAACTTCCTCGATGGTGGTAATGCCGGCGCGAATCTTGTGCAATCCGGACTCGCGCAGCGTGATCATGCCGTCTTCAATCGCTTTCTTCCTCAGCTCGAGGGCCGAGGCGCCGATCAAAATGAGTTCGCGTATCTCGTCGGTGACTTCCATAACTTCATAAAGTCCGACGCGACCTTTGTAGCCGGTGTTGTTGCAGGTGATGCAGCCTTTGCCTTTGTAGGTCTTCAGCTTCTTAGCCTCGTCCGGAGCAAATCCGATCTCGGCCAGCGCTTCGGCAGGGGTCGGCTGTTCACGTTTGCAGTCTTTGCAGACGCGCCGAATCAGGCGTTGCGCCTGAATGAGGTTGACGCTCGTCGCCACGAGGAATGGCTCGATTCCCATGTTCATCAGACGCGAGATGGTGGAAGGAGCGTCGTTGGTGTGGAGGGTTGAGAGGACGAGGTGGCCGGTTAAGGCGGCCTTGATGGCGATCTCCGCGGTTTCAAAGTCGCGAATCTCGCCGACGAGAATGATGTTCGGATCCTGCCGCAGAAAAGCGCGCAAGGCGGCGGCAAAATTCAATCCGATCTGCTCTTTCATCTGGACCTGGTTGATGCCGAGCAGATTGAACTCGACCGGATCCTCCGCGGTCATAATGTTGGTTTCGATCGTGTTCAGAGATTGCAGCGCCGAATAGAGCGTGTTCGTCTTGCCGCTTCCCGTTGGACCCGTGACCAGCACCATGCCGTAGGGTTTCGAAATGTTTCGTTCAAACTTGACCAGCGATTCCGGCTCGAACCCGAGCCTGGTCATGTCGAGCATCAGGTTCTCTTTGTCCAAAAGTCGCAGCACTACCTTTTCGCCGAACAGAGTCGGAAGAGTCGAGACGCGGAAGTCAAGTTCGCGAGAGCGAGAGTCGATCTTGACCTTGATCTTGATGCGGCCGTCCTGAGGCAATCTCTTTTCGGAGATATCCAGCTTGGCCATGATCTTCACACGCGAGATCAAGGCGTCGCGGAGTTTCAAGGGAGGATGCATGACGTCATACAGCACGCCGTCAATGCGAAACCTGATTCGCAATTCCTTTTCGTACGGCTCGACGTGAATGTCGGAAGCACCGCGTCGCAGCGCGTCTACAAGCAGCACGTTGACGAGCCGGACCACGGGAGCGTCCTGGCTCATCCGGGAAAGCGTTGTGAGGTCAATCTCCTCGTTGTCATCGAGGACCTCGACATCGTCCGCAGCGGGGCCGTGGTCAAAGTCGATGCTGTCAAGAGAAACCAGATCCGCACTGGTGATGCCGCCGCCATTCGAGCCCCTGGTTGCAACGGTTTCGAGTAAACCTTCCTCAATAGATACTGAGGCTAGCTCGATCTCTCGAGTCGTGCCGTAGTACTTCGAGATAGCTTGCTGAACGCTGGCCTCAGCAACTACGACTGGCTCAACATTCAGCCCCGTCATGAACTTTATGTCGTCCATGGCGAAGACATTGGTCGGGTCAACCATTGCGAGGGTCAATGTTGCGCCGACTCTTGAGAGCGGCAGCACAGAATACTTTTGCGCAACTTCCTGTGGAATCAGGCGCAGCACCGATTCATCGATCTGAAAGAGGTCGAGGTTGACGGAAGGTATCCCATATTGGCGGGAGAGGACCGCGGTAATCATATCGTCAGACACCAGACCGAGCTTGACGAGATTGTACCCAAGCCGGCCTCCGTGTTCGCGCTGATAGTCGAGCGCTTCGCGCAGGTGCTGCGGGCTGATTAAGTTTTCGCGGACGAGGATTTCGCCTAATTTAGCGGACATTTTTCGCTGGGTTCAGATGGTTATGAGAGGCGGGTTCAAGATCCTGTCGCAACAGCATCGCAGGATGGAGCCGGGACAGCTCATCCGGTGGTAAACACCGTTGCACAGGCATAATACCGATTAAACTGACTTACTGTCAAGACTTCATTTTCGCCGGAAAACTGAGAATTGGTCGCTCCAGGAGACCGTAAGGCCGCACCAACGTTGTGGTGCGGCCTTAGGCTCTGGAGATAGAGTGCAGTCTGGGCGATTGGAACTTAGCCGCTACTGGGGCGGTCGTGAAGCTGGCCGCCGCCGACCGGGTGTGATCTTCTCGGGGACGACGTTCTCCGTGTTCTTCAGGTTAGCTAAGATGTCCTTGGCCTCCGACTTGAGCTTGTTTGTGTCTGGTGCGATTTCCACAAAATGCGCCAGGTAATTAGCGGCTTCCTGATACTTCGTCTTGTCTCCAGTGCTGTAAAGCGCAAGCCCTGCTCCAAGGTTAGCGTCAGGGTTATCAGGTGTCTCTGCCAGTATCTTTTTGAACTCTGCAAATGCCTTGTCGCCAGCGCCTGCGTCAAGGAGCATTTGAGCAGCGTCCATTCGAGACTTAGCCTTCTTCACCGGATCGGGTTGGGCGGCAATGTACTCTTCAAAAGCTGCCAGACCATCGTCCGTTTTGGACTGGTCCACCTTCATAACGAAAAGCCGCATGGATTCCGCGCGGGTGCTCAGCGCGGCCAGCTTCCGGCCGGTCTGCGCAGCTTGACCTGCAGCGTCACTGGCTGGTGTCTCTTTCTTGAGTATGTCGACGGCCTTCGTGGCGCTTTCGGCGGCGGCACGAAAATCCTGCCGCGCGAGATCAAATGCGGCGTTCTTTGCACTATCGTCACCTGGTGACTTAAGGGCGGCGTTATAGCGATCGACTCCTCGTGCGCGAAAAGCCTCGGCAATCATCGTGTAGAGTGCAGCCTGTTCCGGATCGGCAGCGAGTCCCTCCTGACTTTGCTTGATAGCTTCGTCGTAATTCCTGGCCACTAGGGCTGCGTTAGCTGCCTTAAAGGTGCGCCCTACTATTTCGTTGATGTTAGAATTGCGTTCGTTCTCGGCTTTCTTTTTGTTGTACTCTTCGAGCTTCGCTTTGTCTTCGGCGCTTTCGGGTCGACCGCCGGCTGAGGATCCCGATGCTCCGGCTGTGCCCTTCTTTATTTCATCGATGGTGAGCCGGTGGCCATCGCCCGGTGTCAGCACCAATTCATAATCGTTATCTTGTTTGACATTGATTCCCTGGATGTAGGTGGGCTGCGCGTTCGGAAGACTGGCGGCGATGGTATACGTTCCGATGTAGGGGAGGCCGGCAAAACGAAACTCGCCTTTCTTATCGGTTTTAGTATTCCAGTTGCCGGAAATATCCGTGCGAAAGACATCGATCACCGCGTTTACAGCGGGAACGACTGTGCTGTCTGCCTGTTTGAATTTCACATGGCCACGGAGCGGACCATATTGTGCAGATGCCACGATCGTTGACAACATGAAAAGAGCAATCGCGACTACAGCGGCGAAAAAGTGTTTGCGAATCATTGTCTTCCTCCAACGAAAATGTTAGGCGCTTATAATAACAGGAGAGTCACTCATAAGATGCCCCCGGGCGGCTATCAGTTGTAGCTGCAACGGTCCTTTAGAGTGACCTAAAGTTAATAAGCAAACCGACTGCTGTCAAGCACGTACGGGATGGGATCCGCAACGGATGCCTCACGAAATGCGCGCAAGCGCAGCGCACATGAATCGCAGTTGCCGCACGCGCGGTCCAATTCCTGATAGCATGACCAGGTCAATTCAAAAGGTGCGCCAAGTTGCCTGCCACGCAAGACTATCTCTGATTTCCTCATGGCAATCACCGGCGTCTTAATCTCAATCCTCGTTTCGGGTTTGGTGCCGATCTCGATTGCTCGCTGGAAAGCGTCATAAAACTCCAGGCGGCAATCCGGATAGCCTGACGAGTCTTCCGCGACCGCGCCGACATAGATGTAGCGCGCGCCGATCACTTCGGCCCAGCTCGTGGCAATTGCCAGCAAATGCGCATTCCGAAACGGTACGTAGCTCGTGGGTATTCCCGGCGCGGACAGATTCGCGGCACTGATTGGAATACTTTGATCGGTCAACGAAGAACCGCCGATGCTCGCGAGATGCTCGATAGAAACCGCCAGGCGCCGCGCCACTTTGTAATGATCCGCGAGATCCTCGAAAGCTCTTCGCTCGCGTTGTTCCGTTCGCTGCCCATACGACACGTGTAAGAAAGCCAGTTCGTCGTTTTCTTCGCGGGCGATCGCCGCGGTTACGCAAGAATCCATTCCGCCGGAGACGAGGCAGACGCCTAAGGATGAAGGATGAAGGATGAAGGATGAAAGCTCGGCTCCGGCATCGCTCACTATTTCGTTACTGCCCCCCATGTATCCTCCAGTTCATCGCGATTTCATCCTTCATCCTTCCGCCTTCATCCTTTGCTCTTCAGACGCCACGCGCTTCCGGTCCCCAAACGTACTTGTGAATTTGAAGCTGCATTCGCACGTTGAGTCCGCTGCTTGCCACCCATTCGGCAAGATCCTTGAGATCTATTTCATCCCACGCGGGTGAGATAAGCACGGCCCCGGCGCGCTGCTCTAACTCATAACGTCTAATCACGTCGTTCGCGTAATCCCAATCGGCTCGGTTCGCAATTACGAATTTGACCTCGTCTCGATCGGCTCTGAGACGATCCAGATTTGGCCAGTGATTGCGATCTGCTTCACCGGACGCGGGACACTTAACATCCAGAATAATTCGAGCGCGCGCGTCGACGCCTTCGGTGGGAAAGTAGCCACCCGTTTCAATCAACACTTCGAAATCTTCATCACACAAACGTTCAATCAAAGTGAGGACCTCTTTTTGCCCGAGCGGCTCGCCGCCGGTCACTTCAACCAGCCGGCAGCCGAAGGTGCGCACCTGGCGCAGCACATCACCGATGGAAATGTGCTCGCCGCCGCTAAAAGTGTATTCGCTGTCGCACCAAACACATCTCATCGGGCAGCCCGTTAGGCGCACGAAGGTACAGGGACGCCCCGCGTGAGTGGATTCACCCTGAATTGAACGAAAGATTTCAGTAACTCGAAGCATGAAGAATTCTCAGCCCAACAATCAACAATTGTTCTTCGCGAGATCGCTGCCTATTACCCGGGCACATCGGCTGCTCAGGGTTGTAGAATTGAGATCTATCTTACGCATTTCGCTTATCAAAGTCAGTTGGTGAAGGCGCTGCGGCAACGGTCGGGCGGCGGAAACATCAAAGCAGCAAGCGCCGGCGAACCAAATGCGTCCGTGAGCGTGATAGCATAAGGAAGTCGCAAGAGCGTGCAAAGAGTGAACCAGAATAGCGCACAGATCGAAAGTTTGATTGCCGACGGCGCGAGACGTTTGCTGGCTCGCGCTCGTGATCGCTATTCGCTCGACGTAGAGGCACTAACTCCGCGCGTGAAAGCTTCGCTTGAAAAGTATTTACTAAGAGACACTCCGGAAGCGACCACCAAGACAATTACGGATTTCATTGATCAGCTTCACGCGGACGATCTGTGTCTGGCGATCGCGTGCGAGCTCGGTGACGCGGCCGCCTGGAATGATTTGGTTGAGGGTTATTCACCGACAGTTCGTTCCGCCGCTCGTTCTGTTGCCGGCAACGAAGACGCGGCTGAGGATCTAGCCCAATCGATCTGGGCTGAGCTTCACGGTTTGCGCGTCCGCGACGATGGGCGGCCGGCCGGCAAACTCGCCTACTACTCAGGCCGTGGCTCGTTGGCGGGGTGGCTGCGGGCCGTAGTTGGGCAGTTGGCCGTCGATCAGTATCGTAAGCAGTCTCGTCTGGTCCAGACCGAGGAGGATGGCGATTTTGATCGACTGGCTCGCGATGAGGTTGACGGTAACGAAGCGCGCGCTGCGACAAGCTTATCTTTGAATCCGGAAAATGCGCTCTCTGATAAGCGCGAGCGCGCAGAGGTGGAGAGCGCGCTGGCGCTCTCTCTCAGCGAGTTGCCTGACGAGGATCGTCTCCTCGTTAAGCTTTATTACTTCGACAATCTTCGCCTGCGCGAAGCGGGAGCGGTGCTTGGCGTGCATGAAGCGACCGCGAGCCGTCGTCTGACGCGCATTCATGGCGAGCTGCGACAGCGTGTGGAGAACATATTGATCAAAGAGCGCGGCTGGTCGAAGGCGGAAACCGAAAGTTCGTT
The DNA here is from genome assembly GCA_041492185.1 of Pyrinomonadaceae bacterium. Lineage (GTDB taxonomy): Bacteria > Acidobacteriota > Blastocatellia > Pyrinomonadales > Pyrinomonadaceae > JAOAPY01. The sequence goes on along the minus strand of JBGPWL010000096.1, from coordinate 3,750 downwards.
TGCAGAGATCGGTTTGCATCTCGAAGCGGATATCGAACCGATGTTGGTCGTGGAAGGATCCTTTCGCGACAAGCGGCCGAGCACGGCTGAGTAAACGATAAAGATTTGGCCGCAAGTGAGGCCGTCGGACGGCGTTCTTTAGTGGGCACGGAATAAGATCAGCGAAATGAAGCAAGCAGAGAACAATGAAATCGACAGTTTGCTGCGCGGTTTAGCACGTCGCGGGGGGGCAGGTGCGAACGCGGAGAGTTCGGCTACACTGAGCCGAAAATCCAGTGCTGAGTCGTCTATGCATCTGGACGCCGACGAGCTGAGTGCGTACGCGGAGAACGCTTTGCCTGTTGCGACGCGTGCTCGTTACACAACGCATCTTGCCGACTGCGACGACTGTCGAAAGGTTGTGGCGCAATTGACAATCGCCACGGGTCTGCCGGTATCGGAACGTGCCGTCTCGGGCGCAACCGAGGCGTCAACCTGGAAGGAAAAACTTACGGCCTTATTCTCGCCACCTGTGTTGCGCTACCTGCTGCCTGCGCTCGTTCTTGTGGCGGTTGTCGCTACCTTCGTTGCCTTGCGCCCGAGCAGAGAAGCATCATTCGTTGCACAGAACCAGCCTGGCGAAACCTCTCGCATCGCTGGAACGCAGAATGACGCGAAAGAGTCTGCGGCTGCATCATCGCAACGCGAAACAAAGACCGCCGGGAATGAAGAATCACGGGCGAATCAAACGCAATCGAAGTCAGCAGCGGCAAGTTCTGGCAAGGATGCGAAGACTGGAGCTGCAACAGAAGCCACGGCGTCTCCAACCGCTGCGCAAGCCAAAGACAAGGACGCTTCGAGAAATGAAACCGCCGCCGCGGCTCAGCCATCCTATGCGCAGGAGCCGCCTCCATCGCCTAAGCCCAGCGACGAAAAAGCCAGGGCCGATCAGCCTGCAAAAGTTGCAGCAGAGGATCAGGAATCGCGTGACGCAAATGCGCGCGCCAAAGAAGCCGACAAGAGAAATGCTCCCGGAGTCGCTGGCAACATCGCCACGCAGGCTGCGGCAAGAAAGGCGAAGGCAGAATCATCCGGCGCGACGACCTCGACAGCAGGAACTGCCGGTGGTCGAGCCGACAAGGAAGCTGAGACACGCGTGGTTGCGGGACGACGATTTCGCCGGCAGAGCGGCGCGTGGGTTGATACCGCATACGATTCTTCACAATCGACGACGACCGATGTCGCGCGCGGCTCGGAGCAGTATCGCGCGCTGATCGCTGACGAACCCGCGATCCGGACGATAGCCGAGCAATTGAGCGGCCAGGTGACTGTCGTTTGGAAGGGCCGCGCGTATCGCATTCGCTGAATTCAGGCCTCATTCATCATTCCAAAACTTCACGCGCTGATCCCGCGGAATAAGAGGCCTTTCGCATTCCGATCCAAACGATCCAGTGATAAAGTAGGGAACCTTAGAAAGTTCTCTGATGCGGAGGCGCTATGTACTGTCCTTCCTGTGGTGCTGAAGCGGCACTGGAGTTGAACTACTGCAACCGATGCGGCGCGAACATGGCGTTGGCAATCGCTCCGGCGCGAGAGATCGTTCCAGTAAGCCTAACAAAGCCGGCGATAGCGATTGGGTTGACTATGACGCTGCTCACGCTTGGGGGTTTCGCTTTCCTGATCGGAGGCGCGATCAGGCTGGCGCAAATCCTCAAAGACCCGGACACGATTATCCCGCTGGTTATGTTTGGCATGGCGACGATCATGGTAAGCGATATCATGTTGATTCGGTTGCTGTCGCGAATCATCAAGGCCTCGCTGGAGACAAAACCAAACGTTCAGTTACCGAAACCTCAAGTCAGAGAAGTCCCGCGACAACTGGGCCCGCGGCTTGAGCCCGTGCCGAGCGTCACCGAACATACAACGCGCACGTTTACTCCCGCGTTCAGAGAACCATCCGATCGGAGAGAATAGCTCGACTACCAACTCGTTAAGGAACTTCATGCGATGATGACGTCGAACCGAAGTCTTCGAATCATAGTTTCAGTGCTCGCACTCTTTGCTTCAATTTCGCTTCTCGTGGTTCTTCCTTTTGTTTCCCGCGCGCAAACGACGGCGAAGTCGCAGCGCAAACATTCTTCGAGCGGGGCAGCACCGCGATCGAATCGCGAGATTGCTCGTTTAGTTCGCGAAATCGACGCGCGCAACATCGAACGTACGATTCGCAAGCTCGTCTCGTTTGGCACGCGCAACACTCTGTCAGAGCAGAACGATCCGAATCGCGGCATCGGCGCCGCGCGCGATTGGCTCTACGCTGAATTTCAAAAAGCAGCCGAAGCATCCGGCGGACGAATGGCCGTTGAAAAGGAGACCTTCGAGCAACCGAAAGCCGCGCGCGTGCCGCAGCCCACAATGCTGACGAACATCGTCGCGACGCTGAAGGGAACGCAGCCCGAATCAGAAAGGCGAATGTACGTCGTCAGTGGCCACTACGATTCGATGTGCATGAGTCCGACCGACGCGAAGTGTGACGCACCCGGCGCCAACGATGACGCCTCGGGCACGGCGGCGGTCTTGGAAATGGCGCGCGTGATGGCGAAGTACAAATTCGACGCGACGATTGTTTTCATGACCGTGCCTGGTGAAGAGCAGGGTTTGCTGGGCGCGACGCACTTTGCCGAGGAAGCGAAGAAAGCCAGCCTCGACATCGAAGCGATGTTCACCAACGACATCATCGGCAGCTCGCTCGGCGGCAATGGCGTGCGCGACGCGCATACGGTGCGCGTGTTTTCCGAAGGCGTGCCGTCGAATGAAACTACTCAGGAAGCGACGTCGCGACGCAGTGTCGGCGGCGAGAACGATTCGTCTTCGCGTCAGCTCGCGCGGTTTATCAAAGAGACGGCCCGGATTTATGTGCCGCAGATGAAGGTGATGATGATCTATCGGCGCGACCGTTATGGACGCGGTGGCGATCACCAGCCGTTTCTCGAACGCGGCTATGCGGCCGTGCGCTTTACCGAACCAAACGAAGACTATCATCACCAGCATCAGAACGTGCACGTCGAGAACGGAATTAAATACGGCGACCTGCCGGAGTTCGACGACTTCAACTACATCGCCAACGTCGCTCGCGTAAACGCAGCGGCGCTCGCCACTCTTGCCCTCGCGCCCGCGCGTCCAAAAAATGTGACCGTCGCGACCGGACTATCAAACGATACGGAACTGAAATGGGATGCGAACAAAGAACCTGATCTGGCCGGCTACGAGATCGTCTGGCGCGATACCACTGCGCCGACGTGGACAAACTCGCGATCGATCGGAAACGTGATCATCTACACGATGAAGGGCATGTCGAAAGACAATTACTTCTTCGGCGTGCGCGCCGTGGATAAGGATGGGAATCGCAGTCCGGCGAGCTATCCGCGACCGGCGCCGCGAACGCGGCCGGGAACCAATCCAGCGGCCGCAACGCAGCCGCCAAACTGAAGCCCTTTTCGCATTGCTCTCAATTTGGAGGTCCAGCATCGCCAGTGCCGTGTCGCACGAAACGTGTCCTTATCTCGGTCGCAACCGCCGTCACTGCTAAAGAGAAATCTACAGTTCCAATGCAAAGGAGACAACGATGGAAAATGCAGAATTGGAAGTCCGGGTAGCTAAGCTTGAGAAGCAAAGTGCTTCAAGGTTCTTTGTGCAATATCTTCTTTCCCCCCTGCTGGTGCTGGCTGTGGGCGCGGTCATGAATTACAGAGTGGAATCGAACAAAGCAGAGAT
>JBGPWL010000108.1:0-14073 GCA_041492185.1 Pyrinomonadaceae bacterium | reverse complement strand
GTTTTCTAGCCGCGGCTCCATGAAGGTCCAGCCGCCCATATTCTTTGGTTCTTCCTGGGCCCAGACTAATTCACTCGCGTTTGGATAGCCGGCGATGATTTCTTTGAGTGATGTTAGCGGGAACGGATAGAACTGTTCGAGACGGATGATGGCGACGGCGTTTTCTCTTAAGTTGGTCGAGCCCTCCCTCACGGTCGGGCTACTGCCCCGGGCTTGTATCAGATCGTAGAAGACCTTGCCACTGCACAGGACGATGCGCTGCACGCGATCGCGATCGGAAATCTCGGCATCATCGATCACAGGTTGGAAGCCACCGCTGGTAAACTGATCCAGAGTCGATGCGGCAGCCGGCAAGCGAAGCAGACTCTTCGGCGTCATCACGACGAGCGGACGTTCCATTCCGGGTCTAATCTGCCGACGCAACAGATGAAAGTACTGTGCTGGAGTTGATGGGTTGCAAACCTGCAGATTGTTCTCGGCGCAGAGTTGCAAGAAGCGTTCGAGTCGCGCGCTCGAGTGTTCCGGTCCCTGGCCTTCGTAACCATGTGGCAGCAGCAGCGTCAAGCGCGAAGTCTGCTTCCATTTATCTTCGGACGCGGCGATGTATTGATCGATGATCGTCTGCGCGCCGTTACTGAAATCGCCAAACTGCGCTTCCCATAAGACGAGCGCGTCTGGCGCGACGACCGTGTAGCCATACTCGAAACCGAGCACACCTTCTTCCGACAGCGAACTGTCGAACACGTCGAAACGCGCCGCGGGAACGTTTTCGGAACGCAACTCTGCAAGCGGCGCCCAGGGTTTGCCGGTTTGCGTGTCATACAAAACCGCGTGACGTTGACTGAACGTGCCGCGACCGGAATCCTGTCCACTCAAACGCACGCGCGTGCCGTCGAGCACCAGCGATCCAAACGCGACACCTTCAGCAAACGCCCAATCGATTGGCAGCGCGCCTTCACCCATCTTCGCGCGCCGCGCGAGCTGGTTCACCATCTTCGGATTGATATTAAAGCCTTCGGGCACGACGGCGATCTTGTGCGCAATCTTACGGATCACTTCTTCTTCGACGCCTGTCTCGACGATGATCGAGCCGTCGAGTTCTTCAACTGGCGTTGGCACGTCGGTCATTGGTTCCTTTTGCGCGACCAGTTCTTTCGCGTTCGCGAGCGAAGCTTCCAGACGCCGCCCTCGCTCGGCGAGCATCTCCTTCTGGCCGGCTTCGTCGAGCACGCCCTCCTTCATTAGTCGCTTCGCATAGATCGAGCGCACACCCGGATGGGCCTTCACGCGCGCGTACATCAACGGCTGCGTATAACTCGGCTCGTCAGTTTCGTTGTGGCCCAATTTACGAAATCCAACCACATCGAGCACGACGTCTTTGTTGAACTCCTGACGATAGTCCAATGCGATTTGCAGCGCGCGATAAGCTGCTTCCGGATCGTCGCCATTGATGTGAAAGATGGGAAGCTGCGTCATGCGCGCGACGTCGGTTGAATAAATCGTCGAGCGCCCGGCTTCGGGTGAAGTAGTAAAACCTATTTGATTGTTGATGATGATATGAATCGTGCCGCCGGTGCGATAGCCGTGCAGTCCGGCGAGGTTGAGCGTCTCCATCACGACGCCCTGGCCCGCGAACGCCGCATCGCCATGTAACAGCACCGGCAGGACACGATCGATCACTTCCTCGCGAGAGACGGCCAGCTCGTCGCGCGCGCGATCCTGTCGCCCGCGCGCCATGCCTTCGACGACTGCGTCGACTGCTTCGAGGTGACTGGGATTAGGCGAGAGCGTCAGTCTCACTTTTTTCCCATCCGCTGTCTCGCGTTCGCCCACGGCGCCCTGGTGGTATTTCACATCGCCTTCGTCAGCCGGAAATTCCGGATGGACCGAGCCTTCAAAAGCGGCGAAGATGCGCTCGCAGAATTTTCCGATGACGTTCGCGAGCACGTTCAAGCGCCCGCGATGGGCCATACCAAAAATGATTTCCTCAACGCCGCGCGCCGCGCCTCCTTCGATTAATTGATCCAGCAGCGGAATGATCGTCTCGCAGCCTTCGAGCGAAAAACGCTTCTGACCCAGATATTTCGTGTGCAGAAAACGCTCGAACTGTTCGGCGGAGATCAGTTTCCACAGCAGTTGCTTCTTGACCTCCGTTGGAATCGGCTCGGGTTGGACGAAGTGCCTGCGGATCAACTCGCGGATCCAGAGCTTTTCTTCTTTGCTCTGAATGTGGCGATACTCGATGCCCACCTTGCCGCAATACGCGCGGTGCAGGATATCGAGTATCTCGCGCAGCGTCGCGCTTTCAGTGCCGCCAAGGCCACCGGTGATGAACAATCGATCCAGATCCCAGATGGTCAGGTTGTAGGTTTCGATATCCAGCTCCGGGTGATAGAGCAAGGGCATCGCATGCAGCGGATCGATGTCGGCGATCAAGTGGCCGCGCACGCGGTAGGCATTGATCAATTCCATCACGCGCGCTTGTCTTACAGTCTGTTCGTGTGTGCGGTCCTCGCCGAGGAAGAAAGGATTACGATCGACGTTCCAGCGCAACGGTGGATAAGGAATACCGAGGTCCGCGAAAATCTCGTCGTAAAACTTATGCTGACCCACGAGCAACTCGTGCACGCGCGCGAGGAACGCGCCCGATTCCGCGCCCTGAATGATCCGATGATCGTAGGTGCTGCTGATCGTTATCGCTTTACTGATGCCGAGCTGCGATAGCGCGACGGGCGACATTGCCTGATACTCGGCCGGATACTCGATCGCGCCGGTCGCGATGATCACCGACTGGCCGGCCATCAAACGCGGCGTCGAGGCGACTGTGCCGATCGTGCCGGGATTAGTCAGCGAGATCGTGGTGTTCTGAAAATCCGCAATTTGCAGTTTCCCTTCACGCGCTCGCCTCACGACATCGTCGTAAGCAGCGAGGAATTCTGCGAAACGCAGCTTGCTCGCATTCTTGATATTGGGAACCAGCAGCGTGCGCGTGCCATCTTTCTTTGCCAGATCAATCGCGACACCGAGATTCATATCTGCGCGACGCAGGCGCGCGGGCTCGTAATTGATTAGATCAAAACCATCGTTGAGCTGCGGAAACTTTTCCAACGCGCGCAGTATGGCCCACGCAATCAGGTGGGTGTATGAAGCCTTGCCGCCGTCGTCTTCCAGATGCTTGTTGATGATCCGGCGATTCTCGTCGAGGAGTTTGACGGGAATGCGTCGCTGCGAAGTCGCGGTCGGAACGGAGAGGCTCGCCTCCATGTTCTCGACGATCTTGCGCGCGCCGCCGCGAATCGGAATCGCTTCATACTTTTGTTCGGGTGCGGGAGTTGGCTCAGGCGCGCGAACCGGTGCTGCGACTTTTCCGCCGGCGCCTGGTGCGACCCGACCGTCGCCATCGTTTGGCGATGGGCTTATGTTTCCCTGATCTGAGCGAGGCGGCGTTGAAACAGGCGCCGCCTCGCCCAGCAGCTCTTCAAAGTAAGTCCGCCACGATTCGTCAACCGACGCCGGACTCGAACGAAAGCGCGCGAGCAGTGTTTCGACGTACGTCGCGTTCGCTCCGAAGTTTTCGGCGATCACTTCAGAGAGATCGGCTCCGTTTGTTTTCTGCTGGCTCACCTGCTTACCTCGCGCCGAAGCAAAAAGCAGCGCTTCAGGATGTTTGCTGAGAATTTCCCGCCTGGTGTTTTCAAATAATAGACTATCATCTTCGGAATTCGTTTGCACTCGGCTGATTCGGTGGGCCAAAAACCCTCGAAATATTTCTGCACCAATGATATCGTAACCGGCCAATCAGATTCCTTTCAGGCGTGGAGATCCGAAACGAGCATATGGACGAAACTCCCGAGCCGCGGACCAGAACCAGGACCATCGTGGTCTTTTCCCTGCTGTTTGCGGTGCTTGGCGCGGTCCTGGTCTTTGCTTACTTCGCAACTTTCTCTCGCCCGATCACCACGATCATCGTAGTGCGTCACGCTGAGAAAAACATCGAGCCAACCAATCAGGATCCGGATCTCAGCACGGCGGGTCAGGCGCGCGCGCAGGAATTGGCACGCATGTTCGGCAACGCGGGCGTCAACGCGATCTATGCGACGCAATATAAACGCACTCAGGAAACTGTGAAGCCGTTAGCCGATCGTCTCGGTTTGTCCGTGAATGTGGTTGATTCGAAACAAACGAAGGAATTGGTCAGGCAAATTCTCACCAATCATCGCGGCCAAACTATTTTCGTAGCGGGCCACAACAACACCACGCCGGAGATCGTAAACGCATTAGGCGGCGGTAATTTCCCGGTCATTCCGGAAAACGAATTCGACAATATGTTTATCGTGACGGTCTACAGATTTGGCCGCGCCAAGGTCGTGAAACTGAAATATGGTAATGCGAGTCCGACAGGCGGCGGCAGCGGGATGATGGTCCCCTAAACGATTTCCATTTGTGATTTCATTTTGCATTTTTCATTTGCTGGTAAGGAGACTGAAGATGAAGCAACAGGGATCGAAAATGAATAAGACTAAACAAGCCAACAAAGAAAAGGGCCTCGATCGCCGCACCTTCGTAAAGTTGTTGCCGGCAGTTGGCGCGGTGGGATTGGCCGCGTCTAATCTTCCTAGCAGCGCGCTGGCGCAAATCCCAACGCCAACTCCGACGCCCACGCCTTCGCCTTCACCACAAGCGGCGACCCCACTGCGCATCACGAAAGAGATGATGCGTCAGGCGGAGAAGTTGATGGGCCTCGAGTTCACGGACGCGCAGGAAGCGATGGCGCTCGCAGGCGTCAATCGCAATCTCGACAGTTACGAAACGGTGCGCAAGATCGATGTGCCGCTCGACACCGAACCCGCGATTGCTTTTCATCCCGCGCGCGCGAGAAAGGAGCTGTACGCTCCGAAAACGAAGTTTCGTTTTGGCAAGGTCGAGTTGCCACAATACAAATCAGTCGACGATCTCGCCTTCGCCACCGTGCCGCAGCTTGCCGAATTGATTCGCACGAAAAAGATTACCTCGACTGAATTGACAAGGATGTATCTCGCGCGCTTGAAAAAATACGGCCCAAAGCTGCTTTGCATTGTGACGCTCACTGAAGAGCTGGCGTTGAAACAAGCCGCCGATGCTGATGCGGAAATCAAGCGCGGGAAGTATCGCGGACCGCTGCATGGAATCCCCTGGGGCGCGAAAGATCTTTTCGCAACGAAAGGAATAAAGACCACCTGGGGCGCCGAGCCATATCGCGATCAGGTGATCGACTACGATTCAACCGTGGTCGAGCGGTTGCGCGAGGCGGGCGCGGTGTTGGTGGCAAAGCTTTCAATGGGCGCGCTGGCGCAAGGACCCAAGTGGTTCGGCGGCGTGACGCGCAATCCGTGGGTGCCGGACGAGGACCGGCAGGGATCCAGCGGTTCGTCCGCCGGCCCGGCAGCGGCAACTTCAGCCGGCCTCGTCGGTTTTTCGATCGGCACTGAGACGCTCGGCTCGATCGTTTCGCCATCATCGCGCTGTGGCGTGACCGGTCTGCGCCCGACCTACGGACGCGTCAGTCGCTACGGCGCGATGGGCTTGAGTTGGACGATGGACAAGATTGGTCCCATCTGCCGCGGCGTCGAAGACTGCGCGGCGGCGCTCAGCGCGATCTACGGCCCCGACGGCCGCGACATCACTGTCGGCGATGCGCCTTTCAATTGGAATCCGGAAAGAAAACTCGCCGACATGCGCGTCGGTTATTTGAAAGCGGAATTCGAAGGCGCCGGAGCGCAACCGACGAACGACCAGCAGCGAAAGCTGATGGAAACGCGCAAGACGATGTACAAAGAAGCATTGGACGCGCTGGAAAAAGCAGGCGTGAAGATGACTGCAATCGAGCTGCCAAAGTTTTCAACGGCGGCGCTGCGATTTGTTTTGACTGCCGAAGCAGCCTGCGCGTTTGACGACATCACTCGCGACGGACGTGTCAATCAACTTTCCGGTCAGGATCCGGGCGACTGGCCGAACTCGTTCCGCACTTCACGCTTCGTTCCCGCGGTTGAATACCTGCGAGCGCAGCGCGCGCGCACTTTGCTCCAGCATGAAATGGAAAAGTTGATGTCGCAGTGGGACGTCTTTGTCTCGCCGGCGCCGGGCAGCGCGAGTCTTTTGATCACAAACCTAACGGGCCATCCGGCAGTTTGCATGCCCTGCGGCTTCATTGACGTACCTGACGCGAAGAATCAGCCGCAGCATCTGCCGCAGGCAATCATGTTCACCGGCGGAGTCTACGACGAAGCCGCACCGCTGCGCGTCGCACTGGCATTCGAGCAAGCAACGAAGTGGCACACGATGCATCCGAAGGTTGATTGGGCGTAACGGATTGGCATTTACGCTGCCCTCTCACGAAGCGGTTTCAGCCGATCATATTCCTGACGATTAGCTTGCCAGGCGTCCCAGATGTCCACGGCTTCTTGCAGCCGCAGCCAGAACTCAGGGGTTGTCTTGAAGACGCGGGCGAGCCGATGCGCCAGGTCCGGATTAACCGAGCGACGCTCGTTAAGAAGCGCATTAATTCCGCGCTGAGACACGCCGAGCAGAGTCGCTAACTCAGACGGCTTTAATCCCGCGTAGGGGAGGGTTTCCTCACGCAGCAACTCTCCGGGATGTGTCGGTCTTCTTTTCGCTTTAGCCCGCATACTTCTCGGCCTCCAGAAGTGACCGCATCAAGTTCATCAATCTTTGCGCAGTGGGTTGCGCATCTGCAGATCGAGTTCGACGGGCACGACGCGCTTGCCTTTGAAGATCCATTTCTTGAACTGTCCGAACACATAGGCCACTCCGGTCACGGGCCAGGTTTCTTTTGGCGCAGCCCGATCCCGCATTGCTCCCAATAACGCATTGGGCATTGCGATAAAAACCGTGATGGGCGTGCCGAGAATAAGCGAGTGCTCGGTTGGCAGATCGAACGATCCGTTGTAGTCGTCGACGTCGACGTGCGTGCCGTTGATGGTCATGTCGTAGAAAGAAAGAAAATCTACTTTGCCTTTTTGTTTCACCGCCGCTACGACGATCGGAATTTCAAGCGTCACGCCGAAGGGCGTGATGCTGACTACTTTCGCCTGGCCAAAGGTTATGATCCCATTAGGCGAAGCCGCGCTGCTGCCGCTTTTCTTGTCCTGCTTTTTCAGCTCGATGTTGACACGTTCAAGTTTGTAGCCGCGAATTTCTTTTGGATACTCACGCTGCGTGGCTGTTCCATTCCGGGTCTGCGCGAAGCAAGTGATAGCACAGGCAACGACCAGAACCATAAGAGCGAGCGGCCGGTGTAGCTTAGAACAAGACAGCATGGGTGAATGCCGAAGTCCGAAAGCGCCAAAGGCGCGAGATGTATTAGCCTGGGGCAGCGCCCCAGGGTGCGATTCAAGAATAGACGTTGAGCCGCAACGCGACGCAATAGATTGGCCGATAAGATTTGGGTTCACGAGAAATATTTCGCTCTTTCAGAGCTGCGTATCTTTTTTCAACCCCCCAACCTGGGGCGTTGCCCCCAGGCTGTCATATTCCGCGCCTTCGGCGCTACGCATTCATCAGCGCCGGTAAATCAAGCACCAACGCTACGCTGCCATCACGCAACTCGGCGGCGCCCGCAACGCCTGGCCAACGAGCTCCGTGACAGCCCAAACTTCGCACCAGCACCTCCTGCGTTCCTTCAACCGCATCAACCATGACGGCTTTGCGTTTGCGAGGCTGCGACTGGTCATCCGACTCTTCCCCGGGAAGCCGGCAGATAAGCACATCGAGTTTGCCGCGTCGCGGCTCGTCGCCCGATTGGGCCAGTGACTTGCCCAAACTGGCGACAGGTAACACTTCGCCTTGCCAGTTTAGTGATATTCCGTTTTCGGAACGTTTCATACGGTCGGCCTCGATCTTGTAACGATCAATTATCTGGCTGACATCGACGCAATATCGATGACCAGCAGCAACAACGACCAGCGATCGCAATATTCCAAAAGTGGCCGGCAAACGAATTTCAAATTCCGCGCCTCTGCCGGGGCTCGATCGCACGCGCACGGCGCCGCCGGCCTGCTCGACTGCGCTTTCGACGACGTCAAGGCCGATGCCGCGACCTGAAACATTCGAGACCGTCGCGGAGGTTGAAAACCCCGGCCGGAAGATCAGGCGCAGGCTCTGGTCCATACTCAATTCGGCGCCCGCTTCGATCAAGCCTTGTTTGGCGGCCGCCTGCGAGATCATTTCCGGATCGATTCCGCGACCATCATCTGCTACCAGAATGCGCGTGCGACCTCCTTCCGAATCGACTTCGATGCGCAACGATCCCGCGGGTGTCTTGCCGGCGCGGACACGATCTGCCGGCGTCTCGATTCCATGATCGACCGCGTTACGGACGAGGTGCAACAAAGGATCGGCGATCGCGTCGCAGAGCAGTTTGTCTACGCGCAGGTCGCTGCCCCTGGCGCTGAACTCAATCTCTTTACCGGCCACGCGGGCGGCGACGCGGGCGGCGCGCGTGGCCCGCTGAATTACGCGGCCAACCGGAATCATTCGCAGGCTGATGATTTGCTCTTCGAGCGCCATCAGCGACTGCCGCAACTGGGCGTCGAGGTTTTGTAACTCTGCACGGACGTCGGTGGCCACGTTGCCCGACACGAAATCGAGCGCCTTGTCCGTCTCTCTAAAAACTTCGTGCGCGGAAGAGATCAATCGATCCAGCTCGTCAAGATCGACGCGAATAAAACTCGATGCCGACGAAGCTTGAGCGCGCGGCAGACTATCGGTCGTAGTAAGCGCACGTGTTTCGGCAGTCTCTGACTTGCCAGGTGGGGCGAGTTCGGTGAGCACGGCGTCCGGAAAGTTAGCGAGAGAATTCTTCAGCTCGGGCAATTCAAGGTCGGCGGCATATACGATCCGGAAACTGATCTGGTCAGGCCGTAAGCTGTCTGTGCTCGGAACGGTAGCGATGACTTCGCCGCTGTGCGTGAGCGCCTCTCTCAATTCCTGAAACTCCTTATCAAAGGTCGCAACCGCAAAGCTGGCGGCAACAACGTAGAGCTTTTCATCTTCGCGGAGCGCCTCGAGCATCAGGCGGCGCTCCTGTTCATTTAACGCTGGCGCGATTTCGACGGGAAGATCGGGCAAGCGCAATTCCGCAGGAATGATTGGCGCCGGCTCGCGCTCGGCTAGATCTTTAAGTCGTTTTACCAACTCGGCTGGCGGCGCTTGATTTACTCCCGCTGCCGCCGCACTCAGACTCTCCGAGATCGCGTTGGCGGCATCCTCGAGAGTATCCAAAAAAGAATCGTCAACCGTGGCGCGCCCGGCGCGAGCGCTATCCAACAGAGTCTCAACCTGATGCGCCAGTTCGCTGACACTAACGAAGTCCGCTGAGGCAGCAACGCCCTTGATGCTATGCACGCAGCGGAAAATCCGCGCCAGTAGTTCGCGTCGCAGGGGGACGTGATCCTGTTGGCGACGCAGTTCTTCCGTCTCAGCGAACAACTGTTCGATGAGCTGTTCGATTTCTGCCAGGAACTCGCGCCGGGTTCGATCGTCCACACCCGAATATTAAACGGTTAGGTGTTAATAGTGAATAGACCGGAGGTGCAGGAAGCAATAGACATCCACAGATTACGCAGATTACCCAGGGCCGCAACCAAAGAGATATTGAGTCGAACAATAAAAAATCAAATCTGCCGAACGAAATCGTTTGGTGGCCATACCTTCAGTCTGCTGGAACCTTCACTCCGTTAGGAGTGAAATGTTTATAGCATCGAGCATTACCTCGCCACTGGCTCCGTTCGAAGGAGCGGAAGGCAGCTGGACCTTTTACCACTCGAGAATCACTCCGCTCCTTCGAACGGAGCCGGAGGGGTGTTGCGCCGCGTTCTATAGACATCTCACCCCTAACCGGGGTGAAACCCTTACTCCGCGATCTAGCGCGTTATGTCGTCCCTCACAAACTCAATAGTTCTCTTCTGTCGTTAGTCTGTGTAATCTGCGTAATCTGCGGACAGGATCTATCACACCGACGCCGGGTGCTCTTCATCTTCCGCTTCACTCGCGTCGGGAGTCCCATCCACGTGTTCCTGAGGTTGCTGCTCGTCCAGATCGCGCTTAATCGCGTCGAGGATGCCGTTGATGAATTGTGTTGCTTCGTAAGTCGAGAAGCGACGCGCGATTTCGAGCGCTTCATTGATGGCCACGGTGCGAGGTGTGGCTTCGTGCAGGAATTCGTAAACAGCCAGGCGCAGGATATTACGATCGACAATCGCCATGCGCGCAATGCGCCAGTGTTCCGCGCGCGAACGAATGCGTTCGTCCAAATCGCTCGTGTGCGACAGCGTTCCGGTAGCCAGCCGCGTAGCAAACTCGCGCGCCGAATCTTCGATGTCCGTTTCGCCAAGTTCCGCCCAGTACGTCTTTACCAGTTCGTCTGGCGGAGCCTGTGAAACGTCAGCCGCAAAGAGCATTTGCAAGGCGCACTCACGCGCCTTACGCCGAGAGCCCATAATGCTTCAAGGATGAAGGCGGAAGGATGAAGGATGAAGCTGCTATGCAAACATCCTGTTTTTCATCCTTCATCCTTCATCCTTCATCCTTTATCAAACGCTTCCTTGTAAAGATTCACCAATTCGACCGCCGACATCGCGGCCTCGAACCCCTTGTTGCCCTGCTTTGCGCCCGCGCGATCGATCGCCTGCTCGAGCGTGTCCGCGGTCACAATGCCGTAGACCACCGGCACACCGGTTTGCATGCCGGCTTGCGCGATCCCTTTAGTAACTTCGCCGGCGATGTATTCGAAGTGCGGCGTCTGTCCGCGAATGATCGTGCCGAGACAAATCACCGCGTCGTACTTTCCCGAACTGGCGAGTTTGAGCGCCAGCAGTGGAATCTCAAACGAGCCGGGAACTTTGTAAACTTCAACCGACTTCTCAGCGGCGCCCAAACGATCGAGCGCATCGAGCGCGCCTTCGACCAGCCGCGAAGTAATGAAATCATTCCACCGGCTGGAAATCAGCGCGAAGCGAAAACCTTCGGCATTCAGGCGTCCTTGATGTGTTGTTGGTTGCAAGACTCTTCGATCGCTCCGTCACGAGAGAGAGCTGGAACTAAGGCTTTTGCAGTATAGGTGATGGGCGAGCGTGCTTCAAGTCAGGGGTTGAAGCGTTTCGATTACCTCCGGCTAACCTTATGACAGTTAGCCGGTCAAGGCGCATTCCCCGTCTCCCCAGAGTCCGATCTCCGTGGCGGAAGCCCGACCGTAAGGGAGGGCTCTCAATACTTAACCCGAGTTTAGAACAGCTAGCGACTTCTTCCGAAAAGTGATAAAAAGCAGTGGCGATCGAGTTCAACAACAAGTTCTCATTATTAAACTCAACCTCCAAGGAGCGATACGTGTCATGGCAAGAGTTGCGATTCGCACCAGCAATGGAAATTATGTGACAGCAGTTAACGGCGGCGGCATGGGCGAGGCAGCGAATGCACTGCCACTCCACACCGACGCGGTAAAAATCGGCCCCTGGGAACAATTCAAGATCAAGTTTTTCCCCGATGGCTCCTGCACGATTCAGACGCAAACCGGCCATTACCTGACCGCAGTCAACGGTGGCGGCATAGGAAACCCGGCCAACACCGATCCGCTTCATACCGATCAGACCTTGATTGGCCCATGGGAGAAATTTACGTTGGAAGAATTGAGCCCTGGGATTTACGTCTTCAAGACTGCGAAGGGCACTTACCTGACGGCGGTGGGCGGAGGCGGTAAGGGAGAAGCGGCCAACAAACTGCCCCTGCATACCGACGCCAAAAAGGTGGGAGGCTGGGAGAAGTTCGAGCTCGTCCCCTATCATGCAGACCGGAAACCGGCTCCGCGAAAACGACCACCGGCTCCGCCAAGGAACGTAAGAGTAGGATAGACATTGCCAGTCGCTCTTTTTTCCAGAACGGGCGTCCCAATCCTCTATTGGAAATATCGCGTAATCTCGGAGCCGATCCATTTTCCAACCGGGACGGAGACGCCATTCCCGATCATCCGGTAGGCATCATTGTCGCCTCCCACGAACGTGAATGTATCAGGCACACCCTGTAGCCGGGCGTATTCGCGAACCGTGTAAGGCCGCGCGCCGCGCGGAAATCGTGAATCCGCAACCAGTCTCGTGCTCAAGTCCTTGGCGTAATGAGCAACGCAGGTGGGTGCGATGTCTCCGCGTTTTGGATCGCTGATAATCGGGCGATCTCTATATCGGCCGTCCAGGCGACTGCCCACATAGTCAGGGATGCGCGGCGCCGGATCGGGCTCAAGTATCTCTGCTAGTGTGACGGCCTTTTCAGCCGCAGGCTCGCGCCAAGCGAAGTTTCGCCGGCTGCCAATTATGATTAGCCTGTCTCTCTTTTGCGGCAGCCACGTTGAAGATTTCACCGGACACGCGACGTGAACGTAGTAGTCCGGAAGTTTAGTCATTGCCTCCATTACCACGGGGAATTTCCTCATGCCCGGGACATTCTCGACTACATAAAGCTCGGGCCTTTGGATCGCAACATGTCGGAAGAAATGCAGGAACAAATCGTCTCCGGTGCGCACGCCGTGAATGTCACCGATCGGTGAATACTTTGTGCAGGGATACGTCGCCACCATTACGTGGCATTCCTTTTCAGACTGAACGAGCTTTCTTGTGATGTCGCACGGGACGACTTCGTGAGAGAAATTCTGACGCATGGTGTCGCAACAGCCACCGTTGATTTCAAAGCTCTGCTGCAACGTCAGACCACCAGCTTGCAGCCCGATGTCCATGAGCCCGGCGCCAGAGAAGTAGGTGTTGGTGAGAATATTTAGCATCAGAGCAGATTCACGTCGGGCGATTGTCTCTTGCTTTCATAGCATGTTTTGCTAATAGTTCGCGGTCTGGCTGGAAGTTGTCTGGAAGGAGGAGGCGCTTGTCGGTAAAACTAGTAAGCCAATCCACAGTCTGTTTCGATTCCGCGGTTACTTGAAGGCGGTCTGCGGAAATCCGCACGACGAAATTCGGCTCAATCCACATCAAGCCTCGATCGAAGGCGCGATCATGCAGCGCATTTAGGCAAAGACCATTTCGCGGATTTAACCGATGCGTGGCGTCTTCGGCCCATGGGATGATGTGACTGGCAACAAGGAGCGGTCGAGCCGTTAATCCCGTAACGCAGCATCGAAACTCGTACGCCGACAGCACACGCTGTCGAAAGAACGTTTGGTTAACACGCAGTTTGACCAACGCCTCGCGTTCAATGCCGGGCGGCGGTAATTCTGATTCATCAATCTCAGCAACTTGCTCGACGCTGTAACCGAGTCTCTCGGCGAGCAGTCGGGCGCTATCGAATGCTAGAGTCTCGGGATGCTCCTGAAACTCTCGCCAGACTTCCGCTTCGCCTTTCGAGCCATGTTCTAGGCCTCGAATGTCGCGTGCCTGAAGAACAGGGTCCAATCGTGAAAAGTTCGCGAGTTTGCGTGAGGCAGAACCAATTTTTCTCCCAAGCAGAGCCGCCAGTTCGATTACTTCAGGGTTCCGCATGTGAATCGTTCCAAACGGGATTCTGCTGTAGAGTTGAAATGCAATGATATGTTCCTCGCGGGTCCAATCCTCACCGTCACGTTCGGTTGGCACTTCAAGGCCAGCCTTCCCCTGCTGACATCTCGGGCATTTACGTTCCCATGCGTCCGTGCTGTTGCAGCCGTAGATGTTCGAGCAGTTACGGCATTTCATCACCCACACCTTGGCGTTGTAGTCGGTACCGCGTTCGTTGGTTACACGGAGCAGTTGTTGGTTATTTGAATTGATCTCGCCGGGCTTCACAGCACAGACTCTATCAGCTTGCGGGTTGATGTAGAAGAGGATTTCTTCTACGCAGATAACTGTCCCTGCCACCAATCGAACACTCACTATCAAACCGCGCGCGAGCCGGATGACAACGTTGATTCCCGGATTGCGAACGCCGCGCTCGATGCCGCTCAAGTAAGTTCGGTCGAGGGCGGCTACTTCGGCGAGTTTGTCCTGAGAAAGGCCGCGTTCGGTGCGAAATTTTGCGACGTTCCGGCCGAAAGCAGCCAGCGCC
>JBGPWL010000105.1:0-14528 GCA_041492185.1 Pyrinomonadaceae bacterium | reverse complement strand
CGAGACGAGTGCAGCACCGCTGCTGTTGCTGCAAGGCACCTCGGTCTGAGCGCCGGCACCATCGCAAACATACTTCGCCGCCGGCAAGCCGATGATGCGTCGCGTGGTGCTGAGGTAGTCCGCGCCCAGGTTCTGGGCGGTTCCTGCTTGAGATCGACGAGCATTCCAAAACTCGCCGACATTTCCGTGAGTTGCCGCAATGCTATGCCTGGGACAAATGCCTGTCAAGAACTCTTTTCGACAGAACTAACCCGACTCTCGCGTCAGGCCCCTCGATCGGATTCAACGCACGTTTTGCGCAGACTTGGCGTAACGCCAGGCTTACCGTTCTCTTGTAATCGCTTCGCCTTGCTCGGAATTCTGTCACGTGGTAACGTGCGCGCCGGTGTGGGAGAATCGTTGCCAAACGTCTGATCAAGATCAATATGCAATCGCTTGAAGGTTTCATTCTCACCGGCGGAGCATCCAGTCGCATGGGCACTGACAAATCGCGGCTCGTTCTCGACGGGCAAACTTTCGTCGAGCGCGTCGCGACGGCGTTGTTTGCGGTCACGAACACGGTGAGCCTGGTCGCTAATAATCAACAGGTCAGTCAAGCCGGCAATCAAACAGGCGGTCAAACAGATCTTGATTACGATTTTCCGACTGTTCGCGATGTTTACGAAAAATGGGGAGCGCTCGGGGGCCTTCACGCCGCGCTAACGAACGGTCGCGCTGACTGGGCCGCCGTGATTGCCTGCGATCTGCCGTTCGTCACTGGTGAACTGCTCATGCGTCTCGCAAATCTGCGCGCGAACTTTGATGCCGTCGTGCCGGTGCAGAGTGATGGTCGGCCACAGCCTCTTTGCGCCCTCTACCGCGTTGGTGCTTGTCTGGCGGTTGCCGAAAAATTGATTCAATCAGGCGAACATCGACCCCTCTCTCTGTTACAATCGGTGCGGACGCGCTGGGTGGCGTTCGAGGAACTGGCGGATCTCGAGGGCTCGCGTTTGTTTTTCGATAACCTTAACACGCCAGATGATTATGCTCGCGCGCTGAAAGGAAATAACTATCGAGTGGAAGCGATGAATTAGTGTTCGGCTTGGCCTTTGCGGGTTGTTCTTCATCCTTCCGCCTTCATCCTTCATCCTTATTCTTATGGCCCGAAGACGCTTCGGCAGAAAACTCATACGATCGCTGCTGCCAATTGTATCGATACTCGTATTGGCAGTTGTTGGCACTCTCGCATGGATCGTCCATGGCGTCACCCGGCCGCCGCGCCAACCTTACCTCGTCACGCCGCAGGCGTTTACGCAGATCAGCGGGCCCGTGCTGAAAGCGACCGACGAAACCTGGGCTAACCACGATGGCACGCGCGCGCGCGGCTGGTTGTTGCGCGGGACCGAAGGCGCGCCGGCAATCGTCCTGCTGCATCGCTACGGCGCCGACCGCTCCTGGGTCTTTAATCTGGGCGTCAAGCTCCACGAGACTTTGAACTTCACAATTCTCTGGCCCGATTTACGCGGGCATGGCGAGAGTCCGCCCGTCAAGTGGACCTCGTTCGGAGCGCGCGAGAGTGACGACGTCCTCGCCGCGCTTGATTACCTCAAGACTTTGAAAACCGACAAAGGCCAACCGTTGGTCGCAGATCGCGTTGGACTCTACGGAGTGGAATTGGGAGCTTACGCTGCGATCAAGGCCGCGCTGCACGATACGCGAGTGCGAGTCCTCGTGCTCGACTCAGTGCCGCGTACGCCGGACGAATTGTTGCGCGCCGCAGTGAAAGGAGATCTGGGACTGGACAACCGGCTGCTGCAATTCTTCGCGCGTGGCGCAACGCGCATCTACTTCATGGGAAATTACGAGAATACTCCCTCGTGCGAGATGGCCGCGTCCTTGAAGAGCCAGCCAGCACTTCTGCTCTCGGGTGAAGATGCAGGATATCTGCGCGACTCGACTGCTGACGTCGCTCGTTGCTTCCCGAATCGGGCCAACGTGGAATTGAAGACCGATCTGGCCTTAACTGGATTCAGACAGCCTTCAGCAACCGGCGAGCAGGGTGAGGGCTATGATCGGCGCGTAATAGACTTTTTTGATAAACACCTGCGCGGCGCACCTTAAAGATCTCAAGGACCATCCGCGCGCACAACCACGACCGCGGCTCTGCCGTTATTCCCAATTATTTCCGCCTGGATTCCTTTGATGTTAGTCAACTGCGGGGTGTAATCGACCGGCACGATGACAAGTATCGGTCCGCGAGTCTGGCGCGCTTGTTTGGCAACTTCGTAAGCACTCTCGAATCTCACTGGCTCGCCATCCGAACCGTAAGCTACGCGGCCAGCCGCGTAGAACTCGGCCGTTCGTTCGATCTGGTGCAACGCGAATATCGGAGCAGTCCCGTAACCACGCGCATCAGCAAGCTGAATCAGATCGCGAACGGATTCACGCCGCGCACGTTTATCGGCGGCACAAAAGAGCGCCAATTGAGTCGCAAGCAAAACTGCGAGAACGATTGACACTGTCGCCAACGTTCGCTTGCGCCGCCAGACAATCGCAACGAGACCGGCGAGAGTCAGTGGCGCAGCAATGACGAGCGCGCACCGCAGCGAAATATTTCCTGAACGTTCCGCATAAACGATCGAGCCAACTGCAAACAACAAGAGCATGGCGATCACGGTCCACATCGCCCAGCTTACTTTTTCTCCGCGAATGAATCCTTGCAGCCGCGCGCCTGCCAGCAATGCCGCCGCCGGCAAAGATGGAAGAATGTAGGCGGGAAGTTTCGATCCGGAAAAAGAGAAAAAGATAATCGGAAACAGAAACCAGGCGAGCACGAAAACGCGAGACTTGTCTTCCGCATCATCCGAACGCCATTTCCAACGGCGTGCTCCGGCGAGCGCGTCAATCAGATGCGGGGTCCACGGCAAAGACAGAACAAGAATGATCGGCAAATAGAAGTAGAAGGGCTGGGGATGATGGTACTTGTTGGAAACGAAGCGCGCGAAGTGGTGTTGAATAAAAAACTGATCGATGAACGGCCAACCGTGGCGAGCGATCACGGGTGCATACCAGGCGGCGGCAACGACTAAGGCGAGCGGCAATCCCCAGATGAGACTGAAACGCAGCTCGCGCCGCGGCCATCTCCGGCGCATCAGGTAGTAAGCGAAGACGACGCCGAACGGAATCACGATCCCGACCAAACCTTTTGCCAGGAGCGACACGCCAACAAAAAAGTAAAAGCCGCTCAGCAACCAGCGGCAATGTTTGCTGTCTGTATCGATCTCAGCGGCGAGGACAAATCCGAGAGCGATCGTTATCGTCATCGTTACTACGATGTCGAAGCTTGCGCCGCGCGAGAAAACGATCATTCCGCCGCTTGATCCTGCAACCAACGCGCTCAACATTCCCAACTTGCCTTCACTCGTTACATTTTTGAGCTCGACGCGCCGGCCAATCCAGTAGACGGCAGCAACAGTCAGTAGTCCGGAAATCGCGGGACCCAGGCGTGCCGTCCATTCAGAGACACCAAACGCGGCAAAGCTCGCGATCATCATCCAGTAAAGCAGTGCCGGCTTTTCAAACCACGGATGTCCGCCCAGCGTTGGAGTGACCAGCGTATGGCGCAGATACATCTCGCGCGCGACTTCCGCGTAGCGCGGCTCGTCTGGTCCCACGAAGGAAAGGTGGCCAAGACCGCAGAGATAGAAGGCCACAATAACGAGAAACAGGAGAAGCCAGGCGCGCTTGGCAAGTTTCGAAGGTTGCAAGTATAGTCGCTCCCGAACTAAGTACGCAGAAAGCAATAAGCAGAAGGTAGAGCGTTTGTTCCTGCGGCCTACTGCTTACTACCTTCTGCCTTCTATCGACCCTAACGTAAAGCAAAAAAGGGAAACAGTAAAACCTTGACGTTACGCACCGCAGTTATCGGCGTCGGATCTCTGGGACGCCAGCACGCGCGTCTTCATTCCACGCTTGCCGCCGAGGGGCTCGCCGACTTTGTTTCAGTGTGTGATATTGTCGAGAGCACTGCCCGCGCGATCGCCACCGAGCGCTCCACTCAATGGACCACCGACTGGCGCGATCTGATTGGCCGCGTCGATGCAGTCAGCCTGGCGGTGCCCACCGTGTCGCATTGCGAGATCGCCTGCGGCCTGTTGGACACAGGCATTCATGTTCTCGTCGAGAAACCAATTTCCACAACTTTGGCCGAAGCCGATCGCATGATCGCGGCCGCCGACAAGGGCGGCGCGCTGCTCCAGGTGGGTCATCTCGAGCGTTTCAATCCCGCGCTCGTCGCCTTGCGGCCGCACGTGCGCAACCCGGTCTATTTCGAGATCCATCGCGTCGGCGAGTTTACCGCGCGCTCGCTCGACATCGACGTCGTTCTCGATCTGATGATTCACGATCTGGACATCGTGCAGTGGCTGGTAGGCGAAGATGTCGAAGTGGTAGATCTGCACGCCGTCGGCATTCCGATATTGACGAACAGAGTTGACGCCGCAAACGCCCGACTCGAGTTTGCGACCGGGGCCGTGGCCAACATTACCGCGTCGCGCGTCGGCACGGAAAGAATTCGCAAGATGCGTTTCTTTCAACCGCACGATTACATCGTGGTCGACTACACGACGAACCACGCGTCGATCAGCAACCTGGCGCCGTCCGGCACTGACGGGCCATGGCCGGGCGTCAACAGCCGCACGCTGGAGGTTCAGAACGTTGAACCGTTGCGCGCCGAGATCGAAGCATTCCTGCGCGCCGCATCGTCGCGTTCGCAGCCGATTGTTTCCGGCGCAGACGGCCGCCGCGCGCTGGCCCTTGCGCTCCGCACGCTCGAACAGATTGACGAACACACAGTTAAGACGGAAGTCGGGGCTTTTCTGCGAAATGCTTGAGCGAAAAGGGCTCACCGCTGAAGCTTTTATCGAAGACCGTCCACTGCTATCATGGCATCGCCGAGTGACTGATGAAGATCGAGAACTGTTTGGCTGCTGAACAAGAAAGCGAGACTGCCGATGACCGATGAAGAGCGACAAAGCGCGATGGATTTTGTCGTCGAACTGACGGCGAAGAATTCAGTTCAGGTCGAAAAGCTGCTCGAATCGCACCAAGCGGCCGAGCGCAGGCTGGTCAAGACAGAGCATCGACTAGATCCGGACGAGCGAATCCTCGGGTTAATGATTAGGGCGGGACGTCGCGAGCGACAAACTCGAAGTGAGGCCGATGAGCGTTTGACCAACGCGCTTGTGGAGCTTGCGGAAGCTCAGAAACGCACTGAGGATTCGATTGCGCACATCGACGGCAAACTCGATGCGTTGGTTGACATTGTTCGACAGCAACAAAACGGTCGCAGCTCGTGATCGCACCTGGAGCTCCAACCTTGCCTAACGGGCCCTCCAGAACCCGTGAGCTAAGTCTCTCGAATCTGCTTCGTAGTCGCATCGCCGCCGGCGATTTCCCTTCTTCGGTTTACGTTGTCGCTCAGCATGGCAAAGCTGTTTTTGCCGATGCGCTCGGCTATGCAGTGCGCGAGCCGAATCAGATTTCCGCGACACTGGACACGATTTACGATCTTGCATCACTCACAAAACCACTCATCACTGGCCTGCTTTGTGCGCGGAGAATTGAACTGGGCGAGCTGACACTCGATAGCTCGGTTTCGCATTACTTGCCGGTATTCGATCGCACCGACAAACAGATGATCACCGTCAGGCAACTCCTGACTCACACTGCGGGACTGCCTGCCTGGCGTCCGCTCTACGTGCTTGCCGAAGGAAAGCGCGATGCCACGATTGGCGCAATCGCAAACGAGAAACTTGAATATGCGCCAGGAACAAAAGTCGTCTACAGCGATCTCGGATTCATCGCGCTCGGTTTCTTGCTCGAACGAATGACGGGCCTGAGTTTTGTTGAGCTGGCGCATCGGGAAATCATCGCGCCGCTCACACTGAATCAGACTTTCTTTAACCCTGGTATCGGAATCAGAACACGAATTGCTGCTTCTGAAAGAGGAAACGCTTTCGAAAAGGAGAAAGCGCGCGAAGGCGACTCACCGGACTCACAAGTTGATTCAAGCCCCTGGCGCGATAATGTGATCTGGGGCGAGGTGCATGACGGCAACGCCTACTTTCTTGGTGGCGCCGCGGGTCACGCCGGCCTGTTCTCAACGGCTGATGAGACGTTGCGTCTGGCGGAACAATTCATCGCCGGACGGACGCAACTGCTCAAGCCGGGAACTTGCGCGCTGTTTCGCGCAAACATGACCGCTGGTTTGGAAGAGGCCCGTTCTATAGCCTGGCAACTGGCTGTGACGAAAGATTCGAGCGCCGGAACAGTTCTGCCGCCCGATAGTTTCGGTCACAACGGCTTCACCGGCACGAGTTGCTGGATCGATCCCGATCGTGAACGCGTCTTTATCCTGTTGACGAATCGCACCCACGCGCGCGATCTGCCTTTCGAGAACATCAACAGCGTACGCCGGCAGTTTCATTCGCTCGCCGTCGCTGCTCTTGATAGATTGAAGACGCAAAATTCTATTTGAGGCGGAAGCGCAGCGTCGTACCGATGACATTCAAGTCGCCTGGCTTAGTGTGGCTGTCGTTCTGGCGCAAATAATACAACTCGCCCGTGAAATGCTCGTTGAATGTTTTGCCGATTCCAATCGTGAACCTGTTGCGCACCCAGGCGTTGACGCTCCAATCGTACGAAATCTCGTCAGCCATGAAACCGTTTAGCTTCGCGGATCCGATCTTGAACGGATGCTCGACCTGCAAACGGTTGCGATAACGCGTCGCATCAACTTGTGGATGACGGATGCGCCGCTCGAATTGGTTTCTGTCGCTCAACGTGAAGCCACCTCCAATCGGCACCCGCACCGTCGCCGCAAGTGTCAGTCTGTTTTCGAATCCTTTTTGGTTTTTCAGTGGCTGCGTCGCGAGGTAAAGATAGCTCGGCGCAAGCGTCAGATATTTCCCGGCCTTGAAGGAAAATCCAAAACCGATTCGCTCGTCAATGAGACAGCAAACATCTCTGCCAAGGCGCAGCCCGCCGAAAAG
This sequence comes from Pyrinomonadaceae bacterium, assembly GCA_041492185.1. Lineage (GTDB taxonomy): Bacteria > Acidobacteriota > Blastocatellia > Pyrinomonadales > Pyrinomonadaceae > JAOAPY01. Next base: position 7,497 of record JBGPWL010000105.1, on the reverse strand, counting down.
ATTGACGTCGATCTTCTTGTTGAGAGCGATCGCCAACTGAGCATCGTTCCAGATCTGCGTGTCGTGACGCTGCGACGATGTGGACTGACCACTTGCAACGCCGGCAAAACAAAGCAGGCTTAGTAGAACGCACAGACGCGTCCCCCGTGAAACTGTCATTTGGATTTGCGCCCGCTCGCTAGTTAGCGCCGGGCAAAACTGTGAAAGATGTGAGCGCAACCAACACCTCGTCGCGGACCCGAAACCTCACAGCGCCTGCTTCGACCTTCGGGCGAGTCGCGATGATCGGCTTCGCGGCCGGGCTCTCAGGAGTCTCAGTAGTCAGGTAGAAAGGCGTCTCACCCGTTTCACCTACAGCCGAGCCGGTCAGGTCCAACCGCACACTAAGCCGTTCGTAGGCCCCAACAAAACTTATTTCTTCGATCACTCCTTTTGAAAGACGACAATGGCCGGGACGTTTGACGTCAAACCTGCTCAGCGCCACGTCCTCAGGGCGAAACACCAATTTCACTGGCTGGCCATCAGAGAACTTTCCTGGATCAATTTCTGCGGGAATCAAAGCCGGGCCGATCTCAACCTGCCCGTCGCGAACCACGCCTGACAGGATGTTCGCCGCGCCGAGAAAAGTCGCGACGTATTCGGTAGCCGGATGGTTATAGATCTCTTCAGGCGTCCCAAGTTGTTCGATGTGTCCCACATTGATCACTGCAATCCGATCTCCTAATTCCAAAGCTTCTTCCTGATCGTGGGTAATAAATATTGCCGGCACATTCACCTTCCTCAGCAGCGCGCGAATTTCCTTCCGCAAACGCGCGCGTATCTGCGCATCGAGCGCGCCAAACGGTTCGTCGAACAGCAGCACCTCAGGTTTGTATGCCAGCGCGCGCGCGATCGCGACCCGCTGCTGCTGCCCGCCCGAAAGCTGCGAAGGATATTTCTTCCGATGCTCTTCGAGCTGAACCAGCGAGATCAACTCGTTGACGGTCTTCTTGATTTCTTTACGACGCCGTCCTCTGATCCTGAGACCGTAGCTGATATTTCTTTCGACATTCATTTTCGGAAACAACGCATACGACTGAAAGATTACGCCCACGCCACGCTCGCGCGCCGGCAGTTCAGTTACATCTTTGCCGTGAAGAACTACCCTTCCCGTGTATGGTTGTTCCAAACCGGCGATGATCCGCAAGATCGTCGTTTTGCCGCTCCCCGAAGCGCCGAGCAAAACCAGCGCCTCGCCTTCCGCAACGTCGAAAGAAATATTTTCAAGCACGCTCGTCTTGCCAAAGCGCTTACTGACGCCAAGCACACTCGCGGCAGCAGGTCGTTCCTGCGCCTCCAGAGACGCGGCACTTGTTCGCTGTTCACTCATGAGCTGTTCAGTGGCCATTTTCGCTTTCATAAAGCTCGCTAATCAACGTCAAGCCAATCGCGCGCGAAGAACAGGACGCTGAAAATCATAAACGACAGCAAAGTCAAAACGATCGCAATTGCGTTCGCGGCTTCAATTCCGCCGGGCTCGTAGAACTTGGCATAGATGTAGAGCGGAGCTGTTTGAGTTCGGCCCGCCATGTTCCCTGAGACCAGAATCGTTGAACCAAACTCACCAACGGCGCGGGCAAACGTCAAAAGCGCTCCGGAGACAATCGCCCCGCGCAGCGACGGCAGGGTAACGTGCCAGAAAGTTTGCCACCGCGTGGCGCCGATCGTTGCCGAAGCCTCTTCGAGCGATCGATTCATCGTATCGAACACCGGCTTGATGACTCCGAAAGCCAGCGGAAACGTGACAAAAATATTCGCCAGAATAATTGCTCCGGCCGTAAACATGACCTTGATTCCGTGTGGCGCCAAAAGGCGTCCGAGCGTGCCGTAAGGTCCCCACAAAAGGAGCAGCGCGAAACCGGCGACCGCCGTCGGGATTGCCGTGGGCAGAGAAATCGTGACAATCAGCGCATTGCGTCCCCAAAAGTTGTAACGCGAAAGTGCGTAGGCGGCGAACAAACCAAAGAAGACATTAAAGGTGGTGGCCCAGAAACTGGTGGCCATTGACAGCTTGAGCGCGAAAATTGCTTCAGGCGCGGTGACAGCCGACCAAAAGCTGGTCAATCCCTTGCTCGTGCCGAAGATAAAGATCGACAGCAGCGGCAACAGTACCAGCGGCAGCATCATGAAGACGAGCATGCCAACGCTCAGGGGCCGCACGATGTCGAATCCGCGCACGTGACGCATTGTTGGTATGATCGAACTCATTACTTCCTCAGCTGTACCTGATCTCTAAAGACCTGTTCAATTACTTCAGGGTACGCCCGGTCCCAGCCGCCAAAGTACTCGATCGTAAATGGCATCTCAAAGTGGCCGAATTCTTTGTTCGCTTCGTTGAACGTGTCATTAGTCACGGCGCGGAAATGAAACTTGACGAACGCCTGCTGTGCTTCGTCGCTCCAGAGGTACTGCATGAAAGCGTCAACCACCGGTCGTTTTTCCGCTGACACGTTTCGATCGATTACGACCGCGGGATGCTCGCTAAAAATCGTCGCCTGCGGAAATATGATCTCGATAGGCGCATTTTCTGCTTTCATCAGCAGCCCTTCAAGTTCATAAGTCACCAAGGCATCGAAATGGCCTCCCTGGAACGTCATGCGGGCTTCGCGCGCAGACCCCGGAGTTGCTTTGACGTTTTTCCAGATCGCTTGCAGGGTGTGCAACGCGCGAGCCTTGTCTGGTCCGCCTGATTGCTTTTCTGATTTCTTGAGCTCCGATCCATAGAACGCCAGGATTGACCATTGCGCTCCGCCCGAGACGGCCGGATCGGGATGGATTACTTCGATCCCAGGCTTTGCCAGATCGGCAAAGTCGTGAATGCCCTTTGGATTTCCCTTCCTAACAATGATCACGAAAGGCGTTTTGTTGACAATTCCTTTTTCAGGAAGCAAGTGCCAGTCGGAAGTTACGAATCCACCAGCTTTCAGTCTCTGCGCATCACGGTCGATCGAGAGAATCGCAACGTCAGCCGGGACACCTCTCAGGATCTGATTAGTAACAAATTCCGAGCCGGCAAATGAGGGAGTAAACTTCACGTCCTGGCCGTGATCCTTTTTCCACTGGGCAGCGAACCCGGGAAAGACTGCCTTCTCCAGCGACTCCTGCATGACGGAGAAGCCGTAAACCGTGATGTTGATTCCGCCTGAGTCCGAAGGAGGTTTTGGCAGACAACTACTCGCCGCGAGTAAAGCGAGCAGCAAAAAGAAGACGGCGAAAAACTTCGCTTTGATCATTGAGTCTTCCCTCCGAGGCGCCTATAAACTCTCCAAACTGGGGTTGCGCTTTGAGCCTCAATGCCATTTCGGTTGCGGGGGTTCGTGTTTCTATACCACACCTTCGTTAATTTGGGGAAGATATTGGCACCAGGTGGGCCATCTCCAGATTGCTTTTTCCGTAAAAAAGCGTTGGTATTAATGCTGCGAAAGCGATGGCGGAAGAAAGCGTAATGACAAATGGGCCGGTCACCCGGCGGGCGAGGATTGCAGACTATTTGAGTCTGGAGCGAAATGTCTCGATCGCCTCGGCGGCGGTTTTTCTGGTTGGGCTCGGTGAAGAGCTATGGAAAAAGTTTTTGCCGAAGTATCTCGAAGCGCTCGGAGCCGGCACACCGGTCATCGGTCTTTTCGGAACGGCGGAAGATTTCCTGGACGCGCTCTATCAATACCCGGGTGGCTGGATTGCCGATCACGCAGGCCGTCGTCGCGCGTTCCTGATGTTTATCGCGCTCGCTTCCGCTGGTTATTTGGTCTATCTGTTTAGTCCGTCCTGGCCCTTTATTTTCATCGGTCTCGCTTTCGTCATGGCGTGGCAGAGCATGGCTTCGCCGGCGATCTTCGCGGTAATCGGCGATGCCCTGCCGCCTGAACGTCGCGCGATGGGCTTCACCCTGCAATCGATCTTGAAGCGCGTGCCGATCGTGATAGCGCCAATCATCGGTGGTGCGTTGATCGGATCGCTGGGAATCTTGCGAGGCGTGCATGCTGGTCTCGTCATCACACTGGTCTTGGCAGCCTGCACTGTGTTGCTCGTGCTGAAGATCAACATCAAAGTCAAAGCGTCACATCCGATCGACATCCGTGGTGTCTGGCAATCGTTTCATAGCGCGCTCAAACATCTTCTAATCTCGGATGTGATTATCAGAATGTGTGAGGGCATGACCGGCGTGCTCACCATTCTTTACGTAACCAACGTGCAGCGTTTCAGCGTCGCGCGCTACGGAACATTGATCGCGATTCAGATGACGACGTCAATTCTCGTTTACATTCCCGCGAGCAAGATTGCAGATCGCGTCGGACGCAAGCCATTCGTAATTGCTACCTTCCTGAGCTTTGCGCTTTTCCCATCGCGGTGATGATGGCTTCCAGTTTCGCGCTTTTGGTGGTCGCGTTTATCATCGGCGGCCTGCGCGAGATTGGCGAGCCCGCGCGTAAGGCCATGATTGTTGATTTTGCGAAAGAGGAGGTGCGCGCGCGCTCGGTTGGGCTTTATTATCTCGTGCGCAGTTTGTCCATAACGCCGGCGGCAGCTATCGGCGGTCTGCTTTGGAAAATCACGCCGCAGGTGCCGTTTGTCACTGCAGGCGTCATTGGCATCATTGGCACGCTCGTCTTCGCTGCAACAGTCGAGGAGCGATACGCAAGCTAGTGTAGTGTCTCACAATTGGCTTTACAGTCGTTTCATTCGTACCGTTTCGTGTGATTTCGTGGATCGAATTTTTGATCGGGTGAGGACGATCCACGAAATCACACGAAATTCAGATCTTCTCGAAGGCGGCGGTCCCCAGGGAAATCGCCCGCCACCTGCCACGCCAAATGTAGTACTATGGAAGCGCGGAGCCTCTCCCTGAGACTTATGCCGAAAAAGGGATTTCCGGTGATGCGCTGTTCCCCAATCTTCAAAACGCTGGCCTTCCTGATTGCGATTTCGCTTTCGCTTTCGAGTTTCGCGTTTGCTCAACAACGCCCGCGCGATGAAACTCGTCCGCGGCGCGCGCAGGATCAGAAGCCTTCGACCGACACGGATCCCAGCCAGGGCGAGTGGAAACAAAAGGTAAACACGACAATCGTTGGCACGACCGAGACGTTGCGCCTCGAGCAGGAACCGACGATGCGCATCGGCCTGGCCAGCGACGTGCGCTCGGCAACGGTCTCGACCAACGGACATCTGATGAGCGCTACCGATATCGCGACAACATTGATTCCGCTTGATGTCGCGCGCGTGCGTCTCGAAGCGCATCTGCTTTCACCTCTGAACGCCACCAACGAAACTGAAAGTTTTCGTCTTAAACTCGCTGGCCTGTCGTCGCGCGCCGAGGCAGATAACAAAGCTAAGGCGATTCGCGAGACAACCAGCGACGAATCGCAGATCGCTTTCGATTCAGAAACAAAGATGTGGGGATTGCTTGTTGGGCCAAGGCGTTCGCGCGACGACGCGGAAGAAGCCCGCGCGCGATTGGAAGAAGCAGGCTTCGAAGTAACGATTGTCGACTTGACGATTCTGTCGGCAGTCACGTCTTCATCATCGACTGACAAAAATGAATCTGCGGACTTGCCGCCAACGAATTCAGCTTCTTACGCGGGGTCACCATCGAGAACCAAATCGTCGGCTATAACGTCACCAAAGCAAACGACTCCGGCTTCATCGGCTGCGACTAAGGCAAAATCTTCCGGCAACGTTCGTCTTGTCTCGCGTGCGAGCGTGCCAACGCGCGAACTTGTGGCCTTTGCGTCGAGCGCGAGAAAACTTTTCAACTCGAGCGGACCGGTCATGTTCGCGTCGGACGACGAGGCAAACTCGCCGGTTCGTTTCAACGATAAGCCCTATCGTGGACGCATCGAAGTCTTCGCGAACACACGCGGCTTGCTCACCGTGGTGAACGTAATCGGTCTGGAAGATTATGTCCGCGGCGTGGTGGCGAATGAATTGTCACCGGGTGGTTATCCCGCACTCGAGGCACTAAAGGCTCAGGCGATTGCCGCACGCACTTACGCTCTGCACAACCGCGGCCAGTTTGCCTCACAGGGTTTCGATCTACTGCCAACGACGCGCTCGCAGGTCTATCGCGGTCTCGCTTCAGAGCATCCGCTTTCCACGCGCGCGGTTGACGAGACGCGCGGAATGATTGCCACTTACGACGGCGAGCCCATCAATGCGCTCTATACCTCAACGTGCGGTGGCCGCACCGAAGATTCCGAGAACATTTTCAATCAGGCAGTTCCTTACTTGCGCGGTCGCGAGTGCGCGGTTGAAGGCCGGACGGCGTTCGCGCCTTTTACGATCAAGACCTCGCGCGAGACGGGTGAGCTGCGCGAAGAGAAACATCTCGCGCTGGCCCGCGACGTGGCGCTGCTGACAAACTTGAATTTCTCTTCAATGCCCTCGCACATTTCGGATGCGTGGCTGTCGGCGCCTGCTTCGGTGAATGAGGTCCAAAACTGGCTCGCGTCTGTTGCCCGATTAGCACGACAAACCGCGCCCGCGGTGGCGCAGGACGTAAACCGGCCGCCGGCATTCGCGACCGCCCTGAACGCCGCCGTGTTTGGCGCCAGCCGCGCGGACACTCTTCTGAACAACGCCGACGTGGAATATTTTCTGGCGATTCACGATGCCGCGGAAGTCCCGGCCATCAATCGCGCCGACGTTGCGCTGCTCGTTCGCGACGGTTACCTTTCGCTTTTTCCTGATGTGACGCTGCGACCGCGCGAACCAATGACGCGCGCGCGCGTGCTTCACACGATGGCACGTTTGCTGGAGAACCGGGGCTTGCTGCAAATCCAAAAGGCTACCGCGCGACCAACATCCGAAGGCGCGCTCATTCTGCGATCCTCAAAAGGCAAAGACCAGACGATTCATGTCCGTCCCGATGCATTTCTTTTTCGCGAGATCGGAGAAACGATCTATCCGGTGCGCTCGGTGGTTCTGGTCGGCGGCGAAGCTGTAACGTTTCATCTGAGCGCAACGGGCGAAGCCGACTATCTTGAAGTGAAGCCCGCTCCGAACGGAGCCGCGGCGGATCGCTTCTCGCCTTTTACAAACTGGTCGACTGAACTTTCGCTCAGCCAGGTTCAATCGCGTCTCGCTCGCGCTGCCCGCAGCGTCGGACCGATCATTGACTTACAAGTTAGTGCGCGTGGCTCGTCACGTCGCGTAATCGATCTGGAGATCGTCGGCACGGAAGGAACGGCGCATCTTCGCGGCGGCGGCATTCGTTCCGCATTGGGTCTGCGCGAACAACTTTTCGTGATCGATCGAACATTCGACGCGGAAGGCCGCGTCACAGGATTTGTCTTCACCGGCCGCGGTTGGGGTCATGGCGTAGGCATGTGCCAGGTCGGCGCCTACGGTCTCGCGCGGCAGGGCTGGAGCTACGAACAAATACTGAAGGCTTACTATACGGGAATCGATCTGACTAAGATGTACTGATCTTCTCACACGACTCAGCGAGTGTTTGAATTGCCT
>JBGPWL010000077.1:0-22350 GCA_041492185.1 Pyrinomonadaceae bacterium | reverse complement strand
CTTATCGATTTCCTGCCGCCACTCCTGCGCCGTGCCCACGCCTCCGACAATCAACTTGTTCTCTTTCATCCGGCCGATCATGTCCATATTGATCATCGCCACGGTGTTCGCGAGCGGCACGACCGGATGATTGACGTAATAGTTCGAACCGAGCAGACCTTCTTCTTCACCGCTGAAAGCGATGAAGACGATCGTGCGTCGCGGCCTGGGCTGCTGCGAAGAAAAGATGCGCGCCAGTTCGAGCACGCCGGCAACACCGGAAGCGTTGTCGTCCGCGCCGTGATGAATCTGGCCCTCGCGCGGCGCGAGACTGCCTTCGCCGCCAAGGCCGAGATGATCGTAATGCGCGCCAATCACGATCGCTTCGTTCTTCAGTTGAGGATCGGAGCCTTCGAGAATGCCGATAACGTTGAATGAAGGCGATTCGCGGCGGATGACGTCGACATCAATGCTCAAACGTCCGCCGCTGATGGGAAGTCTTAATGCACTTTCTTTTGCAGTTCTGCTATCGGCTGCCTTTTCGTAAACTGACAATCCTTCAGAGGAACCAAGGAGCTTCGTGGCTAGTTGTCTTGAAACAACAACCACCGGTATGCCGGCTTCGCCCGCATTGTCATAGGACAAGCGAGACAGCCGGTCGTCATTCAGCTTCTCTTCATTAGCGATGATCAAGAGAGCGCGTGCGCCGGCCGCACGCGCTGCTGCGGCCTTAAAGCGGATCTCGCCCGCGCGAGCAAATTGGCCGTGTGGATTGTCGCCGTCCGGGGTGCCGGCAAACGCTATCGCTACTCGATCCCTGGCATTCGACACAGTGTAATCGTCGTACTTCAATTCGGCCGATGAAATGCCATAACCGGCAAATACCATTTCCGCGCCCTTGACTGAACCATTCGAAGAGAAGCCCAGCGGCATCCAGTCGTCGCCTACTCTGAACTGTGCTATGTCATCAGCGCGCCCGGGATTCACAAAAAACAAATTATTCTTTCCCAAATCAACGCTGGCGACGTACGGAAACGCTTGCAGGTAACGCGCGAGCGCCTGTTCTCTCAGCAACTGCGGGCTAACGGAACCACCGGAGGGTCGCGGAGACTTGTCCGCATCGCGCAACCCGTAGCGCTGAAACTCGCCCGCGATGTAACGCGCGCAGTCGTTTGCGCCGGATGATCCCGTACGACGTCCGGCCAGCGGATCCGAAGCAAGATAAGTAACGATCTCGCGCAAGCGATCGACGCTGGGCGCAGTTTGTTGAGCGGGTTGTTGCGCGAGTACGACGGCAGAGAGGAGCGTCAGCAGAATCAGGTAAGACGATAAGCGGCGAATTAGTTTGATTTTCATTGCTTAATGTTCTCTTTCGACTTTTTTCTTGAGCAATTCTGCTTCACGGAAGATTGTTCCAGAGGTGACTCGCATAGTAAATCGGCGCGTGGTTCGCAAACGGCGCAGGAATAGTGAACCCTAAGATGTTTTTCAGCAGAGCGCAACTCCGGCGGCCGAATCGCGCCGGCAACTCTTCGAGGTTCTCCGCGTCGTCCGGCATTTCGTCGTGCAGGTGGCCGTCCGTGTCGATCCACTTCAACTGGCCGACATGCCGATATGCCGCGCCTGGTGGGATCTTCGCCACCACGTCGACGTTGTAAACAAAGCGATAATGAAGTCGATCCAAACCGCGCGCGGCGTAGATCTGCTTGAACTGCTCGTCACCAACTCGCGGCGAGCCGTAGACATACACACCCTGCACGCGAAATTGAGCGTCGCGCACTGCGCGCTCTGCAGCGAGGGTGGCTAGCGCGGCACCCAAACTGTGTCCGGTGATCCAGAGCCGTCGCCCGCTGCAGTCTTCCAGCAACGGTCTCACGTAATCTCGCACTTTCTCCCAAACGGCCTTTAGGTCCTTCTGAAAACCTTTGTGCACGCCACCGCCGGAATCGTCGGGCTCCGGAAGCAACTCGAGGTTGCGGCGCCAATCCTCGAAGGCGCCCCAGAAATTATCAATCTCAGTCCCGCGAAAAGAGAGCACTACGATCTTGTCATTCCGCGTCACGAAGCACTGGGTCGTATCCTTGTCGAAAAACTTCAAGTCGAAACCGTCGGCCGTCAAGCCGAAACGATTGAACTTATCTCTGATGAATGTTTCGTTGCCGTACGCCAGCATCGCAAACTCAGACAGCCAACTCGCATTAGACAAAGCAAAGCCCGCGTCAGGAATGAATTGGTGGCCGTTCTTGTTCTTATCCTCGAAATAAGTGTAGTTGGCGTTTGGTGGTCGAATCTTTCTGAATCGGGCTGGTGGGAGAATCTTTGGCATTTGTGGCTACTCCTTATCTTTTAGGAAGGTGAGAAACAGATTTCCTTCGGTTTGGGTTTGAGAGCTTCCGCTCGTGTGGCGCACAGAAACGGGCTGTGTCGCCGCTTCCTATGGATTCCCGCTTGCTGGAAAAAAAAGATTATAAGGCCAGCCTGCTCATTCAACCCAGTCAGCAATGAAGACATTCGTTTCGCCTCTGGCTTTCGCGTTGCGATTAGAGGCGAAGACCAGCTTTTTGCCGTTGGGCGAGAACATCGGAAAGCCATCAAACGTCTCGTTGAAAGTGATCTGCTCGAGGCCGGTGCCGTCAACGTTGATTGCGAACAGATCAAAATTACGGCCATGCGGATCTTTCAAGTTCGAACCAAAGATTATCCGTTTGCCGTCGGGGAAAAAGTAAGGCGCGAAACTGGCGACGCCGAGATGCGTGACCTGGCGTTTGTTTGATCCATCCGCATTCATCACCCAAATTTCAAAGACGGTCGGCTCGATCACGCCTTCGGCAAGTTTCTGTTTGTAGCGCGCAACCTCTTCCGGCGTTTGCGGATGAAACGCGCGATAAACAATTTGCTTGCCGTCGTAAGACCAGAACGGGCCGCCGTCGTAACCAAGTTCCGTCGTCAATCGCTTAACGTGCTTGCCATTCGCGTCCATAGTGTAGATATCCAGATCGCCGTCGCGCATTGAAGTGAAAACGATCTTCTTGCCGTCGCGCGAGATCGTCGATTCTGCATCGTAGCCGGGCCTTTGGGTCAATCGCTTCAAGTCGGAGCCGTCTGGCTTGGCGGTAAAAACATCGTAAGTGTCATGCACCTGCCACACGTAGCCTTTGGAATAGTCAGGCCGCGGCGGACATTCCTTGTTGCCAAGATGAGTCGACGAATAAAGAATGCGTTTGCCGTTCGGGAAATAATACGAGCAGGTCGTCTTGCCCATTCCGGTCGAGACCATGTGCAGATCCGATCCATCGATGTTCATCGTGAAGATCTGATCGCAGGGCAGCCCGCCATGATTTGATTGGAAGATCAACTTCGTGCCATTGATGTTGAAATAGGCCTCGGCATTCTGGCCTTCAAAAGTTAACTGCTTGATGTTGCGCAGATGCTTCTCGCCCGCGACCCAAAGCGAATCAGCGGAAGATTGCGTTAACGCCTCATGTGGAGTTGCGCCAAAAGCAAGAAAGACAATAGTGGTTGCGAGTAGACAGATAAAAGTTTTCACTGGTTTCGGTCCTATGGTTGTTAAGTATTCCTCTGTGACCCTCTGTGTCCTCTGTGGTAAATCTTTTCACGCTCGCGCGGCGCCCGACGCGACCACACGATCTTCCTTCGCAATCGCGCCGGCATTTCGCCAACGGACGATGAGTAACACCAACGCGCCAATGCCAACGACAATGCCAATCAACTGCGAAGTCGAGAGACCGGTCAGCGTCGTCAATCCAAAAACGTCACCGCGCGGATCGTCGCGAAAGAATTCGATAATAAAGCGCACGACCGCGTAAACGAAAGCGTATGTGAGTATCACCTGACCGCTGAAGCGACGATGCCGGTGCAACCACAACAGAAAGAAAAAAACCACCAGCATCGAGAACGATTCGTAGAGCTGCGTCGGATGCAGCGCGACTCCGGTAGGCACGCCGGTAATCTCGTGGCCGAGTTCCGTAAACCTCACACCCCACGGCAGCGTGGTTGGCTTACCCCAACAACAGCCGGCGGAAAAACAACCTTGCCGCCCCAGCACATTCCCCAGCGCGATCCCCGGCGCGCACGCATCGGCGGTTCTCCACCACGGCAGTTTGTAGCGGCGCATCAGTAAGTATCCCGTCAACACCGCGCCAATTAGTCCGCCATAAAAGACTCCGCCCGAGCGCAGAAAATCGAGTGAGAAAAGCTGCGACGGATGATTGCGATAATCACGCTCCGTGAAAAACATCAAAGCCTTGGAACCGATTAACGACGCCAGCAACATCCACAGACAAAGATCGTAAATGCGTTCGCGCGGCAACCCATCGCGCCCGGCGAGTCGTACGGTGATCATGATCGCGCCGAGAAACGCCAGCGCCAAAAACACGCCGTAGGTGTTGATGGGAAAATTGCCGATTCGAAAAAGTTCTGGATACATAGAACAGAAGTCAGAGATCAGAGATCAGAGCTCGGGGGTCAGTAGAAGACAAATCAGCTCACCTTTGACCAATGACCTCTGAGCGCTTTCCACCAAAAACCAGATCATATGCCAGCAACAACGCGCCGAGACAAATGCTCGCGTCGGCGACGTTGAATGTTGGCCAGTGAAAGGATCGAACGTGCACGACGATGAAATCGATCACATAACCGAAGCGCACGCGGTCCGTCAGGTTGCCCGTAATGCCGCCCAACAGCAACGCGCATGCGCCGAGGATGCGATCGTCGATGCGTGGCGTGCGGAAAAAGTAGAAGAGCACGACGACTGCGGCTGTGATGGCCAGCGAGACAAAAAACCAACGACCGAAGCGTCCGGCTTGTTGCAACTGACCAAAGGCGATGCCGCGATTTTCCGTGTAAACGAAGTCCAGAAAACGATTGATGATCGTCAGATCGCCAGTGAAACGCAGCGTACGCGCGGCCCACGACTTGGTCACCTGATCGACCATGAAAATCCCGAACGCGGCGAGCAAATAGCCCGCGCGCCACGCGATGCGCATCGATGGAGTATCGGTGATTTGGACTTCGTTCATGCGTCTTGAGCGCCTCCGGAGCTTTGGTCAGGATTCTTCGGCCTATTCGGCGACGCCATTCTTTTCGATCTCTTCCAGCGCGGCAACACACCGCTCGCAGACAGATGGATAGGCCGACGATTCACCGACGTGCGTTGAGTAGTTCCAGCAACGGTCGCACTTCACACCCTGCGCCCGATCGATCTGCACCGCTACGGACGCACCCACCGCCCAAGTTTCGTCGCCCACCTCACGCAAACTCACCTGCGACACGATGAAGAGGTAACGCAGATCGGCTTCGTAGAGTCTAAGCAGTTCGAGCGTTTCGCCCTCAGCCGTGATCGTCACCTTTGCTTCCAAAGAGCTGCCGATCACTTTCGCGACGCGAGCCTCTTCCAACGTTCGCAGCACGTCGTCGCGCACGCTGAACAATCGTTCCCAATTCGCCAACAGGTCTTCGCTTCTCGCACTGCTTGCCGCCGGCAATGTTCCCAAATGGACTGAGGCAGCATGCTCTCCCGGCAAATTCTCCCAGATCTCGTCTGCGGTGAAGACGAGAATGGTTGCCAGCATGCGAGCGAGCGCGTCGGCGATCCGGTGTAGCGCAGTCTGCGCCGATCGGCGCGCGTGATTACGCGGCGCAAAGGTGTAGAGCCGGTCCTTAATGATGTCGAAGTAACGCGCCGACAGAGTTACCGTGCAGAAGTTGTAGAGAGTGTGATAGACGACGTGAAACTCGTAAGCGTCGTAGGCCGCGCGCACTTTTCTGATCACCACATCCAGCTCGGCCAGCGCCCAGCGATCGATTTCCAACAGCTCGTCTTCAGCGACCACATCACGCGCGGGATCAAAGCCATGCAGATTGCCCAGGGCAAAGCGCGCGGTGTTGCGCAGTTTGCGATAACCGTCCGTCACGCGCTGCAAGATCTCTTCCGAGCAGCGCATGTCCTCAAAATAATCTGACGACGCGCACCAGAGCCGTATGATTTCCGCCCCTGACTGTTTGATCACTTCTTCAGGGGCGACCGCGTTGCCCGCGGACTTGTGCATCGCCCGGCCATGCGCGTCGAGCGTCCAGCCGTGCGTCAACACCGTGTCATACGGCGCGCGATCGTGAACTGCGAGTCCGACCATCAACGATGAATTAAACCAGCCGCGAAATTGATCGCCGCCTTCCAGATAAACATCGGCGGGCCAACGCAATTCTTCGCGATTCTCCAGCACCGCGATCGAAGAAACGCCGCTGTCGAACCAGACGTCGAGAATATCAGTTTCTTTGGTCCAGTCGTCGCCGCCGCACTGCTTGCACTTGTAATCCGGCGGCAAAAGTTCCCGCGCCTCGTGCGTGTACCAGGCGTCGGCTGACTCTTTCTCAAAAACGTCCGCGACGTGACTGATAATCACCGGATCGGCAACTGCTTCATTGCAGCGCGCGCAGTAGAAGACGGGAATCGAAACGCCCCACACGCGCTGGCGCGAGACGCACCAATCGGGCCGGCCTTTGAACATATTGCGCATGCGCTCACGGCCCCAGGCGGGCAGCCACTTGACGCGATCGATCTCTTTCAGCGCCCCTTCGCGCAAGCCCGTCTGGCTCTCATTGAAGTTGTCCGTGAAATTGCTCCGGTCGCGACCGTCTTCATCTTTCTCAACGACCACGCCGCCGACTCGGTCCATCGAGATGAACCACTGCGGCGTCGCACGGAAGATCACCGGATTCTTGCAGCGCCAGCAATGCGGATAGCGATGCTCGTAGCTTTCGCTGAAAAGCAGCACGCCGCGCTCGCGCATGAAGTCGACAATCTTGTCATTTGCCTCGAACACATCCAGGCCCGCGAAGTGATCGACCTCCGGGGTAAACCGCCCGGCGTTGTCTACTGGACAATAGATCTCGAGACCGTAGCGTTTGCCGATCACGAAATCATCGTGGCCGTGACCGGGCGCCGTGTGCACGCAACCCGTGCCGGCTTTGCTTGACGCCGATTTCTCGCGCGCGTCTTTGACGTCGAGTTCAGTTTCGGCGTCGGCTTCGCCACCGAGCGTCACGTGCTCGCCGACCATCAGCAGTGATTTGCGATCAAGCCAGGCGTGCCGGCATTCGAGCCGATCGAGCTTCGCACCTTTGAAGCGCGCGAGCACCGATGGAGCAGCGCCCAAGTCGCATTTCGCCGCGACGGCTTCCAACAACTCGCTCGCCACGATGTAAACTTCATCGCCGTGTGCGAAAGCTGAATATTCAAAATCAGGATGAACTGCGATTCCCAAGTTCGCGGGCAGCGTCCAGGGCGTCGTCGTCCAGATCAAAACGAACACCTTGCGACCCGCAAGCGCGGCATCGATTAAAGCCGGATCGCTCGTCAACGGAAACTTGACGTAAACGGACGGGCTCGTGTGCCGTTGATACTCAACCTCAGCTTCGGCCAGCGCTGTCTGATCGTGGATGCACCAGTAGACGGGCCGCGCGCCCTTGTAAACGTAGCCGCGCTCGACGAAGCGGCCAAACTGTCGCGCAGTTTCGGCTTCGTAGTGGTTCGACATCGTCGAGTAAGGATTGTCCCATTCGCCCAGAATTCCCAGCCGTTGAAAGTCCGCGGTTTGCCGCTTTAACGCCGCCGCCGCAAATTCGCGACACGCGCGCCGAATGCTCAGTGGCGACATGTTCGACTTTTTCGCGCCGAGTTTGCGGTCCACATGCAACTCAATCGGCAACCCATGACAGTCGTACCCTGGAACGTAAGGCGCGTCGTAGCCCATCATCGTGCGCGACCGCACGACGAAGTCCTTGAGAATCTTGTTCATTGCCGTGCCGAGATGAATGTCGGCGTTGGCGTACGGCGGGCCATCGTGCAGGATAAACTTTTTCGCGCCCGCGCGTGATTGCTGGATCAAGTGGTAGAGATCCATCTCGGCCCACTTCTTCAAACGCGCGGGTTCGGTCTGCGCCAGATTGGCTTTCTGCGCAAAGCCCGTCTTCGGCAGGTTGATCGTCTTCTTTAGATCGAGTGTGGCTTCGGTGGACATAAAGTTTCGTTATTCAAGAGTTGACCATAGTAGCAGCAGTGCTGCGCCCTCGCCAAAATGTGATTAACTGCTCAAGCAAGGAAAAACCCGAACCATGCTCTCGGAGGATGCGATGGTTCGGGCCTTTCAAAGTCCGGATGTTGTCGAGCTTTAACCGATGAACATCTCATCCTCTCCGTAGGTCTGATTAACGGGCTTCGGCAGCGGGGCGATTAGCACTTCCAGGCCCCGGCGGAAGCCCGCCATAATCGCGGCCAACTCGCGCGCCGGCTCGATCACTTTCTCCTGGATGAAGTCGGTCGTGGTAACAACCTGCCGGTGCGTCCGATCGATGGTGTCACTAACAAGCTCGACTTTGTCGCGCGCTTCGTGCGCGGTGTCGCTCACCAGGTCTTTCAACTCCGCGACTTCGCTCTTGATGAGGGCCGCCGATTCAGAGAAGTGCATCGTTGCCGTCGAGAGATGACCAGACACGGCGCTGAACTGCTCGGCAATATGTTTGCCTTGCACCGCGATCTGCTTGCCCTGTTCGCTTACGACGGTCAGTTTATCAACCAGTGGTTCGAGTTTCGCCTCGAGCCGGTTCACAGACTTGACCGCGCGATTGACGAACACAGCCATGAAGATCATCGCTACCGCGATCGTGAAGAACGACGCAGCTACGACCACCATCACCCAGAAGGCCGGATCGTTCGTACTCATTTGCAGCGCGAGCGTATTCATCTCCCATTTCCATTTCCGATTTACCAGGCAGCCGTCTTCGCGTCAACTTGGCAATCAGCAATTGGCAATCGGCAATGTTCTTAGTTCGCTTTCTCTTCGTACGTCGGAGCGGCTTCGATTCGGCCCGACATCTCAGTCTTCCGTTTCTCTTCCTGATACGCCTTCTTGCCGGCGTCGATCGCGGCGGTGACCGATCCGGTCTTGCGCGCGGCAACGTCCTTAGCGGTCTGTGCCACTTCGCTAACCTTATCCGCGGCGGTCGAATAAAGCTCTGTCGCGCGATCGCGCGTCACTTCGTAATACTCGCCGGCTCGCTGTCCGAGTTGTTGTGCCGCTTCGCGAGATTTGTCGATACCCTTGCGCGTCGCATCCGCGATATCGCCGCGCAGTTCCTGGCCGGACTTCGGCGCGAACAGCAGCGCCAGAATCGCTCCAATACCACCACCAATCAGCAAATACGTCAGGCGAGTTGAGAAATTGTCTCCGTTGTCTCGCCGATAATCATCGTTTCCCATTGTGGGATTCCTTTCTGCAAAAGCAAAGCCCTACGGCTTCGCTGGTTGTTTTGTACGAGGGAATATTCCAAGTTTGGACTATAACAAATAGGCGGGAAGTCGGCAAGAAACCAGGCCTATTAGCGAGATCGCGCGCACCTAACCGATGATTGGGCAGCGAGCAAAGGGCCGCCCGCAACCAGCTTCTTACGCTTGGAATCGACCCTTAGGTTCAAACCTTCAAGGCTTCTCGCTCCGAGCAGGAGCAAATCCCCCTTTTCCGCAAAGACCACTTCATCGACGGTGAAATAACCGTCGAGACGAACGATGACGAAACCGAGGCTGCGGGTTATGTGCTGACCATTCGCCATCACAAACACGACGTCCTTCTTTTCGCGGTCGACACCAATCTTTTCCAGTTCTTTTGCGGGTGCCCAGGTGTAGTCACTTCCAGTATCAACCAGCAGCTTCGGAACGACGAAAGACTTCCTGCGATCGGAAACATTCTCGATCTTGCATTTTGTGTAGAACGTTCCCATCTGAAATCACTCCATCCCGTCGCGCTTGCCGTTGTACTGTTCCAACTTCCGATACAGAGTCTTGCGCCCGATGCCCAGCGCACGCGCCGCGTGCGTCTTGTCGCCCTTCGTGTAATCGAGCGTGGCCTCGATTGCCTGCTGTTCAATCTCGTCCATCGAGGACGGCACCGTCACTTCAAATGTGGTCGTGCGTCCTTCGCTTGCTGCTTTGGCGCGCTCGACCTTGATGCGATCGCGCTCCTGCAACACGGTCTTACTGATTGCTTCGGGCAGATCTTCCAATTCGATCTGCCGGCCCGACGCGATAATCACCGCGCGCTCGATCGCGTTCTCCAACTCGCGGACGTTGCCGGGCCACTGGTAAGTCATCAACGCCTGCAAAGAGTCTTTGGAAATGCCGGAGACGAAGCGCCCGGTTTTCTGCTTGTAGTGTTCCAGGAAGTGAATGACGAGCGGGTGAATATCTTCCGGCCGCTCGCGCAAAGGCGGCAGCACGATCGGAAAAACCGAGAGACGATAGTAAAGATCCTGACGGAATTTCCCCATCTCGACCGCGCGTTTCAGATCGACATTCGAAGCTGCGATCACGCGCACGTCGGTCTTGATCACTTCGTTGCCGCCGACGCGCGTGAATTCGCCGTCCTGCAATACGCGCAGCAGACGCACCTGCGCGGACAAACTCATCTCGCCGACTTCATCGAGGAACAAAGTGCCGCCGTTGGCTTCTTCGTACCGGCCCTGTCGACGCGCGCGCGCATCGGTGAACGCGCCCTTTTCGTGGCCGAACAATTCCGATTCGAGCAGCGTTTCCGGGATCGCGCCGCAGTTGAGCTTTACGTAGGGTTGATCTTCGCGCCCGGAGTTGTAATGAATGAGATTCGCGAGCACCTCTTTGCCGGTGCCGGATTCGCCTTCAATCAATACGGTCGTTTGGGTGTCGGCGACGCTCAGCGCCAGCTCGATGGCCCGGCGAATCAGCGCGGTCTGCCCGATAATGCGTTCTTCGCCGTAACGCTCATGCAATGCGCTGCGCAGGTGCATGATCTCCGCGGAAAGTTGATCGCGTTCGAGCGCGGTGCCGATCTGATCCGCAATGCCTTCGACCAACTCGACTTCGTGATCCTGAAATCCTCCTCGTGCGCCGCTCCATACCAGACCTAACAGGCCAAACGTTTGACCCGCAACCCGCACCTGCGCGACCAGCGCGGCGCGTCCACCCAACGTTGCATTAAAGATTAATCGGAATGCGAAAGGCAGATCGGTGTCCAACAGTTTCAGGGTCTTTCCCTCGGCGAGCACTCCCATGATTGCGGGGAAAGCGGTGACATCCAGCGACTGACTGTGTTCTTCGATCAAACCTCTAACGGTGTCGGTCGCGGCGTGCGGCGCCGCCTTAAAAGCTGCGAGACTGATGCGACCACCGGCGGGATCGAGCACGCCAAGCGCTGAGTAATCCGCCCCTACCAGGGTGATCGCTCTTTCCAAAACCAGCGAGCTCACTTCGCGAAAATCAGATCGAGCGTTGAGCGCGTTGGCGATCTCGAGCAGCGCGCGTCGCGTGTCGGCTTCGCGTTGCTTGTCCGAATAGAGACGCGTGTATTCGTATCCCACGGCGATATGACGCGCGATCGATTGCAGAAAAGAGACTTCGTCATCCAGCCACGTGCGCAACGAGCGCGTCATGTGCAGTCCCACCAAACCGAGCACGTCGTCGCCGCGGACCACCGGCACCACCAGCAGCGAACGTGTTTTCAAACTCGCGGCCAGGAAACGCACTTTCTGATCGAGCCCGGGCTTGGAGGTGTCGTCGAGGCGAATGGGCCTGGTGATGTCGACATGTTCTGACAGCTGTTTCAAGTCAAGCGGAATCGCGGTCCCCAAACTTGAAGGCACGTCGTCTGATTCGCGCCATTCGTGGCTGATGCGCAGCTCGCTCGCGGCCGTCAGTTGAATCACATCGCACCGATCGACGTGCATCATGCGGCCGAGTTCAGACACGATCACGTTAAGAAAGCGATCGAGATTTATCGCCGTCGGCAGATCGAGCGCCAGGCGATCGATGATCGCTTCGCGCGCCTGATGCATTTTGATCTTGCGCTCGAGCGAAAGAGATTGTGCGGTTTCCGACATAACTGGCAGTTCTTGCTGTGGAGCGGATCATAACGAACGGGGCGCGAAGTTGCAAAGTGGGTGGGTTACGGAACCCCGATCTGTCGGGGTAGCGATCGGATCCCGGCACTCAACCGTGAGGTACATATGAAACTGCCGATTGCGGGTTGAATCCAGGATCCGGTCGCTACCCCGACAGATCGGGGTTTCGGTAACGGGCCCGCGTTTGCAAGCCCTTCGCCAGCTTCGTATAATCCGATTGGCCCTCATTTATTAGGACCATCGGGAGTTAGAAACCCATATGCCGATTTACGAATATCAATGCCGGAAGTGCAAAGCGCATCTCGAAGTATTTCAAAAGGTCAATGACAAACCGCCCGCTAAGTGTCGCAAGTGCGGCGGACGTTTAGAGAGGATGATTTCGACTTCAGCCATTCAGTTTAAGGGCCCAGGATTTTACGCGACCGACTACGCGACCAAAGGAAAAAAAGCCGAAGCAGCAGCCGATAAAGCCGAAGCAACATCCAGCAGCGATAAGACCGGAACCAAAGAAACCTCCCCAGCAAAGAAAACTTCTGATAAAGCTTCAGCGCCGAAAAACCCCAGCGGCGATTGAGGCTACGGGTGAGTGAACCTGTGCAAAACATGAAGAGCAGGTCCCGGCGACTTTACTCGCTGAATCAGTCTCTGATTGCGGCTTTGCTCCCGGCGGTGCTGTGTTCCGCCAGCTTCAGCCAGGCAGGCCGTAGATCCAATTCGACAAATCAAGGTGGGGCGCTGGTCAGTCTGGTAGCGAAGCGTGACAACGACTCTGCCGCGCCAATCACCGGAAAGCAACTCGCGGTCTTCGATAATGGCGTGCAGCAAGACATCAAGAACCTCTCGCGCGATCCGTCACCCGCGCGCATCGTGCTGCTGGTCGACAACTCCTTAACGATCCGCGCCGACGTCGAGAAACTCGAAGAAGCCGCGCGCGAGTTTGCTTACGA
Source organism: Pyrinomonadaceae bacterium (assembly GCA_041492185.1). Taxonomy (GTDB): domain Bacteria; phylum Acidobacteriota; class Blastocatellia; order Pyrinomonadales; family Pyrinomonadaceae; genus JAOAPY01. Next base: position 9,478 of record JBGPWL010000077.1, on the reverse strand, counting down.
GATCTTCAAAGGCGATACGCTTTTGATAATCGGCTACGACGAGCAGGCCGAGATCGTTGCCGACTGGACCGACGATGCCAAAGCGATCGAAACGTCGCTGAAAAGTTTTCGCAAGAAAGGCGAGCCGCATTTGTTCGATGCGCTGGCCGCGGTCGCCGATCAAGCCCTACGCCCGCTCGCGGGACAGAAGCGTGTCGTCGTCGTAATCAGTGACGGCCTTGATCGCGGCAGCAAAACCAGCTTCGAACAGATCCTGGCTGAGCTTCAGCGTTTGGACATCATGGTCTATTTCGTGCAGGCGCCGGATCGCACACGCGGCGCGATTAGACGAGACGTGCCGAAACCGAAGCAAGTGATCGAGAAGCTGGTGGAAGGAACCGGCGGTTTGACTTTTCCGATCGATCAATCGCGCGACGCGGCGAACGCCATCTGCGACGAATTAAGAAAGAGCCGCTACGTTCTTTCTTACATGCCCTCAAGCATGCCGTTTGGCGAGACGCGCCGACTGTTGGTGATGGGTGATCAGGGAATTACGGTGAGAGCGAAGACTGCGCAGCCACCGAATTAAAGCATCCGGCACTTGTTCAATTAGCAAGGCGCTGAAGTATCGATGAGCCTCCAAATATTTCTAATTCTCTTGAATGTCTTGCCGCAAGTGTAATCGCATTCTTCGCCAGCTGACTTTCTCGGATGTCCGCAACAATACTCAACAATCAGAACATCAGGAATGCCATCATTCGTCAAATCAATAGCAGCAATCGCCGTGTTTCTAGCAACTCCTTTCGGAAGCATTCCCTTCGTGAGATTCTCCCTCTTTATCTGGCGTGCAAATCTAACGGCTGGATAGATCACGCACACGTCAAAAGGGAACTCTTCCCTTCGATTAGATCTCGACGCAATTTCAAAGAACGTTTTCTCCGAGATCTTTTGTAGTTCCACTTCCCACCAACCGGGCAAACTCTCATCGCAGCCATCCTCCTTCTTTTCTGCCTTCACGATTCTCAATTCCAGAGGGGCAATATCTACATCCAGGGGAACAATCGTGACCTTGTCGCCTATGATTGGCTTTTTCTTGAAAGCAAAAACATTTGTAATTTCGATTTCCCGCCACGGCGGGAGAGAGTTGTTAGATTTCCTCCAGACCTCGCCCTGTCCGATAGTCTGAACTTGCGGCATGGGAATTGGTTTTCTCACTTGCGCCCAGCCCGGACTCGCGGCGACAAGTGTTAATAGCAGAACTGTTTGAACTCGCATCAATAACATCAGCTAAATTGGGCTACCCCCTCTTTCTCGAGTAAATCCAAAACATCACCGAAATGATCAGCAGCAACAGCAACTCCATGAAGATGAAAAATCGCGGGACGAAGTTTCCGTCGTCGTCGTGAGCGTCGGCATAGACGATGAGCGTGCCGATCGTGATACCGGCCGCGAGCCAGATGAATTGTCGTTTAGCATCCCACACAGCTTTATCCGCAGATTACACAGACTACACAGTCAGAACCGCCTGCGGTAGCGGGTGGTTTGAGCTGGACTTAACGAGTATCTTCAGACTAACACTTCAACCGCCCGCTACCGCAGGCGGTTCTGACGCGTAATCTGCGTAATCTGCGGATTAACGCTCCCTCAACAGCCCCGACAACCAGTGCATGATGTTCAGCGTCAACTGTTGATTATCAATGCCGGGGTAATTCATACCCATCGGACGCTTCTCCGAGCCGGCGAGTTGCGCTGAAAGCATTGCCGCATCGCCGAGCACCACCACGCGTCCTTTACCAAACTTGAACGCGACCCCCTGCGCGCGACCAGCGGCGGATACATCCTTTCCGGGAGGGATCATGTCGATAGCCGTGTCGGCAAGTTTCAAAAACACTGCGCTGCCCTCCGGCCCTTTGAGAGACTGGCCGGAAAAAGCAATCACTCGAACAATCTTCTCCGCATCGTTCTGGCCCGACGTGATTGGATGGTCCACCAGGAGTTTGTTCTCGCGCGAGTAGACAATGAAGTCTTCGATGCCCGACTCTTTTTCGAAATTCGCCGGGTCGCGCGTCAAGCCTTTGCTCATGTCCACGCCAAAGCGCTGGGCGAGATTCTGCGCCGCACTACCGAACGGCGCTTGATCCGCCAGCAGCAGCAACGCGCCGCCGCCCTTAACCCAGTCGCGCACCACGTCGCACTCTGCATCGGTGAACGCCGATTTGTCCGCGCCTTCCTCGTCCGCGTCTTCCGCGCCGAGCGCGTTGGCGATTACGAGAACCTTAAAAGTACCGAGCGTCTCTTTGTTGAAGCTCTTGTGATTGCGCACGACGTGATAGCCGTCGTATGCGATCAAATCGGCAAACGGTTTGTGACTGCCAACCGCGCTGTTGGCGTTGTTGTGCGCCTCGTCGAAAAGCACGCGCGGAAAATTCTTTGTGTAAGCAGGATGCTCGACGATGGGTTTGAAGTTTGGATCGGCGAGCTGTTGAGCGGAAGCGGGTGCCGCGAGGAATACAAGTGAAAGGCAAAAGCCACATAAGAAGCGAACGCGCGCGCAGGATTCATGCATAGTTCGTGACTCAAATCAGAGCCTGCGGCTTTCCCGCCGCACAGTGCGGAAAGGCTCAGCCTTTCCGGAAGGGCTCCTCCCAAACTTGGAGAGGCTACGCCTCCGGTCGAGGCATAGCCTCTCCTGGTAACAAGAATAAAACTAGGCCGGAAAGCCATAGGCTTTCCGCACTGGGTGGCGGCGAAGCCGCGAAACCGATCACGATTGCCAAGCGCGCAGATTAGCCTAGATCCTGGACTTCAATTTCCCGAGCCGCTCGGCCGCAAGATTGAGCGTTTCATCCTTCTTGCAGAAACAAAATCTGACTTGCTGCGCGCCGCGTTCGGGGACGCTATAGAAACTAGATCCCGGAACGCAAGCAACGCCGACGTCGCGGATCAGATGGCGCGTGAATTCAACATCATTGGCAAAACCGAACTCAGAGATGTCGGTCATGATGTAATAAGCGCCGTCAGGAACAAACACTCCGAAGCCCGCCTTTTCGAGAATGGGCACCAGCAAATCGCGGCGCGCGCGATACTCCGCCTGCAACGTGTCGTAGTATTTCGGCGGCAGCGTCAACGCGTATGCTCCCGCTGCTTGCAAGGGCGCGGCGGCGCCGACAGTTAGAAAGTCGTGGACCTTGCGAATGCCGCTCGTGACTTCCGGCGGAGCGATGCAATAGCCGACCCGCCATCCGGTCACTGAATAAGTTTTCGACATCGAGTTGACGATCACCGTGCGCTCGCGCATCCCGTCGAGTTGCGCCATCGAGATGTGTCGAATCTCTGCGCCTTCGCGCGGATAAAGAATGTGTTCGTAGATCTCGTCGGTAAAGCAGAACGCGTCAAACTCTTTGCAGAGCGAGGCGATGAATTCCATCTCGTCGCGCGTAAAAACTTTGCCCGTGGGATTGTTGGGATTGCAGACGATGATCGCTCTGGTCTTTTCGTTGAAGACGGAGCGCAGTTCGTCGCGGTCGAAACTCCAGTCAGGAGCGCGCAACGGGACGTAACGTGGATGCGCGTCCGACAGGATCGCGTCAGGCGCATAGTTTTCATAGAACGGCTCGAAAATAATTACCTCTTCGCCCGGATCGACAGTCGCCATCATCGCGGCGATCATGCCTTCGGTGGAGCCGCACGTCACCGTGATCTCAGTTTCCGGATCGATGTCGAGGCCGAGATACCATTTAGTTTTGCGGGCGATCGCCTCTCGGAAATCGCGCGCGCCCCAGGTGATCGCATACTGATTGATGTCGTCTGCGATGGCCTGCATCGCGACGCGCTTGATGTCGTCGGGCGCGGCAAAATCGGGAAAGCCCTGCGAGAGATTTACGGCGCCATACTTCATCGCCTCGCGCGTCATCTCCCGAATCACGGATTCAGTGAACAGGCTGGCCTTGCGCGAGACGTGGCGCTGTTTGGAAACGGCAGGCGTAGTCATAGTCATGTTTGAATCGAACCCGTATGCTCTCACAAAGAGTCTGCTCAAGACAATTAGGATCGCACGATTCAGGCGTTGAGAGTACCAACTTTAGTTGGGTTGCTTTGATCCGCGCCAAAGCTCGACTGAAGTCGGTACTCTGAACACCTGTATTTGACCTGCTCGCTAAGTCTGTTTAGCATCGCAGAACTTCGAGCAATCAACAGCATACAATGACCGAAGGAGTCGCCATCGATCCATTCACTTTCAAATTGCTAATCGGCGGTGCCTGGATCGTCATTGCCACCGCCCACGGGTACGGTGCGGCGTGGCTGGCGATCTGGATGCTTTTTCATCCTTATCACGCGATCAAATTCCTTGGCGTCACCGTCTGGCCGCAGGGCATGATCCCGCGCCATCGCGAGCGTTTAGCCGAATCGATTGGCAAAGCCGTGGGCAACGAACTCGTGTCGCAGGAGACAGTTTTCAACGCGCTCTTTGAAACGAATTTCTTTCAGCGCAAGGTCGAAGGTTTTGTCACCGCGTACACGAACGAGTTGCTCGCGACGGTCTATCCTTCGTTCATCGATGCGTTGCCGGCGGGCGCGCGCGCGCCGGTGCTCGACACGATCTTCTCGCTGCAACACCGGCTCGCCGAATACATCGCGGCGCTGCTCAAGAGCGAAGAGACTGCCGCCGCGATCGAGCGATTTGTAGACAAACAGGTCGATGAATTACTGGAGCGTCGACTGGGCGACACGGTAAGCGAAGATACGTTCGACGCGGTGGTGCGTTTTATTGAAGAACGCTTTCGTCGCGTCGTAAGTGAAGAGGGATTCGAAAGCAAAGTGCGCAATTTTGTCAGCGGCCGGCTTGACGATCTGGCCCGCAGCGATGCCACGCTTTCGGAGATGTTCACGCCTGAGACAGTTGCGTTCATCAAGGATCGAATCGACGGCCAGGTGCCGCCCATAGTTTATGAACTGTCGGACATCGCTACGAGTCCGGGCACGCGCAAGCAGATCGGCGCTTTAATCAAGCGCGAAGTCGACGAGTATTACCAGCAGCTTTCGCTCTTCAAAAAGATTTTCATCTCACGTGAGCGCATTCATCGCGAAGTTGACGATCTGGTCAATAAGACGCTGCCGAAACGCATTGAAGAATATCTGCGCGGCGAGGCGTTCGAGCAACAGGCCGAAAGCTTTTTGAATTCAACGATCGACAACGTACTCGCGCGTCCGCTCAACAGCATCATCGGCCAGATCGAGCCCGAGAGGTTTGAGACGATCAAGACGCAGGTCGCAAACCGAATTCTCGAACTCGCGCAAAGCCCGCAACTAACAAATTCCGTTTCCGCTTATGCAACCGATGCGCTGTCGCGCCTGCAGCCGCAAACGCTGCACGCCTTGCTCAAACAACTCAATCCCGAATCTGCGGAACGCATTAAGAGTTTTTTGACAAAGTCGCTGCTGGCGTTTATCTCGCGCGACGATACCGCGCGCACAATCAACGCGATTCTCACCTCGCAGGTTGAGCGATTATTGATCGCGCCTATCGGCCGGCTTGGCGATCATCTGTCGGAACATTCCGTCAAACGCGCAACGGACACGCTGGTCGAGCGCATCACCGCTTCAGCGCGCGAGCGTCTGCCGGCCGCGATTGCGGAGTTTGATGTGGGCGGTTTGGTGCGTAAGAAAGTTTCGGAGTACCCGAACGAGAAGCTTGAAGCCTTGATCCTCTCGGTCGCCGCACATCATCTGAAAACGATCGAACTCTTCGGCGCGGTCATCGGGTTCTTCATCGGCCTAGGCCAGGCGATCTATTTTTGGCTGACCTACGCGCCGAGACATTGATTGCGGTTGGCGAGAAGTGTTCGGAAGGACTGGAGACCGTCAGTGATGTCGCCGGTACAAATCCGCAATGCCGACGGTCATGCCGGCGAAAAATCCCGCGCGCGGCGCGTCATGCGACAGACCAAAGCGCACGCCGCCATCGAGCACCAACCTTCGATTTACTTGATAGGTCGCCGCACCGAGCGCAAACATCGCGCCTGATTGCGCATCGTTGCGACTGAACCCGCTAATCTCGGCTTGCAGACCGAAGCTTCTCGAAATGTTTCGCGAGACCGCTAGCGCACTTTGTCCGCTCGACGCGTGTCCGCCATCAGTGGTGCGGCCGGCGAGCAGCCAGGTTGAGTTGAAGTCCACCGTCGTTCCGGCGATCTTCTTACTTACCAGTGCAATGAAGCTGTGGTCCACGCGGCCCGTGCCCAGGCCTTTGTCGGTGTTTGCGGAAGGCAGCTTGATGAAGTAAGCGAAGGCGACTCCGGGCCGCGTCTCTTTCTCATGCTGCAAGACGATTTGAATTCCGATCTGTGTATCGCCCAAACCCGTCTGGCGCAGCCCCATCGCTTTTTGCGATAGAGGACTGTCGAGGTCGAGTTCGAACAACACACGGCGACTGGCTGCGAAACGCAACGCCAGGGGAAAATCTTCCTGCGAAGCACGGTCCGGCCCGCGAAAGTTTGAGTTGAAACCAAACTCCAACTGCAACACACCCGGTCGCTGAAACTCCGCGGGATTGGAAACAGTCGGGCGTGAAGGCACGATGAAGTCCGGTTCATCGGAAGAGGAAGGAGCGTTCTGTGCGTAAGCCACAAGCGCGCACAAACAAAGCAGGAAGAAGAGTGAAAAGCTGCGCATCGTTATAACCACTGCTTATTTCTTTAGCATTAGCGGCTTGATTATCTGCTGTAGCAGATCCGGATGCGAAGTGTCGCGCACGAGATGCGGGTAACTTTCGCCATCGTGATAATTGATCTGGTAGGCCTTCAACGAACCGCCGTTTTGTGCCAGCAAATCAATCGAAGCTTGGGATTTTTGCGCCGCGCGAATCGCCTCGCGTACAGCTTCAATCGAAAAGGCGCCGCCATTGACGCCAACGATCCTCATTCCCGGTCCCAGTCCTGAAACAAACGCCGGCGTGCCGGGAATTACGTCGCCGATCGCGCCTTCTTCGTTCACCTTGATGCCGAGCGAGTAACTAAGATCGATAATCTTGCTCGCTTCGCCGAATGCTTTTTGATACTCGTTTTGCACGTCCGTATAAACCAGTCTCCAACCACTATTAGTCACGCCACCAAGCGGCGCGTGGCCGTCGGTGGAATTCAGACGCGTGATGAAAAACGTGCGCCAGTCGTAAGGCGCGACGTCGTTCATCGTGCTCACTACGTCGTCGAACGTGTACGGCTTGACCATTGGCGGACCACTCGGCGCACCATGAAAGCGGCGGCAGAAATCATCGAGCGAGCGCGTGCCTTTGGTCTGCTCGCGAATGATCGTATCCGCCTCGAGCCAGATCAATTCGCCTTCATCGTAATAATCAACGCCGCGCCGCCACGCCGCCCAACTTCCCGAAGCATAATAAAGCAACTGCGCGGCAACGGCTGTGTCCTGCAGCGGCCGCCACGTGCGTCCCGGATAGCGATCGAGATAAGCAGCAATCGCGGCGAGGTGCTCGCGTTGATCCTCGGGCGTGCGCAGTCCGCTGCGCGCCGCGAGAATGCTGCCGAGATATTCCGTCAGTCCTTCGTACACCCAAAGCAGATCGCCTTTCATCGGCTGCCCGTAATCCGGCGTGGCCAGTCCGGCAGGCCGGCGATATTTTCCATTCCAGGAATGAACGAATTCATGAGGCAACAAATCGGCGCTCGCTTTCTTGAGCGGCTCATCAAGCAACGTCCGTTCGGCTACGCGGTCGTCGCTCGATTCGTGATGCTCCAAACCAAAGTGCGCGACGTAGTCGCTGAGCGTGTAAAGAAAGTGATAGTGCTCGTAATGATGGCCGCCAAAAAGCGCGTTAGCTTCGAGCACCAACTGCTTATATTCTGCGATCTGTTCGGGACTCATCTGCAACGCTGCTTCGCTGTCGCTCGCCATGTCGATTTCGAATGAAGGCACTGGACTACCGCCTGGGATCGCGGACATCCTTGTTCGCACGTCAGCATCCGTCAATGTGATCGTGCGAAAATGTGATCCGGCAATCACGGGCGAATCCACCAGCGTCGTGAGCGAGACTTTGCTGAACAAGATCTCGTCCGAATCCTTTACGCGACCCATTTCCGGCAGCGCGGTGCCAAACTTCCAGCCGCGCGGCAGACGCAAAGACGCTTCGTAGGTCAAGTCGTCCGACCCATAGCCTTCCGGATAAAGCAACACCTGGTTCCAACTGATCACGGCGAGATTTGCGGTCGAAGATGCCGCTGACGAAAAACCTTCGACTGTGGCGGGCAGCAGAAAATCAAGTGCGATTTCCAGCGAGGTTGCCCCCGCGGGAACTTCGAGATGGAATGCGTACATGTCCACGTCATCGCGCCGCCACGGGATCGATTTTCCCGCCGCCATGATTTTTATTCCGGCGAGATCGATAATCGGCCCCGTTGGTCCGTGCTCGCCGGGAATCCATTTTGGATAAAGCAGAGTCAGTGGTCCGGGCTTGGCGGGAATCGATAGCCGCGCATGTAGAATCTTTCGCGGTGCTTCGCGGGCATCAACTGCAATCGTGATCGGCGCGAGTGATGCGCGCGGAACTTCACGGGCAAACGCCGGACTTGCATTGACTCGCAGCGGAGTGGCAACCACACAGAGTTGCAGAAAAATCGCAAGCGAGATCGCCAGCCGCGCGGACCTCGATAGGAAGTTTTTCATTCATCGCTCCTTCTGATTGCGATTAAATAGGATCGCTTAGTCTGTTCGGCAGAATCTAGCGCAGTTCAGTATCGCCGCCAAATATTGAAATGGTATTCGAGTTCCATCGGCCAGCTCACGCGCTTGCCGCAAATACTCGCGGGCTCGAAGCTGATCCTGGCCGCCGCTTTGATCGCTTCTTCCGACAATCCGTGAGGAAGCGGTTGAATAACGTCGATAAATTTAACGCTGCCGTCGGCGGCGAAGACGACTTTCAGCCGGACCGTTCCCTTGGTTTCGTGCATGCGCGCATCGGTTGAATACTTCGGTTCCGGCTTTGACAGGATGTGCGGTCTTTGAATCTTCGAATCGCTTTTCAAGAAGATTGAGTGACCATCCGTCACTTTGGTGTTTTGTTCGATGCACTCAGAGCGAGCGTCCAGTCCCTCGAGTGTTGCTCTCGCGAATCCGATCGAGCTTGTGTCCGAAAGAGTCTCAAGATACTTGCGCTCGCTTTCTATTTCATCGTGAAGCAGTGTTTTGAGTCGCACCAGTTGATCGTCGCGCACTTCATTGAGACCGAAGTTGAAGAAACGATTGAAAGCCAGGTTGCGAAACTCGATGGCTTTACTCAACGCTTCGCGAGCTTCCTTGAGATCGCCCTTGCGAATCAGGGCCAGGCCAAGATAGTGCCACGCTCGGTCATCGTCCCCATGATAAAGCACGGCTTCGCGCAGCTTTTTGATCGCGCCATCCGTGTCGCCCTGTTCATAAAGCCTCACGCCCTCGGAAGTTTTATCGGAAGCGACCTGGACCTGTTGTTGAGGATTAATCTGCGCAGGTG
>JBGPWL010000153.1:0-7027 GCA_041492185.1 Pyrinomonadaceae bacterium | reverse complement strand
ATCTCTTCCGTGGTGTGCCAAGTCTGAGGACTCGTTTGCGCAAGTTGCTCGGCGCAAACTATAGATCATTCTTTGATCGACTCCAGACTGAAATGCCGATTGAAAATGATGGTGGCGCGCTGGTGGTACGCGGATGCATGGCGCACTCTTGCGGAATCGAGGAAGCCATCATGGTCATCAATCCTGACGACGGCACGCTGCACTGCGCGATCAAATTCAACAGTAGATTCAAAACCTTCAGTGAAAACAGGGCCGGCATCCCCGCTGCGTTGAATCGAGCGATGCAACAGTGAATTTGGAGTGCGGCGACTGGTTGGCCGCACTCCAAATTGGTTGATCTCGCGTCACGCGGCCTATTACCTTCGCCTGCGCGAGGCCGCTCGCAACTGCCGGACTTGTCCTTTTAGTTGTTCAATCTCCTTCTGCTGCTCCTTGATCGCGTTGAGCATGGTCCAGAGGATTGGATCGCTGTTCACCATCAAGTAGCCGGCCGCATTCCTGGTCACAGCTTCGGGAATAACCTTCTGCAGCGCCTGGGCGCCAAAGCCGATGTGCTCTCCTTCCGACTTAAGGCCGAGAGCATTATCGGGTTTGTACTCGTAACGGACCGGCTGCAACCGCATTACCGCGCTGAGACCTCTGGTGAAACGGCCGCTAATGTTCTTCAAGCGCTCATCGGAAAAGCTCAGCCACGTGTTGCCACCGGTTTTGCTGGCGTCTCCGTTGACCGACAGAAGCTGATCGGGCGCGGCTGTCCCGATACCGACGCGGCCGATGGACGTCACCAGAAACTTAAAGTTGGCAGGATCGTCGGTCGCGTTGACCAGCCCGAAGTTCCCTGCGCCGCCCGTGTTTGTCGTGCCCGTACTCAACATCCGCCAGTTCTTGCCGCCGACATCTGAATTCTGAAAGAAGAAGGATGTCCCATTCGTTGATGAGGAGAGGACATGCAGGCGACCGCTCGGGCTAGCCGTCCCCACGCCGACGTCGCCACTTGCTGATATGTCGATCGAACTCGTCGGCGCGCCGGGCCGAATGCGGAAGGGCAAGCGGGAGCCGCCCGTGACATCGCGGACGAAAAAGTTGGCTTCATTGCCGGCAATGTCCCAGGTCTGCGCCGTGAAACCGCCCCCACTGGTTTGTTCGAGTCGGTGGGCCGGAGTATCGGTGGTGGTAATGTGCAGATCCAGGACTGGCGTGGCCGTCCTGAACCCGACTTTGCCCGTGCTACTGACCTTGATCGAGTTGGCGGGAGCACCCGCATCGACTTCAAACAGTATCGTGCCGGTTTCGGAATTGCCGCTGGCCCCCTGGTCTACGAACGCCAGGAAACTGGCGCCACCACTGGCAGAGCTGTTCGCTCTTATCTGCCAGTTGTTAGTCGGGAATCCCGCCGCCGTACTGGTGTCGTCAAACTGGAGGCGGTCGTTGTTCTCTTTCATTCTGATTGTGTCAAAGCCGAAAACTTCGCCGTTGACACAGTCAAGCCCGACGCACGCGCTCCCCTGCACGATCAGATCGTCGGCAATTACGTTGTCGGGGAAAGCGCTCAGAGAAAAATGATGGTTGCGTAGTCTGGTCAGCGTGTTGCCCGAGACAACTCCCGCCGACCGAGGCTGCTGAGTCGTTTTCGCTGCGCCTCGTTGTCCTTCGACAGCGCCACCGACGATAATCTGCCCGTTCAAAATTGAAAAGGATCCCGACTGGACCAGGACCGGCGGCGCTGCGCGCCTGCGACCCACTCGCTCGGCCTCTGGATCATCGTCGTTAGGGCGCTCCGCCTTAAGCGCCGCTTTGGCCCCAGGCGATAAGACCGGGGTGAGGCGCAGCTCATAAGTGTACGCCCCGTCCGGCAACCTCTCGAACTGTTTATCGGTAAGCGTGATTTCAGGCGACTCACCCGCCCGGTACTGTTTGTGGAACACCCTGCCGTCAGGCGCAGAGATGGTCAAGGTCAGGCCAGAATTGGAAACTGCTACGTCCCATCTGACGCTTGACCCACCTCCGGTCACGTTGGCCAATTTGCCATCGTTCGCTGTCTGACCGATTGCGGCAATTTGCAGACACGCGACGATGAGCCCGGCGAATATCATTAGCGCAAAAGACTTTTGGTTTCTCATGAGATACCTCCTATCGATTGGTTAAGGAATGGCCACCAGTATTTGGAGAAGGCATTGCCTATGTTGGACCTTCGGCCGCGATCTGGTGGGTCGGGTTAGTCTTACGGAGCTAGCAAAGTTTTTAGCAACAAATTCAACCTCTGTCAAGAAAAGTTCTGCCGGAGCCGTCTCTCTAAGGCATGAAGAGAAATCAGCCGCTGCTGGTCACAGAGCAGCGACGGCTGGTTTGCAAGGCAACTGGTTGTCCTACGAAGGCTTATGGACCAAGTCCCGATCGCTGCTCGATGGTTTGCCCCAGCCGGTTGAGATAGAGTTGATCTGAACCGAAAGACGCCGGAACGCGCGCCTCGCTCTGAATTGTTTTGATCATGGTTCCGGTGGCGCGGGCTCGTTTGTGCCACGCTCGCGGTTAAAAGGTGAAGTCGCAACCCACGCGGGCATCTGTTCGCTGTTAGCAACGCGCAGGCCCATCACTGCCGCGACCTGGGCCATGGTGCGTGGCCCATCCCAGTTCCACTCCGGACGGATCGTATCTGTCGGTTGGTGATAATCGGTTTTCTCCCATTGCTTCATTCGATCTACCCAGAGCTTCGTCTCGCCCTCTGGCGCTCCCAGCAACATCAAACCCGGAATACCTTTTTTGACAAAGTAGTAGTGGTCAGAACGGTAGAACGATTTTTCGTCGGGCATTGGATCGGGGATTACCTTGAGTCCGCTCGCGGCCGCAACTTCATTTAGCAGTGTCCCCAAAGTGGAGTGTTCGGCTCCGTAGCCCACCAGCACTTTCACTGGACCGTAGACCTCCGTCCCCATGCCGTCCAGGTTTAGATCGGCCGCGACTTGTTTGATCTTCCACGTTGGGTTGTGCACCCAATAGTCCGAACCATAGCCCCCGTACTCTTCGCCCGTCAGCGCGAGGAAGATTATTGAGCGACGCGGTTTCGTAGCTGCCTGCGACAGACTTTCGGCAATCGCGATCATCTCGCCTACGCCGAGGCCGTTGTCTGCTGCTCCGTGATAGATTCGGTTATCCGCCGAAAGACCGTAAGCGTCGTAGTGCGCGGAGTAAACCAACGCTTCGGCTTTGAGGTTTGGGTCCGAGCCTTCGAGCAAACCCACGACGTTGTTACCCACGCCTTTGCCCTTCTTCAGGTGCACGGTGATCTTTGCCGACTGTTTCAGGTTGATGGGAGTAAAGCCGTCGCTCTCAGCCTTTGCCAGCGCTTGCGCGCGCGTCACACCGGAAGCGGAAAACAATTTCTCCGCCGCTTCGTCACTAGCGTTTATGAAGGGAGGCAGGAAGCTGGGCATCTCTTCCTCGTCAGCAGGTTCGATCTGCCGACGCGTCAGGTAGTCGGCCATCTCTGAGTAAGGATGTTCTTCTCTTCCATGATTGATGAAGATTAGGCCGGTTGCGCCCATACCAACCAGCCTGCGAATTATGCCAACCTGAATGTGCGCTTTCTTCCACGATTCCTTGCTGACGATTCGAGGTGGGCCTTCAAGCATCACAATGATCTTTCCCTGGACGTCGATGCCCGCAAGGTCGTCGCGCTTTGGAACGTTCGAGGTCAAACCGTAGGCAACGAAGATGAGATTGCCGCTCGTGCTCTTGTCGCCGCTGTAGGGCGGAGCGACAAAAAAATCCGGGCCGAGCTTGAGCGTCTCATTGCCAATCTTCAAGCTCGTGTCCGACGAAAACTGAAACTCGCGAAACCTGATCGGTTGCAGATACGAGTTCTTGTTGCCCAGCGGTTTAAGTCCCAGCTTCGCAAATCTGTCCGCTATGAACGCGGCTGCTTTGTCGCCGCCTGGTTGCGCCGTGCCTCGACCCAGCAGGTCATCGGCAGAGAGCGTCGTTACGACTTCACGAATTGTTTCAACTTTGACGCTCGCCGCCAGTTCACGCTCGACAGCCGAGAGTGCGGAGGTTGATGCCGGCGCAGACGACTGTTGTTGCCAGCCAAAAACCGAAGAGGTGAGTAGCAGGCTTGAGAGCAGCGCCACTGAGAGATGGCGTTGCAGCGTGTTGAATCGCAGGTTCATGTGCATCGCGGAAGCTTTCCTTTGTGATTGAGACTCTGCTGTGGCCTCAGAGAATTCACTTAGACATCGGGAATCTGCCAGTCTATTTCCGGCTTCTTCGCTTCTTTCAATGCCTGATTGATCAACGAGAAAGATTTCGTTTCGAAGAATCTCTTTGCCGACAGCGGCGAAGGATGCGCGGCCTTGACGATCTTGTGCGGCGGATCGACCTTCTCGATCAATTTCTGTGCATCCTTTCCCCATAACACAAATACAACCCGACTCGGCTTGGCTTTGACACTCTCAATGATCGCTGTCGTGAATTTCTCCCAGTGACCCTTATGTGAGTTGGGCTGATGGTCGCGGACCGTGAGTAAAGTATTCAACATCAGTATCCCCTGTCTGGCCCACGGAACCAGGAAACCATTGTTGGGAGCACGAAAATCCTTATATTCATCTGCCAGCTCTTTATAAATGTTCTTAAGCGATGCGGGAATCGGAACCCCTGGTCTAACGGAAAACGAGAGCCCGTGCGCCTGGTTCGGTCCCGGGTATGGATCCTGGCCGAGCAACAACACGTTCACATTATTGAAAGGCGTCAACTCCAACGCCTGAAAAGTGTCTTCTTCGGGTGGATAGATCTTGAACGCTTTATGTTCCTGTTCGAGAAATCTTTGCAGATCCTGAAAATAAGGCTCTTGAGCTTCGGCTTGAAGTTGAGCACTCCAGCCGGCAGGAATCGGAGGAAGCATAAATTGAGAGTTTCCTTTCTGAAGTAGTTGAGCTGGAGCCTACTCGTCACAGCCGCGAGTAAGTTAATCCTGTTTGTCCTTGATATTTTCCGCCGCGGTCTTCGTAAGAGACGGAGCAGTCTTCGTCCGATTCGAGAAAGATCACCTGGCCGATCCCTTCGTTGACGTAAATGCGCAGCGGCAGGTCCGCGAGATTCGCGAGCTCGACGACCAAACGACCTACCCAACCGGCTTCGAGCGGCGTCGTGTTCACCAGTAAACCCGCGCGCGCGTACGTCGATTTGCCCATTGCGATGCCCGTCACGTTGCGCGGCATGCGAAACGTTTCGACCGTGACGCCGAGCGCGTATGAATGTGGCGCGAGGAGATAATAGGTTGAGCCGTCTTCAGTGGTTCGCAGCGGCGGCTCAACCAAAGACTCTTCATCAAAGTCTTTTGGATCGATCTCGCGGCCGTGAATCGGCGAGAAGATGCGAAAGCCGTCGCCTGCGAGTCGCATGTCGTAACCGTAGCTCGACGCTCCGGCGGAAATGATGCGGCGGCCGTTAAGCTCACGAACGAGTTTGGCGTCGAAGGGGTCAATGAGCTGGTGCTCCTCGGCCATCCGGCGAATCCAGTGATCTGATTTGACTGTCATAATGAAACCTGCAACGCGTTAGAGTGTAGAAAGTTTTACAAGCGCGTCAGCATAAGACAGAAAGCGAGACTACGACAAGCGAAACCTGAAACTGATAAACTACTCCGCTAAGCTCCAGGCGTTTAGAGTACAGGCTTCAGCTTGGTTCTTAGCCGCAAAACCGCCACCCTAAAGGTTGCACCCTGAACACCACGGCGGGCACGTCGATACTTGCAGGAATTATTGAATCAAAATGAAAGCTCAATCAAGCAGCGCTCAGCATTACAAACGGTTTCAGCCGCCACACCGCGTGCTGCTCGGCCCGGGACCAAGCCCGGTTGATGATCGCGTGCTCGCGGCTATGGCGGCGCCGCTGCTCGGACATCTCGACCCACTCTTTCTGGGTTGTATGGATGATGTGCAGGCTTTGTTGCGCTACGTTTTTGAAACTGAAAACCGCGTGACGATTCCTATCTCCGCGACCGGCAGCGCGGGAATGGAAGCCGCGCTCGTCAACGTGATCGAACCCGGCGATACGATCGTCGTGTGCATCAACGGAGTCTTTGGCGAGCGCATGCGCGACATCATCGAGCGCGCCGGCGGCGTGCCGGTGGTGGTGGAGGCAAAGTGGGGCGAGGCGATCGACGTCAACCGGATCGAAGCGGCAATGAATTCCTGTCAACCGCGCGCGCTGGCGGTCGTCCACGCCGAAACCTCAACCGGAGTGCTGCAAGACCTGACCGGATTGGCGGAGATCGCTCATGCGCGCAATGCGTTGCTGATCGTTGACGCCGTAACTTCGCTCGCTGGTCATCCCGTCGGAGTTGATCGCAACGGCATCGACATTTGTTATTCAGGCACGCAGAAATGCATCGGCGCGCCGCCGGGACTCGCGCCGATCACTTTCAACGAACGCGCGCTGGATCGCATCCGCTCGCGGCGTTCCAAGGTGCAGAGTTGGTATCTCGACATCACAATGGTCGAGCGTTATTGGGGCGATGATCGCACTTATCATCACACCGCGCCGATCTCGATGAACTATGCACTGCGCGAGGCGCTGCGACTGATACATGAAGAAGGATTAGAAGCGCGCTGGCGGAGGCACGAATTGAATCACCGCGCGTTGGTGGCCGGTGTTGAAGCAATGGGTCTGAAGATGTTAGTCGCACCACCGCACAGACTCTGGAGTCTGAATTCAGTAAGCGTGCCTGAGGGCGTCGATGATGCGCGAGTGCGCGCGAGGTTGTTGGAAGAGAACATCGAGATCGGCGGCGGGCTTGGTCCATTGAAAGGACGCATCTGGCGCATCGGCCTGATGGGCTCAGGCAGCACGCGAGAGAATGTGCTATTGGTGCTTGATGCACTGCATCGCGCACTCAATGCGGAAGGATTTTCTTGCGAATCGGGAGTGGAAGCGGCGGAGGCGATGAATGATTAATGGCTATCGATTTGTTCGGTTGCGCCTAGAGTTTCCGAAATTCCTCGACGTGGCGCAGGGAGGCGGCTTCGATTTT
>JBGPWL010000030.1:0-45226 GCA_041492185.1 Pyrinomonadaceae bacterium | reverse complement strand
ACCTTTTCGGTTACATCAGCTATGTCACCGGCGTATGAGTAACGCGGATCTTCGTAAGTAATAACCCACCCGTATCTGCCTTCAAGCATCATAATCGCCTTTGCTACTGGGCGCGGATCCTGCACAGAAAGGTTAAGCTTACAGAGATCATGACATGCGGGTGTTCCTTGTGATTTATCGAGGTGCAGCCACGTGATTCGTTAAAGGACGCGATTTCCTTGCCCCGTGAATTAGCTGGTACAAGCTCCTCAAGTATCGCCATAGCGGTATTCCTATTCATAATACTCGGCTTGCTCACGACTTTGCCGTTGGGTTTCGTCACAAGTTCGGGATCAAGCGGTTTAATAGTCATCGCCGACGGGCGTCCGTTAGCATCAAATGTTGCTTGAAGTCCAATGCCATCTCGAACCTTATAGCGCCCTTTCTCATCAGGAGGTCCATACCTCTCTCGAACCGTGGTAGGCGTCTGACCAAACGTAAACGCGGCAATGACCAAGACGAACAGTACCGAGTGCATTAAAGAGTTCTTCATTTGATTTGCTCCTTTTCGTTAAGGTCTGCTTCGCACAATGTCGCTGCCGTTCGAAATAGATCCAGCGCCGCTTGCGGAAGAGCTCAAGCTCCCGTTGTTTGTGCGTACCGTATACAGGTTCTGATTCAGCGGAACTATTCGGATTAGTTGCGTTTCAGTTTGTGTAAAGGCGACGGTTCCACAAGTACCTAACGGCGCATCGCAGAATTTTCCGTTTGTATCGGTAAACTGAGAAGTGGAACATGAAACCCCGCTTGGCCCGATGGCCCTCCAATCAACGTCCGGAAAGTGCATGCCGTTAATAATGTCGTTTAATAACTCCTCCTGCGGCTCCATTCCCGCACTCAGAATCGGGTCACCGTTCTGATCTAGTACCTGATACTGGACGGTAATCTTAATACCATAATTCTGCGACGAGCTATCGCAACTCAGCGTTGACATGCTTCCAGGCACTACTGACAAGCTGGTAGGCAGCTGCACATAAAAATTCACATTATCTGTGCTTGTCTGCCCATTTGACGTCACCCTAACGCGATGATTGCCTCCAGAGGCGTTATCGTTGCTGGTATAGTTTGCGGTTATTTCTGATTCAGACTGAATCGTGACGTTATTAACAGTCCCGCTATTAATGCTGACGGTTGAGCCTGCTGCAAAGCCTGTACCGTTTATGGTGACGTTCACGGGCTGTCCAATCAAGCCTTTGCTTGGGGAAATGCTGCTCACTGTTGGCCGAACAAATACAACGGCGGGAACGGGATCAGGAGCCCGCTGGTACGGGCAAGTGTTTCTGCCATGACCGCACCCCAGTTCAGGGTCGCAACCGCCGCCTTCTGTTACTGTGTATGCATCCCAGTGACCAGATATTTGAGCCGTACCAGGACCGACAAATGTCACTTGGTTTACTTGCACCGTCGCCACAGACGCATTGTTTGAAGAGAAGTGCGTGTTGATGGCAGCGTACGGGCCGTAGGCGTTGCCGAAGCAGTCCTGGTCAAGTTCCATTCCAATAATCTGGAATGAATCATCAACCACGCCAGTCTGTAATGCAGGCTGCAGCCAACTGTCGACCCAACTCGGATCACAGTTGCAGCCGGTAACACAACTGAAGCTGGCAGACATTTGGGTCACCGGATTGTATTGTACCAGCCGACCTATGAAATCACCTGACCTGCCTCTCCCCAACCAATTCAATTGGCCGCCAGTAACATTCAAGGGGATGACGTTTCCGAGGCTGTCCTTAACCTGATCATCCCGCAGTTTCTTGATATCGATTTCCGCTGTTTGGCCCGCTTCGACGATCTGCACCGGTAGTTGGTATTCACCGCCCTCGAAATGAAGCTTGACCAGAAACTGGCGCTGGTTGCCAGCGACCGGATCATCAATGTTCTTAACGTGCAGTACGGCGCGATTATCGCCTTCGATATTCCATGGATAGCTTCCGCCTTTGAAGCCCATCTCGCTCTCTGGATCTTTGATTGGAACGTCAAAGACCACGCTACCGCTTTGGTCAATGCTGGCTGCGTATGCCAGCACCGCGCCGGGTTGTCCGCTATGTTTTATCTCAATCCCAGCGTCAGACACCCGGTGGTTGCCGATGGCCTCGATTGCACCGCTAAGATCAAGCTCCCGGACCTCCTGAGCGAACAAAGATAATTCATCAAGTCTGATTGTGTGTGCCTCGCCATTAAGCATGTATCTGATTCGCGGTTTCACTTCGACGGGAAGGTCGCTGTTGTTACGCACAATGATGTGTGGGGTGAATCGCGTAGTTGAAGTAAAGCCGGAATCGGTTCTAGGCTTGCCGATAAGCAGGTTCGCGCCATGAAGCGAGGTCGTGTGCTGCGAACTTTGATCGATAAAGCGCATCGTAGTCGAGAAGCCGGTTTGCTTATTGCTAATTACGCCTACCATTGCCAAACTGGCCGGCCCGTTCGTGTACGTAAGCGCAATGCCGCCGACTGCGGGCGATGAAAGATGCAGTTTTTTGAGGGACTTGTCGACATCGATCATATCTGATTCGTGCCCTTTCAGCGCAATAGCATCGCCCTCATGTGCAACTCCGCCAACGTAGAAGATAGGAGAATGGTGGGTTAAGATCGTAACGCCATTACTTGCGGCCCTCATCAGCTTGCTCGGTCTTGTTGTGGCTTTGGTCACTGTTCCAAAAAGTAGCAACAATCTAATATCCCAAGACCGACACTGGATTGCGATTGACTTTTGTCAGACAGGGAAATACTCTGCCTTCAATTCAAGAGAAAATACCGCGCCGAGTGCTCGTTAGGATAATTTGAGATTGAAACATGCCGCGCCAGTTATCCCCCAAGACCGCCGATCTCTGGAGACTGATTCTTACGCTGACGCTCGTCCTGGCCGCGCTGGTTTGGCTGGGCCTGCGAGCCTCATTCCCGGCGCTGGCGCAAAGCCAGTCACCTGATTATAAAAATTTTGAAGGACCCCAGGTTCATCCGCTGGCAATTACTCCGGATGGCACGCGTCTGCTTGCTGTCAACACCCCAAACAACAGTCTCTCAGTTTTTCATATCACCGGCGGGACGCTGACGCTGATGGCCGAGATCCCGGTCGGTCTCGAGCCGGTAAGCGTGGCCGCGCGCAACGATCGCGAGATCTGGGTAGCAAACTGGCTGTCGGATTCCGTCAGCGTCGTTGATCTGACGTCATGGAACGTGACGAGAACGTTTGACGTCGGCGACGAACCGACCGACATCGTCTTTGCCGGGCAGCAGAGCGAGCGCGCTTTTGTTTGTGTTTCAGGTCTCAGCCAGGTCAAGGTCTATGATCCGTCGGCGCCTGCAGCGAGTCCGCAAGTGATTACGATTCGTGGCAAACAGCCGCGAGCGCTGACGCGCGATGCTGCCGGCGCGCGCGTGTTCGTCTCCGTTTTTGAATCAGGGAATCAGACCACGACAGTTCCCGCGGATGTGGTCGCCGCTAACGGCGGCCCGCCGCCGCCAAATCCAGCGATGTCGGCGGGGTTGCCGCCCGCGCCAAACGTTGGCTTGATTGTCAAATCGAACGGAACCAGTTGGAGCGACGAGCGCAACGACGGGCGGTGGACGTCGCTCATTCCCTACACGCTCGCCGATGTTGATCTTGTCGTCCTCGATACAAGCAATGCGACCGCAACTATCAGCCGCGAAGTCCACGCTATCGGTACGCACATCGGCAACGCGGTTTTCGATCCAACATCGAACCAGCTTATCGTTGCGAACGACGATGCGCACAACGACGTTCGCTTTGAACCAAACGTGCGCGGTCGCTTTCTCAACACTCGCATTTCGCTTGTTGGCTTAGCGAATTCAAATGTCACGCCGGTTGATCTGAATCCGCACATCAACTACGGCGTGCCTGCCGGATCGGATGCGGAGCGCGCGCTTAGTTTGGCATTGCCTGGCGACATCGTGCGTGCCGCGGACGGCACGTTGTACGTAGCAGCCACCGGATCGGCGAAGGTAGGCGTGCTGAATTCGTCGGGAGCGATTCAGTCGCGAATCAATGTGGGTCAGGGACCAACTGGTTTGGCGCTCAATCAAAATCGCAACCTGCTATACGCGCTGAATCGTTTCGACGAGACGATCAGCATCGTTGACACGACCACGAAGTCGCAGATGGCAACTGTGCCCGTGGGTTTTAATCCTGAGCCGACGGTTGTCCGCAATGGCCGGCGCTTTTTGTATGAGGCCGCCAGCTTGTCGGCGCACGGCGATCTCGCCTGCGCGAGCTGTCACCAGAACGGACATCGCGATGGATTGGCGTGGGACCTCGGCGATCCGCAGGGGCAGTTGCAAATCGTGAATGGCGGCTTGGGTCAGTCGATCTTTCATCCGATGAAAGGACCGATGACGACGCAATCGCTGCGCGGCATCGTAGGCACTGAGCCTTTGCACTGGCGCGGCGATCGCGCGGCGCTGACGAGTTTCAATCCGGCCTTTCAAAGTTTGCTGGGCGGTCCGCGTCAACTTACCGCTGCCGAGATGAACGCCTTTACGTCGTTCACCAGGATGACCGCGTATCCGCCGAACCGCAACGAGAATCTCGATCGCACCCTGCCGAATCCAGCCACCGGACCAAACGCAACCCGCGGTTTGCAACTTTTCAACACGATCACTTTCGATGCGGGAGTTTTCACTTGCAATCAATGTCACACTGCGTCGCCGGGATTCGGAACCGGAACCAGCGGAATCATCATCCCCGCCGCCGCCCTCGCTGAGTCGCAGGATTTCAAAGTGCCGCAACTACGCGGCGAGTATCAAAAGACGGGTTTCTTTCGCACGGCCGGCGAGCAGCTTTCCGGCTTCGGGTTCATTCATGACGGATCGACTGACACGCTGCTGAATTTCCTGCACGCTCCAGTTTTCAATTTTCAAAACGAGAATCAACGACGCGATATCGAGCAATTCGTACTCGCGTTTGATACGGGAATTGCGCCGGCGGTCGGCTTGCAAGTAACCGTCAACGCGGATAATAAAACATCGCCAGCAGTCACCGACCGGATCAATTTGTTGATGGCCCAGGCGACGGCAGGGAATTGCGATCTGGTGGTTCGAGGATTGTTCGGTGGCAACCCGCACGGATTTCTATTTTCCGGCAACGGATTGTTTCAAACCGACAAGCAGGGCGAGCCGCCGGTTTCACTACAGACGTTATTGCAGTCGGCCGGCGCGCGCGCGGAATTGACGTTCACCGGTGTGCCGGTCGGCGCGGGTCGGCGCAACTCGATCGATCGCAACGAGAATAATGTTCTCAACGGCGACGAACCGCTGACGCCGAACGCGCTCGATACCGCGCAGTTCTTCGTCTGGCAGCATTACAGAGATTTTCTGAATCGCGATCCCGATCAGAGCGGACTCGATTACTGGACCGGCCAGATTACGCAATGCGGCAACGATCCGTCGTGCGTGCACAACAAGCGCGTCGATGTCTCCAACGCTTTCTTCTTCGAGTTGGAGTATCAACAAACTGCCGCTTACGTCCTTCGTCTCTATCGCGCGGCTTATGGCAACAATCAGCCGTCTCCGAATCCCGACGGTTCCAACCAAACCGAGGCGAAAAAACTGCCGAGCTATGCGACGTTCGCTCCCGATCGCGCTCTGGTGATTGGCGGCAGTTCGCTCGCACAGTCGCAGCTCGATCTCGCTAACGCATTCGTGCAGCGACCTGAGTTTTTGAACAAATATCCGACGAGCCTGACGCCTGCTCAGTTCGTCGATGCGCTGTTACTGAACATCATGACGGACAGCGGCGCTGACCTGGCGCTGCAACGCGACGCGCTGATCGCGCTCGGCAGCCGCGGCGCGGTGCTTTATCGGCTAGCGGACGACAATCAGACGAATCCGATTAACAACCGCGCCTTCATTGACGCCGAGTACAATCGCGCCTTTGTGTTTTCGCAGTATGCCGGCTACCTGCGACGCGATTCAGACATCGGCGGCTTCCTGTTCTGGCTGAACCAGGTCAACAACGCGCCGTTGCGCGACGTCGCGAAACAGCACGCAATGGTTTGTTCGTTCATCACTGCGACTGAATATCAATTACGCTTTGGGCCATCAGTAACGCGCTCGAACCGCGACTGCACGCAGTGATCATTTCCCCTTTCACTCGCCGCCACACGCTCGCTTCACCTTCGTTCCTGATTAGATCACTTACCTCGCGATACGCGGCGGCATATGCGGTGCGCATCTCAACAACCGATGAAGACTTCAGGAGCTTCTGTTCGATTTCTGCCGCAGCCATTCGTGAACGCGGCTGGTAACGAGAAATCATCGGCCCTTCGCCGGCGCAGTAGAGCGCCATTCCTTCCGCGAGCCAGCGTGGCGCACGACCGTGGCTGATCTTGTCAATCAAAGGATGCACCAATTCGTGGCGCAGCGTCGTCTCTAAAACGCCGCGACGCTTCAGCACTTCAATCGGTTGTAATTCGATCCGATTGCCCTTCGTCGCCGCGGCCGCCCACCAGGGTTGACCCGTCCGGCCAACAAAATCGCCCGTCGTGTCGTTGATGAAGACTTCAAGAGAAGGGAACTCCGCGATCGAGACTCCTGCCGATGAAATTCGATGGAGTAGATCTGAACGAGTCGATTCAAGCGTCTTCAGAATTGCTTCAGCGTCGCGTTGCGCCACGCGGACCGGATAACTGACGCGAAAATGTTCGCTGGAGAGTGTCGCGCGAGAGAGAGGCGTTGGTGAAGTTGCACTCACCCGATCGTCAATGTTTGTGGCTCGGTTGTTCCAGAGCAAATCCGCGAAAGTCCGTCGCTCGGTCGACGTTGTTGCGGCTCGGCCGCCGCGCCAGTGCGGAAAGGCTCTGCCTTTCCGTCCTGCAACGCTTGAAGTCTCCGGAGGCTGTGCCTCCGGTTCGAGAAGGCGCAGCCTTCTCGACATTGATAAAGGAGAGGCGTTCTCGGAAAGGCCAAGCCTTTCCGCACTGTAGGGCGGCAGAGCCGCTGATCCATCGGCTCCACCCTTCGCGATTGTTGTGCCCCGAAAATATTTCGCGAGAATCCGCCGGTAGTCTGCGCCGCGTTGGGCCATCACGTGCGCGCCTTCCTGGCAAAGACCGAGACCGTGACCAAAACCGCTGCCGCGAAATATGAAATTCGATCCCGCGCGCGTGATTTCAAATCTTGAGCTCTTCAATAGATTCCAACCCAATGCGCGGCCTACGATGATCTTAAAGTCCCAACCGCTCACCGTGCGACGATGTTCGCCTTCAATGGTGATCAATTCCGCGCGGCCTGTCACATCACGTCGCGCTACAGTTACGTCACTCAATGTGGCGCCCGGACTGGCACGCGCATCGCTGCGAAGCGCTTTCAGAAGTTTCGTCGCCGGAATTACATCGGTCCAAGTGTGATGCGGCATTGTCGCGCAATACTCATCGTGCACACCGCGCAAATACTTTGGCGCGCGCACTCCCCACAGCGTTTGTAAATTTGCCGTCGCGCCGCCGCACGAGGCGCTGAAGTAAGAGTCGGCGATTAGCCCTTTCTCGTCACTCAGGTACATGCCGGCAGTTTCTCTGACCGCAGCAACAACGGCTGGTCGCGATTGCGCGCCGGCCGGATTGATGAACCTTTGGCAATGCGTGAGCGTGCAGAAGTCGTAACCTTCACTTCGGTGACGACCAAAATTCTTCAGCGCGTATGTTCGGGCGGCGATCGCCAACGCCTTCAAGGCTTCCGGCTGATCTTCGGTGCTTCCTTCCGCTGCGACTACTCCGAGCACGTAGTCTTCGAACGGTATTTCGAGTGTGATGTCTTCGCGCACGAGATGAACCCGAACCGAAGACGATGAGACGGGGAGATGGGGTGACGGGGTGACGGGGTGATTCGATAGGAAAGAGCCTTCTGGTTCTGTCGTCGTGTCTCCCCATCTCCGTGTCCCCCCATCTCCCTCTCTCACCCGCGCGTACTCTTCAAAAATCGGCTTCGCGATCTCCGCAGCCTGAGCGCCGTGTCCTCTATTTAGGAAGACAAGTACGGCGAGATCGACATTGTTCGACGAGGCCGGATCGGAAGCGAAACCAACGAACCACCCTTGCGAGCGGAACCCGCGACTGGGAGCTGACGTGCCGGTCTTGCCGATGATGTTGACTGACAGAGAATCGAGCCCCGCGCTTTTCGCGGTGCCGTAAACTACTGCGCCGCGCATTCCGGCGACGATTACGGCGCGATGTTCGGTGGCTACGGAAACGTCGTTGCGCGATTCCGGGTGAAAATCTTTTTCACCGGCGACCTGCGGCGTGAAGAGGCGCCCGCTATTGAACAACGCGGAATAAGCCGTGATCAACTGAATCGGCGTCACTTGCAGATAATCGCCTTCGCCGAGCGCGTTGCGTGGATCGCGTTTGCCGCGCAGCAACCTGCCTGCTGATTCGTGCTCCGCGTTGATGCCTGTCTGCTTCCCGAAACCGAAAGCGGCGAGCGTTTCGCTGAGTTGCGCTTCACTCAAGCGTTCGCCGAGCGTGCCGAAATAATAATTGCATGAATAGGCAAGTGCTTCTGCGGGATCGAACGATGGTAGATCTGGTGGATGCGCGCAGGCGATTTTGAAACCGTCGCGCGCATAAGCTGAGTGGCAAAGAGTGCGCGAGTCTTTATTGATCAATCCGGCGCGCAAGGCAGCGAGCGCAGTGAAAGGTTTAATTGTCGATCCTGGCGCGAATGAAACTTCAACGGCGATTTGCGGATTAACGACGGCGCGCACGCGTCCGGTTTGCGGATCCATGACGATGATAGTGCCTTCGCGCCGACCGAGCGCGTTGATTGCTGCTTGTTGCAGAGTGTCGTCGATCTCGTTCGCACTGGCGATGTGGACTTTCGTTGTGGTAGTGAAAAAGGAGTATTTGTTTTGTGCGCCGCACCACCAAACAGCGACCAGAAGCGCAACGATCGTACTGAAGCAGCAGAAGCGAAACTTGCGAGACGAACGAATTGAAACGCAAAGGCCGCTAAGGCATTCGCAAAGTGACGCGAAGGAAATCCTTTGAGTCCTTGGCGCAGAACTTCGCGATCTTTGCGTTAAGGTTACTGACGCCATCATGCACACTCTTCGGATTCGGGCTCCGGATTTTCAATCACGAAACCTTCATTCGTCTTCGCCAGCGTAGTCAGCGTTATTACCCAACCCAACAGCGTGAACACAAACACCAGCGCCAGACGGGTCGTGAAAATTCCAATCTCGCTTCTCGTTCCTTTCAAGGGCGTGCGCACGAAGAGCAACACGTAGGGCAGGAAAGCGAAAATAAATAGTCCCACCGAATAAACCAAAACTGATTGTGGCGCGAACGCATTGGACAGGGCAGCGGTTAGCTTTTTCAGTATCGAACGCGGGCCGCCGCGAACGAGCTTGATGAGATCGTTACGCGCAAATTCAATCCACAATTGAATCATCGTCAGCGGCAGCGCGATGCCGAAGAGCAGCAGGCGCAGCGTGCCGAACACAACCGTGGGCCAATGCATTGGTCTTGGCTTTGGTGCGGTCGGAGTGGCAGCCTGATTGGGCGGCGCCGGGTAGCCGCCGGGCAGTTGTACCGAAAGTTGCGCGGGAGGTTGGCTAACGCGCGGAACCGGGAAATGCGTTTGCCAGCGACTGATCACCGACGCGAGTGCGAAGCTCGCAAGAATCACCGGAAGCGTAAGCAGCGCGAGCTTGCACGAATCGCGCAACGCGCGATACCAGTCGATGCGATCGTGTTGCGCACGATCGATTATTGTCGCCTGGAGTAAGAAGAAGATCACGGGTGCGCTCGCCGCGAAGAGCAGCGTCAACAGCACCTGCTTTAGCGTCGCCTCGCGCGTGGCAATGAAACCGTAGAGCGCCCCGAGCAGCAGCGCATAAAGCCCGGCGAAGATTGCGAGCGAACGCCAACTCTTCACGAGCGAGTGTGTTGTTTTCAGAACTGAATGTATGGTGTTCTTAATCATCGTGCTCACCTCTGGTCAGAACCGCCTGCGGTAGCGGGCGGTTGGATCATCATCAGCAAGGACATGGCATTCAACGTTCAACCGCCCGCTACCGCAGGCGGTTCTGACACGTTCATTTCTTATCCAGAATCCGCAACCTTGCATTACCCGTGTTCGCTTGCACCGTAGGCTCGTACATCAACTCCGCGCGCGCGGGCGCGACGCGAAATTCGCCGGGCACTTCGACGCGCATCGCATACTGAAACGTCGCGTTGCCGTCGAAATAGTTTTTGAAAATCACGGTTCGCGCGTCGCGAAACTCGCGCATGCTGTACCAATCAGTCCAATGATTGTCGACGTAACTCAAACTCATGCCGTCCACGTTCGCGACCTGTTCGCAGCCCGCCGGAATCGGATCTTCGACCATCAGATACTGCGCGCGCGCGCCTTCGACGTGCAGCCGCGAGACGATCAGATCGCCGGAGCGCAGCTCGCCCGTCAGCGGCGATAGTTTCCACGAAGGTTTGCCTTTGTCGTTTGGTTCGACGCGCAGGCGAAAATATTCGCGCGTCAGTTTCAGATCGGGCGTTGATGCCGCTTTTACTTCTTCATCGCCCGTGAAGTATTCGAGCGCCGTCGAAACGTAGAGCGCGCCGCGGCCATGCTTGACGATGCGAATTTGGTTTGTGCTGCTGACTTCGCGGTTCTTCCGTATGATCGTGAAGTTCTGCGAAGCGGCCGAGGTCACATGTTGCGACAGCACCTGTTCCCCGTTGACGTAAATTTCAAACGTGTAGTCCGGCGAAAGCTCCTGGCTCGCTTTCAAATAGTCGCTCAAGCCGAAGATCGCAAACGCCGTTTCTTTTGTTGATAACCAGTAATAGCCATTGCGTCGATGGTTCACCAGCCAGCGCGCAGCCTTTGGCAACAGCGCGCTTCGCGGTGAGATTTGGGCGAGAGCTTTCAGCGATAAGGCCGTGGTCTCGACATCGAGTAACACGGGCCGGCCCCAGTCGTTCACGCGATTAGTTTGCCAGTGCGCGTCAAACTCGTTAGCGCGCGCCGTGCCCTCGATCTCGCCGGCGATCTCCAGCGCGCGATCGTCGCCCCGCTGTTTGAGCGCCAGCGCCAGCAGTGCGCGTCCGTAAGGCTCCATGTGTTCGTGATTGGCGTAAAGCTGTTCGAGGTAATGCGCATCGCTGGAACCGCTTTCGACCAGCGCATAGATCATGTAAGCGCGTGTTTCGGGATCGATTGGGTTGCCATCATCGCGTCTGTTTGCGTCCAGCATGGCTGCAAGTTTGTCGCGGCCTCGATCGAGTCGTTCCTGTTCAATCGGAAAACCGGCGCGACTTGCGAGCGTCAAGCCGTCGACAACGTAAGCGCTCATGAACGGATCTGTTTCGTCATTTTTCCACCAGCCCCAACCGCCGTCGTCGTGTTGATAGGTGTAGAGACGATCCAGTCCGCGCTGGACCTTCTTCGGCAGATCGTTGGTTGCGCGAATCTGCGTGCTCTTCACGTCCTGAAGCGTCTGCGCGACGATCACGTTCGGCAGAAAGCTCGACATCGTTTGCTCGGTGCAGCCGTAGGGAAAGCTTGTCAAATAATCAAGCGCGCCGAAAAGCGTGCCGGCAACCGAAGGCGCGGCCTCGATACGCAAGCTTCGCGCCTGGATGTCCGGATGCAGCGGCAGATTGAACTGCTGAATTTGTTCGCCGTCGTTTTGCGTCAGCGCCGTCGCGCCGCCCATTGTTTGTTTCAAGCCGTGCGGGACAATCTCCATCGTCATTTCAACGGCGTCGGATTCAGTGTCGGTGAGCGCCTTCGCGAGCAAACGCAACTCGCCGGGTTGTTGCGCGCTGACGCGCCAATCGACGCGGTGCTCGCCATTGCGCGGAATCGTCACTGTTTGCGTGGATGCGCCGATCAATTGCGCGCCATTGAGATCGAGCGAGATGCGCGTGCTCTTTTCTGTCTTCAGAAAATTGTGCACGACGCCCGAAATCGTGACGGTGTCGCCTTCGGTCAGAAAGCGCGGCATCTCGAGGCGCATGATCACATCTTTGCGAGCCAGCACTTTCTGCACCGCCGAGCCAACGCGTGTGTCGCCGGTGACTGCGCGTGCGGTGGCGCGCCAGGTCGTTAGATTGTCAGGGAGTTTGAATGTGACCGTCGCCTTGCCATCCGCATCAGTAATCACATCCGGTTGCCAGAACGCAGTGTCTTTGAATTCGCGGCGAATAGTCGGCTCCGCCAGCGTACTGTCGTTTTTGAAGTCGGCGAGCTGATACGCCGATTTGTTGCGCGCGAGGTCGACCGTCTTGTCGCCTGAGTAACCGACGAACGAGTAGTGAATCGCGAGGCTGGTTTGCACTTCATTGTAGCGGCGGCCGTAAAACTCGCGTTTGATGTTGCCTGCGCTTTCCGGTTGGACGCTGTAGATCGCTTCGTCAACTACACCGAGACTGATCTCCGCGCCCGCAGCCGGCGAACCGTCAGACTTGCGCGCGAGGACGGTGTAGGAGGCAACATCGCGCGGCTTGTACTCTTTCTTGTTTGGAACGATGTCGAGCTTCAGCATGCGATCGCGCGCCGGCACCGCGATGAGCTGACTCTGCGAATACATGTCGTCGTTTTTGACAAACGCGACATTGAGGTAAACATTCGGCTCGAAGCGCTGCTCGATGGGCACGTCAATGACGATGCTGCGTCCCGGGACATCGATTTCGCGCGCAGTCATCACAGTCGCGAGCTCGGTCGTAACCAGGAGACGAGCGTTGTCGCTTGGCAGCAACGCGAGCACGTGCGCCGTATCGCCGGGACGATATTGTTTCTTATCGAGCACCAGCTTGATTGAATTTTCGCCAACGTCGCGCAGTTCAAAATCGGACCACTCGCCACTGCGGTCCGGCGCCCAAATGTATCCGCCGTGGTTGACGATCTCACGCTTACCTTCTTTCAGGATCGTCTTCAGAAAGATTTCGCCCTTAACAGGAACAGTGAAGTCATAAATAGCCTCGCCCTTTGCGTCGGTCTCGACATCGACCGACGCGAGTTCGCGCTGATGCGAAACGTAATCGACCGTCTTGTACTTGTAGCCGTTATTCTCCTGCTCCTTCTCTACTTTCTCCCAGGTTTGCTCGATGAATTTGAGCGTGACTCTTTCCGCAACCGGGTGGCCGCTGTAGTCAGCCGTGCGGACTTTGATCTGCGCGGTGTCGCCCTGGTAGTAGATGTAGCGTTCGGGCTGCGCATCGGCGACGGTGCGGCCGCGAGTGCCGACAAAGCTGGCGCTGCCCTGCATCTCGCGGCGCGATGAATCGGTTACCTGCGCTTCGAGACGATACTCATAATCCCACTCGTCTTTTTCATCCGGCTCCGGCACTTCGAACTCGACCGACAGATGGCCGCGCGCATCGAGCGCGCCGTCGTCTTCATTGACCATGTCGTTGCCGTAGTAACCGTAGTCGTAATCGTCGCCGCCTTCATTCTCCGATCCGGCAGCGTCATCAAAATCATCAGACGAATCGCCGCCCCACCACCAGTGGTAATAACGCGAGCGATAGATGTAGTAATGCACGTCAGCGTTGGTGACCGGCGCGCCGAAGAAGTAGCGCGCTTCAACGGAAAACTTTACCTTCTGGCCGACAGCGGCGAATTGCTGCGGACCAGTGACCGTCACTTTGAACTCCGGTTTCTTGTATTCCTGCACGTCGAAATAGGAATTGACCTTCGCGTCGCCGGCTTCGGCGAGAATTACGTAATTACCCAGCGGTGCTTCGTCGGCGATGTCCACTTCGCCACTGAACGTGCCGTGCGAAGAGAGCGGTAGCTCGCGCGCAAAAATCTTGCCGCCGTTGGTATCTTTAATGGTGACGCTGACCGTCTTGCTATCGAGCAGTTCGTAACCATTTCGGCCCCAGCGACGCAGGATGCCCTTGAAATAAACTTTTTGCGCGGGCCGATAGACCGGACGATCGGTGTAGATATAACTGACCAGATTTCGATCGTAGCCTTCGCTCTCGCCGTAACGGCTGAAGTAGAAAGAATCGAGATCGGAGATCACGAAGTTGTCGCGCTCGTGCGCCATGATCAGATATGCAGTCTTTGCCTTTGGGTCTTCGGGATCCTGATCTTCCGGCGGCTGCTCTTTCTCGTGGCCTCTTTTGATCTCAGCGGTGAACAAACCACTCTTGTCGGTCGCGCCGGTTGCCAGACTGTTTTTGCCTTTGGTCACCTCGACGCTGACGCCTTCGTGCGGCGCGCCCGATTTGCGATCAACGACATAGACGACAACCTGGCCGTCGTTGGTCGTCTTTTGGATCATCGTCAGGTTGCTGACAACCGCGATTGAGTACGCGCGCAGATCAGCATTGACTGCTTCTATCAGGTACACGCCGGGGTCGCGCTTGCCCAGCGAGACCGGTACTTGTTCGTATTCGTTTTCGGTCTGCGGAAGTTTCTCCCGCCAGGCGCTGACCATTTGCTGCGGATTCAGGAGCGGCACGCGCGCGTAGTCGGCAACGTTGAGTGGCGCCCGCGCGGCTTCGTTCTCCTTGCGATACTTCAGATTGAATTGTTCGCGATGGTCGCGTTGTAGTTGCGCGCGAACGTAGTCCTTGACGACTGTGTTGATGAAGGTCTTGAGCGAATGCGCGCGTTCGAGCGCCGAAGACCGATTACCATAGTTGGTGGTGACTTCTTCCTTTTGTCGCTTGCCCAACTGGTGCGGGTCGTCAAGCTGTTTGAAAAATTTGATCGGGTCCTTGATTTGATAGACGCGAAAGTCCAAATGATCGACGCCCTGATAGCTGGCCCACAGTTTGGCGCGTTCGCCCGGCGCGAAAGTGCGATTCGTCGTCAATGAAAAGAACGGCTTGTCTGCGCTGGGTGGCGGCGTCGGAGCCGTCTGCGCTCGCGACAGAACGCGCAGACGAATCGCGTTGAAAGCAAAAACCGCGACGACGACGGTCAGATAAGTTGCGGCTGGTTTGATGAAACCACGCAAGCGCTGGTTGAGTTGAAACACGTTCGATAACCTCCGGAGACTCATGTCTCGTCAGTCAAGAATCTTCAGTCGATAGAAACCAAGAAAATTGCGATTGCTCTTGATTGGCCGCCAGCGCGGATCGGGATGATGATCGAGCACCGAAAGCTCGACCTTCTTCACCGCGCCTTGATCGGTTGGCGACGAGCCGGTGTGATAAAGGACCCAGTCGTCTGCGCCGCCCGTGGCAAGGCGCGGCGCGCCGAGAAAAATCATCACGTGAAAGGGGTACTTTTGGACCCAGGGTTGATAGAAGAAAAGCAGATCGCCTGTTTCGGCCTGGCGACGATCGCGGCTGATGAATACGGCATTGAAATTCTTCAACGTGCGCGCGTCGGCGAAGTCGGAAAACCTTCCCTCGGCAAGATCGGTTGGTTTGTAAGATCCGAAAGCGGCGCGAAAAAGTTTTTCACCAAGCGGACTGGTTTCGAGGTTGTAACTCTTCACGTCCTGGTCAGTGTTTTCATACCCCGGGCCCATTTTTTGCAGCCACGATCGATCGTGCCGACGCAACGCTTCACGCCAGGCAAAGCGCACCAACCCCGCGCAGTCGCGCTGCTCCGGGTTCCACTGATCGCTCAAACGGTAAAACTGCAACTCGGCGATTGCGGCAAACCAGCGGCGAAAACTTTCCCGATCGGCGAAGCTTTGCAATTCAGCTGCGTCGGGAATGCCGTCGTCATCCGAATCGAGCGAGAGCGAATCTGATGGGGCCGGAGTGGCGGGGCGCGTGCGGGATGATTTGAAACCCTTGCTTGACCCTGCGGTGAGGTTGCTTTCAATAGTCCGGCCCGGCGAGAAGTAAGCGATCACGAACACAAACGAGAACCACAACAGCAGCGCGAGGGTGGTTCGTTGCTTTTTTAGAATTCTGAACATCGCTATGCATTATTACGACAGGGAAAAAGGAAAGTGAGGCGGCGGCGAACAGTGCAGGTAAAGGCCAGCCCCTAAATCGATCGCGACAGGTACGCCGCGCGCGGCTGTGGTAACCCACAGTCGTGTGAGAGTCGCTTTCCGAAAAACGGATGTACTACTTAGATAACAGGTGTTGAGAGTACCGACTTTAGTCGGGCATTTGCTCGGTGAGAAAGACCCAACTAAGGTTGGTACTCTCAACACCTGTGAGATGTACACTGCCGATTTCTATTTCAGTTCGGGTTTCAGTTGCGGATTCGATATTCTCAAAAAGACTGTTGCAAAATCCGGCAGGCGCGGTTAGATTGTCCCCGGTTTGATCGCGAACCAGGTGGAGGTCGCCGAGGAATTGGATGCGCCCCCGCCCTCACATTATTTGTGCTGGAGGTAGAGGAAGTGCCAACCGGAACATGCCCCGAATGCGACATGGACGTTCACGTCGACACCGACGCAGACAAGGGCGACGTCGTCTCATGCGAAGAGTGCGGCACCGATTTGGAAGTTGTCGGACTCGACCCCGTCGAACTGGATCTTGTTGAACCAGACTACGACGAGGACGAAGACGAGGATGAGGAGTAGGCAGGAGGCAGGAGGCAGGAAGCAGGAGGCCCGTCTGCTTCCTGCCTACTGCCTCCCGGCCCTGTAGCTCGGACGGCTCTGGCGCACCATCAACCCGCGCGTTACTTCCACCCGGATGGTGTGTAATTTTCCATCGTGGCGCTTTTCTTCCGGCGGATAAAACGCGAGCACGTAAGACGACAACACTTCTTCCGCGAGCGCTCGAAACAGCGGCTCGTAATCCTTTTCATTCGCATAGACGCTCTTGCCGCCGGTAAGTTCGACCAGGCCGCTGACGTCCAGGGGCGTTGGCAGCGGCGTGCGATCCGCGGCGGCCATCAAATGCGAATAGGATGGCAGCGTCACAACGTAGACGCTGGTGTCAGCGGCATTGGCGCGTTCGATCACCGTTTGCGGAGAAACAGTATCGCCCACCGGAAATCCATCTGTCACAACCACCACTGCGCGCTTCATGAGGCGTCGCTCGCGTGTACGCGGCGCATGACGGACCAGTAAACGGATCGCGTCGTCAACTGCGTCGTAAGTGTGCGTTGAAAGTCCGTTCGGCTCGCGCGCAATGCGCTCGAAAGTGCGATCGAGTTTGTCCGCTTCATTCGTGAAATTCTGCAGCGTTTTGACGTGCATGCCAAAAACCATCACCGCAAAAACCGCCGTGTGATTCGCAAGCTTCTCAGAGAACGCGTGCAAGGCGCCGCGCAGGCGATCCATTTCCTCCGGCGTCATGCTGCCCGAGATATCAAGCGCGAACACGATCGCCAGCGGCCTTGTCTCGCCGCTCTTATTTTCTACTTGAAAGAACGCTAGCGGTTGCTCGACGCCGTCTTCGAAAACTTTGAAATCTTTCTGCTGCAGATTCCGCACCGTGCGCCCTTCGGCATCGGTGACCATGGCGTCCACGGAAACAAGATCCGTATCGATGCGCAGGACATCGTCGGGTTCTCTTTGCTCTTTGGTTGGGTTGACCTGTCGTGGTCGTTGCTGCTTTGCGGGATCCTGGTGCTGCGCCGAAATTGTTACAGCAGTCAACAAAAAAACAAGCATGGCGAGCATGCCACGGTTAATTAGACAAATGAAAGGTTTGAAGAAATTTGCGGGGCGATTGGTGGTTTGAAACATGATCGCGAATATCAGTCTGACCTGTCACCAATAATAAGGACAGACAACACGAGACGCAATCGCCCGCATCAACAATAGCGTGGGTTTACTATCGGCGGCGTGGAACTCGAGCAAGTGGTATGATTGCGCTGCCTGTGATCGAGCGAGGTTGTCATTCTTAAGGCGGAGATGATTGAAATGAAATTTTACAAAGCTATCGGCGCAATATTGCTCGCTGGAGTGTTCATTGTCGTGGCGTTAGGTCAGGACAAGTCAACAGGTACGATCAAAGGCAAGGTGCGCGTCGAGACCGGCTCGCCGGTGGGGGTCTCGGTGATCGTCCGGCAGGGTGATCGCGAAGTGACGCACGTCACAACAGATCGGAGCGGCGATTTTTCCGTACGGCTGGCGCCCGGCATATATGGACTAACATTTCGCAAGCCCGGTTTGAGCGTCGGAGCGATTGAAAACCTCGAGGTGAAAGCCGGCAAGACGCGTACGCTCGGCGATCGACTGGTGCTGTCCGTTGATGAAGGCTCCATCACTTTTATTCGCGGCAGCGTGTTCAATGAATCAGGATACAGCCTGCCCAATGCGCGGGTTGAGCTGGCGCGTGTCCTCGACGATGGCACGGTGAAAAAGATTGACGGCCGCATCACTAACGAAACCGGCTCATTCGTGTTTCGCCTGGCGCCGGACACGGCCAAGTATCGCGTTACTGCTAAAGCCGACGGTAAACAGCCCGCGAGCAAAGACGTCGAAGTTGACAGTCCCGCTGTTTATCGCGTCGCTCTCACGCTCCAGTCGGCGCCGAAGTAACTCAAAATTAATCCTGTTTTATGTTTGGTTGTTGCTTCGCAAATGAGATAGGATCGTTTGCGAACAACGACAATGGAAGATCGTGAAGAATTTCTGACCGCGCATTAGCTCGCGGAGATGCTACAAGTGAGCGAATCCACGGTGCGCCGTCTGGCCGCCAAACGCCGCATTCCCTCTGTTCGTTTGACGCCGCGCATCATTCGGTTTCATCTCGACGCCGTGCGCGAGGCTTTGGACGTGCCGCGCGTCTCCAGCCCGCATGGCGTGCAGACTGACGACGCCCAATTATCGTTTGGGGATTTGCTTTCAAGCTGATTTCAGCGCGCGCCGTGCCGTTGAACCGCGGGTGCTCTGCGGCCTTTTCCTGCTTCCATATCGTCACGAGGCCTAACGCGGAACATGGCTCCGTCGATCACGTTTTGTTCATCGTTGCTGTAGCGAATAACAATCGTGTGCCGGCCGAATTCGGCTGGAGCGCGAACCTGCGCGCCGAGATCACCTTGCGCGTTCGTCCGAGCTTTCGCTGCCGGGCGGTTGTCGATGTAAATCGTAATGTCCGTATTACGCGCGAGATTGGGGCTTGTTACAAGGATTGTCTCGCCTGGCTCGGCTACGGAGCCGATAACGTTGTTTCTAGCAGTCACTCGGACATAAGGCTTACCTTCCGTCGGCGATTTCGTATTTAGGTTCCGTTCCTGCTCAACGATCTCTTTCGGTTGATACATCATCAATGGCTTGTTCGCGAAAATCGCGCCCTTAAGGCGATTCTCCCGGTCGAATACCACACCCGTCATGATCGAAGTGCGCTGCGGGCCTTGCGGCAGAGTTCCTACGCCGTTGAAGCCAACAACTTTGTTTGTTTCGGTGACCTTAATACCGGGGTCCTGCTTGTTTTCAGTTCCGAAAACAACCGAGCTTCCATTAGAGACAAAAACTTCCTTGAGCACACCGTTGTTGATACTTGCTCCCATTATCCTGCCCTCGTAAACCTGAAGGCTTCCGTCGAAACGAAGTCTTTCGCCGCCGGACATACCAGGCCAGGGACTAACATCGCACAGACCGCTGCGGCATGGGTGCAAAAAGTCGTCCGTTATTTCAACCAAACGGCCTCGCAGACGCCAGAGCCCGCGGCCCCACGTGGATACGATCACGTCACCGGCGTTTTTCCATGCGAAGCCGGTCGGGTGAGTGACGCGTCGCGAATCGGCAATACCTGCCCAGGAATGCCCGTTGTCGGTTGAGATATATAAACCGCCTTCGACGGTCCCGAGGATGACCATGTCCGGGTTTTGCGGACTGAAACTGAGGGCGGTGACCAGGGGAGACATCCCTTTGCTGAAGCGGAATCGACCGTGGTCGGTCACCAGGTCGGTCAACCCCGGTATTTCGTGCCAATTGTCTCCGCCGTCAACGGTTTCCATCATCTTATTGTTGATTACATCCGGCGCGATGATGTGCCAATAGTTGCCTGGATCGATCGCGTACGGCGCGACATCCCTTACGTTGATCCCGAGGCCTCCGAAATTGCGCATATATGGGCGGATAACGCTCGCCGCGGGACTGCTCGGAGCTTGACTTAGCCGCAGCAGTTTTACGACTTCGATCAGACCCGAACGATCGAAACTTGCTCGGTAGGCTGCATAGATCTCCGTCGAATGGACCAAGCGCCCGGTTCTTCCCAGCTTCGGTATTTGGCGAAGCGTTTCGCCAAATACCGCATATTGCTGCCAACGACTGCCGAAATCGTACGTCACCGCCATGCCGGCCGAGAAACTGCCGGAAGTATTCACTCCCTGGATATGCATCGATGGCGCGATTCTCACGGCCGGGCCGTAGTTCGTTGTGGGCGGATTTCGCCAACTTGCCGCGTGCGTGAAAAGGTTTTGCGTGATTATGTTGCGACAATCGGCGCAAGCGACCAGATTAATTTTTCTGTAAACCGAGGCCGTCGGAATCCTCTTTTCCGCCTCGATAAACATCCCTTCCGCACCGACAGAATTCGGCCATGTTTCGCCGTCATCGCCGGAAGCCCAAAGACTGTTATCCCAGGTGCCGAAATAAAGATCGTAGCGCAAGATATCTTCTACTAGCTGTCCCTGGACCTCGGTTGTTTGCAGCGCGTTATAACCGTTGCGTCCGCCGCCGGTAAAAGTCCAGTAAGGAATCCAGCCGTCGTGATACTTGTGCAAACCGCCATCGGTGGCCAATAAGAGAGGATTTGGGGGAGACGCGTTATCAAAAGCGAGATCGCGGATATCGTCGTGGTCGGTCCAGAGTGTACGCCACCGATCGAACCCGGAGATTCGCCCCGTAAAATTGGTGAGTATTCGCGCTGTGGAAAGGTGCAGGCGATCGCTAAAGAAAAGACAAGGCTGAGGATCTCGGAAGAAGCCTTCACTGCAAAGAACGACCTTGGCAAAAAAGAGGCCGCCGGCGTTTCCGCTTCCCGCCGGGGTTCCGAAAACGAATGTCCACGTGCGGCCGGAATTTTCGGTGTAATGAAAGGTCGGTACGTAGGTATCGCCAAAGCGCTCGTTGTGAACAACGAATGCCTGCCTACTCGACAAAGGTGATCTGCTCAACGCGTGAATATCCCGGACGTCCACTATGGGGGTGTCCGGGCGAACCCACGTTGCGCCGCCGTCTTCGGTGCGGCGAAGCCCCTGTGCTTCGCCACCGGCAAGAACGTGATCGCGGTCGAGGGCCACTATGGAGATGACCCTTCGATCGCCGCTACCGTAAACATCCTGGAATGCCCAGGTTTCCCCTTGGTCCGTACTTTTCAGAACACCGTATTGTGACCCGACATAAATTTCCCCGCTGCCGGGAACGATCGAAATATCGTACGCGCTGAGCGGACCGGTCGTGATTCCAGGTGGTATGGACGTGATCGAAATCTGCGTCCAGCCATAGCCACCGTCTGTACTTCGCCAGACGCCCCCGCCGCCGGGCCTTTTGAAGTCGTCCAATGCCGTGACCAAAACGATTTCGGGATTCAGATAGGCCACGCTCATTAGGTCGCTGCACGGCAGTTCATCGACGTGCCGCCAGTGCTCGCCGCCGTCGAGACTGCGAAAGAGCCCTCCCGATTCGGATGCAACGTAAATCTTGCTGGCGTAGTCCGGGTGAACGGCGATCGTGTTGGCCCTGCCGCCGTTGGGAATATTAGGCTGAAATTCAGATACGTCCCCGATGAATAGAACCGGGAGTGAAAATGTAACGGATGCCAGGGAGAATACGACCAGAACGAGGCCTAAAGCGATTAGACTTATCCGCGGCAGATTTTTCATCTCTAACCTCCTATGTGGGATAAGGCCGGTTAGTTCTTTATCAAGGAATAGAAATGAAAATATCGAGCTTGCCAGTAGATAAGTTTGTGCGAACTATAGCATATGCTCGATGAGAATCATGCGCGAAAATTGGGAGCGAGCATCGATCAACCCCAAAGCCGATGGCAAACAGCCCGCCAGCAAAGACGTCGAGGTTGACAGCCCGGCCGTCTATCGCGTCGCTATTACTCTCCAGGCGGCGCCGAAGTAATTCGAAATCAATCCTGTTTTATGTTTGGTTGTTGCTTCGCAAATGAGATAGGATCGTTTGCGAACAACGACAATGGAAGATCGTGAAGAATTTCTGACCGCGCATCAGCTCGCCGAGATCCTGCAGGTGAGCGAGTCAACGGTGTATCGTCTCGCGCAGAAGCGTCGTATTCCTTCCGTGCGGCTGACGCCGCGCATCATTCGTTTTCATCTCGATGCGGTGCGGGAAGCGCTCGACGTGCCGCGCTATCGCATTCGGCGCGATCTGAGCGAGACTTACGTCGACGATTCGCAGTTGTCGTTTGACGATCTGTTAATGAGCTGAACTAGCTCTTTGGACGTGGTTGTTTTGGCGGAGTGAATTCGACCCAGCCTCCATCCTTCTTCACAAAAACACGCGGCTCCCTTATTTGAAACTTTCGTCCGAACGCCGGATTGGCGGCGAGAAATCGCTTGATGGTGGGACGATCGCCGGTGGCCACGCGCCATTTTCCTTCTTCGCGCACCAGATACTGTTGCACGACAATCTTGCCTTCAGTATTCAGCACGCTGCCATACAGCACCGTGTCAACCACCGCGAAGTCTCCCGACACATTCGTCTTGCCGATCTCGATCCGATCGAGCACGTACATGTCCTGCGTGCGCTGGAGCGCGCTGGTGAAACGCTCGCGCGTCAGGCGCGCGCGGGAAGCCGAAGGCAGCGTATCGTAAAGCGCTTCGTAGTTCTTGTCCTTCAATTGCTGAAATACTTGTTGGACAACGGCGCGAACTTCGGCGTCGCTCGCGGAAGCGTGGATCGCATTCGGCGCCAAAAGGAGAAAACCGAGCACGGCAAACGCTAAAATGGTTCTATGATTCCGCATTTGAGTCTTCCTCATCCAAATCATCCAATCCTTCTTTATTCGTTGCGTCAAACTCTTTTGGAGTAATTGATTCTTTGATTTGCCTTCGATAGTGCAGAAACCACGCAACCGCGCCCAGCGTCGCCGCAATGAAAGCAACGTCAGTATGCTGAAACCAAAGAGCAATTGCCGCGACTCCAACACCGATGCCCGCCATGATCATCCAAAAAAGTTTCACTTCACAGTCACCGGAATCGACAGATCGATCGTGCCGGGCGCGTAGCAGACTTGATCATCACAAGCCTGGACGTTCAGTTTGCCGGCAAATGAGTGCTGGCCCTTTGCCGCGGACTTTGCGGCTTTTAGATAGACCTTTATCGCAGTCTCGCCTTCATAAACCGCGAGCAGCTTCTGCGAAAAGGAAAACTTCTTCTTGACCGGCGACGGATAGGTGATGAATCCGACTGAGAGGCCGTCAGCGGGCTTGAGGATCAATTCAGTCGCCTTCAGATAAGTATCGCTCGCCGGGTTAGCGTTGATGTGGTAGCCGCTTTGAATAGTGACACGCACGATCGCATCCGCGGAGCCGCCGGCAGAAATCTGAACTTCCGTGACCCTGGCCTGCACAACATTTATTGAAGAGACCATCGGCGACGGGCTTGGTGTTGCTGAAGGGTTTGTCGCGGAACTCATTTTTGAACACCCCGACAGACAGAGCAAAACGATAAAGCAAATAATCAAGAACATACTTCGTTGTGTCATCCGGGTTCTCAACTGAAGCGTCACTCCGATCCCGCGGCCTCTTTCTTACCTTCCGGCTTTTTGATGCCAAATTTTTCCAAACGGTACTGCAACGTGCGGAAGGTCAGGCCCAGCAGCTTCGCCGCTTTTGT
This sequence comes from Pyrinomonadaceae bacterium, assembly GCA_041492185.1. Classification (GTDB taxonomy): domain Bacteria; phylum Acidobacteriota; class Blastocatellia; order Pyrinomonadales; family Pyrinomonadaceae; genus JAOAPY01. The sequence goes on along the minus strand of JBGPWL010000030.1, from coordinate 21,537 downwards.
GATGTTGTAATCGGTCTGCTCCATCGCCTGCATAATCAAGCCGCGCTCAACGTCTTCGAAACTGATCCCTTCGGGGGGCAGCTTGAATGCCCCTTCCGCGGCCGGGCTCGCCTCCTGTCGCACTTCGAGCGGCAGATCTTCGATCGTGATCAGGTCGCCTTCGCAAAGCAGGATGGCGCGCTCAATTGCCGACTCGAGTTGCCGCACGTTGCCGGGCCAACCGTAGTCCACCATCAGCTTTCTCGTCTCCGAAGTCAGCCCGCGCACGAGCCGCGAAGTGTTGCGCGTGTGCTTCTTCAGGAAGAAATCGATCAGAACCGGAATGTCTTCTCGCCGTTCGCGCAGCGGCGGGACATCAATCGAGAGAACGTTGAGGCGATAATAGAGATCGTCGCGAAATCTTCCATCCGCCACCATTGCCCGCAGATCACGATTGGTCGCGGCGATCACGCGCACGTCGACGCTGATCTCGTGAGTGCCGCCAACGCGTCTAATCTTTCGCTCCTGCAAGGCGCGCAACAACTTTGCCTGCATGCTGACGTCAAGCTCGGCAATCTCATCGAGAAATAGCGAACCGCGATCGGCAACTTCAAACAGCCCTTTCTTTTCAGCATGGGCGCCGGTAAAAGAACCTCGCTCGTGGCCAAACAGTTCCGACTCAAGCAGATTCTCGTTGATCGCGGCGCAGTTTACGGCCTGAAACATTTCTGACTCGCGCGGCGATTGATTGTGAATGGCGCGCGCGATCAATTCTTTGCCGGTGCCGGATTCGCCACGAATCAGCACGGTCGAGCTGGAGTGCGCAACTTTGAGGACCATCTTCTTAACGTTCTCCATCTTGGGCGAGGCGGACACGATTTCAGTGTCGATCGCGTTGAGTTTGTCGAGCGCGCGATTGATGGTTTCGAGCAGCGCCTGTTTGTCATAGGGTTTCTGCAGGTAATCGTAAGCGCCGCGGCGCAGTGCTTCCTTGGCGGACTCGATCGTGCCATGGGCCGTCAGCAAAATAACTATGATCGACGAGTCCAAAGCGACCAGGTGTTCCAGCAGCGCGATCCCATCCATCCCAGTCATCTTTAGATCGGTCAAAACAAGATCGAAGCGCCGCTCTTTGGCAAACTTGATTGCCGCCTCGCCCGACGCAGCGGTGGTGACGTCGTATCCTTCGCTGGTCAGAATCATCTCGAGGATTTCACGTTGAGATTTCTCGTCATCTACTACCAGTATGCTTTTGCGCGCCATCCTTCATCCTTTCTCAATTAGTGCTTCATCGTCATGCTTTATCGGTAGAGTAACGGTAAACGTCGTGCCGCTGCCCTGCATCGATGTCACGCTTACTGTCCCACCATGATCGTCTACAACCTTCTTGACGATGGCCAGGCCCAAACCTGTTCCAGTCTCTTTCGTCGAATAGTATGGTTCAAAAACCTTTGAAATGTCTTCCGGCGCGATGCCCCGGCCGGTGTCCGTGACCTCGACCACTGCCCGTTGGCCGCCCGAATCGCTCGAGAGTTTGATCGTCAGTTTGCCGCCTTCGCCGTCAATCGCCTGTAGTCCATTGATGATCAGATTTGTAAGCACAGAACGCAACGCCTCGCGGTCAGCCATCACGGTGGGAACTTCGCCTTGCTCTTCGACTTGCGTTTGGACGCCGCTCTCCGACGCCTGGACTTCGATCATTCGCAAAGCATCTTCAGCTTCAGCGCGCAGATTCAGCGGCTGCAGCTCCAGTCTCGAGGGCCGCGAGTAGCTGAGAAAATTTGAGATGTGAGTATTGATGCGCGCCACCTCAGCCTTCAATTGACTGGCAAGCCGTTCAAACGTCTCGCGCTTCTGCGGATCGTCGGGCGCGAACGCCGAGCGCAAATGATCGAGCGTCAGGTTAATGTAGTTCAAAGGATTTCTGATCTCGTGCGCAATGGCCGACGCAAGACGACCAACCACGGCGGCCTTCTCGGCCTGATGAAGTTGCATTTCCAGTTGCCGCGTGCGGCCAAGCTTCGCCGTCATATCGTTGAAGGCGGCAGCCAGCGTGCCTATCTCGTCGCGTCGGTCCGCGGGCGCGCGGAAAGTGAAATCACCGCCGGCCACTCTTCTTGCCGCAGTCGAAAGATCTTTGATTGGTCGCGTGAACCGCCAGACCAGCACGGTGGTTACCATTGTCGTTGCGAGCAAGAGCACGAGCGTGTAGAGCAAAGATGTTCTTGCCTGCCGCTGCAAAATGTTTGTGAGTGTGCTCGCCGAGCCAAGAACGACTATGACATACCATGGTCCACGATCTGTGTCGACTGAAAATATGAACGCGCCGGGTTGTCCCGGGCGCGCGGGCGTGGGCGCGGGCGCAGACGTTTTCAACCATGCGGGCCGGCTCTGGCTTTCATCGATTGATTCGACAATGCCGCTGAGCGGTGGTAGCGGAACCTGCTCGATGGGAAAATATCTTGGCGAGTCATCATCGTTAACGCGTGGATCGTAATCGTCGACCAAACTGTCGCGAACATTTCCCTTTTCGTCTACTACCAGAACATTCTTCACGCGGCCGGTGCGCTCATCCAGCAGTGGTTCTTTCAATCTGGCGCGCAACTGATCCAGAGTTTTTTTACTTGAGATACTGCTGGCCCCGAGTGCAACCCCCGCCAAGATCGCTTGCTCCTGCTCGGCGAGAAGTTCGGTGTTTCTCTGAACGGATCGAAGATTGACGTAGTATTGAACGCCCAGGGTCAGGCCCAAAAGCGTCGCCAGCAATAGCAGCAGTCGCAAGCGAAAGCTATCGATTAAAGAAGACACCTTCATCAGAACTCCAGAAAAAGCGACGGTTTTGAACTCGTTGATCGCACTCTACACGAAATGGCGCATCAAACGGCGTTCCATTACTCGCGAGTGCGCCGTGAACAATGGGTCACTTTTCGGTTGCCGCTTCGCCCGAGCTGATGTTATAGTTGGCCCGGTTCCAAATCAATGTCCCCAGGGACCGCCAAATTAGGGAACTCTTCCCACCTCAACGTAGAACTGAAGGTTTGAAGACCATTGGAGCTTAAGAAGTGGATTTGAAAACTTCCAATACTTCAGGATTTAGTTTCCGCATGAGGCAAGTTGCCCCAGCAAACGCAGTGTGCCTTTGGGCAATCACGAAGTGTAAACGTGGGTACGTTGTCCGAAGCGCGCCCGTTCAATCCCATGGAAATTAAGTGAGGCTTCCTGATGATTTTGATTAACCGATCCCCTAAATTTGTTCGAGCAGCACTGATCCTTTTCGTTCTGATTGCCATTCCATTTTCTACGACCGTATTCGCGCGTCACCGCCATGGAGGTGGCGGTCGGCGGCATGCGCGCTTCGGTAACAGAAGGCTTTCCGCCAGAGAGCGGCGCGCGGGAAGACGGCACGGCCGGCTGAGTGCGCGAGGGCGCGGACGCAGGGGCCGCGTTTCGGCGCGAGAGGTTCGCGCGGCGCGTGCGCGCATTGCTCGGGAGCAGGCGTCGTCCGTCAAGGCGATGGAAAGAAAGCTTCACCGCCCATTGACGAAGCGCGAGCGTGCGGCAGAGATGAGACGAGTTGAATCAAGGCATCGCCGCGAGCTCGAGATTGCGAGACGCCGGGCTGAAGCGGCGCGGCGAGCTGCGATTGCCCGTCAGCGCGCGCTGGACGAAGCTATGCGGAACGAAGCCCAAACATTTATCGGCAGAGACGACGCTAAAGGAGAAGATCCGGAAGTGCGCCGCGTCGCTGTGAACGCTTTAGGCAATCATGCCGGAACTGTCGTGGTGATGGATCCGAAGACCGGCCGCATCTATGCAGTTGTCAATCAGGAATGGGGTCTTCGTCGAGGATTCAAACCCTGCTCGACCATTAAGCTCGTGACTGGACTGGCGGGCCTGAATGAAAAAGTAATTGATCCGGTCGATACGCAGGTCGGCTATCACATGGATCTTACTGAGGCTCTGGCCCATTCCAACAACACCTACTTTCAGCAAGTTGGTGGCCGAGTTGGATTCGACAAAATGGTTTCCTACGCGAGGGACTTGGGACTCGGTCAAAAGACTGGAATCAACGAGCCAAACGAGTTCGCGGGAAGCTTGCCGACTTCGAAAAGCGGTTACGCCGTCAGTCACATGTCTTCTCACGGAGATGACTTTGAAGTGACCGCCGTCCAGTTGGCAACGCTCGTCTCCGCGATGGCGAATGGCGGCCGGCTGCTCAAACCCTGGGTACCGCGCAGCATGCAAGAGCAGGCGAAGGTCACGGCAAGTGTGCGGCACCAAATCGGAATTGAGCCCAACGCATTTCAGCGAATGGTTCCTGGCATGGTCGGCGCGGTCAACTACGGATCGGGCAAACGCGCCTACGATCCGCTGCAGACGGTAGCCGGCAAGACGGGAACCTGCATTGGACAGGGAAGCTGGCTTGGTCTCTTCACTTCGTACGCGCCTTTGGTCGATCCAAGATTGGCAGTCGTGGTAATTACCCGCGGCTCAGATGCGCACGGCCATCTTCCGGCCGCGGTGGCTGGCCAGATCTATCGTGACCTAAACCACCGCTTTGGCACCCCGACGAATTTGCCCGTTGCTACTGCGTCAACTGACAACACTGCAGATCCCAAAGCGGCAGACGATGAAGAAGCGAGCGAAGCGGCTCAACAGAGAGCTAAAGAGGAAGGTGACGGCGAGACTGACACCAGCCTGATGAACGAAGCGAATGACGAGTCAGCGAAGAACACGCCGAAGTCGAACAACCAGGCAGCGCCGAGAAATAGCAAAGTCAAACCCGTGATCAAGCCGATACCGGCGCGCACCGGTGACAAACCAAAGGCTACTCCGGGTACGAACCCGCCGCCGAAGAACGAACCGCGAACTGAGGAAAGACCACGTCGAGTCAGCGGAAGCAAGCCATAGCTAAGCCCTGGACTCGTTTAGAGACTGCGCCGGACACTGTTTTTTGCTCAGGGTCCGGCGCAGTTGATTTTTGAAACTGGTAAACTAATAGTCGTTTGACAGTGCTTACAGACTTGACAGGCGGTTTGTTATTGCAGGAATATTGCGAGGCGTTTTTGCAACCTGATTCTGATGGCTCTATCGCGGACCGCAACTGTACGCATCGGCAACGAGCGTGTTCCGATTCGCATCTTACTGTTGCGTCGCTGAAAGGCCACCTCCCCCGCAGAAACATTTTGAATGAATAAGGTCTTGGAGGATCTGCTCGTAATGAAAAAGACGATTCGACTCTCGTTAATCTGCGCGACCCTGGCGATGCTCGCGTTGCCCGTGTTTGCCAATCGCGTTCATTTGCAGCCTGCCGACGCGGCGCAGGATCAATGCACGCCTGACAACAAAATTGCGTTGTACACTGACTTTCTCGATAAATATAACAAGGCAGAAACTCAGGACAAGGCGTATGACATTGCGAAGAAGTATCTGGCTTGTCCGGCGGATACTGAGGGCGACGCTGCCGCAAAGGCCGACGAGGCGAAGCGAGTGGCTTTTCTGCAGAAGTGGGTAACAGCTTACGAGAAGATCAGAGGCGAAGACGCGAAGAAAAGGCGCAAGGTCGAATTATCTGACCTGGTCTATAACAAGAAGGATTATGCGAAGGCCTATGAACTTGGCAGGCAGATTCTCGCGGATGAACCTGATTACCTTCAAGCGTACATAGATCTCGGATTCGCAGGCTTCGCAGCATTCAACGCAAAAAATACATCTTTCGCGAATGACGCGGCGACGTTCGCGAAGAAGGCAATCGAACTAATTCAGTCGGGCAAGGCTCCGGTGGATTGGAAACAGGCTACCAAAGACGACGCGCTCGCGAAGTTGAATTACTGGGTCGCTACACTCAAGCAGGACAGTGCGGTCGAAGAGACAATTCCTTTTTGGATCAAGGCCGCGTCATATGACAACTTCAAAAAGGACGTGTTGCTTTATTATAAGCTTGGTCTTGCTTACGAGTCTTCGTATCGGAAGATGCTTAAAGATTACAACGACAAGTACAACGGCAAGGAGCCGACGACGGAGAGCAAACTGGCGTTGGAGAATGTCAATCAAATGCTTGATCGAACGATTGATGCTCTGGCGCGCGTTGTGGCCCTGTCAGGCAGCGATGCGAAGCTTGCGGAGCTTAAGGATAACGCGATGGGGCGCCTCACTGACGTCTACAAGCTTCGTTTTAAATCCGAAGCCGGCATCAATGAAATGATCGCCGGAATTTTGTCGAAGCCTTTGCCGCCTGAGCCGACGCCGATCACTACTCTGCCGGCAACCACTCCCGGCACGAGCGGTTCTGGCACTGGCGCTACGCCTGCCGGCACAAACGGCAGTCCGTCAGCCGCGCCTGGACAGCCCAACAAAACAAACACTACGACGACCAAGACTGGCCCGACTAAACCACCAAAGGTTCGCCGGGCCCACCCGCGGCCCTAAAGCATTTGCCATTCAACAGCGATCCTCCAAGTCGCTCGCAAACGCCGGACAGTTTTGTCGATCACTTCGACCGTGCTTCCGGCGTTTGTTACAATCAGTTTCGCCTTGAAGAACATCGAAGACAGACTTACCGATCTGGACCGGTTGGAAAAAATTCTCGACTACAATTTCCAGAATCGCGCGTTGCTTGAACGTGCCGTAACGCATCGTTCCTGGGCCCACGAACGCGTTGCGCCCGGCGCCGGCGGAGCAGCGCGGCAACTGCATAATGAATCGCTGGAGTTTCTCGGTGATTCGGTGCTGGGGCTGATCGTTGCGGACTATCTCTGTTGCATCTATCCGGCGGTCACGGAGGGCGAGCTTTCGCGCATGAAGCACCGGCTCGTCAGTGCGCCGACGCTGGCGAAAGTCTCGCTGCGTTTGAATCTTGGCGAGTACCTGCGCTTTGGACGCGGCGAAGAAAAGAGTGGCGGGCGCCACAAAGATGCTTTGCTCGCCGATGTGCTCGAAGCAATAACGGGCGCAATTTTTCTCGACGGCGGACTCGTGGCGGCGACCGCTTTCATTCGTCACGCACTCGGCGAGGAACTCGAGCGCGTCAATCCGATAGATGCGGCGGAGGCGGATTACAAGACGATGTTGCAGGAAAGACTCCAGGCTGAACGTCGTCCCGCGCCGCAATACACCGTGGTCGAGACTGTTGGTCCGCCGCATCGCCGCACGTTTCATGTCGAGTTGGCGTGGGACGACGGCAGCGTTCGCGGCGAAGGCCGCTCGATAAAAGTGGCGGAGGCCGCTGCCGCTCGTCAGGCGCTGGAGCAAATGAAGAATTCCTCTGAAGGATAAATTCCAAACTTGACCGTCTCACGTAACGTATCTAGGATGTTTTTAGGATGAGCGACTCAACCAAATCGAAATCTTCCGAGAGCGAAGCTGCAAGTAAAACTGAGCCGGGGCGGTTTTCTCTCGCGCGAATCTTTAATCGTAACGGTTACAAGCGGCCGGCCGAACCGGAAGTTAAACCCAAAGGCCCGCCAAAGAGCGTGTGGCGCGAGTATTTTGAATCTGCCGCCGTCACCGTGATTATGGCGCTCTTCGGCATGACCTTCATCGTGCAAGCCGTGAAGGTGCCGACTGGATCGATGGAGAACACAATCACGATCGGCGATCACCTGCTGGTGAATAAGTTTGTCTTCGCGCCCGGCGCGTCGCTTCCTTTTCTGCCGCAGCGAAAAATTCAGCGCGGCGACATAATCGTTTTCAAATATCCGGGCAACAGGTATGAGCCCTGGCGCGATGCCGAACGGCCCGACAGCAAACCGATCGTCACAAATTATGTCAAGCGTGTGATCGGCTTGCCGGGCGATCGCATTCGGATCGAAGGACGCAATGTTGTTGTTAATGACAAAGCGTTGACCGAACATCGCATTGAAGCGGTTGAAATCAACGATAAGGCGCCGCTGGAAATCAAAAATGTTCCGGCCCGCAAGCCCGGTGAAGCCTACGACGTATATTACAGGCCAGACGGTGGTGAGACTGAATATCCCCTCTTCAAATTTGTGGGAAACGGAAAAGAGGTCGTCGTGCCGGCTAACAGCTACTTCGTTATGGGCGACAATCGCAACAACAGTGAAGACAGTCGCTGGTGGGGCTTTGTGCCGCGCGACCTGGTGATCGGCCGCGCCATGTTTGTTTACTGGTCATACGACGAGAGCGCGCCTTCAAACAAGACGTGGCTCATCGGTCCGCTGCTCGACTTCATCTCGAACACGCGTTGGAGCCGCACGGGCACGATGGTGAAGTGAAGCTTCTGCTGCTGCGATTGTGTCGGCACTTTCTCGCGAATAGGCGCAAAGGCAATACAAGCCGCTAAAGCTTAGAGACCCGAGGAACACCAGCGTCAAATTCGCATACAGCGGCAACCCCCCGCGTGTTAGAATCCTTTCCGCGCTAACTTCGCTTCTCGAACTCCGAACAGCTTCGGACTGACAATGCGCTTCTGGCAACACGTACAGCATGCCGCGGGTATGGGAGGATTTTTCCTCTGGGTTGTGCTCGGTACAATCGTCGCAGCGTCAGCACTGTTTGCCTTAAGACCCACCGAGCGCGCGCGCATCCGTACCGCGATGCTTCTTTTCGCGCTCTCCTTCATCGGGCTTCTCGTGGCTGGGGCGCTGCTTTCTTACGGAGTAAGCGACGGAAGTTCATCGTACAAATGGATCAGATGGGCCTCGCGTTTTTGCCAGTGGCTTGCCTTCGTAAACATCGCGAGCGTTTTTGTTTTCGAAGTCTTCCTCGACGCTTTGCGACTAAAGCCGCCGCGCATCATGCGCGATCTTTTGCTCGCGTTCACCTACATTGTCGTCGCCATCACAGTTCTTTCCAAAGACGTTGACGTCAGCGGCATCGTGGCCACGTCAGCCGTCATCACCGCCGTTATCGGCCTTTCCTTTCAGGACACACTAGGCAACATGATGGGCGGCATGGCGCTGCAGCTCGAGCGCACAATCGGCGTCGGCGATTGGATAAAGATCGACAGCCAGGAAGGTCGCGTGAGGGAGATACGTTGGCGGCATACGTCGATCGAGACGCGCAACTGGGACACGATTGTGATTCCGAATAGCGCGCTGATGAAATCGCAGGTCACTATTTTGGGGCGTCGCTCCGGCCAGCCGCGACAGCATCGCCAGTGGGTTTATTTCAACGTCGATTTTCGCCACGCACCATCGGACGTGATTGATGCAATTGAAACCGCATTGCGCGCGGAGCCGATCGCCAACATTGCGCCCGAGCCACCGCCCAACTGCGTCTTGATGGACTTCAAAGAGAGTTACGGTAGTTACGCTGTGCGCTATTGGCTCACCGATCTCGCGGTCGACGACCCGACAAATTCGATTGTGCGGACGCGCATCTACTTTGCTCTCCGACGCGCAGGAATCCCGCTCTCGATTCCCGCGCATTCGTTGTTCGTGACCGAAGAAGATGGTTCGCGCGAGGAGCGCAAAAGCGCCGCGAAGATCGACGAACGTGTCAAAGCGCTAAAGGGCGTTGAGTTGTTCGATGCTCTCACCGACGAAGAAAGGCTTTCGCTGGCAGCGCGGTTGCGTGTTGCTCCCTTTGTTCGTGGCGAAGCGATGACGCGGCAGGGGGCCGAAGCGCACTGGCTCTACTTAATCGCGCACGGAGACGCCGAAGTGCGCGTTTCCGTCGACGGCAATCTCAGCGAACAGATTGCCACGCTGCACGCCGGCGATTTCTTTGGCGAGATGGGAATGATGACGGGCGCGCCGCGCGCCGCCACCGTGATCGCGTTGACGGATGTCGAATGCTATCGCGTCGATAAGGAAGCGTTTCACGACATTCTCCTGCGCCGTCCCGAAATCGCCGAAGACATCTCGGCGGTGCTGGCGCGTCGTCGCGTGGAGTTGGACGCAGTGCGCGAAGATTTGAACGAAGAGGCGAAGCGCGAGCGCCTGCGCCGTCACCAGGGCGATCTGCTCCAGCGCATCAGGAAATTCTTTACTCTCTAATTATTCTATGCGTCAAATCGGCTGGATGGCGCTCGCGAAACGCCTCTGGAAGCGAATCAACGATCACGATCTATTCGGACGCGCGGCGCAGTTGGCTTACTATTTTTTGCTCGCCCTGTTTCCGTTGCTCCTGTTCCTGATGACGCTGCTCGGTTACTTCGCCAGGGCAGGCTCTCATCTTCGCAACCTGTTGCTCCGTTATCTCGCCACGGTAATGCCGTCTGCCCCTGTGAAACTCTTTCACACTACGCTTGATGAAGTCAGCAACAGCAGAAGCGGCGGCAAACTATGGTTTGGATTAGTGGCGGCGTTGTGGTTGGCATCGAATGGGATGGCGGCAATCGCCGATGCGCTCAACATCGCGCACAACGTGAAAGAAACGAGGCGCTGGTGGCGGGTGCGTTTGGTCTCGCTTGGCTTAACAGTCGCTACGGCAGTAGCGACTATCTCCGCGCTGATGATTGTTCTCTACGGCCGGCGGATAGGAGATGTGATCGCCCTGAGTTTTGGTTACGAAGATTCTTTCAAACTCGCCTGGAGAATTATGCAATGGCCGATTGCGCTGGTCTTCGTCCTGATCACTTTCAATTTGATCCTGCACTTTGCGCCGAATCTGGCGCGTCGTAATTGGCGCTGGTCCACGCCGGGCGGAGTTGTGGCCGTTGCGTTGTGGCTACTGGTTTCCTTCGGCCTGCGACTCTATCTAAACTTCTTCGACACCTACAGCCGCACGTACGGCTCTCTGGGCGCACTCATCGTCCTGATGCTCTGGTTCTATCTTACGGGACTCGCCATCCTCATCGGCGGCGAGATCAATTCGGAGATCGAAGGGATTAAGACGTTACCGGCGTCTTGAATTGTTCGTCGCTTCGTCGCAGAAATGTTTGATTAACCGTGATGCGACGATTAGAATTTACCGATGACCAGAAAGCGTTGTTGGAGGCTCGTCTGGCTGACATGGAGCAGCATCCCGAAAAATCGATTCCCTGGGAGGACTTCAAGGCCCGGTTGAGCCGACAGGGCGCGGTGGCTTGATGAGGAGAAGAGTTATGTCAACAAACCTGGAAGATGCCATTCAAGCGAAGGTGCGCGAGTTACCCGACGAGCAACAGAAGGAAGTCTTGGAGCTTGTCGAGAAGCTGGTGCGGAAAGCGCCCAGTGAAAACCTGGCACGATCCTCGTCCGGCGCCAACGGGCATGGGGAGAAGAAACAGATTGACTTGCGCGAGCACGGCATCAGCCGTGAGCAAGCTGCCGATTTGCGTGCGCGCTTGAGCACGTTTGCCGAAGATTGGAACGATCCTGAAATGGACATTTACGATGTTGATTAAACGCGGCGACGTGGTGCGAGTGCTCTTTCCAAACTCAGATCTGACAACGGCAAAACGCCGTCCTGCGCTCGTTATTCAAGCCGACAACTTAAATACAGCGTTGGCGCAAACTGTAGTGGCGATGATTACCGGCAATATGGTACGCGCGAATCATCCAAGTCGCGTCACAGCGTTGAAGACTTCGCGCGAAGGCATCGCCGGCGGGCTGCGTCTCGATTCGGTAATCATGACCGACAATCTTGTGACTGTTTCCAACACCGAGATCAACTCCGTGATCGGCTCGCTGCCAATGACGAAAGTTGATGCTGCCCTGCGCCACACATTGGGCTTGTATTGATTATGGGAATGTTTGACGAACTCAGATGCGAATCGACGCGCTGCTTCCTTCGATTCTATCGTGCCTTCAAAGCAGAACTGTGAAACATGGATCACCGCTCAACTGCATCATTTGGAAAGCGGCAAGAATATGTCGCTGTTGCCGAACTTCTGCGCCGTGGCTTCGACGTTTACATGACGCTCGTTGATGACCAGCAAATCGACTGCGTCATCCGCCAAGAACGGAATGGCAAACTTCGCTATCTCGATCTCCAGATCAAGGCGCGCTCGAAGGATGCAAAACACGCGGCGACATTCGCAGCCCTGACCGTCCGCAGTCCGCGTCCGAATTTTTGGTTCATCTTTTTCAGCGAAGCAGCCGGGCCTTCCGGGACCTATTGGATAATTCCGTCGATGCGGTTGGTCAGCTTATCGAACGTGAACAAAGGAGGCGAGTCGAAGACTGGCAAGAATAAAGGCAAGCTCACAATTAAGCTGGCAAACAAGACCAAGGCCGGTTGGAAGCCACGGCCAAAATTCAAGAAATATGAAAACGCCTTCGAATTGCTCAAATAGCAACAATCCGTTGAGGTGCACGCATTTCAGTAAAGGATAATTCTGAGTGCTGGCTGGCTCCTTCGAAGATCAGGTAAGAATCAATTTGAGTCCAGCAATCGTCAGCACGACGGCGAGAAGGCGCTTGATGAATGCGGGAGAGAACTGGCGGCTGCCGAGATAGGAACCGACGGCGCCACCCGTGACGGCGCAGATCACTAAAGGCACGGCGAAGAGTGGGAGTTTTCGCGTGCTGCTGATGTTGCCGGCGAGTCCGGCGACGGAATTGACGAGAATGAAAAGCGCGGAGACTGCGGAAGCGGTTTTGGTTTTCGCCCAGCGCATGAAGATCAAAATCGGTGTGAGAAAGATGCCGCCGCCAGTGCCTGTCAAACCCGAAAGCAGTCCGAGACCCGCGCCAACAGAAAGAGCTACCGCCTTCGAAGGCGGTTGAGTTTCTTCGTCGGGTTTGGGACTGACGAAGAATCGAACGGCGGAGTAAAGCAGCACCACGCCGACGAGAATCTTGAAGATGTGCGTTGGCAAATTGAGATAGCCGCCGAGATATGCGAGCGGCGCCGACGCGATGGCGAAGGGCCAAAATATCTTCCAGGAAAAATGGCCGGCGCGCCAAAACAGAAACGCGCCGATGGTGGCAACCAGAATATTCAGCACCAGCGCCGCGGGTTTGATCACTGCCGGCGCGAGACCGAACAGAGTCATCACGGCGATGTAGCCGGACGCGCCGGCGTGACCAACCGAAGAGTAAAGAAACGCAACGATAAGGATTGCGATACAGAGCAGGGAAATGTGTTCGAGGTTCATCGGATCCGTTGATGTGTTATTGACCGCTCCCTTACGGTCGCGGTTCTGTTAACTTGAACTCCTGACTATCATCGAGCTGGTTTGCTAGCTTAGTGGCCGTCCCCGAAATTAGTAAAGTCGAAATCCTCGAATCTCTGGCTATTGCATTTCATCATCTGCCTGTGAAGAATGGCGAATCAGTTTCTGAGGCGAGATGCGTCTCGGGGATAATTGACCGCGCTTTGGTACGTCAACTTCTTTGCGGCTTAAGTAATCTCTTTGCGCCTTTGCGTGAAACTGCGACGTGCTAAAGCAACGGCTTCGCGCAAAGACGCTAAGTTAAGTCGTAAGGCAGAAAGATGAAATTAAGACAACATTGTGACTCGAATAGACTGAATCAAATGTTGACGAGCGAGAACTGATCAATGACAGAGCCGCACAACTCGGCGAAAGCTAAGCCCGGACTTGCACGCCGCCTCGGATTGTTCGACGCGGCGATGATCGTGATGGGCGGCATCATCGGTGTGGGAATTTTCAAGAATCCCGCGGTGGTTGCGGCGCGCGTTCAGACGACACCACTCATTGTAGGTTGTTGGCTGCTCGGTGGTCTCGTGGCTCTGGCCGGCGCATTTATTTACGCCGAGCTTGCCGCGCAAAGACCTTATCTGGTTGGCGGTCAGTACGCGTACTTGCGCGAGGCTTACCATCCCGCGGTCGGGTTTCTGTATGGCTGGTCGCTGTTGCTGGTGGTCCAGACCGGTGGCATGGCCGCGGTCGCAGTGACTTTTGCACAATACTTTCTCGATCTAACTCATCTGTCGTTGCCGGATTGGCTCGTAGCCACTCTCACTTTAGGCGCGCTGACAATCGTAAATTGTTTGGGCGTCAAAGCGGGGAGCGCGGTGCAGAATGTTTTGATGGTGATCAAGATTCTAGCCATCGTTGGACTCGTCATTTGCGCGCTTTGGTTTGTGGGAGTGCCAAATCTGAATCACTCGCCGGCAATTGATCGTCATCTGTCATTGGGTCTAATCGCGATCTTCGCCGCCGGCATGGGACCCGTCATGTTTTCTTACGGCGGCTGGCACACCGCGAGCTTTGTTGCCGCCGAGATCAAGAATCCCGAGCGCAACTTGTCGCGCGGTCTATTGATCGGCGTGATGGGCGTAGTCGTGCTCTATCTCGCCGCCAATCTCGTCTACGTCGGCGCGCTGGGCGCCAGCGGTCTGGCCCAGGAGAAGACGCCGGCATCGTCAGTGATGTCGCTGGCGTTGGGAGCGCGAGGCGCGAGACTGATCGCCGTCGCGATTGTCATCTCTACTTTGGGATTTCTGAGTCAGAGCATGTTGACTGCGCCCAGAGTTTATTTTGCGATGGCTGAAGACAAACTCTTCTTCAAGTCAGTGGCGTGGGTCGGTCCGCGCTCGCGTGTGCCGGTGGTGGCGATTGCGCTGCAGGGGATTTGGGCCTGCGTGATCGCGCTGTCAGGAACATTCGAACAAATTCTCGACTACGTTGTCACGGTCGATTTCATTGCGTACGGTTTGACCGCCACTTGTCTGTTCATGTTTCGCAAAGGCGGCAAGGGAGTTGGTTACAAAGTGCCCGGGCATCCGTTTACGACAATTTTCTTTACGGCGGTTTGCTGGTCGGTGGTTGCGGGAACGGTTTACTCGTTTCCAAAGAACAGCGCGAAAGGACTTGTAATCGTGCTGGCGGGCATTCCGGTTTATTTCTTTTGGCGATGGTGGAGACGCGACGGGTGAAATTCTCTAAGATCACAAATTGTGATCTTGAAATCCGTGCGAGCTCAGTGACCTCTGTGGTTGAATAACGGGCTGACAAACGCTCACCACGGAGTCACACAGAACACAGAGGTTGCACAGAGATTCAAGTTAGAATAACCAACTTGAGATCACAATTTGTGACCTCAAATCGGAGATGTCAATGATGAGCAGCGAGCGCGTGATGAGTTCGGAGTACATGCATTGGGCGAAGACGCGCTCGCATGCGCAGTTCAATCTGGCGAACAGCGGAGTCATCGGTTATCCGCTGCGTGAGCTGCCGGTAAAGATCGAGGATCTGGAAATCAACGGGCCGAGTTACTACGGCTACCAACCATTGCAGCAGGCGATTGCCGCCAAGTGTAGCGTGAAGCCGGAGAATGTAGTGGCCGCGAACGGCGCTTCAATGGCGAACTTTATGGTGCTCGCGGCGACGCTGACGGCGGGTGACGAAGTGCTAATCGAGCATCCGACATACGAATTGCTCGTGAGCGCAGCGCGGTACCTCGGCGCTGAGGTCAAGCGATTCCCACGCCGCTTTGAAGAAAGTTTTCGCATTGATCCAAAAGAAGTCGAACGCTTAGTGACGCCGCGAACGCGTTTGATCGTATTGACGAATTTACACAATCCAAGCAACGCGCTCGTTGATAACGAAACCCTCAAGGCATTAGGCGAAATCGCGCGCGGTGTGAACGCGCGCGTGATGGTTGGAGAAATCTATCTCGATGCAATGTTCGAACACGCGCCGCGCTCGGCTTTTCATCTCGGATCTCAATTTGTCGTGACTAACAGTCTGACGAAAGTCTATGGCTTGAGTGGACTGCGTTGTGGCTGGATACTGGCTGAGCCCGCGTTCGCTAACAAAATCTGGCGGCTTAACGATCTGATGGCAAACCATCCGCCGCACGCGGCCGAGCTGCTGAGTTGCATCGCGCTCAGAAATCTCGATCGCATTCTGCAACGCACCCGGAAAATGCTCGACAACAATCATGCCATATGGAATCGTTTTTTGGACGAGCGCGAAGACTTGGAGGCGTCTCGGTTTGATTTCGGTACCGTCTCATTTCCCCGATTGAAGCGCGGCAGTGTCGATGAGCTGTGCGAAATCTTGAGAGAGAAGTACGATACGACCGTTGTCCCGGGAAGATTCTTCGAGATGCCTGAACACTTTCGCGTCGGATTGGGCTGCGCGGAAGAGACCTTTGCTGCGGGAATCGAAAGGCTTGGCGAGGCTTTGGATGAAATAGCGTCCTCGGCGGTTTCGCAACTAAGATAGCCAAACGGATGAATTGTAGTTTATGATTCGCTTCAGATAGCAACAGGATGAGCCCTTATGTCGACGACCCAGATCGAAACCGAGCAATTATTGAATGCCGCGATGCGCATGTCGAGCGCTGAACTGGACCAATTTGTTGCCAGACTCTTTGCGCTCAAGGCCAGAGAGGAAACCGCGGTTCTCACAGAACGTGAAGCTGAATTGCTGACCCAGATCAATCGAGGTGTTCCTTCAGCCACTCAAGAGCGATTGAATGAATTGGTTCTGAAGCGCCGGGCTGAAAACATCGACGCAAAAGAGCTTCAAGAGTTGAAGCAACTCACAGATGTAGTTGAAAAGGCTGATGCCGAACGCTTGAAGTTTCTGACCGAGCTTGCGCATCTCCGCAATGTCTCGTTGCAAAAGCTGATCGAGCAACTGGGACTCAAACCGAATCCACATGAGTAGAGGGCGCATTTCGGGCCGTCTGCGACAGCGAATACTGCCTTTGTCCTGAATTCTGCGCCACCCGAGCTTTTTCCATGGAACATATTCTGCCCCAGAGCCGGGGTGGCCCAACGACTGAAGAAAACCTGGCGTTCTCGTGTCAAGGTTGTAATGGTTCTAAGTACAACAAAACGAATGCGCTTGATCCGGTGACGCATCAGTCGGTCCCGCTCTTCCATCCGCGGAAAGATGATTGGCGTGAGCATTTTGCCTGGAGTCCCGATTGTCTTTCTCTCATCGGCCTGACTCCCATAGGACGCGCCACGATCGCGGACCTGGATTTGAATCGAGAAGGCGTAGTCTACCTTCGCTACCTGTTGTTGTTGAACCGTGAACATCCGCCACCACATCGCCCATCGGCCTAGCTGTTTGCGTCAGTCATGTCAGCATTGCTGAAAACAATGAGAATAACTCGCGCTCTTACACTCCTGCTGCTTCTTCCTTTCCTCGTTGCAGCGCAGCAAAATCTGACGCGCCACGTCGATCCGTTCATCGGCACCGGCGGGCACGGCCACACGTTTCCGGGCGCGACGATGCCGTTCGGCATGGTCCAGCTCAGTCCCGATACTCGATTGAGTGGCTGGGATGGCTGCTCGGGCTATCACTACTCTGATTCGATCATTTACGGATTTAGTCATACGCATCTGAGCGGCACGGGCATTTCCGATTACGGCGACATCCTGTTGATGCCGACCGCCGGTGAGGTTTATCTGAACGCGAGCAATGATGAACGAACTGACAAAGGTGGCGAACGAACGGAAAAAGGTTATGCATCGCGGTTCAATCACAAAAACGAGACCGCGCGACCCGGTTACTACTCAGTCAAACTCGACGACGAGAACATCTTCGTCGAACTGACCGCCACCGACCGCGTGGGTTTTCACCGCTACACCTACCCGACCGCGGATCGCGCCAACATCATTCTCGATCTAACGCACCGAGATAAGGTACTCGATTCTTATTTGAAGATTGTTGATGCGACGCACGTCGAAGGTTTCAGAAGATCGTCAGCCTGGGCTGAAGATCAGATCGTCTACTTCGTCGCGGAGTTTTCTAAACCGCTCACCTCTTCCGGCATCGCGGTGGATGACAAGATTGTTGATGGTCTGACTGAGGCTCGCGGCACAAACCTGAAATCGTTTTTCCGTTTTGATACGCGCGATGGCAAACCGATTACGGTCAAGGTCGCCATCTCAGCAGTCAGCATCGAAGGGGCGCGAAAGAATCTGGTTGCGGAACTTGATCATTGGGATTTCGATCGGGTGAAAGCGGACGCCGATCGCGCCTGGAACCGGGAACTGAATAAAATGCAAGCGTCAGGCGGTACTGAAGAGCAAATGAAAACGTTCTACACGGCGCTTTATCACACGATGATTGCGCCGAATCTTTTCATGGACGTTGATGGTCAGTTTCGCGGCCGCGATCTGAAAGTGCACCGCGCCGATGGCTTCACAAACTACACTGTCTTTTCACTCTGGGACACTTTTCGCGCCGCGCATCCGCTTTACTCGATCATCGATCAGAAACGCACGCTTGATTTCATCAAGACGTTCCTCGCGCAATACGAATACGGCGGACGACTGCCCGTGTGGGAACTGGCGGCCAACGAAACCGACACCATGATCGGCTATCACGCGGTGCCGGTGATTGTTGACGCGGCGGCCAAAGGCATCGGCGGCTTTGATCGAGAAAAAGCTTTCGCGGCCATGAAGCATAGCGCCGGGCTGAAGCACTTCGGTCTCGAAGCATACGCCAACCGCGGCTACATCGGCATGGAAGACGATCGCGAGTCAGTCTCAAAGACGCTCGAATATGCCTACGACGATTGGTGCATCGCGATGATGGCGCGACTGATCGGACATGAAGACGATTACGCGAAGTTCATTCGTCGCGCGCAGTTTTACAAGAATGTATTCGACCCGCAAACAGGTTTCATGCGTCCGAAAAATAACGGCGGCTGGATCACCTTTTTCGATCCGCGCGAAGTCAATTTCAATTTCACTGAAGCTAATTCATGGCAATACACTTTCTTTGTGCCGCAGGACATTGACGGCTTGATTGCATTGATGGGCAATAAAGAAAATTTTGCGCGCAAGTTGGACGAGTTGTTCTCTGCCGACAGCAAGACAACGGGCCGCGAGCAGGCGGACATCACCGGGCTAATCGGGCAATACGCACACGGCAACGAGCCCAGCCATCACATCGCTTATCTTTATGATTACGCAGGCCAGCCCTGGAAGACGCAGTTTCGCGTGCGGCAAATCATGGACAATTTTTATTCGCCGCAGCCCGACGGATTGATTGGCAATGAAGATTGCGGACAGATGTCTGCCTGGTATGTGTTGAGCGCCGCCGGCTTTTATTCCGTCACGCCGGGCTCGAACACATACGCGATCGGTACTCCGCTTTTTCCCGAATTGCGCTTCAATCTGGAGAATGGAAAATCCTTCACCATCAAAGCGCGCGGTGTGTCTAAGCAAAACATCTACATTCAATCCGCGGCGCTTAACGGCAAGGCGTACGGCAAATCCTTCATCACGCATCAGGACTTAATGAAAGGCGGCGAGCTTGCATTTGTGATGGGCGACAAACCGAATCGCGTCTGGGGGGCAGGCGATAACGACGCGCCGGTTTCTCGCATCCCGGATCGACAAATTGTTCCGGTGCCGGCGATGAATGCAGCCGGCCAAGCGTTTCGTGAGCATTTGGAAGTCAGCATTCAGACTATTGCGCGCGGCGCGCGCGTACACTACACGACCGACGGCACGGAACCAACCGTTGATTCTCCGCGTTACGTCAAACCCTTTTCGATTGATCGCACGACCACCGTAAAGGCAGTCGCCATCAACCAGGAAAACGAAAAGAGTTTTGTTGTGACCGCGACGTTTCACCAAATACCGCACAACTGGTCAATCAAGCTCCTTGCGAAATACAGCTCGCAATACACAGGCGGCGGCGACTCGGCTTTGATTGATGGCATTAGAGGGACGACAAACTTCGGCGCCGGAGTGTGGCAGGGTTATCAGGGTCAGGACTTCGTCGCCGTCGTCGATCTGGGAAAAGCGCAAAACGTTTCGCGATTAGGAGCAGGTTTCCTGCAAGATGTGCGTTCGTGGATTTGGATGCCGAAGCGCGTCGAGTTTGAATTATCGACGGACGGTGAAAACTTCACACGCGTACTATCAATTACCAACGACGTGCGCGATGATAGGTACGAAGCGATAGCAAGAGACTTAGTCAAATCGGTTCCTTCTCAACCGGCGCGCTACGTCAGAGTCAAAGCTTACAACTACGGAACGATCCCTGCATGGCATCCGGGCCACGGAGGACAAGCCTGGATCTTCGTTGATGAGATAATCATTCAGTAACGCTTTTCTCTCGTGCGTCACGCAGCAGTAACTTTTCGAAAAGAACCTAACTACGAGTGCTTGAATGATCCCTTGGATTGACGCGTCGCCTCTGTGGCGTGTAAATTTGCCTTCTCAATACCGGTGAGCGCGGGAGCGGCCCAACAGATTCATCCCGCAGCATCATCCGAAAACAAGCATCATCCAATACTCTAACGAGGTGGGAGCATGCCAGAACTTCGCGGCGTACAAGCAACTGACGAGGTCAAAGAAGAGTGGAAGCACGCTTACAGTCTTTACCTGCAAGCGCCTGGCGATCGTTACGACAAGAAAAACGATCGCACGGAACGCATCGGTTACGTGGCCAGGGCGATGAATCTGACGCGCAAGCAGGCGAAGCGGCGCATCAGAAATTATGAAGCCTGGCAGCGGAATATCAAAAAGGGACTGGTGAGTTAGGTGCTCCCTTAGTATCGATGTGACGGCCAGCCCACGTGGATGTGTGGGCCTGTGGCCGTCAGTGGTATCGCGCTGCGAAATGCGGAAAAAGGAATTCCGTTGCTGCGCAGGAAGTTGATCAGGGCCTGGCCTTCAATCCCGTCGGGATTCAGATCCACGTCCATCGCGTTGTGATGATCGAGCCGCCAGCGATCGTGAATCGCTCCCTGCCCAAAAACCGCAACCGGCAATGCCCGGCCAAATTTTTCGCGAAAGAAATTCTGGATCTTCCACGAATCTGACAGAGACCAGGGACCCGGTCCGTTGTAGCGAATGAAGGAAGTCGTGCGGACCATTCCTCCTTTGGGCGTGCGAAGCCTCGCCATCTGCTTATCGGCCTGTGTTTCGACCAGAGCGTTTGCGATCTGCTTATCCGCCGTGGCGATCTGCTGGCGCGCACTCGCAGTTTTCTCTTTCGCGCTTTTCAGCGCGCTCTCGCTCGCCTCCATCTCTCGTTTGGCGACCAGGCCCTGCGCAAACAGTTCGCGCGTTTGCGCCAGACGCTGTTCGGCGCGGCGCTCGTCGGCTTCATAAAACGCAATTAGCTTCTCTAAACTGGCTTTGTATTCTTTCGTCGCCTTGATGTACTCGTCCCGCAGTTGGGCGAGTTGATCGACAGTCCTGGTCTGTTCGGTCTGTGACTTTCGCGCGGGCTTCTTCTGCGCGTTGACAATCCCGCCGATGATCAAAAGAGTGAGGAATGCGCACGCAATCGCGCCGGTCGCTTTGCGCGCGGCGCGAAAAGAAAAGAGGTTACGTGGATTACGACCCATCACGTGATCAATAATACTCCCTCGGGCACGTTGCTGACGATCCTTGAGGATCTTCTCAGTGCAGCCTCTGAGTCCTTTGTGCTCTGTGGTGGATTTAGGGTTGGCCAAGACTCACCACAGAGTCACGGCGCAGCTTCGGGCCGCAACCAAAAAGAGTGGAGGCAAGGAGTAAGACTCACCTGAAGCGGTACAGGCGTCTTAAGCTCCGTAGGAGTGGGATATTTATAGTGGCCGGCAGTAACACCGATCACCAGCTCCGTAGGAGCGACATGTTCCGGCAGACGGACCAGGCACAGGAGCAGTAAACATGTCGCTCCTACGGAGCTGGCGGAAACGGCGTAACCTTCTATCTATAAATATTCCGTCCCTAACGGGACTGGTTGTGCGGCGGCGAATCTTGTTCAAAAAACAGGAAGTTACGATCTTGTTT
>JBGPWL010000039.1:0-39561 GCA_041492185.1 Pyrinomonadaceae bacterium | reverse complement strand
GGCATGTGCCAGGTCGGCGCCTACGGTCTCGCGCGGCAGGGCTGGAGCTACGAACAAATACTGAAGGCTTACTATACGGGAATCGATCTGACTAAGATGTACTGATCTTCTCACACGACTCAGCGAGTGTTTGAATTGCCTTGGGGTTCACTCCAGACTGCTATCTAACAGATCGCGAAATAGAGGAGCGAGCAAACAGAGCTAAGAACTTTGCTAAGAATAACGGGAAGAATCGCATAGCCACATATGTGGGAAACCGTTTCGAAGATGATGAGCTGCAGATTGCTAGCCCATAATAATCTCGCGCCAAACACGGTCCTGTAAAATCGTTATAGCATCGTCCGGGAACTCGGACAGGGCGGGATGGAACTGTCTACGAGGCGGTAGATCGGCGTCTGAGCAGCGCCAATCCCGATTATTACGATCTAATAGTTCAACCAGCGGCACGAAACAGAATCGAGGCTTAACGGTGCGCCAAGCTAATGAAACGAAACCATATGTCTTCGCGCAGGGCAAGTACGTGTTAACGAAGTAGCGGCTGTCGCACACTATGCGCTTTTCGCGGAACCAAATTATTGGCGCTCTCCTGCTGCTGGCGGTAATCTGGCTGGTAGTGATTCTGCGTCTGGTTCTTTCCCGGTGACCTCTTCAAATCAACCAATCGTGGCTGTCGTTGGGCCAACCGCTTCGGGCAAAAGCGCGCTCGGGATTGCACTCGCCCTGCGCTTGAATGGAGAGATCATCAATTGCGATTCCGTTCAGGTGTACCAGGGCATTCAGATTGCCACCGCTAAGGTGCCGTTCTCAGAACGTCGGGGCGTGCTGCATCATTTGATCGATTTCGTGCCGCCGGAAGTAAACTACACCGCAGGCGAATGGGCGCGCGCTGCCACAGAAAAGATCGAAGAGATTGAAGCGCGCGATCGCATGCCGTTGTTTGTCGGCGGGACGGGCTTTTATCTACGCGCCTGGCGCCGCCCTTTTTTTGAGAGCCCGCCAACCGACGAAGAGCTGCGGCAACGCATCAACCAGATCCGGGAGCGTCGTGGCGCTGAGCATCTCCACAAACTTTTACAGCGACTCGATCCCGCAGCCGCGATGCAACTCTATCCGCGCGATTGGCCGCGCGTGCAACGGGCGATCGAAGTTTACCTGCAAACGGGCCAGTCAATGTCAGAGCAAAAGGAGCTGCGCCCCGATCCACCCGAAAGCGCGCGCCGCTTGCGCATTCTGGCGCTCAACCCGACGCGCGCGGAAATCTACGCGCGGATCAATGCACGCACCGAAGTACACTTCGCCAGCGGGCTGGTAGAAGAAGTTAAGCTTTTGTTGGCGCAAGGTGTCCCTGCGAATTCGAACGCGCTGGGCGCGCATGGTTACCGCCGCGTCGTCGAGTATTTGCAAGGCCATAGAGACTTGCAGAGCGCCATCGAACAAACGAGACTTGACGTGCGTCACTATGCGAAACGACAGTTAACCTGGTTTCGTCACGAGCCGGATGTGGAATGGTTCGAAGGCTTCGGCGATGACATAGAGGTGCAGGAACGCGTTTTCGAGAGTATAAGGAAATAGAAACGCGGTAAGTAGCGCACATTTTGTTTGAACAACTTTTGATCAAATGAACAAAACGAAAACGGCATTAGTCATAATCGTCTTGTTGGTCCTTCTCCCGAGCTCGGAGATCCTTCGCGAACGAAGCAACTACAAAAGCTACGTCGCGCGCCTGGAAGCCGCCTACGCGGAACTCAAGCCGGGCGCCAGCAAACAGCAAGTGCTTGATCGATTGGGTCAGCCGGATTTTTTGCTTGGGCAAAACATTGAATGGCACGCCGGCAAGCATCAGGGTTGGCTGAGAGAAAAACTTCCGGGAAGCACAGTAAAGGGTCATTACACACTGGCGATGGAGTTTGATTACCAGAACAAGCTCGTGCGCCGCTGGGGCGGCATCAACTAAACGGGAATCCAGCGAGCGAATGCAAATGAACTTCAAGCGAGAATTGAACCGGCGCGAATTCAGTCTGGGACTCCTGGGAACCGCAGGAGCAGTTGCGTTTGCGCGGCTGCCACTTCAACCTCAACTCCGCGTGAATGGTCCGCGCATCATCGAGCACCTCAACGCTCTGGCTGAATTTGGCAAGAATCCGCAGGGCGGTGTCAGCCGTCTGGCTTACAGCGACGCCGATCGTCAGGGACGGGAGTACGTCGGCGGCCTGATGCGCGCGGCCAAACTTGATACAAGCATCGATGCCGCCGGGAACATCATCGGTCGGCGCGCCGGTAGCGATAACCGCCTCAAGCCACTCTTGTTTGGCTCACACATCGACAGTGTTCCCGAAGGCGGCAACTATGACGGCGATGTCGGTTCACTGGGCGCGATTGAAGTCGCGCAAACGCTCGCCGAAAAGAACATCGCTACTCGCCATCCAATCGAGGTCGTAATCTTTCAGAACGAAGAAGGCGGTTTGATCGGCAGCCGCGCGATGGACGGCGAGTTAACTGAGAAGGAACTGGATCTCGTCAGCCGCAGCGGCAAGACCATTCGCGAAGGGATCAAGTTCATCGGCGGCGATCCGACGAAGCTTTCCACGGCGCGACGACAACCTGGAAGCATCACAGCCTATCTCGAATTACACATCGAGCAGGGCGGTATTCTTGAAAAAGAAAAAATCGACATCGGCGTTGTCGAAGGCATCGTCGGCATCAACTGGTGGGACGTTACCATTGAAGGTTTTGCCAATCACGCCGGCACGACCGCGATGAATAATCGGCAGGACGCGCTCTTGGCGGCGGCCAAATTTATCGAAGCCCTCAATCGCGTAGTGACCAGCATTCCAGGGAGGCAAGTCGGAACAGTCGGTCGCATTCAAGCATTGCCCGGCGCGCCGAATGTGATTCCCGGAAGAATAATTCTCAGTCTGGAGCTACGCGACCTCGACGCGGCAAAGATCCAAATGCTCTATCAGAAGATCCGAACCGAAGCAGATCAGATTGCACAGGCCAGCAGAGTCACATTCGACTTCAAAGAGATCAACGTAAACATTCCCGCGCCGACCGATCCGCGCATCCGCGCATTGATCGATCAATCAGCAAAGGAACTCGGCTTGACTACCAGGCAAATGCCGAGCGGCGCCGGCCACGACGCGCAGGACATGGCTCGCCTTGCACCCGTCGGCATGATCTTCATTCCCAGCATCGGCGGCATCAGTCACTCACCGAAAGAATTCTCTCGACCCGCGGACATTGCCAACGGCGCGAACGTGTTGCTGCATGCGTTGTTGAAAGTTGATCGATCAGACCTGAAGTAGCGCAATCGTCGGGGCAGTAGCCCGACCGTTAGGGAGGGCGTGCTTTCACGCTGAAAGCGTGAAATACAATAGCCCAGGGTAAGCGCGCAGCGCGCCACCACGGGTCAAGTTACAAGAGAATCACTTGGGCCCTGAAAGGGCGACATAATGTCCGGCGAGAGAATTGAAATTATTTTTCGCCTTCAGCGAAAGTAAGAGGCTTCTTCCACTCTTCTACCCGCGGTGTTACCCCGGGCTGAGCTATCCAACGCCTTCGGCGTATGTGCACGCGCGATGTTACACTCCCTCCCTTGGAGAAGGCGGCGGCTCATCGCCTGAGCCAGACTAGAGTGAGTGACAGCGAGTACTTACTTTACCGCAAAGGTCGCAGAGTCTTGCGCAAGGGTCGCAAAGGAAAGCCCCTTTGCGGTACTTTGCGAATTCCCTTAGCGTACTTTGCGTTAAAGTTGGCACTCGAACACGTCACGATTGAGTTTTGAGATCGGCACTTCAAAACGTGCCAAGTTAAGCAAGGACCCTGATCGAGGAGGAATGTTGACCGGAACCTTTATTACCTTCGAAGGCATCGACGGCAGCGGCAAGTCGACGCAACTGCGACTGCTGGCAAGTGTCCTGCGTTTGCAAGGGTACGAGGTCGCCGTTACGCGTGAGCCCGGAGGCACGCCGCTCGGTCTGCACTTGCGCGCGGTGTTGCTCGATTCGCAGGAGCAGGTTGATCCGTTGACTGAGCTGCTGGTGTTTGCCGCGGATCGCGCGCAGCACGTGCGGCGATTTTTGCGTCCGGCACTCGCATCAGATCACATCGTGCTTTCGGATCGTTACGCCGATGCGACGGTCGCTTATCAGGGCGCAGGCCGTGGCTTCTCGCCCGAGTTGATTTCCGAGATTGTTGAGTTGGCCACCGAAGGACTCAAGCCTGATTTGACTCTGCTGTTCGATCTTTCCGTGGCCGAGGGCGTCGCTCGGACCAGTCGACGCACGGATGGTAAGCGTAAAGGCGATCGGCTCGACGCGGAAGACGCTGAATTTCACACCCGCGTGCGAAACGCTTACTTGCGGATCGCGGCGGCCGAGCCGGATCGATTCCGCGTAATCAACACGCGCGGTCCCGTCGAAGAGACACATGCGCGCGTGAAAGAGATTGTAGTTTCCTTCCTCGAGAGCCGTGGTGTCTTGCCGCGCGGCGATGCGACAGAATCCGCCGCGGCAAACTCCGCGACCGATCCCAGGTGAGGCAGGCATGTTTGAGCGACTAGTGGGAAATCAACGAGTGAAAGAATTGCTGACGCGCGCGCTGGAATCGCGCCGCGTGCCGGGAGCGTTGCTGTTTTCCGGCGAGGAAGGAGTCGGCAAGAAATTATTCGCGCTCGAGATCGCGAAGGCCTTGAATTGCCGCTCCCCAAAAGGTGTTGAAGCGTGCGATCAGTGTTCAGCTTGCATTCGCATTTCGAAATTCAACTATCCGCAGAGCAAAGACCCGGACGATCTCGTAGAAATGATCAGGACCGACCACGCTGACGTGGGAATGATGGTTGCGCCGAAGCGAGTCTTGTTGGTTAGTCAGATGCGACAGATCGAACGTGAGGCGAATTATCGTCCCTTCGAAGGCAGAGCGCGGGTCTTTCTCGTCGACGACGCGGACAAATTGAATGAGCCCTCAGCTAACGCGCTCTTGAAAGTTTTGGAAGAGCCGCCCCCAACCTCGTATCTGATTCTGATCACGTCGCGACCGGCTATGTTATTGCCGACGATTCGCTCGCGTTGCCAGATGATCCGCTTTTCACCGCTCACCGCCGATGAGATCGAGCAATACCTGCTGAAAACGAAAGCAGCTTCCGGAATGGAGGCGCGGTTGCGGGCAAGATTCGCACACGGCAGCATTGGCCGCGCGCTCGAGAGTGACATTGAGAGCTTTAAACTACAACGCGCGGCAATGCTCAAGGTGATCGAGGCGCTCGTCTCGGATGATCGCGCGCTGCTCTTGCTGTCGTCGGAAGAATTGAACAGCGCGAATCAGAAGGAAACGTACGAATCGAGTCTCGATATACTGGAAACACTGATCCGGGATGCGTTGATGCTGTCGCTGCGAGTCCAGAATGACGGCATCGTGAATGACGACCTGCGCCCTCAGCTACTGAAAGTCGTCGAGAACATCAGCACCTCGCAAGTCGCCGGTTGGATCACGAAGATCGAAGAGCTGCGCGAACAACTTGTGGTCAACATCAATCGCAAGGTCGCCACCGACGCGCTGTTTCTTTCGATGGCTGCCGGCATGAATCCATGAAGCTTCGAAGCGCTGATTGCTAAGTCAAAGTATTGACACATCCCTGAGCCGGGGATAAGCTTGTGCTCCGGTTCAGGCATACTTCGCTTGGACCGTCATAATTCACTAACCGCTTTTATTTCCCAGTACCAGCATTCTCGTTCAAGGACACTCGGTCTGTTGTTGTGTTTGCACCGAACTTGCGCTGCCGCTCTGCGTGCCACTCTGTCTGCTGGTCGCAGCCGTCAGTGCTTCTGCCGCCAAAATGGAGCGATAAGATGAAAGACCTGATTATGAAAAACCTTCGATGGACTCACGTCCTATTTCTCCTTGTCGTGTTCCCCGTCCTGGTCGTTGCGCAGGACATTCGCGACAGCCAGGACCATCCGTTAATCAGTCGCTACCCGGGTCAAACAATTATGCGGTTCGATGTGAAAGAGTTCGATCCATACAACCTGGTCCTGAGCGTGGACAAGAGCGGCGCGCCTGACAAGGTTAAAAAGCTCGAGGGCAAAGTCACCCGCATCTTTTATCGCAATCCACAGGGTCGATCAACGACTGAGATATTTCGAAACTTCGAAGACGGTCTCAGGCGCGGCGGCGCGCAGATACTCTTTGCCTGCGCCGGGAATGACTGCGGCACTCCGATTCGCTGGACGCCAGTAAACGGTGTTCGATCCATGGGCAGCCAGATCGACAATCGCTACGTCGCTGCCAGGGCGATGAAAGCGGGAGCTGAAGTATTCGTCTCAGTTTTCGTCGGCGGACAGTCGACGCAATTGGACGTAATCGAAGTGAAGCCCATGGAAGCTGGCCTGGTAACCGTAGATGCGGACGCGCTCTCCGCCGGCATCGATGCGGAAGGACACATCGCGGTTTACGCAATTCTTTTCGACACCGGTCAGTCAACGCTAAAGCCCGAGTCAAAAGCCGCGATCGCCGAAATAGCGAAACTCCTGAAGAATCGTATGCAGCTTAAGCTGTTCGTTGTCGGTCACACCGACAGCACCGGAAGCTTTGAATCAAACATGCGACTTTCCCGAGATCGCGCGGCTGCGGTGACTCAGTCTTTAGTATCAGATCACGGCATCGCGGCGACAAGATTGACTGCGCAGGGCGTGGGGCCCCTTGCTCCGGTGGCCAGCAACGGCACCGACGAAGGAAGAACCAAAAACCGGAGGGTTGAGCTGGTGGCCCAATGAGTTTCGGTACAGGCGCGGCGAAGTGATAGCTATCGGGTATTGCTGATCTTAAAACTGCCTTAGAAGGAGCATTCCAAGATGAAACTTGTACTAGCGTTGATGCTTTGCCTTGCACTCACGAGCTGTGCGTCAAACAAGGGTGCGGGCAATGAGTCAAACACTTCTGGTAAAGTCCCGAGTCAGGGCGGACCTGGCCTCGCCAAAGAACTCGCCGGAGTTAGCGATGCGCAAAAGCTGGCTAAACGCCCGCTGACGGACGCGGACATCGATCGATACTGCGCGTTTTTTGCCGACAATCTGAAGGCTACCAAGACCGCGAAAACAGCCGACGAGCGCCGGCGAGCTACTGAAGAGGCGTTGCAGAAACACAACATGACCGCGACGGAATACGCGATACTCAACGGGCGAATAATGGGGGCAGTCATGATGCTGAGCGTAAACAAGCCTTGTCCCGAAGCTCAGAAGGCAGACTGCGACGTCGTGTCGCGAAATATGCAGAAGATCAACGACGCACAGAAATAACCAGACGCTCGGTCGTCATTTTGAAGAAAGGAAATGCATGATGCGATTTACTCGTTTAATGCTCATTGCCTTTGCCACTTTCGGCTGCTTTGCTCTCGGCGGCAGCAGCTCAACAGCCCATGGCCAGAGCCTTGACGAAACCTATGACGCGACCCGCAAGGCCTATGACCAGACCTTGAACCAGCTCGAACAGTGCGACGCGAACTTCTACGAATTTCAGCAGATGTTCAAGCGCGAGCGCCCGAGTGCCGACGCGCCCAAAGAAGCCTGGGACGCCTGGGCGAAATCATACAAGGACTGGATGGGACTGATGACCGGCTGCATGCGCAAGTTGAAAGCGGATGCCGATGTACTGAAAAAGAAACTCGAGGAGTTGCAGAAGCAACTGGATGCGATCGAGGCCGACGAGGAAGAAAAAGGGCCGCCCGCCAAAGCAGCCAAGGACCAACACGAGAAGGCTAAGGAGCTCTTGATAAAGGGGGCCACGGATCTCGAAAAGTGGAAGTTGGGCCTCAAAGTCAGGGTTGGGCAAATCCACAAGATGTGTGGAGAGGCGTCAGCCGAAGTCGAAAAGCACGGCTCGGGAAGAGTTAAGATCGAGCCCTACTTCAAATATGACTTTTGAATTCTTTCATTTGCCATTCTTGGTCAAAATTCCTCATTTACATCCCGGACCGCAGGTACAAGTATTGTCGGTCGTGTTCCTGTCGGTGATCGTGAACTTCATCTTCGGTGAAGAAGTCTGCACCGACGCGCTTCCTGTCTTCGTACACTGATCGATCTTCGCTGTCACGTGTCGATCGGTTGTGTTGTGCTCTAACGTGATCGTGCAGCCCTTCATCGTCACCGTGCCTTTGCCGGGTGGCGTGGCGCCACCGGTCTGGCCCGCAGAAGAACATCCAGGGCAGGAAAAGATGTAGTCGCCGGTGAAACTGTTAATCAGAATCACGGTCTGCGCATTGTTATCGTCTTGCAAACAAATATTAAGAGGTTGGACTACGACAGTTGCCGTTGCCCCCCACACGCCGGTTTGTACGCCAGTGGCGGAGCGCGTGGTTGTGTATTGTCCGTTGTTAACCTGCGAGGGTTGAATCATGAACTGCTGGAAGCTGCCGCCTTCCATCGTGATCACGCCATGCGATTCGAGCGTCAGCGGAACGGGCTTAGTGAGTCCTTCCAGTCCATTTACCTCGACATGCAGCTCTGTACTTTCGCCTTTTTGGAGACTCGTCTTCGGCGCACTCAAATTCACTCCGACATTGCGAAACGTTCCTTTTGTTTCCTTATCTCCTTCCTTCAAAGTGATTTCGATCGGACCCGTGACATTCGTTGGGCACACGAACACAGCCTTGCGCGGCGATGCGGCAATGGGGTTGCCATCAATAAGGCCGAAGCCACCGGAAACGTTCTCGGTGTTCTTTTCAAAATCCTGCACCGTGCTTCTGACCTTCGTCCAATTCAACGTGATATTCTGTTTACCATCAGAGCGAATGATTTCGATCGGTCTTCCCTGTTGCCCAATCGTAGGAAGTTGAACGGTTATCGGCGCGACGCTTTGTAAGCTTAGCGAGATCATCTGGATGGGAACGGTCTGCGTCGGGCCCACCGTGAGCGATCCGTTGGTGTTCGTCAGAGAGATTCCCAGCCCTCCGGAATTCGACCTGCTCACATTTGGTAACGTTGGGCTCGGCGGCTTGTTTGGCGGCAACGTTATGGTAAACGGACTGGGGGACGCGGTGATCGGTACTTCAACGTTGGCGTCCGAGGTTCCGTCCGGCTTGTTGGTAACGATCTTTATCTTCCGACCCCTGATGGGCGACATGTTCTTCGCTCGTTCCTCATCGGTCTGGCCGTTCGGCTCAGCGACAACCGTGCCCGAGATCGTGTCGCCCGCCCTCATGTCGTCGGGCAGATTCACAATGACCCGACCCTGCAACGTGTCGAACGTGACGGTTTGAAGCCCGTTGGCAGTCACTACTTTGGACGTTACGGTCGCTCTCGAGCCTGCCGTCACATCATCCGTTACCGGTTTGTCGTCAATTGCGATCAGCCCATCGCTGCCGGTGGGCGGTGCGCCTGGCGGCGGCGGACAGCACCTGAACAAATAAGAGTGTGAAAAATCTACGCCACCACCCGTGGAGAATTTGTAGGTGAACACTCCACCGCCGGAACAAACAACTCGAAGCTCATAGGTTCCGCTGGCAAAGTTGTTAATGTGAGTCACTCCCTTCTTGTCCGTTCGTGAGTCGCTAACGACGTGGGTGTCGCCATTAGCTTCGACGCGAAACAGTTTGACCTCCGCGCCGGCAACACCAACGCCTATTTTGCAAGTGACCTGCACCGAAATGTTATTGCCGGCAAAGGCCAGCTGCGGAAAAAAGGCGAGCGGGAGGACCAAGAGCGCGCAGATTAGTAAGCGCGCGAGCAAGCGATGTCGGGTTGTCATATCAAATACCTCCTCAGAGTTTAGTCGCGGACTCTAGTTGACCTGGCCCTTCAAAATACGAACCTGGCGGCCATTGTGGTTTGAACCTGACGCAGACGACGAACCTGTTGAGTCTCTCGGGCGACTCCTGTAAGCGCGGCGTTTAATACTGCGGAATTAACCTATGCGGAATAAAAACGGCATATTCCTATCACCATGAGGGAACCTAGTCAATGGATTCTGAGGCAGGTCGCGTCTCAAATCCAGGTCAGTGTAGCGCATTGATGATCTGATCAACCTGTCCGGCTTCGACCAATTGCTGCAAACGGTTCTCCTCGATACCAGCAATTCGGCCAAGCAGGATTCTAAAAGTGTACGCATGGCCGGTGCAACGATGATTTGCATTGTGCTCGACTCCACTATAGTTCAGCCGCCGCTCATGATGGATAACGATTGTGCTGACGCGGCTGGAGACAACTGCGTTAGGCCAAGCTGTCGAAGACCAGCCGGCTGATTCCGCTCGCGTCCAATGGGCTGTTCGAGGGACTCCGGCCAGACATGGTAATAAGTATTAGCGCCGTTACTGGCCGCCTGACCTCGTGAGCTTATTTACTCTTGGGTAAACTAATGCTCGCTAATTATCCCAGGATTTGAAAGTGAGATTATATTTTGAGGTTGAAGCCTTACCCATAATCTCTACTTGATTTGTCTGATCATACATCGAGCTCATATCACCAATGTTGTACTTGAAGGACTGCTTTGTCTTTATGGTTCCCCTTGCATTCTCATTGAAAGTACTCCACACAGCAGTGGAAACTATCACCTCAATTTGACCTGAAACACAGTAAACGTTGACCGACCCTCCATCCTGATCGTCGTGACAAAAACTCTGTGTTTCACCTTGCTTTATGGTTGTATTGGTTCTAGTCGTAGTGCAATTATTGGCATCACATTCGCACCCCATATCTGCCGTAACCTGTGCTCTGGCGGCTTTACGCCTTTCACGTATATCAAGGTATTTAGCGAAGAGTGCCTCAGACTGCGTTTCCAACGATTTGAGTTCGGCTATTGCCTGTTTCTTGGTCATCTTATCCTCCATCTAACAAAATGATTGGTCCACCAAGGTAAGCGTCACAAGCAAACCATGGTGAAGGCCCCCGGCGGCAGAAACCCAGCACCGGCTTAAAATTAATGGGCTTGTGTGGATCAAGTGAGCATGCAGCTTAGTTTGAGCACCCAAGCTTGAGATGTTGCGACGGCAGGAAGGTAGGCTGGATTGGCGAGAATGTCAAGAGAATTCCTGACATAAAGTTCGGGCTGCGATAGCGTCCTAGTCTGAAAGTGGCTCGGGCGTCCGTGAATCACGCGCAAGATGCGCGTGCCACTCTCTGAACTGATCCTTTACAGCTTGCTTACATCAGACTGCTACTTGACTGAGACTAGCTCCGGCGCGGCGGTTGTGTTCGAGGTGAGTGCTTTCCCAGCCGTGATATCGGCGAGGAGTTTTTCAGTTTCCATTACAAACGCCTCGACGATGTTTTCGCCGGACACTTTGCGCATCGGCACGCCGTCTTTGAAGATCATTCCGACGCCGCGGCCGAACGTGATTCCGAGTTGCGAATCGTGCGCTTCGCCGGGACCATTCACCGCGCAGCCCATGATCGAAAGATGCAAAGGCTCTTCGACATGAGCGAGCCGACGTTCGATCTCAGTCACGATCTCGACAAAGTTGTCGACATCCAAACGACCACAGGTGGGACAAGCGACAACTGTTACGCCGCGCGTGCGCAAACCGAGCGACTTTACGATCTCCCACGCCACGCGCACTTCTTCCTGCGGTTCGGCGGCGAGTGAGACGCGAATCGTGTCGCCGATGCCTTCGTGCAAGAGAATGCCGAGACCGATGGAAGACTTGATCGTTCCAGTGAACGAGGTGCCCGCTTCCGTTACGCCGAGATGAAATGGATAGTCAACTTTTTCAGCCAGCAAACGATATGCGGCAACGGTCCGCTGCACATCGGAAGCCTTCAGCGAAATTATAATATCGGTGAAGTCGAGGTCCTCGAGGATCTTAATGTGGCGCAGAGCCGATTCAACCATCGCCTCGGGCGTTGCCGTGCCGTATTTCTTCAGCAGATCTTTTTCCAGCGAGCCGCCGTTAACTCCTATCCGGATGGGAACCTTCTGTGCTTGCGCGGCGCGCACGACTTCAACAATGCGCTCATGCTTCCCGATGTTTCCCGGATTGAGACGCAGCTTGTCGATCCCGGCTTCGAGCGCCAGCAACGCGAGCTTGTAGTGAAAATGTATATCGGCAACGATGGGTACGTCAGGTACGCGCTTGCGAATTTCTTTCAAAGCGATCGCCGCGTCGTTGTCAGGCACGGCCAGACGCACGATTTCGCAACCCGCGCTGACCATCTCTTCAATCTGCGCGACCGTCGCGCCGACGTCGGCAGTGTCAGTCTTTGTCATTGACTGAATTACAACTGGCGCGCCGCCGCCGATCTGAAGGTGTTTGACCTGGACCGCTTTTGACTTTCGCATTCTATTTGCCGGGCGCCGTCGCTGTCGGCTTATCGCCCGTGCCTCGCCAGATCGAAGCTTGCTTCAGTAGATCGTTGGTGATCACAAAAACCATCAGCAGGATCACGACCACAAAGCCGACCTGTTGAATTCGATCTCGCACGGTCGCGGAAAGCGTCATTCCTATCAGCGCCAACGCGCCTTCGATCAGCAATAGAAATATCGCGCCACCATCGAGCACGGGAATCGGCAACAGATTGAAGATGCCAAGATTCAAGCTCAAGAAACTGAGAATGTAAAACAAGCCGCCCCAGCCAAATCGCTGGACCGAGGTCGACACGGCCTTGTAAATGCCCACGGGACCGGAGAGCGTGTTGCGCGCCGAACGCTTACCGGCGGCAAACTGTCCCAGCGCTTTGCCGGTCAACCGCAAAATCTCAACATTCGATCGCACTGCGTAACTCGCCGCCGCGACCGGTCCGGCCTTATGAAGGGGAATCTCTTCGGTCGGCCCAAAGCCGAGACGCTCTCGTCCGTCTGAGAGCCTTCGCGCCTTTGCAGTGATCTCTTTGCGCACGCCGTTGCGCACGACGCTCAGAGTGATCGGCTCACTCTTGTGTTCGCGAATGAACTGCGTAACCTGCTCGGCACTACGGATCGATTGTCCGTTAACACTCAGAATGCGATCGCCGGGTTCCAACCCTGCTTCGGCTGCCGGCGTATTCAGTTCAACTTCGCGAACGACGACGGGCAAGTCTCCGTAATCGGGAATGAAGTCGAGGAAACCGGCCGTGTCTCCGTCTTCGACGTGAGCTGTAGGAGTGATAGTGAGCGAAAGGCGTTGACCATTGCGGTCAATCAGCATCGGCAAAGGTTGCCCGGGCGATAGCAGCCCGTCACCTTTTATTATGTCCCACTTCGGATTGTCGGTGCCGTTGAAAGACACTATGCGATCGCCCGGCTTGAGTCCCGCCGCATCGGCTGCGCCCCCCTGATAGACGACGTAGACTATGGGCGCGGGCATAGCGGGCACTCCGTAAATCATTCCGCCGATCAGCGGAATCGACAGCGCCGTCAAAACGTTCATCACGGGTCCGGCCACGGCGACCAGGATTCGCTGCCAGCGCGGACGCAGGTTGAACATCTCGCACTCGGGAATGTCAGTCGCACCCGCTCCTTCGATGGGCGCGTTCGATTCATCGCCGCCGAGTTTCACATAACCGCCCAGCGGAATTGCCGAAACGCGATAGTCAGTGTCGCCCCAGCGCTTGCCAAACAAACGCGGCCCGAAGCCAAACGAAAATGTCTCGACGCGAATCTTAAATAGTTTTGCGACGATGAAGTGGCCAAACTCGTGCAGGGTGACGGCCGCCCCAAGAATGAAGATAAACGCCAGAGGTATTATCAGATAATTCATTAAGTCAGACTCTCTCTTCTATCAATCTCTCTCTTTCCCACAGTCCAAATAACGCCGATGGCAACAGTCATTTAAAACTAAGCGGCCATTAACTGGTCGCACAAACGAGTTTACGCGGCGCGGGAGCGCGCGTCAAACAGCGCGTTTGATTGTAACATTTGCGCTGATTGTCAGTTTTTCGATTTCGGCAATTGCGGCCAGACGCGCCGCGCGATCAGTTTCCAGCACCACGTCGAGACTGGTTACGGGGCGGGTTGAATGTTGATCCATGACAGCTTCGATGACGCGAGGAATGTCGGTCAGGCAGATTAGTTCGTCGATAAACGCGCGGACGGCTTCTTCATTGGCCGCGTTCAGCGCCGCTGGCAGCGTGCCGCCGGTACGCAACGCGCGATAGGCGAGCGCGATGCAGGGAAAACGCTCCAGATCGGGAGCTTCAAAATGAAGCGTAGATAATTGAGTCAAATCCAGCGGCGGAAGTTTGCAGGAATGTCGTTCAGGATACGTCAACGCATACTGAATAGCGTGGCGCATGTCGGTGATGCCCATCTGCGCGATGACCGAGCCATCGATCAGCTCAATCATCGAATGAACTACCGACTCGGGATGAACGAGAATGCCAATCTGATCCGCTTCGAAGCCAAACAGCCAATGCGCTTCGATCACTTCCAAACCCTTGTTCATTAGCGTCGCGGAATCGATCGTGATCTTCGCGCCCATGCTCCAGGTCGGATGGCGCAATGCTTCCGAGACGGTCGCGTCGCGCATCTGCGCTTCGTTCTTCGTGCGAAAAGGTCCGCCCGAAGCCGTCAAGATAATACGGCGCACCTCCGCGCGCCGCTCTCCGCGCAAACACTGGTGCAGCGCGTTGTGCTCGGAATCAACCGGCAGCAACTCCGCGCCTGAGTCGCGCGCGGCGCGCGTCATCAATTCACCGGCCATCACCAGCGTCTCTTTGTTTGCGAGCGCGACACGTTTGCCGGCTTCGAGCGCGCGCAGTGTGGGCACAAAGCCGACAGCGCCGACTGTTGCGGAGACAACGCAGTCGGCGCTTTGGTGAGTTGCAACCTCGACGAGCCCTTCGTCGCCGATTACGATGCGCGGCAGATCGACGTTGCGCCGAAAAAGTTGCGCGCGCAATTCATGAGCGGCACTTTCGTTTTCAACCGACACCAGCTCCGGAAGGTGACGGGCCACCTGCTCGGCCAGGATCTCGATGTTACGTCCGGCGCCGAGCGCAACTACGCGAAAACGGCCTTCACCGAGCGTTTCGATCACGCGCAACGTATTGCAGCCAATTGAACCGGTGGATCCGAGGATCGCGATGCCCTTACAACTCATACTGATTCATGCTAACAGATAGAGCACCGAAGTCGCGATTATAGTTTCGGATTGGTTGGCATTCAGCAGGTTTACAGTCTGTCCTGCGTCGTTCACGTAGGACGCGTCTGTCACGCGCCACTCTTTGCCGTTTCTATACATCAACTCGACAGAGGCATGGACTGTTTTCCGCGTGCCAATCACTTTCAGATTGAGCGTCGCGCTGCCGCTGTCATTCTGCACGTTGATGCTTCCGGTAATAATGGAGCCAAATTCTTTCACGTCGCCGATGTCCTGCTTCAGTCGCTCGTTGTTCTGCAAAAAATTCCTGGCGGTGGTGGCGGCGTCGCTGTTGCCTACCTGGTGAAATACAAAAAGAAGAATCCCGCCCACAAAGAGGCCCACCACTAACGCTAAACCAATCGCCAAACTGGCGATGATGATGACAATCTTCTTTGTAGTCATCGTTTTTCCTGCGTTGCCCAAAGCTGAAGTTGTGTTACTGTTGAAAATAAATCCGGCCAAAATAGTAGATGAGCGGCGCATTGAAGAGCAAGCTATCGAGTCGATCAAGCATACCGCCATGACCAGGCAGGATCTTTGCGGCGTCTTTCGCGCCGGCGCCGCGCTTCAGCGCGCTTTCTGTGAGGTCGCCGGCGATTCCGAGCCCAGTCATCACCGCGGCCAGCGGCAGCGCCCACTTCAACGGCAAGCCTTTGAAAAACCAATAGTGCGCGAGCGTCGCCAGCAACAACGCCGCGACCACCCCGCCCACCACGCCCTCCCACGTTTTGCCCGGACTGATCTTCGGCGCCAGTTTGTGTTTGCCAAACGTCTTTCCGACGTAGAAAGCGCCGGTGTCAGCTCCCATAAGGACGAGAAAGAAAAAAGACAGCAAGTGGGCGGAGTGTTGTTGAGTGAATCCCGTTCTTACCGCGATGAGGTGGCCACCGAGGAGAGCGACATAAAGCACGCCGAGAATCGTGGCCCCGGCCGATGCGATCATCTTGTCAAATGGCGCACCGCGAAAAGTCGCGGCCACGAGCACGGCAATTGTCAGCACGATCAATATCGCCGCAATCATCAGCGTAGTATCTGCCAATCTGCCGGGCTCATCGAAGTAGAAAACAACGCCGAGCGCGACCGCGCCGAGATAACCGAGGATGTCGTCAGGCTTGATGCCGCGCTTCTTTGCCAGGTTCCAGAACTCAATGAGAGCGATGAACATCGCCGCCGCTGCCAGAAGTACAAACAGCAACTGCAACCATGAAATCAGGATCGAAGCAATGAGAAACGGAAGCAGTATGACGGCAGTGATGATGCGTTTCATTTAAAGGATTGATCTTTGTCCTTAGATCTTTGGCCTTTGCTCTTCGCTCTTTGCCCTTTGCTCTTATTCGCTGGCGACGAGCTTCAATCCGCCAAACCGCCGATCGCGCCGTTGATAATCAACCACGGCCTCGAGCAAGTGCACTCGACGAAAGTCTGGCCACAGAGTTTCAGTGACGTAGATCTCACTGTAAGCAGCCTGCCACAAAAGAAAATTCGAGATGCGCAATTCCCCACTCGTGCGCACCAGCAGATCGAGTTCGGGAAGATTCCGCGTATAGAGTTCGTTTGCGATTCGGCCTTCGGTCAATTCGTCCGGAGCATTTCCTTCATCGAGCAAACGGCGCACGGCCGCGCGACAGGCGTCGAGAATTTCGGCACGCCCACCATAGTTCAGCGCCACGGTAAGAATCATCCCGGTGTTCTCCGCGGTCTTCTCGGTGGCTCTGGCAATCTCGCGCCGAACATTTTCCGCGAGCGCTCCGGTGCGTCCGATGGTCTGAAACTTAATATTCTGCCGGTCGATCTCGTCCAGTTCGAGTCGCAGGTAGCGACGCAGCATGCGCATCAACGCATCGACTTCGTAACGCGGCCGTTTCCAATTCTCAGTCGAGAACGCGTAAAGCGTCAGCGCCCCAAGACCAAGCCGCGCGCCGGTATCAACTGCCGCGCGTACCGCTTCGACGCCCGCGCGATGTCCGGCGATGCGTGGCTGACCGCGCAGCGCTGCCCAGCGCCCGTTGCCGTCCATGATGATCGCAACATGACGCGGCAAACGATCCCAATCTACAGAGGCCAAAAGGATCGCTTCGCGCGTTCCCTTTTTAACTATTTCAGTAAAGTCAGTAAGCATACAAAACCTGGGAGCGATTCTGCTCCGCGTGCGACATTGTTGCCGCAACGCTGATAGGTGTCAATCGCTTGTCGCTGGAGGTAGTGCTGTAAATCTGTTTTGGTGTTTTGGTGGCCCTCGGATTTTGTGCGCTCTTTGATCGTAGGGCCAAAGACCATCGACTTACTCCGAAGGTCCGAAGGGCAAGCTAAGCGTTTCGCTCCGTTTGGGCAACGCCTGATTGAGCATGGACTTAAAATGCGTCCAGCTTGATGATGCCCTCATTGACGCAATTACGGCGTATAGATGTTGGGCTAGGGCCTGCTTGCAGCTTGAGGCTTAGAAGTCTTGGTCTTGAACAATGATTTGTGGACGCGACTCTGATTCCATTTTGTCGAGTCGAGTTTCAAGGCCTTGCTGGTCGGCTTTTACTTGAAACAGTTCTCTATTCATCACATCAAGTTTACGAGTTAAGTTCCCAAACGACTCGTTCATCTCTTTGTGAAGTTGAGAGAAGTCTCTATGAAGGCCCTCCCAATTTGGCTTTGTGTCAGCCTCAATCTTACCAACCCTCATTTCTAGTGAGGCAAGGCGCGAACTTATAGTTTCAAGTTGCACTAGAACGCTCGCCTCGAACGAAGGTAGAGGAAGCGTCTTCGCCGTCTTATCTTCGCTCATTTTTTAGATGGGCTCCTCTTGTTCACCGAGAGCTTCGGTAACCCCGCTAGAGTCTTCGCTAACCGCTCTTGAGTATAGTTAGCCGGAGGCCAAAACCGAAGAGATTCATTCAATCCAGCGGTCAGGAGCATGCCGTCACGCACGCGAAAGCTTCTTGTTTTGAGAAATGCTCCGATTTTCTTAGCTGCCTCGGAAGCTCGGGCTAGCGGGTCGGGGCCTCCGTTAATCGCCATGTGAAGGACGTGGATCGGTCGTCCGGCGACATTACCTCCGTCAGAAGTTAACAGTACAAAGCTGTTTTCTGCTTGGGAATAAGAAACAATATTTACGATGCTATTCACAGCAAGCGCTGTGAAAAACGAGTTAAAGCTAAGGTGCATGAAAAAGGTCATTAGATTTTGCTCATCCGGTTCCACGTTTAACGGCGATTGGTATCATAGCACCACCTATACTAAACAACACAGATTTACAGCACTACCTCGCTGGATACTCAACCGAAAGAAGCGTGAGTCCACAGGCCGGCGCGGTTGCGGCCACGAGCGATCGGTCACCGCTTTCGATTGCACGCTTGACGTCCGCTTCGTTCATTTCACCACGTCCGGCGGCCATCAACGTACCCGCGATTGATCGCGCCATGTAACGAAGAAAACCGTCGGCGCTGACGGTCATTTCTATCATCCGTCCACGCGCGCGCTCGTCAAAGCTTTCGGTGACTTCAAGTTTTGTGATGGTGCGGATTCGCGTTTCCGCATCGGATTGCGCCGCGGAAAAGGCCGTCCAATCATGTTGTCCCAAAAACAAAGCAGCGCACTCGCGCATACGATTCAGATCAAGCGGACGCGCGTCGTGGTGCGCATAGCGAAGCCAGAATGGTGACAACACCGGTCCATTCAAGACTCGATAGACATATGTTTTTCCGCGCGCTGAATACCTCGCATGAAAATCATCTACCACGATCTCGGCATTGAGCACGCGCAGATCGGGAGCGACGTTGCCATTGATCGCAGCGCGCAATTTCTCGGGTTCGATGTCTCGTTGAATTTGTACGCTCGCTACCTGACCTTCCGCATGCACGCCCGCGTCCGTTCTACCCGATCCGTGAACGACAACTGCGCGGCCATCAAGCAGCGACAGCGCGCGCGTCAACTCTCCCTGCACCGTGCGGAGTTCTCCCTGCATCTGCCAGCCGTGAAAGTCCGTGCCGTCGTATTGGAGGAGTAGTCGATAGTTCATCCTGCGCCTAAAAAAGTCTGTTCCGAACCGCTTAATGAACGCTAAACGCAAAGAGCGCTAAGTTCATCGCAAAGGACGCGAAGGAATACCTCTGCGTCCCTTTGCGGAAGCCTTCCCGTCCTTTGCGTTCAATTTGATCTCTCATAAGAAGGGCCGCGGCTGCCGGGTTTTGTAGCTACCTCTCCGCGCTTGCAGGCTTCGCAATCAGCAGGCTCGACGGCGGGGACACTGAGTGTCGCCAGCGAAACGCGCGGTACGCCGACATCAGCACTGCCGGACGAACGGTCGATGATCGAAGCGGCGGCGACGACTTCCGCGCCAGCGGCGCGCAGTGCTTCAATCGTTTCGCGCGTCGAACCGCCGGTTGTCAAGACATCTTCCACCACCAGCGTTTGCTCTCCCGCCCTGACCGAGAAACCGCGCCGCAAGCTCATCGCACCGTCCGCGCGCTCCGTCCATACGAACCTGGCATCGAGTGCGCGCGCCACTTCATGACCTATGATCAGGCCGCCAATCGCGGGCGAGGCAACCAGCGCAATCTTCTTGTCTTTGAAATGTTCGGCGATGGCTCGACCAAACGCCTCGGCTTCCTGCGGATGTTGCAGCACGAGCGCACACTGCAAATACTTCGTGCTGTGCAACCCGCTCGTTAGCAGAAAGTGTCCTTCCAACAAGGCACCGGCTGCCTTAAACTTTTCAATAACGTCTTCCGTCCGCACGTTCAGTCCTCAACAAAACGCAAATGCATGTTACAATCAGCCCGCTGATGCCGCCATTCCTTAACTTAGTTTCCGACTCGACGCTGGTTCAGGAAACCATAGATCTCTTGCGCGACTGTGGCGGGCGTGCCGCAGCCAGCGAGATTGTTGACAGCGTTTTCAAAATCTCTCACATCGATGCGGAGCTGGCCAGTTTGCTGGTCGCCGATCTCGTCAGAGACGATCGCCGGTTCAAAGTTCTCGACGGTTCCACTGTTGAGTTGCTCAACGACAATCTGGAGACGCTGCCACTTCATCAACTCGATTTCGTCGTCGTCGACGTGGAAGCGACTGGGGCAAAAACTCCGCCCAACAGAATTATCGAACTCGGCGCGTACCGCATCCGTCACGGCCACATCGTTGACACGTTTGTGACGCTCGTCAATCCCGAGTTGCCCATTCCGCGTTTCGTCATGACGCTGACCGGCATCACCAACGAGATGGTCAAGACCGCGCCTTTGTTTGCGGAGGTCGCGCCCAAGTGGCTCGAGTTCGTCAGCGACGCTGTGCTGGTCGCGCACAACGCGCCATTTGACACCAGCTTTTTGAATCACGAAATCTCACGAGTCTATCCCGGCCATCGCATGGTCAACTCGCACCTCTGCACCGTCACGTTGACGCGTCGCACTGTCCCGGGGCTAATGAACTATCGCCTCGACACAATCGCCGACCACTTTTCGATTCCGATCTTCAATCGTCACCGCGCGGGCAGCGATGCGCTGGCAACTGCGCAAATTTTTCTTCGCTTGTTGACGCGACTTGACGAACACGGCGTCCGCGATCTGGCCTCGGCGCGAACTTTTCGCATGGCCGATCAGCAGCCGACGGAATCTGTGCCGCTAATTCCCGGCTTCTAAAGTCTCAACCGTTGGCTTTTTCTTCAGCAGATTGCGACCAACAAAGAACGCAACAATCAGCACCGCAAGTCCCAGACCGACCCAGGGATAATATTTCACCAGGATAACTCTTGCCTGCTCGCCGTAACGCGCCGCGAGATATCCCAAAAGCAGATAGCGGAACGCACGACCGGCGGCGATGGCAAACGCAAACCGCACCACGTTGATGCGCAGCACACCGGTCGTGATGACAAAAAGCTTCAGCGGAAACGGCGGCGGCATCAAACACGCCACCAGCACCGAAAGCACATCGTACCTATCGATCAGTTCCTTAACACGTTTTTGCTTCGCCGCTGAAAACTTTGACAGCGCACGACGGCCCGCGCGTCGCGAGATGTAATAGAGAATGACGCAACCAATCGTCGATCCGAGCACCGCCATGAAAACATAAAGAGGCATCCAACGCGGATTTGTCATCGCCAGCACGATCAGCAAAGCGTCGGCGCTGCTTGGAAGCGGCACAAAGGTGGAATCAAGCAGCGTCAACGCGAATAATCCGAACGCGCCGAAGGTGGCCATATATTTGGCGAATCGCGCGAGAGTCTGTCCAATGCTAAGCAGAAACAATTTCATTCAGTCCGATCATTCCTTTCAGCACTCCATCACTGAGCGCCAACATCCAGCCCTGCATCTTTGCTTTTCCCTTCAACCGATTCGCTTTTCGCTTCCGCCTTGGCCGCCTTGCCCGCCGTCGCGGCTGCGCGGCCTCGTCCGGTTAACAGATAGACGAGCAGCGCAATGAGTGCGACCGCGGCGATGATGCTGATAATTAATAGTCCATTGTCTTTCATGAAACTCAACACCCGTCGGCCATAAAACACTGCGAGAATTCCTTCCGTGTAATACCTGAGCGAGCGCGCAATCAACACCGTCAGCAAAAACCTCCGGCGCGGATACTCGAGCGCGCCGGCGGTGGCGACAAAGATCTTGAACGGCAATGGGGGCGGCAGCACCGCGGGAACTGCCAGGGCCAGAAGTCCAAATCTCGCGTAGGCTTTCTCCGCGCGCAGCACGTGCTCAACCTTAAAGCGCCGGCGCAGCAACGCCTGCCCGCCTCGCCGCATGATCGAATAAAGCAGCAGACAACCAATCACCGAGCCCGCGGCCGCGAAAAGCGGAAAATAGAAAACGGCATAGGGATGATTGATGCAACGACCGACCACCAGATAATCATTAATTTCAGGAAGCGAAAGCAGCGATGAATCGAGCGCGCCGATTACAACCATGGCCGGCGCGGCAATATACAAAGGTGCGCCGATGACGTAGTGTCCCAACCAATCGCCAATTCTTCTCAACCAATCAAACATGATTACCAGCGACCCTGAGTTTCATCTCCAAGACACACTGCCAGCTTACTGTTCCAACTTATCACTTGTCACTCTTCAATTGTTCTACTTGATGATCGGGAAGATAGGTGGCGAGTCGTAAGTAACGCCGACTGTTACGCCCGAGCGCGGGCTGAAAGCCCCGATGCCCTTAATGCCGGCCAAGTCGAAACGCAGGCCAGTCGCGCGAATTTGCAAACCAAGTCGAGCCTGCGACTGCGACTCGGTGCCAAGCGGGCCGGTGCCCGGACGCGTATTTCTGCGGCCATTGATCTCACCGGCCAGACTGTAGCGTTGATTAATGCGAAAGATTCCCGCGGCGCCGTACGTCAACACGTCATTCTGTGTAAAGAGCGCCGTCGGCGCTGTCAGAATTGCAATGCCGAGATTGCCAAACGTATTCAAACGGCCGTCGCGACCAAATTTTTTACCGACCAGGATCGAACCATACACGTTGGTTTGGTTCAATCCCAAGCCGCGCGCTTGATTTGAGTTTGGCAATCCCACGCCGACGCGAAAACCCAGCGACGGTCCGCGCTTCGTTTCGTTG
Source organism: Pyrinomonadaceae bacterium (assembly GCA_041492185.1). Lineage (GTDB taxonomy): Bacteria > Acidobacteriota > Blastocatellia > Pyrinomonadales > Pyrinomonadaceae > JAOAPY01. The sequence goes on along the minus strand of JBGPWL010000039.1, from coordinate 16,980 downwards.
CGCAGCTTGATCTTGGTCCAGAGGGTAAAGTCGCCAACGTCATTTGTCGAGTTCGCGCCCGGCGCCAGTGAAAGCGCAATCGCCCCGGGGCGTCGCGTGTTGATGCTCAGGAAGTTTTGCGCCACGCCCTCGATCTGAAACTCGACATTGGGCGACAGGCCGATGCTAATATTCAGCACACCCACTCGCGTCAGATCGCCCGTCAGACCGGAAACCGGAAACCTTGCGCCCTGCAAAAAATCCAGGCCCGCCTGAATTCGCAACGTTCCCGTCGGGATGATATCCACGTCTTCGGTAACCAACGGACGCTGCTGGCCGCGCGCCACCACGCATAATACAAAAGCGAACGCGACTGCGAGGATTGTGCGGACCGTCGTTGTCAGCAAAGAAGTCATGATTGGACTAAACCCGAAGCTACTTGACGACTGCGGATTGTAGTCTTCACGCACGCACTGCGTCAACAGGAAGTTCCACTTTTCGTTGAATAGACTCCACTCGCGGGGCCTCGTTCGCCTGTGCTAGTATCTAGCGATTTCACATCCGGATGAGGTGCTACGAATGAAGAAACTGGCAGCAGCTCTGATTACGATTGCATTTCTGTTTTCAGTTCCCCGCTCGTCGTTCAATATCACTGCACAACAGACCGAGACTGGCGCGATGAAGTCGATCCAGATTTCCGGTCTGAATGAAAAAGTGACGGTGCGGCGCGATGAGCGCGGCATTCCTTACATCGAGGCGAAGAACGATGACGACTTATATTTCGCGCAGGGTTACGTCACGGCAAGCGATCGGCTGTGGCAGATGGATCTGTTTCGCCGCAACGCGCGCGGCGAGTTGGCGGAGATTCTGGGTAACGCAGTAATCGAAGAAGACAAGCGCCATCGCACCTTCGGCTTCGCACAGGAAGCCGAAGCCGAATACGCGCAAGCCCCGCCGCGCGCGCGCGCGTTGCTCGAAGCGTATGCCAAAGGCGTCAATGCCTACATCGCTTCGCTCGACGCGAAGAATCTGCCGCCCGAATTTCTGATCCTTCAGTACAAGCCGAGACTGTGGACGCCCGCCGATTCGCTGATCGTTGTCAAAAACTTTTTCGAGGCACTCTCTTCAACCTGGCGGCTCGATATCATGCGCGAAGCGCTGGCCGATCTGCCGATGGACAAGCGCGCCGGCATGATGCCCGAGACGTCGCCGCTCGACGTGCTCGTCGTTGGTAAGGATACCAAGACGGGGTCAGCGACTCCTCTTTCACGGCCTCACGCAAGCGCGTCAGCATCTGTCGAGTTACTGCGCGCGCTGGCCGCGGATCAGGAAATCGAATCACGTTCGCTCGCGCGGCTAGGTCTTTATGCCGACGCGTTGGCTGCAAGCAACAACTGGGTGGTCAGTGGCAAACACACTGCATCTGGCAAGCCACTGCTCGCGAATGATCCGCATCTCGCGCCGTCGGCGCCTTCGATCTGGCACATGGTCCACCTGACCGCGCCAGGCGTGCGCGTGTGCGGCGTAACGGCGGCCGGTCTTCCCGGAGTTGTTATTGGTCACAACGATCGCATCGCGTGGGGTTTCACCAATGTCGGCCCGGACGTTCAGGATCTCTATCTCGAAAAGTTTGATGCAAACAATCCTCATCATTATCAAACGCCATCAGGTTGGCGCGACGCCGAAGTCCGCCACGAAGAGATCAAGGTGCGCAAAGGCTTTACCGATAATTCAACCAACACTGTCACTCTCGACGTAGTGATCACGCGACATGGTCCGATCATTTTCGAGAAAGACAGCAAACGGTACGCGCTGCGATGGACCGCGCTCGATCCGAAGCTCAACAATGCCGACGGCTTGTATGCGCTGAATCGCGCGCGCAACTGGAAAGAGTTTCAGGCAGCAGTGAAGGGCTACACCGGAGCCACTCAGAACATGGTTTATGCTGACACAGCCGGACACATCGGTTATTACGCCGCGGGCGTCGTGCCGATTAGAAGGTCGGGTGACGGCAAGGTGCCTTACGACGGTTCAACTGATGCAGGCGAGTGGACCAGCTACATTCCGTTTGACAAACTTCCGCACGCTTACGATCCGCCCTCGGGTATTATTGTCACCGCGAACCAGCGGATTGTCGGCACCGATTATCCCTACTTTCTAACGCACTCGTGGGCCCAACCCTATCGCGCCCGCCGCATCTTCGATCTGCTAAATCAAAAACAGAAATTAACCAGTGACGATTTTCGCGCGATTCAGGGAGACATTTACTCAATTGCCGGTGTGACCTTTGCGCGGGCCGCGGCAAAGGTCCTGGAGGGACAGTTGTCTTCACCGGCGGACGACAGGTTGAGTGCGTCGGTGGCAAGTTTTGTTTCGTGGGACGGACGTCTCACCACTGACTCGCCCGTGGCGCCGGTCGTGGCGCAAATGCGCATTGCTTTTCGCGCGCGCATCATTAAAGCCGCCATCGGCGAAGAGCGCGCCAGGATCTATCTCTGGGCCAACTTCGATACGACTCTCGATCGCCTCATTACCGAGCAGCCGAAAGACTGGCTGCCGAAAGAGTTCAATAGTTACGCCGAACTGCTGCGCGCTTGTTACGAAGATGCGCGCCAGGCACTTACCAAAAGCTTGGGCGCGGACGAATCAAAGTGGCATTGGGGCAACATGGTTACGGCGCGTTTTCAGCATCCGCTGGCCGTCGCGCCGCTCGTCGGGCTGCAGTTCGCGATCGCTCCCTTCCCGCAAAACGGAACGCCCTTCCTCGTAGGTGCTACTGTCAATGTCGGTTCGTCGGTATCGATGCGCTTGATTGCCGATTCGAGTGATTGGGACAAGACGCAACAGGGCATCGCGCTCGGTGAGTCGGGCCTACCGAATAGCCCACACTGGTCTGATCAACTTGCTGACTGGCGCAACGTCACGCCGCGCGCGTTTCCGTTCACGGAAGCAGCGATCGCCAAAGCCGCGAAGGAGACGATTGTGCTGGAACCAGCAAGACAATGACGCGCGCTCCCAGCGATTGGCGTACTTTCTGCGCCGTCGAACTTCCGGAAAATGCCTGTGCTCGAGCGACTGAGCACATCAAACGCCTAAGGCAAGAATTTCCCGACATCAATGCAAGTTGGAATCGCGGCGGCGAGTTTCATCTCACGTTGAAGTTTCTCGGTGAGATCCCGCAAACACGCGTCGAGAGTTTTTCACGCGCGACGGCACTCGCTGTTGAAGGGTTTTCGCCCTTCAAGATTATCGTCGAAGGCGTCGGAGTTTTTCCCGCACACGGGCCGCCAAAGGTTTTGTGGATTGGTATTTCTGATCTTACCAAAAAGCTCAACCAAATTTACGAGCGTCTCGATGAAGAATGCGCGAAAGAAGGATTCACAGCAGAACAACGACCTTTTCATCCACACCTGACGCTCGCGCGCTTGCGTAAGCCACAAGGCGCGCGCACGCTCGCGTTGGCACATAAAGAAATGCCATTCGAGGCGATTGAGATTTCAGTTACAGAGTTGTTGGTTATTCGAAGTGAATTGAGCAGCGAAGGCTCGAAGTATTCGGTGATCTCGCGGCATCCGCTGGGAGCGCGGGCATCCCTGCCCGCATGAGCGCGAAGCGCGAACAAGCTAGCGTGCTCCGCGCGCTTTGCGGACAAGATGTCCGCGCTCTCAGGGCGCTCCCATTAGGTAGGCAACTGCCGAGGCCGTGGCGGCACTGGTGGATTATCGTCGGAACGCTTTTCGCCCGTTTCGGCGAAGACCTCCTTGATTGCACCTACACTCGACAACAAAGCTGAGGTCTCCATCGGCATGAAGATCACCTTCGCATTATTTGTCCGCGTCATCTCTTTCAAACTCTCGATGTAGCGCGTGGTAATCAAATACTGCGCCGGATTCCCGTGCTCCTGCATTGCCTCGGCGACTAGCGCTATTGCCTGTGCTTCACCTTCGGCGTTTCGCTGTCGCGCCTGCGCCGCGCCTTCGGCAGCCAGAATTGCCGACTGTTTTTCGCCCTCCGCGCGCGTTACAGCCGCCTGCTTCTCGCCTTCCGCCCGCGTGATTGCCGCCTGCCGATCACCTTCCGCCTGCAATACGAGAGCGCGCCGATTGCGCTCGGCGGTCATCTGCTTCTCCATCGTGATGCGCACGTCTTCGGGCGGATTAATATTCTTCACATCGACGCGCGTGACCTTGACACCCCATTTATCCGTCGCTTCGTCGAGAATGATGCGCAGCTTGGCATTGATCTGATCACGTTGCGACAACGTGTGGTCCAGATCCATGTCGCCCATCACGGCGCGCATGCCCGTGATGGTCAACTGGAAGATACCACCGACCAGATCGTTCATCTCGTAAACCGCCTTGACCGGATCGGTAATCTGCCAATACACAACTGAATCGACGTGGATGTTCACGTTGTCGCGGGTGATCACTGGCTGCGGCGGCAGGTCAATGTATTGCTCGCGTAGATCGATCGAGGTCATGCCCGGTCGCGCGTTGGTCCAGTAGACCGCGCGCGGTCGATCCAGAAAAGGAACAAGCAAGTTCAGCCCGCTTGAAGCGACTTTATCAAAGCGGCCAAGCCTCTCGATCAGCATCACGGTGGCCTGCGGCACGATTCTGATCGTCTTCGCGGCAACCACCAGTAAGACGATGGCGATGAAGCCGAAAAAGAAAAGCGTAAGAGCGGTAGTGAGCGGTTCCATAACGATCTCCTTGAAAACAGACTGTGCGGCAAACTATAGCGGATCGCGCGCATTTTGAGTAGGGATACCAGGCCTAACCACGAAGACACAAAGTCACGAACTTTTATTGCTCGTGCGCTTTGTGGCTTTGTGGTTAATCCGTTTCCCGTCGCTCTGGCGGGGGGTACCAACCACCAAGGGCTTCCTCAACAATCGCGGCGGCGGCGAGGACCACTTCTTCTTGGAATGGTCGGCCAATGATCTGCACGCCAATCGGCAATCCCTCGCTTGAACGACCGGCAGGCACACTGACAGCGGGCAGATCGAAAACATTGAATGTCTGCGAATAACTAAACGCGCGAAACGTGCTCAGTGTTTGTCCTTTGACTATCACTTTGTGCGCGTCATGCTCAAAAGCCGGCGTTGCGCCGACTGGAGCTACGATTAGCGGCGTTGTATCCATCCAATCGATTAGCATGCCGCGCAAACGGTCGCGTTCGATCCAGTGCGCGATATATTCGTCCAGCGTAGCCGGCGGCGATTTATCTGCGGTCGCAAGTCTCCAGCGAACAAATAATCCGGCCTTGTCCTCTGCACCTGCATACACCTCGCGCAGTTGCACCACTGACGCTCTTGAAAATAACTTCAGCCACAAATCAAGGCCGCGTTCGACGCCGGGCGGACGACGTTCCTCCGCGATCAATCCGGCATCGGTCAGTGCGCGCGCGGCGGATGCAACCGCGTGACGCGTTTCTTCGGTGACTGGGATCACTCCGTCATCTGTGTACCACGCGACGCGCGAGCCGCGCAGGACGGTCCGCTGATTCCGCAGCGCTTCAATCGATGAAGTTTCTGAACCAGAGAGCACTCCGAATAACAGATGAAGATCTTCAATCCTCCGCGCCATTGGACCAATCGTTGAGCCCATCGAGTAAGGACCGACACTTTCCGGAAATTGTCCGTCACCTGGAACGCGCCCGGTGGTTGGCTTCAAACCGGCAATCCCACAGAAGTGTGATGGAATGCGAATCGAACCGGCAAGATCGCTGCCCAATCCAGCGGGAGACATGCACATGGCAATCGCGGCGGCCTCGCCTCCGCTCGATCCACCCGGTGTGCGCGATAGGTCATAAGGATTATTCGTGCGACCAAAGACGGGATTGTCGGCGGTGTAGTCCATCGCCATCTCTGCCGTGTTCGTCTTGCCCAGAATGATCGCGCCCGCTGCTTTCAGACGCGCAACCGCGCTCGCGTCTTTCTCGGGTATGTAGGCTGCACGCGACGCTGATCCACTCGTTGTGCGCAGTCCCGCAGTGGCGATCGTGTCTTTAATCGTGACGGGCAATCCGTGCAGTGGCCCGAGACTGTCACCATGCATCATTGCCGTTTCTGCCTGCCTCGCCCGATCGATTGCGTCCGGTGCAAGCGTGACGACGGCATTCAATGCGGGATTTAGTCGCTCGATCTCCTGGAGATGGGCCGAGACGACTTCAACAGGCGAGATCGCACGTTCGCGGATCAGCTTAGCGAGACTATTGGCTGAATGTGATGTTAGGTCGGACATGAAAAATATGCCGGCCCTACGGGCCTTTGGAATAATATTTGGGTCCGCATCTATAGATATGCCGGGCCTAACGGCCCTGGTTGACGCTGTTCCAACATTCAGAGCTTTCTAAGAACGCAACTCTCTACTCTAGACTCAACTGTTGTTTGGCATTTCCCATACTTCTCAATATAATCCAATTGTTCTGTGCAATCTTATTACGAACCCGCCGGATCGAAGACCATGGGCTTGATGTCGAAGCGCAAAGGCGAAGGAGTGCGTCCTTGTCGATTCGTCTGAGCAGGACCTTTGTCCTGCGAAAGCTGCATCAGTTATCAGGGATTGTCCCCCTCGGACTCTTTCTACTCGAACATTTCTATACGAACTCCAAAGCGCTCTATGGCGCCGTCGAATTCAACACCGCGGTTAAAGACCTGCAATCGATCCCGTATATCCTGCTCGTTGAAATCGGCGGAATATTTATACCGCTCATCTATCACGCCGTCTATGGTTTGGTGATCACCGTCGAGGCGCGGCCCAACAATCTGAACTATCCTTATCCACGCAATTGGTTCTATCTGATTCAACGCGTCACCGGCGTCATTCTTTTTTTCTTTATCACTTTTCACGTGCTCAATTTCAGATTTGGTCTGATGCCTGGACTGAACCACATCTCCGTGGCGAAGCATCCGGAACAAGCGTTCGGCATAGTCGCGGGCGAGTTTAGCATTGTGCCGATATTTATTGTTTATGTGATCGGGATCACATCAACGGTCTGGCACCTGGCGAATGGCATCTGGCTGTTCCTGGTCGATTGGGGCATCGCCATCGGCGAGCGCGCGCAACGTCTGACCGGCTACGCCTGCATTGGATTTGGCGTGATGCTGCTGCTCGTCGGTATTAACGCTGCGGTTGCTTTTATTTATCCAGGCGGACTATTGAGAGGAATCCTTTAGCACGATGGCAACAAACGGAATCAAGATCGCGATCGTAGGTGGCGGACTGGCGGGTCTTGCCGCGGCGATGAAGATCTCGGAAGCCGGCCACGCGGTCGATCTGTTCTCGGTCGTTCCGGTGAAGCGTTCGCATTCCGTTTGCGCGCAAGGCGGCATCAACGGCGCGGTCAACACCAAGGGCGAAGGCGATTCAACCTGGGAACATTTTGACGACACGGTTTACGGCGGCGACTTTCTCGCGAACCAGCCGCCGGCAAAAGCGATGTGCGAGATGGCGCCGGCGATCATCTACCTGTTCGATCGCATGGGTGTTCCCTTCTCGCGCACGAAGGAAGGGCTGCTCGACTTTCGTCGCTTCGGCGGCACAAAACATCATCGCACCGCATTCGCCGGCGCTTCGACCGGGCAACAACTTTTGTATGCGCTCGATGAGCAGGTCCGGCGCCATGAAGTCGCGGGTGAAGTTAAGAAGTATGAACATTGGGAAATGATTTCTCTGGTGCTCGATGACCATCAGGTTTGCCGCGGGCTGGTCGCGATGAATCTGCAGACGCTCGAGCTGAAAGCCTTTCCCGCGGAGGCTGTGATCATCGCCACTGGTGGGCCGGGATTGATCTTCGGCAAGTCAACCAACTCGATGGTCTGCACCGGCAGCGCCGTTTCTGCCTGTTACCAGCAGGGCGCGAAATACGCGAACGGCGAATTTATTCAAGTCCATCCGACGTCGATTCCGGGTGAAGACAAGTTGCGTTTGATGTCTGAATCGGCGCGGGGCGAAGGTGGGCGCGTTTGGGTGCCGCGCGCGAAAGGCGACAAGCGATCGCCGTCTTCGATTCCGGAAAGAGAGCGCTGGTATTTTCTTGAGGAGAAGTATCCCGCGTACGGCAACCTCGTGCCGCGCGACATTGCCACGCGCGAAATCTTCCAGGTGTGTCTGGACGGCTTTGGTGTGGGCGGCGACAATCAGGTCTTTCTTGACCTGTCGCACATTCCGGCCGAGACACTCGATCGCAAGCTCGGCGCCATCTTGGAAATCTACGAGATGTTTGTCGGCGACGATCCGCGCCATGTGCCGATGCGCATTTTCCCCGGCGTGCATTATTCGATGGGTGGCCTGTGGGTTGATTTCAATCAGCGCACAAACATTCCCGGTCTGCTCGCCGCCGGCGAATGCGACTATTCGATTCATGGAGCCAACCGGCTGGGTGCAAACTCTTTGGTGAGCTGTGTCTACGGTGGTTTTATCGCCGCTCCTGCGGCAATCGAATACGCGAAGAACGTCGAGCGCAACGGCGCAGATGGCTCGCGAATTTACGATCAGGAATTGAAGCACCAACAGGAAATCAACGATGCGCTCATCAAGCAGAGCGGCAAAGAGAACCAGTACGTACTGCATCAGGAGATGGGCAGAGTGATGACGGACAACGTCACTGTGGTGCGCTATAACGAGAAACTAAAAGCGACGGACAATAAGTTGCTGGAGCTGATGGATCGATACAAACGGATCTCGATCAACGATTCGAATCTCTGGGCCACGATGGCGCTGCCGCACGCGCGTCATTTGGATAACATGCTTGAGCTGGCGCGGGTGATTACGTTGGGAGCGCTCAATCGCAACGAATCGCGGGGCGCGCATTACAAACCTGATTTCCCCCAGCGCGACGACGAGAAGTTTTTGAAGACTACGATTGCCGAGTATTCAGGCGAAGGTCCGGTACTTTCTTACGACGCGGTGGACATTTCGCTGATCAAGCCGCGCAAGCGCGATTACGCACATGCGAAGAAATAGCAGGTTGCCACAGAGGCACAGCGACACAGAGAAATGCTGGATAAAGAGACGGCAAAGAGCGCTTCTGGTTTCCCGCCTGCTAGCGGCTTACTGCTTACTGGTTTTCAATCTCTGTGCCTCTGTGCCTCTGTGGCTAATTAAGTTATGGTAAAAGTTCCACCGAAAACAGTCGAGATCCACATCCGCCGTCGCGCGCATCCCGACTCGGCGCAGTACTGGGAACGTTTTGAGATTCCTTATCGCCCCAATCTCAACATCATCTCGTGCCTGATGGAGATTCAAAAGAATCCCGTTACCAAAGAAGGCAATCCGACCACGCCACCTGTATGGAGCATGAACTGTCTCGAGCAGGTGTGCGGCATCTGCACGATGGTCATCAACGGGCGCGTGCGCCAATCATGTTCAGCGCTCGTCGATAATTTCGACCAACCGATCAAGCTCGAGCCGATGTCGAAGTTTCCCAACGTGCGCGATCTCGTCGTCGATCGTTCGCAGATGTTCGATCATCTCAAGCGTGTTCATGCCTGGATCGAACTCGACGGCACCTACGATCTCGGTCCGGCGCCGCGAATGGATAACGAAGACGTCCAGGAGCGTTACGCTTACTCACGCTGCATGACGTGTGGCTGTTGTTTGGAAGCCTGCCCGCAATACGACGGCGATAACTACATCGGCCCGCAGGCGATCGCGCAGGTGCGTCTCTTCAACATGCATCCCACCGGCAAGATGAACCGCGACGAACGCATTGAAGCGCTGATGGGAGACGACGGCATCACCAACTGCGGCAACGCGCAGAACTGCGTCAAAGCCTGCCCGATGAATATTCCTCTTACCAGAGCGATCTACGAAGAAAACCGCGAGACGGTGATTCACGGTCTATTCGGCTGGCTGAAGAAATGAGTTTTCGTGAAAAGAGCGATCGACAACCTACGCAGGCTGATTCGAGATCAAGAATATGACATTTCGATTCATGCTAACGAAGAAATGTCCAAAGATGCATTGATTGCGATTGATATTGAATATGCTATTCGGTTGTTTGTAGAATACTCAGCACGGGTTGGCTTAGGATAATCACGGTGTTTGCGCTTGAAAACAATTAGCTATGAAGAAAGATCCTTGTGAATTTTGCGAAGGTTCGGTCGAAGACGCAGTTACGCGCGTTCCCTTCCATTACCGGCGGAACATAATTTATGTGGACAATGTGCCCGTGCGCCGCTGTGGCAAGTGTGGCGAGATTTATATCGCGGCCAGCGTCTACAAACAACTCGAAAGAATTGCTCAAGGACGGAAGGCTATTCGCACCAAGATAACCTTTCCTTTGGCTGACTATCGCAAGGCGGTGGTTCTTGAAACCTGATAGCCGTTAGCGAGACGGTGATTCACGGTCTGTTCGGCTGGCTTAAGCGATAGCCGGAGCCACTAGGCGCACCTTCTCACCCGGCCAGTCTTCCCGCGCGTCAGCGTGAAAGTGCCAACTGCGTCATCGCCAGACAGCGACACAGTCAAGGTCATCGTATCGCCATCGATCGAGCCGCGGTAAGTTGCCGGCTGGCCGCTTTGATCCTCGTCGCTGCGTAGCGGACCCGGGTGTTCCTTCACGTGAGTTCCCTTGACGATAAATTTTCCGTCCCGTCCCGGAACGATCTTCTCCGTGATGCGGCCGTGCGCACAGTCGTAATTGATCTCGGCGCCGCTCTCGGTCACTTCCATGCTGATGTGCAAGCCACCCCAGACGCCTTTGATGTCAGCAGGACTCTGCCGCGCATTGCTGGTGGAGTTGGTGTTCGCACTGGCCTTCACGTTGTCGCTGCGGGCTGAGTTGTTGCTCATATTGGAATTTGAGGAATGGCAAGACGAACCTTGCCAGAACAACACGATCGCTAATGGTAAACAAAGAAACCGGCACGGCGAAATCCTGTTGGTCATTTCGGTTTCCCTCCCGGAGAATCAAATACCGAGAATATTTACCAACTCCTGCACCGCCGCGGCGCTTTTCTGCAACGCGATGCGTTCGTCTGCCAGCAGGTTGATTTCGATGATTTGCTCAAGACCGCGCGCGCCGAGTTTGCAAGGCACGCCGACGTAGAGTCCGTTAATGCCATACTCGCCTTCCAGATAAGCAGCGCATGGCAATATTTTTTTCTTGTCTTTCAAAATCGATTCTGTCATCTCGACGGCCGCCGCTGACGGTGCGTAGTAAGCCGAACCTGTTTTAAGCAACGAGACAATCTCCGCGCCGCCGTTCGCAGTTCGCTTCACAATCTCATCGATCTTATCTTTTGGCAGCAACTCGGGGATCGGAATTCCCGCGCAGGTTGAGAAGCGCGGCAGCGGCACCATCGTGTCGCCGTGGCCGCCGAGCACGAATGCGGTTACGTTTTCAACCGAAACATCCAGCGCTTCGGCGAGAAAGCACCGCATGCGCGCTGAATCGAGCACGCCTGCCATGCCGATGACGCGATGCTTCGGGAAACCCGAGCGACGCAGTGCCACCTGGCACATCGCATCCAGCGGATTCGAAACAATGATCAGGATCGAATCGGGCGAGCGCCTGACAACTTCGTCCACCACTTTCGAAACGATCTCCGCGTTGGTCTTCAAAAGATCGTCGCGGCTCATGCCCGGCTTGCGCGGCAGACCGGCGGTGATAATAACGATATCTGAATTCTCAGTGCCGTCGTAAGTGTTCGTGCCAACCAACTTGACGTCGTAACCTTCAATCGGCGCGGCCTCGGCGAGGTCAAGCGCCTTCCCCTGCGGCACGCCTTCGACGATGTCAACGAGCACCACGTCGCCGAGTTCTTTTGCGGCCAGCCAGTGCGCCGCCGTCGCGCCCACGTTGCCCGCGCCCACCACTGTGATCTTCTTTCGCGCTCCCATGATTTTTTGTCCTTTCAGCAGGCAGGAAGATGGAATCGGAAACGATTCTTTTCCTGCGATTGTGTTTTAAGAATGCCAGGAATTGAAAAACCGCGAGTAGTATATGTGCAGGCGCACGCGTGTCAAGAAACAGAGGATGCCAGGCATTTGGAACTTTACAGGTCATTTCGCAGTGCGAGGCATACACTCGATAGGTCGATTGGCTCCGTAGGAGCTGAATGTTTATAGCGCCCCCGCGGTCCAACAAGAAACCCAGGCTCGCAGAGGAGCGACGAGTCGCTCCTCTGCGAGCCCGAGTCATAAATGATTGTGTTCAGCTATAAACATTACGTCCCTAACGGGACTCAGAAAACGTGCTATCAGTGAAGCTGTCCGATGAGATTCCTCGACTGGTTTAAGAACGCTGTAGCCGGATGGGATGCGAAACAAAGCCCGACAGAGTGGCTTGCTGAAACCGACGATGACAACGATCTCGATCCCTTCGATCCTTTCCCTGAACCAGTCTCGATCGAAATTACAGACATTATCGATCTTCACACCATGCCGCCGCGTGACGTGAAACGCGTCGTCGAAGAATACTTGGGCGAGGCGCGTCGCGCAGGCTTTCGCAGCGTGCGCATCATTCACGGCAAAGGCATCGGCGTGCAGCGCGAAATGGTTCGGTCGATTCTCGCGCGCACGCCGTTTGTCGAAGACTGGATCGACACCAGAGGCGGGTGGTTTAGGGGCAACCATTGTGCGGCTTTCCGGAGCGGAATCCACAGATTACGCAGATTACACAGATTGACTCGGGCCAAAACAAATCGGATCCGAGCACTCCAACAGCCCGCTAAGGAACCCTGGCTTTCGTTTTGATTGGTTGAATTTGGGTAATCTGCGTAATCTGCGCGCATTCACTACCCGCACTCAGCATTCGTGTGCGACACGACCGGCGCAAAGCGGATCTGGTACTCAACCGCTGTAAGGAACGAACAAACCATCCCACGATAATTGTTCGGCTCGCGATTGTTGAGCACATTCAACCAAAAGTCGTAGCCCGATTGATCTATTTCGCGCCGCAGATAACCAAAGTATTGCATCAGCACAAATGACGGATTGTAAACGGCCTGCACAAAGATTGGATCGTCGGCAAGCAGGCGCAACGTAACAGCTCGGCAATGTGTCTGCGTTCCGCCTTGCAGGCACTGATTGTATCCGTCAAGCAACGCGCTGCGCTGGCCACTCCGATCCAATCCGTAACTGTCCCGCATCGTAGTTAGTAACGCGTCGACGTAAGCACCACCATCCAAACTCAAGGGATACTTACTGAGGAACTCCTGCCGCTGCACAAACTGATCGGCATAAGCCGCCCTGTTGGCTTCCAGGTTTGGCCCTCCCAGCACTTGATCGTGATCGAGGGCAAATTCTGTGTAAGAAAACCGGCGCGCAAGTGCCGCACCATATATCCGATAAACGAAGCTGCCAGTTTGCTGAAACTCGAGCGAGGCAAAGAAGGCAGCCGACACTTCGATGCGCCGCGAGCGAATGCAACCAGCGTCACCGTTGCACTGGTTGATCCCATCACTCCAATATTCCAGGCCTCCTTGATCTGGTTCGCGACCAAGGAAGTCCAGATACTGCTGGCGCACAAAGTACTCGGTCGTATCAATGGCATTAGCGCCAACGGATGCGTCCGCGTTAGCGCTGAAGTCTGCGTCGGCTTTGTTTCCTGCGAGCGAGAACGAACTGCTCGCCGGAGCAAAGTGATAATTCGCCAGCGATGGGGATAAGGTATACATGCGGTCAGTGTCCAGATTGTCGAACCGATAGCTCCCTAAACCGTTCGTAATCGTCGCGCGACTGGAGGCGCCACTTAGACGCATCACCACGCCGCCCAACGGTGAACCATTGGGCGTGGTGATGGTGCCACTGACTGTTGCCGGCGCCGCAGTTGGGGCGGCGTTGACTGCGGCCAGGGCGTCAACGCGCCCGTAGCCGAAGGAGTTGTTCGGGATCTGACTTGACGACGTACCACCGCAGGTTTGCGCGCTAACCGTCACCGCTGGGTTGGCCGTGTTCTGCAGGATCGCCTTCGTCGCCGCGATATTGCGCGCCAATTGCGGGCGCGCCGACCAGAGCAGCGCCACCACGCCGACGACGTGCGGCCCGGCCATCGAGGTGCCGGACAAATTGCCGTAGCTCGTGTCGCTCGTCCGCGTTGAGGACCGCACGTTAACGCCGGGCGCCGAAATGTTCGGCTTCAGCAGGTTCGGCGTGTAGAACGTGCTCGGCCCGCGGCTGCTGAAACTCGCCAGCGTATTGCTGATGTCAATCGCCCCGGTCGAGAAAGACTCGCTGTAGATCGCTGGTGGATCAGACACGCTTGAGCAGCTCGGGCCAGCGTTTCCGGCGGAGGTTTCGACGAAAATACCCGCCGCTTCCGTGTTGTTAATGATGGTTTCCAACTCACCACGCGTGGTGCATCCCTCGCTAACTGGGCAAGTCCAACTGTTATTGATCACGTGGGGGCGCAGCGCCGGGTTCGGGTTGTTACCGTTCAGATCAGTGGGAGCGATCATGAATTGGAAGCACTCCGTGTAAGTGGCAGGCGTGCCGTTGCCCTGGTCCATATTGCGGCAGCCGATCCACTTCGCGCCAGGCGCAACACCGATCTGGTTGCCCGCACCGTCGTCGCCGGAGGTGGTGCCTGTAGTGTGCGTGCCGTGTCCGCTGTCGTCGCAAGGCGCCGGCGAGTTAGCGCCGCACGAGCCCCCGCCACTATGAATCGCGTCGTGCCAGTTGTAGTTGTGATCGGCGCTGCTGCCGTTCCAACCGCGATAGTGGTTCTTGATAGCGGCGTGGGTCCAGCGCATACCGGTGTCCTGATTCGCGATGACTATTCCCTGTCCGGTGAATCCCATTGCCCACACTGCCGGGGCGTTGACACTGAGCACGCCCCACTCGGCGGCGTTGGGACTGCTGGGTGTGACGCCGAAAGAGGCGACTGCCGGGTCTTCGATCCACCTGGTCGGTTTGTTGGAATCTATTCGGGCCACGTCAGAGCGCGCGGCCAGTTGTTCGACCATGAAGCGGTCGGCAGTAACGACAAGCATGTTGGCCGCCCAGTATGACTGGTAGCTAACGCCCTGGGCCTTGAAAAGGGCCTGGAGACTGGCCTGCGTCCGCGCGGCATGCTGGGCCAACGTGTTGTAGACAAACCAGCCGCGCGCGTCCTGGTCTTTTATTTCATACGCACCGCTAACGTCGGCCTGGTCGGCGAGCAGGATAATGATCGACGTATTCTTTCCGTCGGCCGTGTCGGCGAGAACCCGCGGCGCGATCTTGCCGGACGCTGCTGGTAGGAACAATTGTTCGAAATCGCGCAGCGAAGGGGCACTGCGATAGAACGTACCGACTGTGACGTCGCGCTCTTGATAGCTATGATTTGAAGAACGTGACGAGGAGACGCTCGGCGTCCCCTGCATCAATCCCACCAGACAGACAGCAATGAGCAGGAGATAGACGCGAATTCGGGGTCGGTTCTGCGAGGTCCTGGAGTTCATCTGGATCGGCTTTCTCGTCTGACTTCTAAACAATCACGCGCGCCTAAAGACAATAACAAAATAGCTGGAGTGAATTCAAAACATCTATTGACGAAAACGCCGGTGAATGATTCTCAGATCGTCGATGTGGCCCTGGTCATGTTCCAGCATTAGCTCGAGTAACCTCTCAAGCGAAACAGCCCCGACTCCCTCAAGAGTTCCCGGGCGGCTCAGTTGCTCTTCGCGCAACACACTTAGCGTGCGCACGTTCGCTGCTCGCGCGCCGGCAAAAGTCTTCAACGCCTCGTCCAAATTCTGACCCGTGTAGTTGCGCTCAATCGCAAGCCGGCCACCATCAATGTCAGGGAGAACAGGATCGTCTTCGCCGAGAATGCGATTGATGCGCACAGTGTAGCCTTCAACTTCGATGTCGCGGAGGTGGCAGACGATCTCGATGACCGAGAATTCCCCATTCTCATTCCGGCATCTCAGCTCTTCAATCGACAGATCGTTGGCGAAGCCGGCAATTGTATCGGGAGTCAGCGCGAGGGTCTCGATCAGTTCGTACAGTTCTTCGGCGGACATGTCTTGATGCGGCTTTCAATCAGTAACGGCTCGACGCCTCGCTGGTAGAGACTCAGATGGTCGGTATCAAGGACGAAGAGAATCAGGATGCTGACTCTTCTGAATCCAGACCGCGCTTTTCAGATTGGATCTCAATAACAAATTCATCGAAGGTGGGATCGTCATGGAAGCGCCCAGCTTCCTCTCGCCACACGTTGGCGGCTGCCGGCACCGTCTCATTGCTTTCGACATCGATAGTCACAATTTCTCCGCGGGCCAGCCTTTCAACCATGCCGAGGACCGAGGCCACAAATAGATCGCTCGATCCGTTGCGAACAAGGACTTGATAATCAGTCGTACTCATGTGCTAGAGTTTAGCCCAGAGCGTAAACGGGAAGCAATTATTGAAGGGCGTTGCAGCCCCGGCTCTCTGGGTTCAGCAAACCTTTCCGAAATAGTAACCGAATGACTGTGCTAAAATCTGCAACCGGAGGGGACGGCGATGTCAGAGTCCACACTTGAACAGGTTAAGCGGATGGCTGAGAGCCTCAGCCTGGGCGAGCGCGTGATCCTTGTCGAAGAGTTGGCCCACGGCTTAGGCCGTGAATCAGCGGTTGACCAGCGAACCCCGCCGCAATCACTGCGCGGGTCTTGGCGTGGAAAGTTTCCTGAGGACTTTGACATCGACTCAGCGCTTTATGAAATCAGGCATGAGTGGCAAGAAGAACTCTTGGAAGTGAACCCCGACGCGTAAGGTTTGTCCATCCCAGATGAAAAGGATTATCATTGCTCCATGAGTACCGCTGAGCTTGTCGAACAAGTCAAAGCATTGCCCGCGCGTGAACGCCGGAGATTCGTAGAAATCATCCTGGCGCTCGAAGAAGACCTGACACCTTCGCCTCCGCCACCGGAACGCGTCAAATGGCCCGACGTGGAAGCGCGCGCCAAGCGCATATTCGGAAACAAAATCATGCCGAACCTCGTGCTACTGGAGCGCGAAGAGTCGTCGTCCTGAGAAGGATGAGCCACTATCCTGACAGTAGCTTTCTCGTTTCGTGTTACGTACG
>JBGPWL010000128.1:0-10565 GCA_041492185.1 Pyrinomonadaceae bacterium | reverse complement strand
CCTTACGACACTGGCCGCTTGAAGGTCTCGCCGGTTCACGAACTCTATTACGAGCAATGCGGGAATCCTAAGGGCCAGCCCGTTGTGTTTCTTCATGGTGGACCGGGCGCGGGGCTCGTGCCGGAGTATCGTCAGTTTTTCGACCCGCAAGCGTATCGTGTCGTGCTCTTCGATCAGCGCGGCTCGGGACAGAGCACGCCGCATGCATCTCTCGAACAGAACACAACGTGGGCTCTCGTTGCAGACATCGAAAAACTTCGCGAGCATCTGGGCATCGACACGTGGCAGGTGTTTGGTGGTTCGTGGGGCAGCACGCTCGCGCTGGCTTACGCGCAGAAACACGCGGAGCGAGTGCGCGCGCTGGTGTTGCGTGGGATCTTTCTTTGCCGGCCCGACGAGATCCGTTGGTTTTATCAGGGAGGAGCAAACGCGATCTTTCCGGATTGTTGGGAAGAGTACGTGCGCGCGATTCCGGAAGCGGAACGCGGCGACTTGCTCAACGCTTATTATCGCCGGCTGACGAGCGACGATGAAGCCACACGACTAGAAGCAGCGAAGGCTTGGTCAACCTGGGAAGCAAATCTTTTGAAGCTTGTACCGGACCAGGAACTAATCGATCACTTCACCGATCCACACGTTGCCCTGGCCGTGGCGCGGATTGAATGCCATTACTTCGTCAACAACTCCTTCTTCGAAACTGACAACTATCTCGTCGAGAACGTTGGCCGTGTCAGACACATTCCTGGTGTCATCGTCCAGGGTCGCTACGATATCGTTTGCCCGATGATGAGCGCCTGGGACCTGCATCGCGCCTGGCCCGAAGCTGAACTCAAGATCATTCCTGACGCCGGACATTCGGTCACTGAACCTGGGATCCTCAGCGCTCTCGTGGAGGCCACGGATCGACTTAGTAGGCAAAAGTAAAAAGGTAAAAGGCAAAAGGAAGGCGCAAAACCGCTCTATTTGAGTCATTGTGCGGGAGCTTCTGCCATTTCACTTTTGCCTTTGGCCTCCTTTATCGTAATATCAGCCACAGTATGACTGGCCGAGTCTTAGTGCTGAACGCCTCTTTTGAGCCCATCAACGTGTGCACCGAACGGCGCGCCGTGGTGATGATCTTTAAAGGTGTGGCTCGCGTCGAGGAGCACAACGGGCACATGCTGCACTCGGCGAAGCTTGAGATTCACGCGCCGGCGGTGATTCGCTTGACTGAGTATCGACACATTCCCTTCGAGCGCCGGTCGCTGTCGCGCAAAAATATTCTGCTGCGTGATCATTCGACGTGCCAGTATTGCGGCCGGCAGTACACGCCCTCCGAGTTGACGCTCGATCATGTGTTGCCGCGCTCGCGTGGCGGGGAGTCAGCGTGGGATAATCTGGTGGCGTGTTGCAAGCGCTGCAATCATCGTAAAGGTAATCGCACTCCCGAAGAGTCGGGCATGCACTTGCTGCGCCGGCCACGTGGTTTCTCGCTGCATGTCAGCCGCCAGATCATGCGCTACCTTGGTCGTGCCGACGAGACGTGGAGAAAATATCTGTTCTACGAGTCAGACTCGGGGCAGTAAGGTTTCGCGCACCGCCGCGAAAGGCCGAGCGCGCACACCTGAAGCAAAGGAGTCTTGAGATGAATATGTTGCTGTTGTTCAATTTCGAAAACCCAATTTTGTGGATCGGCATACTCGCGGTGATTTTCCTGCTCTTCGGCGGCAGCAAACTGCCGCAATTGGCAAAGGCGTTGGGCCAGAGCAAGAAGGCCTTCAAAGAAGGAATATCCGAAGGTGAAGAGGCCGAAGAGGAAAAGAAACGCAAAGAAATGTCCGGAAGCAAGTCAGCTTCACTATCTGCTGTCGACGACGAAGAATTGTTTGAAGAAGCCCGCAGGCGAGCACGATTGCGCGTCAGCGAAGGCGACGCACCGGAAAACAGAAAGTAGAGTCTGAACGCGCGAATCAGATTTGCTTGTCAAAGTTCCAGATCCTCCAGCACCAGAACTACCAACTCTCCTACTTTCCGAAGGTTTCGATCATTAGTCAAGAAAGCATCGCAGCCACAATTGATGTCCAGGTATTTCATTTGCGACCAAGAGATGTGCCGCCTCTTTCGAGGCTCACTGCGTGGGTTCCCCCCGCGCTTACGCACGGGGCTATTGACTGTCGCCGCTTCGCGGCTGTGATTCGTTTGCTGCGGGCCGTTCGTCTTCGCTTTCATCTTCGTAATACTTTCTCCCTCGCAGTCGCTCAGGCAAACACGCCATCTCCTCTTTCGCGCGCTCGTCTTTGTGAACGTAACGATAACCTTCGCCGTAGCCGAGATTTTTCATCAGCCGCGTCACTGCATTTCGCAAATGCAACGGCACGGGTTCGCGCGCGGTTTCCGTCGCGTCAGCAAGAGCAGCGGAATATGCTTTCAAGACGGCGTTTGATTTCGGCGCGCGCGCGAGATAGATCGTTGCTTGCGCCAGCGGGAAGAGCGCTTCGGGCAATCCGATCAACTGCGTGATCTCGGCGGCGGCCGCCGCCTGGACCATCGCCTGCGGATCGGCCAAGCCAATATCTTCGGAAGCCAGAATGCACAATCGCCGCGCGATGAACACCGGATCGGCGCCGCCTTCAATCATGCGCGCGAGCCAGTAAAGTGCAGCGTCAACGTTTGAATTGCGCAGCGACTTGATTAGCGCCGAGGCAAGATTGTAATGCTCTTCGCCACCTTTGTCGTAAGCGTAATGCGCGCGACCGAGTGCTTCGATCGCCGTCTCTTCCGTGATGTGTCGCGCGCCATTCTCATCAGGCTCGGTCGATTCAACTGCTGCCTCAAGCGCCGCCAGTGCCACGCGTGCGTCGCCACCTGAAGAATGCGCAATGCGTGAGAGGAGTGCTTCGGCAATCTCCGGCTTAAGTGACGCAAGGCCACGTTCTTCGTCGCTGACAGCCCGTTGGAGAATCGTCTTCACTTCGTCTTCAGTCAACGGATTGAGCACCAGCACACGACAGCGCGACAACAGCGCGCCCGTAACTTCGAACGAAGGATTCTCAGTCGTCGCGCCAATCAACGTCACGGTGCCGGTTTCTACGGCGTGCAACAGCGCGTCCTGTTGTCCCTTATTGAAGCGATGGATTTCGTCGACGAACAGAATTGTGCGGGTGCCGAAGCGCGACTCTGTTTGCGCATCGCTGATCGCGGCGCGCAGATCTTTGACACCTGAGAAAACGGCTGAGAGCGCGATAAAGCGCGCGCTGCTTTTCTCTGCCAGCAGGCGCGCCAGCGTTGTTTTGCCCGTGCCCGGCGCACCCCAGAGGATTAGCGATGGCCAGGCGCCGCCGCCTTCGATCAAGCGGCGCAGGATGCGACCTTCGCCCACGAGATGGCTCTGGCCGACAAACTCGTCGAGCGAGCGCGGGCGCATGCGTTCGGCCAGCGGCGCAAACTGCTGAGCGCGATGATCGATTTCCGGGTCGCCGAAAAGACTTCTGGATGTGGGATAGGCCATGGCTATATAATTATCGCCGAAATTGATTACAGAGGCGACCTAACACTGGGAATATGCGGATCTTCTACGGAACGGCACGCCGGTTATCTTCGTATACCGAAAGCGAGCACGCAAATCCAATGCATTTGGCGGTGCGTCATTCAAAGCGAAGGAACGGGAGAGTAGGAAAATGAAGGAAGCAAAAGACATTCTCCGGATTGCGGGCCTGGTGTTCTTAACTATCTTTGTGATCGTGGTTGGCGGTCACCTGTTGATGGCCGCGATCGGAATAACATTGGGAATTGCCGGATTGGTTTTCGGACTGGCGGTCTTTCTAATTAAAGTGGCCATCGGCATTGCGATCATATACCTGATCCTCGTCGGGATTCGCGCGCTGTTGCGTTGACTCGTTGGACGGCCTTCGATAATCCGGTCAATCGGAAACGGAGCCGTGGATCGCTCGGCGTCAGACATTAAACCGAAAATTCACTATGTCACCTTCCCGCATAATGTAGTCTTTCCCTTCCAATCTTAACAATCCCTGTTCTCGCGCGGCGGCATAAGAACCCGCACGCAGCAACTCGTCATAGCCAACAATCTCGGCACGGATGAAGCCGCGCGCGATATCCGAATGAATCGTTCCCGCTGCGTCTTGCGCGCGCGTGCCCTGCGGAATAGTCCAGGCGCGTGCTTCCTTTTCTCCGCCGGTCAAAAACGACATCAGACCGAGTACTCGATAAGCGCTCTTGATCAACTGATCGACGCCGCTGCTGGTGACGCCGAGTGACTCCAGATACTCGCGTCGCTCTTCCGGCGAAAGCTCTACGAGGTCTGCTTCGAGTTGGGCGCAGATTACGACGCATTCCGATACTTCGCTCGCCGCGATCTCGCGCACCACGCGCACCTGTTCATTATCGTCAGGCGCGCTTAGCGTCACTTCGCCAACGTTCGCGGCGTAGATCGTCGGCTTCATCGTCAGCAGAAAATAGTTGCGAGCTATCGTGAGTTCGTCATCGTTGAGTGTCACACTTCTGGCCGGCATAAACTCTTCCAACGCCGGTTGCAGCTTGTCCAGCACTTCAAGTTCCGCCCGCGCAGTTTTGTCGCCGCTCTTTGCAGTTTTTTGCACGCGTTCGCGGCGACGCTCGACCGTCGAGAGATCCGCGAGGGCCAGTTCGATTTGAATAGTTTCGACATCTCGCCGGGGATCTATCGACCCATCTACGTGAGGCACGGTTTCGTCTTCAAAACAGCGCACCACCTGAATCATCGTGTCCGTTTCGCGTATGCTGTGGAGAAACTGATTGCCGAGCCCTTCGCCCCTCGACGAGCCGCGCACCAGGCCGGCGATGTCGACAAACTCTACGCTCGCGGGAACGATCACACTTGTCTTGACGAGCTTTGCGAGCGGAGCGAGGCGTTCATCCGGAACCGCCACCACGCCTACGTTTGGCTTGCTGCTCGCGAATGGATAGTTTGAGATCAGCGCCGACGACTGCGCCGTCACGGCGTTGAAAAAAGTTGTCTTTCCGACGTTGGGCAAACCAACGATACCCGCTCGCAGCATTGATGGATTATTCAGCCGAGGATTTCATCGACCGTAAGCGTTAGCTCAGGCAAGGCAACTGACGTGGTAGATTCTCCGCGCTTGAATTCATTATGCATCTGATATCGGCCGTTTGCGGGCTGCGCGTACTGATGAATGATGTTCGTTAGCAGGCTGGCCACCCAGGTTTCAGGAATGCCCGCCCTCGCATACAGCGGCGCCTTTATCTCGTGATCGTACCCTTCCAAACTATCGGCGACTTCGATGACGAGCAGCACATCGCGTGGAGTCGGATGGCCGTTAGAATAGAAGTCTTCGCGCGGACGCAAAAGGGCAACATCCGGTTCGGGCTCGGTGTATTCGTCGAGATCAACTGGATCTTGAACGCTGATCACCGCCAAGTGACCAATGCGCTTCACGAGAATGTGGTTCAATCTCTTGACGCATCCGGCATGACGGCTCCCTGCGGGACTCATTTCTATGATCTCCCCATTAATAAGCTCGACGCGATCGTCCTCTTTGAGAATTCCCGCCTCAGCCATCCGGTAATACTCAGCTACGTTGAAAGATCGTTTTGCAATTTCAACCGCCATAACTTTAACTCATCCGACTCCTTTGAAAAGTTGGGCTCATAATAGCATATAATCAGGCGGGCTAATTGATCAGCCATAGCTCTACGATTCGACGACCCAAGTCACCAGTGCGAAATCGCTAAATGATCCTTGCGGTTACACTGTCATTGCTTGCCACCGTAGGCGGCGCGCTTGCTACTTACACTTACGACGAAGGGGCCTCGCTGCCTACTCGTCTCTGCACCGGCGCATGCATCGGCCTGGCTGCGTTTGGCTTGATCGGATTTGTTCTGGCCTCGTTTTTTGGACTGACAGGTTTGACAATCGCTGCAGCGGCCGTTGCGGTTGCGGCCCCAATTGCCCTGTTGTGGAACTCAACTTATCGCAAGCAGATACAATCTGATGTGGCGGCAACGGAGAAAGCAATCCGCCGCGCAATCCTCTATCCCACCGGATCGTCCATCGGTTACTTTCTCTACTACGCCATCGCCTCGATCCTGCTCTGGCAGATCTTCGATCGCGCGATGGTCGAATCGGCGAATGGTATCTCCACCGGCGCCATCAACAACTTCGGCGATCTTCCATTTCACCTGAGTGTGATTACACGCTTTGCCTATGGCAATAACTTTCCGCCGGAAGATCCGACTTACGCCGGCGTGCGCTTTACGTATCCGTTTCTGACTGATTTCGTTTCGGCAATGTTTGTAAAGTGCGGGGCGAGCCTGCGCGATTCGATGTTCATCGAGAATTTCCTGCTCGCGATTTCTTTTGTGGGCGTGCTTCATCGTTGGGCGTGGGACATGCTGCGCGATCGCGTCGCCGCGTTGCTGACGCCTCTGCTCGTGCTGTTGAACGGCGGATTGGGTTGGCTTCTATTGTTCAGAGATGCCGGCAAGGGCGAAGCAGGAGTAATGGGAGTGCTCAAGCATCTCCCGGCTTCGTTCACAGTGATTCCCGACACCACCTGGCGTTGGGGAAATGCCATCTCGTCGTTGCTGGTCACGCAGCGCGGCATACTGATGGGACTCCCGCTGGCGGTTATCGTCTTCACGCAATGGTGGGTCTCGCAAAATCGAGAAGAGGACAAGGGCAAAGAACAAGGCAAAAGTAAAAAGGCAAAAGGCAAAAAGGAGGAAACAACAGCCTCATCGCCCTCTTCACTTTTTCCTTTTTCCTTTTTCCTTTTGCCTTCCACCAGGCGCATGGTCGCAGCGGGTGTTATCGCGGGTTTACTGCCGCTGGTCCACGCGCACAGTTTCATAGTCGTGATGGCGATGGGTGCTTGTCTTGCTTTGTTGCAATGGCGTTGGCGCGACTGGATCGCCTTCGCGGTGGTCGCTTCGGTGATTGCGTTGCCGCAGATGTGGTGGTCAACTCGCGACAGCGCCGTCAGCGCCTCGAGTTTCATCGGCTGGCAGTTTGGCTGGGACCACGGAATCGAAAATCCGGTTTGGTTCTGGCTGAAGAACACCGGTGCCTTCATCCCCTTGATTGTGACGGCCATTTTGTGGCGCGGCAGAGTTCATCTGGTGTCACGTCGCTTGCTGCTTTTTTATCTGCCGTTTACGCTGTGTTTCATTGTGCCAAATGTGATGAAGCTTGCGCCGTGGATTTGGGACAACAGCAAAGTGCTCTTTTACTGGTGGCTGGCATCGGCGCCGTTGGTGGCGTTGCTGCTTTCGCGTTTGTGGCAAGACGGTTCCATGCTGCGGGCGTTGAGCGTTGGGCTCCTGGTCTGTGTGACGCTCGCAGGCGCGCTGGACGTCGCGAGCATTGTTTCGCGGTCAGGAGACTACGTGATATTCGATCAGCCAAAGATAGAGTTTGCGGAAGTGATCAAGCAGCAAACACCGCCACGCTCGCTTATTGTCCACGCGCCGGTTCACGACACGCCAGTCTTCCTAACCGGGCGACGTTCTCTGATGGGATATCTGGGACACGTCGGGTCACATGGCATTGATTATTCCGAGCGCGAGAGGGACATCCGGATGATCTACGCAGGCGCGCCCGACGCCGAGAGTCTGCTCAAAAAGTATGGCGTTGAATACGCAGTTGTCAGCCCACAGGAACGCAGCATGTTGAACGAACAATTTTTTTCGCGCTTTCAAGAGGTTGGAGAGATAGGTGAGTATCGACTCTACAAAATCACGCGGCCGTAAGAAGAAACACCGCACCGCAACTGTTACTCGCGCGCCGAAGTCGACAATTAAGCGCGTTGCCCCAACCGTGGAGGCGCGCGAACTCTCCGAGCGCGCCTGGTTGATCGCCGCTATTTCGATCATGGTCGTCGCAGCATTCCTGCGCCTATACCATCTCGAGCTCGTGCCACTGCACCATGATGAAGGAGTCAACGGAAATTTTCTTGTGCGGCTCGTGCGCGAGGGCGTTTATAACTACGATCCCAAGAACTATCACGGCCCAACCCTCTATTATTTTTCAGCCATTATTCCCTGGACCATGAGATTTCTCTCGTCGGTCCATATCCTTGATCAATCCGCCCAGAATACCTACGGCTTAACTACTTTCAATATCCGGCTGGTCACCTCGCTGTTTGGGGTGGCGACGATCTGGCTCGTGCTGCTCCTGCGCCGGCGATTGGGATCGATAGGCTCGCTGTCGGCGGCGGCCTTATTGGCGGTCTCGCCGGGCGCTGTTTATCTTTCGCGCTACTTCATCCACGAATCGCTGTTTGTGTTTTTCACGCTCGGTCTCGTCGTTGCGAGTTTGCGCTACTGGGAGGAGAGACAGCCGGTTTACTTGATTCTCGCCGCAGCTTCGGCGGCGCTTCTTTTTGCGACAAAGGAAACATTCATCATCACTGCTCCCGTGCTGTTGATTGCCGTAGTGTCAACACACTTGTATCCGTGGTTGAAGAAGAGCAGGTCCGCCCGCCGAAAAGATCCGCTCACCGAGCGACTGCGCCAGGCAGTCGACCGTCTTGGTGGCCCCGCAAACCTGGCTATGTGGTCACTGGTCGCGGTCGCAGTGTTCGTCGCAGTCAGCGTTCTGTTCTATTCGTCGTTTTTCAAAAATTGGCCTCAGGGTGTTTACGACTCGCTCAGAACTTTTCTGGTTTGGACCAAGACTGGACAGGAACAGCATGCCAAGGACTGGTGGACGTACATCATCAAATGGCTGCCGAAGCAGGAGTCGCCCGTCTTCCTGCTGGGAATAATAGGCGCCGCGATCGTGGTGTGGAAACCGGCAAACGCCTTTGCGCTGTTCTCCGCGTTGTGGGCTTTTGGCCTGATCGCCGCATATTCCTATGTGCCCTACAAGACCCCGTGGTTGATGCTAAACTTTCTCGTGCCGCTGGCACTCATCGGCGGGTACGCTATCGAATGGATTTATCAGGAGCTTGGAGACTTACGCCTGATGATGACAATCGGCGTAGTGGCGGTTTGCATAAACCTGTATCAAAGCATCGGTCTTAATTTTTTCCATTACGATAATAATGACGACTATTATGTTTACGTTTATGTCCACACTCAACGCGAGACTGTCAAACTCGTTGACGAGATTGCTCGAATCGCGAAAGGAATCGGCAAGGGCAAGGAAAGCGACGTGGGAATTACCATCGTTGCGCCGGAGTATTGGCCGTTGCCTTGGTACTTTCGCGATTACAATCACGTCGGCTACTATGGTCAGATGGCAACGTCCGGCGAGCCGATGATTATCGCTGCCGATACAGTGAAGCAGCGAACTGAGATGCAGGAGCGCTTTGGCAGCAACTACCAACAAGTTCCTTCGGGTTTGAACCCAGAGGGCAACTTCAGGTTGCGGCCGGGAGTGGATCTGCTGCTCTATGTGCGGCGCGATCTCGTGGGGCCTTGAGGTGTCCGACAAACTTCAGTTTGTCGTTTGCTAACGGAATTGGCTTTAAGCGAAACTCAAGCGACAAACTGAAGTTTGTCGGACACTTCGGAAAAGAGAAAAAAATCTATGAAGCGTTACACGCCATTTGTAATCATCATCGCGGTTTTGGTGGCCGCGGTTGCCGTGGTCGCGGTTGTGCTTCGCACGAAGAAGAACGGAGCTGAGGCAACTCTGTTTACCCCAACTGCTGCCACGCCCACGCCATCTCCGACTCAGAGTGACACGGCTCAGCCTGTGAGCTCAGCGACTCCCACGCAGGCGAAAGACTTGCCAAATGTTTCCGTGACGGTCGAGGAGTTTGGCGACTATCAGTGTCCACCCTGCGGATTGCTTCATCCCGAATTGAAAAACATTCTGGCGGAATACGGCAACCGGATCGATTTTGTATTTAGCAATTTTCCTCTGACAAGAAACCACAAGAACGCAATGGCGGCCGCGCAAGCAGCGGAGGCGGCTCGGCTACAGAATCGTTTCGTGAAGATGCACGATCTGATCTACGAAAATCAGAGTGATTGGAAGGACCAGGACGATCCGCGCCCGACTCTTGTAAAGTATGCGCGCGACCTCGGCCTGGATGTGAAGCGCTTCACGCGCGATATGGATGGCGCTGAAGTGCAGCAGCGAATTGCCGCGGACACACAGCGCGCGCTTTCTCTGGGCGTCCAGGGAACCCCGACGATTCTCATCGAAGGACAACAGTTGAAGGCGGAGGTCACGAACCCGCAAGGCATTCGCAAGGGGATCGATGTGATGCTGGCCAAGAAAGCAGCTCTGCATAGGCAATAGTCTGCGGGAGAACCCGTTTGGCTGAAGGACGAAACAAACTCTCCGACCGCCCCCCTTGTCTACCAGATGCCGAAAGGCGTTGAGCACGCCAGTGCTCAACGCCTTTCGGCATCATCGGAATTCTCACGAAGAGATCCTGCGCAAGACGCGCGTGATTGTTCCGTGCTCAACGCCTTTCGGCATCATCGGAATTCTCACTCCTCGACGAGGAAGAGCGTCGTGAGATGCTTAGGTGCTCAACGCCTTTCGGCATCATCGGAATTCTCACCTGGGCGCTGGTTAAGTTGGCGGAGCGATGGTGATTGTGCTCAACGCCTTT
>JBGPWL010000007.1:0-84943 GCA_041492185.1 Pyrinomonadaceae bacterium | reverse complement strand
GCCGCTTCCTGGGCAATCTTCACGCCGACGCTGGCGCCGATTCGCGTCGCGCCCGCTTCCACCATCTTGCGCGCGTCTTCCAAATTCTTGACGCCGCCGGATGCTTTCACGCCCAGCTCGGGACCGACCGTGCGACGCATCAATAGAACATCAGCCACGGTGGCGCCGCCCTTTGAAAAGCCCGTAGATGTTTTTACGAAGTCCGCGCCTGCTCTCTTCGCATTTTGGCAGGCGCGCACTTTCTCTTCGTCAGTCAGCAACGCGGTTTCGATGATCACCTTGGTCGTCACACCATATTCGTGAGCTGCTTCGACTACCGAACGAATATCGTGTTCCACCAGACAATCGTCACCGCTCTTCAAGGCGCCAACGTTGATCACCATATCAACTTCGCGCGCGCCATCCTGGATTGCGCGTCGTGCTTCATAGGCCTTCACATCAGGAAGAGTTGCGCCCAGGGGAAATCCAATCACGGTGCAGACTGGAATGCCCGTCCCTTGCAGATTACACGCGGCGGCGCGCACCCAAGTCGGATTTATGCACACGGAGGCAAACCGAAATCTCGCGGCCTCTTCGCAGAGACGTTTGATATCTTCATCCGTAGCATCTGGTTTCAAGAGGGTGTGATCGATCAGGCTGGCCCAATCTCGCGCTGAGCCCGCTTCTCCGAGAGCCAGTCCAATACGCGCGGCTCCGGCATCAACAACGCGGTGCATTCGCTCGGGGCAACGATTGAAACACTCCGACGTGCAACCACACATCGCTGCCTGGTCTACCGCGTCGCCGTTCAAACGCGAGACGATGACGTCGGTAATCTGCTCGATCAGTTGTTCGAGATCGCCGTTGTTCGAATATGGCATCCAGCAGGGCTCCAAAACCAACTCAGAGAGACCGCACGAACGGGCCTGCCCAATATTCTAACACGTGAGTTGTTGATAAGCGGAGATCCGACAGTTGACTATGTGGAGTATTGACGCTCGACGGCGGTGATTTTCGCGACGCGTTTGCGATGGCGGTCTTCTTTGATCTCGGTGGCCAGCCACACGCGAACAATCTCGCGCATTTGAGAACTCGTGATCGTCTTGCTCCCCAAAGTTAGCACGTTGGCATCATTGTGCTCGCGCGAGTTGCTGGCGACTTCCACCGAGTAACAGGCGGCGGCACGGACACCGGGAACTTTGTTGGCAGTCATTGCTGAACCAACTCCCGCGCCGTCGATGATGATCCCGACGTCCACTGTTCCGTCAGCGACCGCACGCGCGACCGCATGCGCGAAGTCCGGATAGTCGACGGCATCTTCCGAGTTGGTGCCGAAGTCATGAACGCGATGTCCCAGCTCGTTAAGGAACGCCTTGAGATCTTCCTTCATCTTGAAGCCACCGTGATCTGCGCCGAGCGCAATCATTCTTGTCTTGCTCGAACCACGGCGTGGCACGCGACGCACCAGCTCAATTCGTTTCTCAGCAATAATATCCGCGGCCAGCGGCGTCAGGCGCGCGCCTTCGGCAATGCGCAGGACTGCTCCTGCTTCAAGTCCGCGAACGTCGTCCTCCGTGATTACCATTTTCGAAGACTCATCGCGCGAGGGAGATTGTTCGGAAGCATCAGGGTGAGTAGTTGGCGCGGTGTCAACGAACCGCGTCGGGATGGCGGACGCCGATGCCGCGACGTGCTCGCGAATTTCCTCGGCCGGAATTTTGTCGAGCACGTCGCGGACCAGCCTTCGGATGCGATCGCGGGTTGATTGATCTTCGGGCATTCGTAGTGTCCGACAAACTTCAGTTTGTCGTAATTCCTGTCAGTACCACCTGCGGTAGCGGGCGGTTGATCTCTCGTCATCGAGAGCGAGTCAATGTCAGAGTTCAACCACCCGCTACCGCAGGTGGTTCTGACAACCAACGACAAACTGAAGTTTGTCGGACAAAGGATTACTAAGCCAACGACTCGTCGCGCAGATCGAGCAAGCTCCCGGCCCAGGCAGTTACCTTCCCTGATCGGAGCGTGAAATCGACGCGGCCGACATAGATGCCGCTCTTGCCGACTTGAAAGATAACCGTCTCTTTGCCGGACGGCTGCCGCTGCATGACGGGCTTTTCCATGAACGTGTGCGTGTGGCCGCTGGCAATGAAATCGATTCCGTTTAACTGAGCTGCCACTTGCGAATCGCCAATCTCACCTTCCTTTGGGTTTGCGTAGTAACCGAGATGAGACATACACAGGATCAGCGAACATTTCTCAGTTTCCTGCAAGACCTTGACGACGCCGCGCGACACTTCAAAGGGATCGCGATAAGTCACGCCTTTGAAATTCGCCGGCGTGATCAAACCAGCGGGACTGATGCCCAACCCGAACAATCCAATGCGCACGCCGGCGACTTCTCGCACCACATATGGTTTCACGCGACTCTCTAGAGGCGTGCCGCGCAGCTCATAATTCGCAGAGACAAAATCGAAGTTCGCAAACTTCATCGCCGCCGCGAGTGCCGCAACGCCGTTGTCGAATTCATGATTGCCCAACGTTCCGACGTCGTAGCCAATCTGCGACATGGCTTTGTATTCAACTTCGCCTTTGTAAAAGTTGAAATACGGCGTGCCCTGGAACGCGTCGCCGGCATCGATCAGCAAAGTGTTGGGATTCTGTTTGCGCACGCGCTTGACGAGCGTAGCGCGGCGCGCCACTCCACCCTTACCCGGATAGGTCCGGTCATTGTCTGGAAGAGGATCAATCTGCGAATGAACGTCGTTTGTATGTAGGACGGTTACCAACGTCTCGCCCGGCTCGGGCTCGAGCAGCGGCGCCGTTAAAAAAGACGCATCTCTGCGAACGAACCAGCGAGACGTCGCCGTGGGAGCAAACAGCGTCGCGCCAAATGCGGCTGACACGCCGAGGAATTTTCGTCGCGTGATCACTGCGGCGGCGCCTCCGTCTTCTCGGGACCTTCGTTGGCAAAGCGTCCGTCGAGGTTTGCTTTCAACGTCCGTCCAGCAGCGGTTTCAGCTTTCACGTATTCGATCAAGGCGTCGCGTATGGTGAGCCCCAGGGGCTTAGTGCTTTTCGACTGTTGCAGAATCGCGAGGCTGCCTCCCGAGACACTCAGCAAATAATCGATAGTGATTACTCGATAAGTGGCCGCGGGATCGATACTGGTTTCTCTTCCGTCTGAACCGATTAGCTTTGCGCTGACCAATTCGAGTTTTTGATCCGCGCCTGCACGATACTTGATTCGCGCGCCTGACTGAGGTTCGCGGCTTGCAACTACAGCTTTCAACACATTCATCAACTGTGCGCCAGTCATCTCGAGCGCGACGAGTTTGTTTTCGAAAGGCAACAACTCAAAAATGTCCCTGACGCGAATCTCTCCGGGCGCGATCGCGTTTTTGCGCAAGCCACCGCCGTTCGTAACGACCAAATCCACGGGCTTTCCGAGTTGAATGCTCCCCTGCGCGCGCATTCCATCAGCAACGAAATTGCCGAGTGAACCCGCGCCCATCCCGCCTTTTCTCAGCTCCCCTTCGAGCCGGCCAATCGTTGCGTCGAGTGCTCGCACTTTCGCGACGTATGGCTCAAGCATTTTATCTATAGCAGGGTCGTCCGGAATGCTCGAATTTATTTCCGTCTCGCTCACCTTCGCGCGAGCATCCGCGTTGGTTCTGGCAGGAATGTCTGAAGTCTTCTTGAAAATTGCAGGAGTGGGAGACGGAGTTGCGCTGCATGGCTCGAAAGGCTTGCTCTGCTGAGCGGCCGCGCCTTGCGCGCACAACGCCAGCAGCAAGAGCGAAAGCAGTTGAGAGAGCAAGAACCTCTGCGGACAGGATGTCCGCGCTCCCACGGATGAAAAATAATTTGTTTTCGACATTGACCTGAATGAACAGCTTCAATAGTATGTCGCACCACAAGGCGCTGAGGCAAACCCTTGCGCTTGACATCGTTTCGTTCGCACTCAATCATTGATCCAAGAGGCAGGAGAAGACCTTGGCTACATCGACCGCGAAAATACAATCCGAATTCAGTAATCCCAATCTGGAAGTGCTCATTTCAGAAGAGCAGATTCAACAGCGCATCAGGGACCTGGGGGCGCAGATCGCGCGCGACTATGCAGGCCGCAATCCGCTGCTGATTGGCGTGCTCAAGGGCGCGTGTTTTTTTCTTAGCGATCTGCTGCGCGCGATCGATATCCCGCTGGGCATCGAGTTCATAGCGATTTCCAGTTACGGTTCGTCGACGCGAACCTCGGGTGAAGTGCGCATCCTGAAGGACCTCGATGTGCCAATCGAGACCCGCGACATCATCGTTGTCGAAGATATTGTCGATACTGGATTGACGCTCTCTTATCTGCTCGCCAACTTGAAGTCGCGCGGCGCCGCGAGTGTAAAACTCGTCGCGCTGCTCGACAAACACGAGCGACGCGAACGCGAAGTCGAAATCGATTATCTTGGTTTCCAGATTCCCGATCACTTCGTGGTCGGCTACGGGTTGGATTTCGCCGAGCGCTATCGCAATCTGCCGTTCATTGCTGTATTGAAGAATCCGGAAACCGCGCAGTTAGGATTGCCGATTGAGCCATCTACTGCTTAGCTTTCCCGACTGCAAATAAGATTATTTCTTAGGAGAATCAAATTGAAAACACTTGTGCTTGTCTTCGCCACGCTGCTTGTTTGCTGCTGCGCCGCTCCTGCATTTGCTCAACAGGACTTCTCGAAAGTCGAAATCAAAGCCACGAAAGTAGCCGGCAGCGTTTACATGCTCGAAGGCTCGGGTGGAAACATCGGCGTCTCTGTTGGCGCGGATGGCATTCTGATCGTCGACGATGAATTTGCTCCATTGGCCGACAAGATCAAGGCCGCGCTGAAATCGTTAGGCGAGGGCAAATTGAAATTCATTCTAAACACGCATTGGCACGGCGACCATACCGGCGGCAACGTTGTCTTTGGACCGGACGCGCCGATTATTGCGCAAACAAACGTGCGCAAACGGTTGGCTGAAGGATCGAAAGCGCCGAACCGCACGGTCGCGCCGGCGCCAAAAGAAGCCTTGCCCGTTGTCACTTTCGATCAATCGCTATCGGTCCATTTCAACGGCGAGGAGATTCGCGTCATTCATTTCCCGCACGGCCATACCGATGGCGACAGCGTAATCTTCTTCACCGGCTCAAACGTGGTCCACATGGGCGACGATTTCTTTAACGGAATGTTTCCGTTCGTTGACCTTAATAGCGGCGGCGATGTTGAAGGCTATGTGAAGAACGTTGGCGAGGTCATTACGAAGATACCGGCCGGCGCGAAAATCATTCCGGGTCATGGGCCGCTTGCTACGATCGACGATCTGAAGACGTTCCACAAGATGCTGGTCGAAACCACAGAAATCGTTCGCAAACAAATGGCCGAGAAGAAGACGCTCGAGCAGATCAAGGCTCAGGGTCTACCTGCCGAATGGAAGACGTGGGGAACTGGATTCATCAAAACCGATCAGTGGATTGAGACTATCTTTCGGAGTTTTTCGAAAAAATAGAAGTAGCCGAGCTAAAACTTGATAGCATTGAAAAGTGAAGAAGGCGTTGCGCTCACCTCAACACGCGGCTCAGCTTTCCTGTCTTAACATCCCACAGTACTACAGATGCATTGCCGCTGCCGCTGGCGAGCAGGCGACCGTCGGGTGAGAACGCCACCGAAGTTACAGTCTGGTCGTGGCCCTTCAACGTGCGCTTCGATTTTCCGGAAGACGTGTCCCAGATAATCACCGTGCGATCATCGCCGCCACTCGCGAGCAGTTGTCCATCAGGTGAAAACGCGAGTGCGTTGATTACCGCTTCGTGCTTCTGCAGTTTCTGTTGCGGCAGACCACTTTGTAGATTCCACAAACTAATAGTGTGAGTTTCGTTTGCAATCGCCAGGATCAGTCCGTTGGGTGCAAAACGCAATGCGGTAGTGCGGGCTCCGGTAGCGATTGTTCTGCCGACTCGCGCCTTTGCGAGGTCCCAGATCTCGACCGCGCCGTTTTCGTCCGCACTCGCAAGCATCCGTAGATCGTCTGAGAAGCTCAGGCGATCGACGCTACTCTGATGACCGGTCAGCGTGTTCACTACTTCACCGGTGCGCGTCAAGACCACGATGTCCTGGCCGCTGCCTATCGCCAACGTTTGTCCATTGGCGGAGAGCGCGACAGCCGTGATTGAGCCGCCACCTGGCAGCGGCACAATTCTTTTTTCGCCGCCACCGACTTCCCACACCCGCAGCTTTGCATTGCTGATTTCAGCAAAAGTCTTTCCGTCGCCGGAAACCGCGACGAGTGAGGGGTCTTCGTCGTCAGTGAATTGTTTTTTTACTTCGCCGGTTCGTGGATCCCACAATTTTATTTCGCCCTGATCGGTTTCACCTGACAACGTCTTACCATCCGGGGAAAATGCCACAGCCAGCACGCGCTTTACTGACAGCACAAACCGACTGACCGGTCTTTCAACCGCGTCGCCGACGCTCTCTGTATACATCGTCTGCTTCACTTGCCACGTTTTCGTATCCAGCAGTTTCACGGTTCCGGAGCCTGATCGGAAAGCCAACAGATCGCCAGTGCGAGCAATTGCGAGCAAGTTCACAGCCTCGGTAAAGGTGCCTCCAGCGTTGGCGACGTCAACGGTCTTTCCAGTTTGCAGATCCCAAAGTTTTACAGCCGGGACTGCGTTGTTCTTTTCCCATAGTAGCCCGCCAATCACCAGAACTCTCCCACCGGGGGAGAACGCTAGACAATTAACCACGCCCAGATTTTGCAGCTTGAGTGTGGCCTTCCAGGTGTGCACGTCGAAGAGTTTGACTTCGCTGTTGCCCTGTCTGATGAAGAAGTGTCGAGAGTACGGGCTGTCATACTTCGTGCTGGCGACAGCCAGGAGTTGACCGTCAGAGGAAAAGGCGATTGCCCCGGGCCTGCCCTTAAAGTCTTTCAGCTTCCGTTCTTCTTTGCCTGTTCGCGCATTCCACAGCTTTACTTCGGCGCCGTCAGCGAGGGCCAAAAGCTCGCCGTCGGGTGAAAAGACCGCGCGCCCGGGCCGGGTGGTATTCAGTTTGAATTTCTGCTCTCCGGTTTGCGCGTCAAGCAACTTCATGTCAGCGGTGATAAACATCGATGGCCTGACGTACGGAGCTGGGAACGGCGGATTCAAAGTCGGTGTCCTAACATCAAAAGGAACGCTGGTTGAAAGATAGGAATATTGCGTAAACAATTCAACTACCGCCAACTGTTTGTCGTCGGGAGAGTAGGCCAGATCGATGGAGGAGTTGCCTTCGCCCGGCAAGGTAAACTGGTGTTTCAACTCGCCGGTTTGAGCGTCCCACCATTTCAACTCGCCGAAAACTTCTCCGTCGCGAGACCGCGCCTTTTGTTGAACTTTTGAAGTGCGAAATTCACTGCTGGCGCTGACGAGCGTTTGCCCGTCAGGCGTAAACGAGAGTGATCTGACAGGACCATCGAAACCCTTGATCACGTGCCGCAGCTTGCCTGATTCGGTGTCCCACAGTTCGATTCGCCCGAAACGCTGCGAAGGTTCGTCGGCTCCGCGCGCAATTGCCAACGTGCGGCCATCGGGAGAAAAAGAGATGGCGAAGACAACGTCGTCGAAGCCGGTAGGCGTCCCGAGTGGAGGTCTTCTTTGCGCGTCCACCCAGATCGACGCAGACAGAACGCACAGAACGGCAAGCGCGAATCGCCAATAGCGTCTTTTTCTCAAGTAGGGCATGACGCAAATCTTGGTTACAGAAACTCGTCGTTCAGGACTGACGACTTTGAGATGCTATTACTCGCTAGAACGTAACGCCATAAAAACCGAACAGCGCATGGTTTCTGGGTCCACTATTGCCGATGCTGTAGCCGCTGTACAAGACGCTGCGCCGCGATGTGGCGAAGGAGAAACCCGGAGTGACGTAGCCAAATCGATTCCTGCCGCTAAACCAATCCATCACGAAACTGACTCTCTTGTGCAGTGGTTGTTCGTAACCGGCAATGGCGCCACGTTTCGTGCCGTTGCCATCGTCACGACCAACGAGAGCATAAGTTCCGCCCGTCAAACGCGGCCCAAAACTGCCGTTCACTTTCTTGCTGAAAACCATATAGCACAAACCAAAGGTGTCGGCACCCGCGCGGTGCGTGATGGGAGCATAGAGGACGCATCCCGCCGATGCCGCCACACCGTTCTTTTCATTGTTATAGAACCGCCACTTGATGTTGGGTTGAACTTCGATAGGCGGGCTCACTCCCGAGAGATGGGTGTAAGCGACGTTGACGCCAGCCTCCACGTCACGGCCGACGCCAACCACTGCGCGCGGACCATACGACTGAAACGAGCCATGCCGCTCCCAAGCGTAATTGCTGGTGAAATCAAACTCCAGATAGAGTTTGTGTGGCGACACGACGTCGGTCGAAGGAACGTTGACGAGAGTCGATTGAGCCATCGCCGAATCACCGCTATGCAAGCAAGAAATGAAGAGAACGCTTAGCGAGACGAAAGTTAATTTGCCTTTTCCCATCCGTGTCACTCCTATTAGATCAGCAAGCATATTCAGGAATCCTTACTATCACTACAAGGACAATTCCCTAGTCTTTTCTGATTTGCGACAGGAAACTTTGTCCGGCAGTCAATTTCAAGCCGAAGTTGTCGGCAATCGTCTGCCCGATGTCGGAAAGCGACTCGCGCGTGCCCAGGTTGACTCCCGGTTGCGCCCGCCTTCCCCAAACAATCAGCGGCGCATACTCGCGCGTGTGATCCGTGCCGCGAAAGGTTGGATCGTTTCCATGATCGGCGGTGATGACCATGAGATCGCCGTCAGTCATTACGGTTTCGATCTCCGGCAGGCGTAAATCGAAATGTTCGAGCGCGCGAGCGTAGCCTTCCGTATCGCGACGGTGGCCGTAGAGCATGTCGAAATCAACCAGATTCGAAAAAATCAATCCGCGCGTTTGCTGCTGCAACGCGTTGATCGTCTGGTCGATCGATTGCTCGTTGTTCTTCGCAGTCAAGTCCTGGCTGACTCCCATGGAATCGTAAATCGAAGCGATCTTGCCAATACAAACTACATGAAGACCATCGTCCTTCAGCGCGGACAACAAATTCTCGCGCGGCGGGGGCACCGCATAGTCGTGCCGGTTCTCCGTGCGATAGAAATGACCTGGCTCGCCCAGAAACGGGCGCGCGATGACCCGACCGACTTTGTTTTCACCATCGAGCATACGGCGCGCAATCTCGCAGATCTCATAGAGTCGCGAAAGTGGAATCACCTGCTCGTGCGCGGCGATCTGAAAAACCGAATCCGCCGAGGTGTAGACGATTGGCTTGCCGGTCTTGACGTGCTCTTCGCCGAGTTCTTTGATGATCTCGGTGCCTGACGCTGGAATGTTGCCGAGAATTCCCGGGACGTTTGTCTCTTTGATAAAGCGATCGATGACGGAAGCCGGAAATCCATTCGCGTACGTCGGAAACGCGCGCTCGAGAATTATTCCGGCCATTTCCCAGTGACCCGTAGTTGTATCTTTCCCGTTGGAGCGAAGTGCGCATTTCCCAAACGAGCCGCGCGGCTCGCTTATCGCCGGCACACCATGAAGCGGACGGATATTTCCCAGTCCGATGCTTTGCAGATTTGGAAGACGCACCTCACGCGACTCAAGAATGTGACCGAACGTATCGGAGCCGGCATCGCCCCACTCGGGTGCGTCCGGCATCGCGCCGATTCCTGCGCCATCGAGAACAACTAGAGTAATTCGATTAAAAGCGCAGTTTTGCTTCATCTTCGATTTATGAGCCCTCAATAGTTCTTCACCATTCCTTGAGTTAAGTTATATAATCAGCGCCATGGAAGCAAATGGAACCTACACCTTCACAATGCTCTTCGAACCGGCGGAAGAAGGTGGCTACGTGGTTACGTGTCCCGCATTGCCAGGGTTGGTAACCGAGGGCGACACGCTCGAAGACGCCCGGCATATGGCCGAAGACGCATTGCGCGGATACCTCGAAAGTCTGCGCAAAGACGGCTTGTCGATTCCGCCCGATAAGACCCCTATTACCGAACCGATTGAGATTGCGCTGGCGTCTTGAACGTTGAGAACACTTGTCGTATCTTTGCGACAGTGAGAGGTGGTAATGCCTCTCCGAAAGAGGCTCAGAGAGCAAACCGACGGAACAATCTGCTGACAATCGCAGACTTCCAGTTCGAAGGCTCACTGGTCGGGCTAGACCCGAACAGTGGGCTTTTTTGATTTATCGAAAAGAAAGGAGATGAACAGAATGATCCAGCCACAATTCATCATGCTTACGGCGGGCAAAACTCAATGGATCAACATCAGCGAAATCACGCGCGCAGTTGTTTCAGGTAGTAACATTCTGCTGCATTTGAGGAGCGGCGATCCAGAGTTGGTGATCGATAGACAAGATGTTCTTTACGTTCAGGCAATGCTCAATAGCCTCGCCGAACTTCCGAAACAAAAGGGGGAACTGCCTAACAACACGCAGGCTGACTAAGTCATGAAGCTACCTGCCACTCGACCAAAGCGAGTAATACGGGCGCTTGAGCGCGCGGGGTTCCTTGTCCATCACGTGACGGGAAGCCATTACATTCTCAAGCATCCATCAAAAACAAACCTTCGAGTCACGGTGCCCTTTCACAATCGTGACTTGAAGCGCGGAACTCTTCAGTCGATTGTTAAGCAGTCTGGATTCACCAATGAAGAGTTTTTGGAATTGCTGTGACAAAGAACCTACTGGTTAAGGCTCTCCGGTTCGCTCAAATCAGGCAGGCTCGAGCACTCGTTCCTGGGAAATCTCCAACAGCGCTATGACCTGATCCCGCCGAACGCTCGGGAAGCCTTCAAGAAAATCATCGATCGAGTCGCCACCTTCCAGATGGTCGAAGAGACTTCGGATCGGGACGCGGGTGCCGGTGAACACGGGGGTTCCGCCGAGAATCTCTGGATCCGTCTGAATGACTTGCTCTTCTTTCATGTCCTGAGTGTAACGTTCATAGCGTCAGTGTTTCAAGCTTAATTCCGATTGGCGGTGTGTCAGCTTGAAATCCCGACTAGGAATCACGTGCGAGATGCGCTTGCCAGAATTGAACTGACTAACGACCGTTCGATTCCAGTTGTCGGCGATTCGCTTCGCTATGACTTCAATCACTGCTTCGGCGCGTAATATCCTTCGCGCGCGCGCACTTCAGTTGTGCCGCTGACTCCGCGCACTTCAACATGAATCGCGCGAAACTTTCCATCGCGCACTTTCTTTGTGGGATAGTAACCCAGACTATATTGAGTACCGACGTCCGCGGCCACGCGCGCAAATGCCGCCCGCGCATCTTGCAGGTTGGCCGCGACGAAATTCCGGCCACCCGAAGCGCGCGCCAGATCGTTCATCTCGCGACGCGCCAGATTGTAAAGTTGGCGGCTGACGTCCATGCGTTCGAATTGACCCATCTGACAGAAATCTACGACGTCTTCGCTTTTCGCTCCGGGCAGGAAAATCCGTCGATATCTTTGCAATTGCTTGGACGAGAGAGTCAACTGCCCATCGTCCCGACAATCCTTTAGCAAGCGATCTTCAACGAAGTCCTCGGTGTTAACTTGAATGAAATATGTGGCCACGTCGGCGCGCAGGAGTTTGGTCCGCGCTACGTCATACTCCGAATTACTCGACGAATCGACGCCGTCGGTCAACGCCACCACAGCGCGGCGGCCGCGTACCTCTGCGCGCGCGGGAGCACGAAAGATCTCATCGGCGAGTCGTTCGAGCGCATCGTAAAAGGGCGTCCCATTGCTCGCGCCGAGATTTCCCATTGCTTTGCGCAAAGCTTTTCGATCGCTGGTCAGCGTTGATAGCACTTCAACTTTGGCGAGCGAGGTCCCGTCCTGGACCGCCGTATTGAATGCGACAATGGCCACTCGATCGCCCGGACGCAAAGCATCAATGAAAGCATTTGCCGCTTGTTGAATCAGACCGACGTCTTCGCGCGTCGAGCCGGAAGTGTCAAGCAGCAAGGCAATCTCGAAGGGCGCCTCGGTCGTGCCAAAATTTGCTATCGTTTGCTTCTGACCGTCTTCGTAAACAACGAAATTGTCCACGCGCAGTCCGGGTACGGGCCGGCCCTGGCCGTTCGTCACGATTGCGGGCACTGAAACAAGCTGAGTTTCCACGCGAATGACGTCGCCTTCGCCGACTTCTTCGCCGGACGAGTTCTGGTTCGCGTCTGTTTTATTATTTGAATTCGTTGCTCGGCGAGGTCGCTGTTGTTGTTGAGTGCCCGGCTGTTGTCCCGTGGCCGACCACACAACGGCGCAGACGATCACGATCGATAGCCAAATGAGTGCCGACAACTTCAACGGGTTCGTGCTCGGTTTAGCGTTCATTACGCGCATGACGATCGACCTGGGCCGCGAAAAACTTCGATAAGAAACTATAGCCGGAAAGACGCGTCTGCAAAAGTCGAGGCGCGCTGCCCGGCCGCTTTTCTCAAAAAAGCGGAAATCATCACCTTGACAGTCTTGCTCGCTTCTCTTAGCATGACGATTCGTTCGCTGCTATGATTAGACAGCAGCAAGTAGCGCTCTTTGAAACGCACGTGTCAAAGGAAAAGTTTTTGTACAGGCATTCGGGCGCTCGACGATTTCACGACGGAGAAGAATGTCTGTTCCGTTATTGAAGGCACGTACGTCAATGGTAGACGGCTTCCCTTACAAGGAAGAGGTTGGGGGTTCGAGTCCCTCCGTGCCTACCAGTCACACGTCCGACAAACTTCAAAGTTTGTCGTTGCGTAGATAAAACGACAAACTGAAGTTTGTCGGACTGCTTGAAAATTCAGTTTTACGCGGAGTCGTAGTTCAGTTGGTTAGAACGCCGGCCTGTCACGTCGGAGGTCGCGGGTTCGAGTCCCGTCGGCTCCGCCACTATCGAAGCGGTTGCTCTTGCAAGTTTGAAGGGTAACCGCTTTTCTCTTTCCGCCTCTTTCGTTGGTTATTAATCATTGACAGAAGTGAGTTTTCCTAATAGTCTTTGCCGCACCTGTGGAAGAATTCTTTCCTGTTTTTCGAGGCGGCCTATTCTGACATTGTGTGGCGCTATTTTTTCTCGGACGGCGCTCCGGCCTGTTTCTGTTCCAGACTTCGGTTCATTCAAAATATTCCAGCCTCGAGCGACAGATAGTTCCATAACTCCGCGGCGACTTGTCGTCAAGTACTATTCTTGTTCGTAGCAGAATGAGAGGAACCCCGGCGGCCAACGCTTCAACGATACGACGCGCATAATCACAAGGAGATAGAAACCCCATGAGACGCAATGCCCTCTTAGGCCTGCTAGCGGTTGCTGTTTTCGGTTTGTCCATTTTGTTCCTGCCGGCAAGCTTCGCGGAAAAAAATGACAGTGTCCGCAGCCATCCGAAAAAATCTCGCTCGATAGCTAAGCCGTCTCTGGAGTCGGAGCTTTTCAAATCGAACCGCGCCGCCAGCCAAGAGCCAACGCCAGGCATCATCAGCGGTATGTCAGTTAAGAACGATGTGTCAAAGCCGTTGCGCGAATATCCGATACAGCCTATGAAAGCAAAGGCGGAGGAGCGCGAAGCTAACGAAAATCCCAAGCTGCCCAACAGGCACATTGATGGCGCTGACCCGGTAATCCAGGACAGATTCGCCTCGCTGCGTGCTCTTTTGACGCCTAACATGCCCAGCCCCATCCGCAACTTTGACGGCATTCCCTTTCCCGGTGTCGCGTGCAACTGTGCACCACCCGATACCGATGGCGAAGTGGGCAGCACACAATACGTGCAAATGGTCAACGAAGGCTTTCAGGTTTTTGACAAGACAACCGGCGCCTCGGTGTTTGGTCCAGCAGGCATCACCACTCTATGGACCGGCTTTGGCGGCGTTTGCGAGACCAACGGCAATGGTGACCCGGTCGTGCTCTACGATCAACTCGCCGACCGCTGGGTCATCACCCAGTTTGCCGGCACCAGTGTGCCGACCGACGAATGCATTGCCGTATCGCAAACCCCAAGTGCCGCCGGCGCCTACAATCGCTATGACTTTAACCTGGGTACCAACTTTTTTGATTATCCAAAACTGGGGGTCTGGCCCGATGGTTATTACATGAGCATGAATGTGTTCAATACGGCCGGCACGGCTTTTCTCGGCCCGCAGGCGTTTGCCTTTGATCGCACGAAGATGCTTGCAGGCTTGCCGGCCACCTTCGTCAGTCCCGGAATCACCGGCGGAGCAACCGAAGATTCCTTCCTGCCCGCCGATCTTGACGGATCAACTTTGCCGCCTGCCAACGCGCCAGCGACGTTTGTGGAATGGCCAGGCACCGGCGCGTACCGAGTTTTCCATTTCCACGCCGACTTCGCCGTTCCGGCAAACACCACTTTTACCATATTCGCCAGTCCAGCCGCCGCGGCCTTTACAGAACTCTGTCCTACGACGCGTGCTTGCGTGCCGGAGTTGGGATCACCAGCTACCCTCGACGCGATTGGCGATCGCCTGATGTTCCGGCTGGCCTATCGCAATTTCGGCGACCACGAAGCGGTGGTGGGCAACTACACCGTGAGCGCGAACGCCGTGGCCGGCATTCGCTGGTTCGAGCTGCGTGACGTCACCAATGGACCGGTAGTGAAATTCCAGGAGAGCACTTACCAACCTGATACGACCTGGCGCTGGATGGGCAGCGCGGCAATGGACCGCAATGGCAGTATCGCCCTCGGCTTCAGCGCTTCCGACGCCACTATCAATCCACAGATTCGTTACGCGGGACGGCTGGCTACAGATCCTGTGAATACGCTGGCCCAGGGCGAAGCGCATCTGTTTGATGGGACCGGCACTCAGACCTCTGGGTTAAATCGCTGGGGCGATTACAGCGATTTGACCATTGATCCAGTGGACGATTGCACCTTCTGGTACACCCAGGAATACATACCAGCGAACGGCACCTTTAACTGGCGCACGCGTATCGGCAGCTTCAAGTTTCCAAATTGCCTGGCGCCTGGGCAGGGTACGGCCCATTTCGTCGTCACCGACTGTGTAACTACCGCTCCAATCGTCGGCGCTTCAGTCAGCACAGATGGAAATCTCCAGGGGAATACGGACGCCAGCGGCGTGCTCGATGTTGCCCAGGATGGGGGAGCACATACCTACTCGGTGACGAAACCACCCGCCTATGGCACCTCTACCGGTAACTTCAGCATCACGGCTGCCACGACCACACCGGTACCCGTCTGCTTAACTGGGGTTCCTTTTATCGAAGCCGCAGGCTCGACGCTTGGGGCTGAGTCTTGCTCAGGAGCAAACGGCGTGATCGATCCGAATGAGACCGTGACCGTCAGCTTCAAGCTGATGAACAACGGCGGAGGCAGCACTACGAACCTCGTCGCCACGCTACAGTCGTCTGGTGGAGTCACGCCGATCAGCGGCCCACAGAGCTACGGCGTTATCGCTCCGGGCGGGATGGCTGCGAAAAACTTCCAGTTTATGGCTGGTAACGTCAGTTGCGGCGGCACGATCACCGCGACGCTCCAATTGCAGGATGGCGCCACCAATCTCGGTACCGTCACTTACAACTTTACGACCGGCGTGCAGGCCATCGCGTTGAACGAAAACTTTGATGGCGTGGTAGCGCCCGCGCTGCCCGCCGGTTGGGTGGCCAGCGGCACAGCGACAACATGGGTCACTTCGACTACCACACCCGATTCGGCGCCTAACGATGCGTTTGTTGATGACCCGGCCACGGTCAGCGACAAACTGCTCGAGACGCCCAACATGTCGATCACTTCCGCCGACGCGCAGGTCACATTCCGGAACAATTACAATTTGGAAAGCACGTTCGACGGCGGTGCGCTGGAAGTGTCATCGCCCAACATCAACGCCGGTGCTTACACCGACATCACCAATGCCGCAGTCGGCGGTAGTTTTGTCAGCGGCGGCTACAACGGCACGATCAGCGCCAGCTTTAGTAACCCACTCGCAGGGCGACAGGCATGGACCGGCAGCTCGAGTGGCTACATCACAACTGTTGCGAACCTGGGACCAAACGTTAATGGCCAGACGATCAAGTTGCGTTGGCGGATGGGCTCAGACTCCAGCGTCGCCGGCACTGCCTGGCGCATCGACACGATAGTGGTCTCGAACGGCTTCGTTTGCTGCGGACCATTGATCAACGCTACTCCTCCTCCGGTAATTACTGCTGAGAGCATTGCCCCGGCGAACAACGCGCCCGATCCGGAAGAAACCGTGACGGCCAACTTTACGCTGACCAACGTCGGCGGGAGTCCGACGACAAATCTCGTCGCGACGTTGCAACCGACGGGCGGCGTTGCTGGTCCCAGCGGTCCACAAACTTACGGGGTGCTCGCGAGCAGCGGCGGCACTGGTACCAGACCTTTCACATTTACGGCTCAGGGAACGTGCGGCAACAACATTACCGCGACGTTTGCTTTGCAGGATGGAGCTTTGAATCTCGGGACTGTCAGCTTCACGATGCAACTGGGAACGACCGCCCCGGCAACAACTTCGTTTAGTAACGCGACGTCCATTACGATTCCAGCGAGCGGGACAGGCGTTTCGACCGGTGCGCCGGCCACTCCCTATCCGTCAACCATCAATGTCACCGGGCTGACTGGAACAATCTCGAAGGTGACGGTTGATTTGAAAGGCCTCAATCACACCTTCCCATCAGACGTGGATGTTTTGCTGGTTGGTCCGGGCGGGCAAAAATTCATCATCATGTCCGATGTTATAGGCGGCACCGATTGGGTCGGTATCAACTACACGCTGGATGACGCGGCCGCTGTGGTAATTCCGAGCAGTGGTGCGCCCGCCTCCGGCACGTTCAAGCCGACTAACTACGGCACCGGCGACCTCTTCCCGGCGCCGGCGCCGGTCGCACCCTACCAGACTCCCGCGACGGCAGGCAGCGCCACGTTTGCGTCGGTCTTCAACGGAACGAACCCC
This sequence comes from Pyrinomonadaceae bacterium, assembly GCA_041492185.1. Classification (GTDB taxonomy): domain Bacteria; phylum Acidobacteriota; class Blastocatellia; order Pyrinomonadales; family Pyrinomonadaceae; genus JAOAPY01. The sequence continues at coordinate 67,987 of JBGPWL010000007.1, read as the reverse complement.
AATGGAAACTGGGATCTGTATGTGGTGGACGACGCTGGTGGCGATATCGGCACGATGACCGGCGGATGGACCATTAACATTACGACGGCAGTGCCCGTCTGCAACTCGCAGAGCTGCACGCTGACTGTGCCGTCAAACATCACGATTCCGCCCGGCACCTGCGGCACGATCGTCAATTACGTTCCGCCGGTGAGCTTTACCGGTGCCTGCGGTGTCGTGACTACTACGCCGGCTTCGGGTTCCTTCTTCGGCATCGGCACTACGACCGTCAATGTTGTGGGTACAAACGGCCCTACCACCAGTTCGTTTACGGTTACGGTGCAGGACAGCGAGACGCTGGCCACGGGCTCTGGTTCAAACATCCTAAATAACTTCTGCGACACGACGGTCAAATATGCGAACGTCACGGCGCCCGGAAGTACGACCGTCGTCGACGCGCCGGGCCAAACGCTGCCGGCCGGATTTACACACTGCACTAGTTGTCCGGAGTTGAATATTTCAACCACGGCCACCTTTACCGGCAACGTGACGACCTGCGTCACGATGCCTGCCTCAACCGATTTCGCTACGTTCTCGCGGTTGCGGCTATTGCACGGCGAACCAGTTACGCTGGTCAATCGCACGAGCAGTTCGAACTTCGGCACGAAGACGATCTGCGCGGTGACCACCAGCGTGTCACCATTTGTGGTGGCTCTAAACACCAACGCGCCTACCGCGGCGCCCGCGAGGATCAGTGGCCGCATCGTTACCAGCGATGGCCAGCCGTTGGGCGGAGTTGCGCTTTCACTTTCGGGTGGGACTCCGGCTCGCGCGATCACTAACAGTGACGGCAACTACTCGTTTGAAAACGTTGCGACCAACACGTTCTACACGGTAACGCCGGAGCGCGCCAACTTCAGTTTCAGTCCTGGGCAGCGTTCGTTCTCGCTCGTCGCGGACCAGACGGATGCGGTCTTTACGGCTACTGCCGATGCGACGCAGACTGTCAATCCCATCGACAGCAACGGGTTCTTCGTCCGGCAGCAATACCTGGACTTCCTCGGACGCGAGCCTGACGCTGACGGTCTGAATTATTGGACCGATCAGCTTGATCGCTGCGCGAGCGATGCCAACTGTCTGCGGCAAAGACGCAGGGAAGTCAGCGCTGCTTACTTCATGTCTGATGAGTTCCAGCAGTCAGGCAGCTATCTGCTCGGTCTTTACCGTGCGGCTTTAGGTCGGCAGATTTCGTTTGCGGAATACTCGACCGACCGCAGTTACCTGGTGGGTGGAGCGCAACTGGAAACCAACAAGGTGACCTTTACCAACGAGTGGGTCCAGCGTGCTGATTTCCAACAGCAATATCCGAAGACGCTTTCGAACGCCGAATTCGTCAACCGCCTGTTCGATACTGCCGGTTCATTCTCAGTCGTAGAACGCCAGCAGGCGATCGAGTTACTCAACCAGGGTGGAACGCGCGCGCAGGTATTGCGAGGCCTGGTCGATTCCGATTCATTCAGGCAGCGCGAATACAACGGCGCGTTCGTCCTGATGGAATACTTCGGCTATCTCAGACGCGATAGGGACCAGGGTGGCTACGACTTCTGGTTGAACGTCCTGAACAATCGCGAGCCGGGCAACTATCGCGGGATGGTTTGCTCGTTCGTCACCGCGGCTGAGTATCAACGGCGCTTTGGCACCGTGGTCACGCACACCAACTCAGAGTGTGGGCCATAGTCAGACCACCCCGATCGGTCGGGGTTAGCGGGTGGGTTCGCAGCGGCTGCCTTTCATGTAAAATGATTGGCAGCCGTTTTTGCATTTTGATTTGCGATTTCCAATTTGCGATTGAAGAGATCCAAACACAGTGATTCCTGTCACCGCAGCAATTGAAATAGTCAAAAACAAAACGAATGCGCTGTCGGCGGAGTCTGTTGCCCTCGCGGATGCGCTGGGGCGCGTTCTCGCCGAAGACGTCGTCGCCGATTCCGATCTGCCGCCCTTCGATCGATCGCAAATGGATGGCTATGCGGTACGCGCTGCTGATGTGCGAAGCGCGCCGTCGGGTTTGCGCATCGTTGGCGAATCAGCGGCCGGGCGTGGGTGGCATCACGAGATGAATGCGGGTGAGGCCGTTCGCATCATGACTGGCGCGCCGGTACCCGCGGGCGCGGACAGCGTGCAACAAGTTGAGCTGACCCGCGAGGTCGACAACGGCAGGACTGTCGAGATCCTTGAGCCGGTCGAGTTTGGCAAATCAATCGTCAAGGGCGGCAGCGAGATCAAAGCGGGCGAGATCGTTTTGTGTAGAGGAGAAGCAATCAACGCCGCAATGATGGCCGCACTCGCGTCATTTGGATATGCAACCGTGATGGTTGGCCGCAAACCGCGCGTTGCCGTGCTGGCAACCGGCAGCGAGTTGGTGGCGGTTAATCAGCAACCCGGCCGCGATCAGATTCGCGATTCAAACAACTATTCGATCGGCGCGTATGCGGAGTTGGCGGGAGCGGTGGTCGAGCGTCTGCCGCTGGCCAGTGACGACACTGAAGTTTTGAAACGCCAGATTACTGAAGCCGCCGAGAGATCTGATGCGCTCGTAACGTCGGGCGGCGTGTCGATGGGCGTTTACGATTTTACCAAGACCGCGTTGAAAGAGTTGGGTGCGGAAATCCTTTTCGAACGAGTTGCGTTACGTCCCGGCAAGCCCACGGTCTTTGCGCGCTTGCCAAATGGCACGCTCGCATTTGGTCTGCCCGGCAATCCCGTTTCAGTTTCGGTCACGTTCAATCTCTTCGTGCGCACCGCGCTGCTGATGATGCAGGGAGCGGGAGAGCCGACGATGGTTGAGGAGTGGGCGGTGCTGGCACGAAACGTGAAAGGAAATGTGGAACGCGAGAGTTATCTGCCGGCCAAACTGAAAACAAATGAGAACGGCCAACTACTCGCCGAGCCATTGAAGTGGGGCGGGTCTTCGGATTTCGTTTCATTCGCCCATGCAGTCGCACTCGTAATCGTGCCAACATCAATGAAGACGCTGGAAGCCGGCACGCCTGTGAAGATCGTGCGCTTGCCCGGAGTTTGAAGTGCGCACCTTGTGATGAGCGCAACAACAAAAACCGTTATCAAGACCAACGACGGGCAGTCAACGGCGATGCCGATGGCGCATCAGGCGGTTCATGACACCGTCGTGAGTGTCCTGCAAGATTTGCCGCCCGGCAAGTTGCTCGATGCGCCAGCGGGTGAAGGCGCACTGGCCGCGCGTCTGATCGAAATTGGATTCGAGGTTCAGTGTTGTGATCTTTACCCGGAAATATTTCGGCTTCCGAACGTTGAGGTCAAGCAGGGCGACCTCAGCGCCACTCTTCCCTACCCCGATGCTGCGTTCGATTACGTCACGTGCGTCGAAGGGCTTGAGCATATCGAGAATCCGCAGCAGGCTGTGCGCGAGTTTGCGCGCGTGCTGCGACCACGTGGACATCTGATCACGAGCGTGCCGAATATCCTGAACGTCGAAGAACGACTGAAGTGGTTGTTTCATGGTTACACGTCTCACTTCAAGCCGATTACGCGCGTGCAGGTGGCGAATTATCGCGAACAGTTTCAGGGCAAGGGCGAGATGGCTCTGCACGTGAACCCGATCGGCTATTCGGAATTGCGCTACACGCTCGAAGAAAGCGGCTTCGAAATCGTGCGGCTTTATCGCGACAAACCCAAGGCGCGTCTATGGCTCTACTGGCCCATCGCTTTCCTAATCAGACTGGTCGCGCGGTTCACGCCAAAACGGAAACGAAAGGAAAGATGGACTGAGGAGCTAGTGTCGGACGAGGTTCTGTTGGGTGGGAATACGTTGATTGTGCATGCGGCGTTGAGCGAAACTCGGGGCCCGATTTAAACGCAAAGAACGCAAGGGTTCTCGCAAAGGGCGCGAAGATGACTGAGAATGAACTTTCACAACTTGTAATCGGAAGCGCCATGCGGGTCCATTCTGCGTTGGGACCCGGACTTCTCGAATCAGCCTATGCGGCGAGTCTGGCTTATGAGTTGGCCCAGTCAGGCCTTCATGTGGAAGCGCAAAAACCCCTTCCTCTCATTTACCATTCTGTCCAACTTGAATGCGGTTATCGGTTGGACTTGCTCGTCGAGGGCAAACTAATCATAGAGGTCAAATCAGTAGAAGCGCTCGCCGACATTCACCTTGCGCAGGTTTTGACTTATCTTAGGTTGTCAGATTTACGACTGGGCCTTCTTCTTAACTTCAATGGCGTGCACATGAAAGACGGAATCCGAAGAGTCGTAAACAAGCTTTGAATTTCCTTTGCGTCCTTTGCGAGAGCCATTGCGTCCTTTGCGTTTCAATTCTTCAGTTGAGCCCACAAATGAGCGAACTGAGTCACATTGACGAACAGGGCCGCGTGAAGATGGTTGACACGACCGCGAAGTCGACCACTGCTCGTCGCGCCGTCGCTTCCGCGCGCGTGCTGATGTCCGCAGACACGCTCGTCGCCGTCCGCGAACATCGAACGCCTAAAGGTGATCCGCTGGAAGCCGCGCGTCTCGCGGGCATCATGGCCGCAAAGCGCACGGCCGATCTGATCCCGCTTTGTCACCCCTTGCCGTTAACGCACGTCGATGTTCAGGCGAGAATTGACGAAGCCGGCGTCTATCTTGAAGCCGAAGTTTCGACGAACGCGCAAACCGGAGTCGAGATGGAAGCCTTGACCGCCGTGGCGATTGCCGCGCTTACTGTTTACGACATGTGCAAGGCGCTCGACAAAGCGATCACGATTACAGACATTCGGCTCGAGAGTAAGACGGGCGGAAAATCGGGTGATTACCGTAGGAATGCCTAAGCGAAACAAGGATCAGGGAACATCGTCCGTTTGTTTCACGTTTATGCCGGTGAGCCGTTAGGCGAACAGCCAAACAGCCGGGAACTTGATCACGGGAGTTGTAAAAATGAAAGTAAGTATTTCACACGACGCTCGCCCGCAGGCAACTGCTTTGCTATTTGCCGCCGCAATCTCCATCGCGCTATGGTTCATTCCCTTTGCCGAAGTTTTGACTTATCCGTTCCGCATCTTCGTGACGTTTATTCACGAAGGCGGGCACGCGCTGGCGGCACTCGTAACCGGCAACTCCGTGCAGAGCCTGAGCGTGGCGATGAACGCGAGCGGCGAAACTTACACCACGCAGGGCGGATTCTTTTCCCAGGTATTGGTAGCGAGCGCCGGATATCTCGGCTCGATGGCTTTTGGCGCGCTCTTGTTGGTATTGATACGAAAAGCGATTGCCGCGCGAATCGTGCTGCTCGGATCGGCGGTGCTGATCGTTGGTTTGACTCTGATCTACGGTCTATTCAAACCGCTTTGGTCAGGAGCGTTCTCTGGAATTCCGTTTACGCTAATCGCCGGCACGATGTTGGCGGCCGGACTGATTGCACTCGCAAGATTTGCCGGCCCGCGAGTGGCTTCGTTCTTCGTTAGTTTTCTCGCCGTGCAATGCGTTTTGAACGCTCTGCTCGATCTAAAAACCGTCTTCTTCCTTTCAACGCCTTTCGCACCAAGCGTGCCCACCGATGCGACGAACATGGCAAATGCTACCGGCATCCCCGCGATCTTTTGGACCCTCATTTGGATCGGGATCGCGTTCGTGATTCTGTGGTTCGTGATGCGCCTCTACGTTGTGAGCCGCGATGCAGCCGTGCAACCTGATTTGCCGTTTGAGGACTCGCCGGCAGCGTAAAGCAGAAACCAGGGGTCTGGCGGAATAATGATGTCTAACAAGGAATCTGAGGGTTTCACTCCGTAGGAGTGAGATGTTTATAGACTCGAGCACAACCTCACCGCTCGCTCCGTTCGAAGGAGCGGAACACAACTAGACTCTCTTTACTACTCGAGAATCATTCCGCTCCTTCGAACGGAGCCGGAGGGTTATTGCGCCGCGATCTACAAACATCTCACCCCTCCGGGGTGAAAACCTGTGCCCAATGATCAAAGCGCGTCAGCTTAGAATACGTTTGGAGGGGTGACGAGTCCCCGCTCCAATGATCACGGCCTCAGGAAAACTTCAGAACCGGAATTTGTACCGCGCCGTAACGCTGCGTCCCGAACCTTCTATACCCCATGCCAGGCCGCGGTAGTTTTGGTCTGTGATGTTTTCAAAATCAATTGAGATCTCTGACCGCTCACCCAAGCGAAATCCAGCACGCACATTGATCAAGCCATAACCGGGTATGTGATCGAACAGCGGCGCGGACGTGGCGCTGCCAAGCACGCGGTTCTGAACCTGCGCGAGCGTTTCGCCCGTTGGGATCAAACGGTCGTCGGCGTTGCCGAATATTCCGTCCGGCCCGGGACTGATAAGACCGCGGACACGCGCTCCGCGATTGAAGAAGTTGGCGATTTGCCCACGCGAGCGGGTGGCGCCAGTGCGTCGATCCCCGAGGTCGAGCGACGAGAGACGGCTCTGCCGATCGGCCAGAGTCGAGTAACCTTCGATCCAGAACTGCTTGCCGGTGGGCGCGTACCGCAATCGCAGAAAGCCAGTGGGCGCTGGCGTGCCGCCTTCGATGTTAGGCGGCAATCCAGTGGCTTTGTCTTTTGCGTGGACATAAGTGAAGTTGCCGGCAAAGCTCCAATCACGATGCGGACGCGCCTCGAACGTGTATTCCAGGCCATGAATGCGGGCGTCGGAAAAGTTTGCGCGGATCAATACAGGCGCCGTCGAGAGCGCTACGAATACGGTGCCGTTGGCATTTTGGCTGGTGATGGGCTGATCGCCGAGCAACTTGCCGACAGAGCCGGCAGGCAGGATCAGCGCCTGCTTAACAATCGCGCCATTGATGTCGATTAGAAACCAGGTCAGACCCGTGTCGAAGCGTTTGCTCCGATAGCGAAAGCCGATATCGAAGTTGTTACTAACTTCCGAGCGTTGTCGCATCACGGAAATGCCAGTCGACACGGCATCACTTCCAGCGGTGGTTCCGATAATTCCACCCAACGCCGAAGCGCTGTTGAAGTCAGCTTCGAACCCATCGCCGGTCAAGCCAAGCGTGCCGAGGTCGGTGATGTTCGGCGCGCGAAAACCACGGCTGTAGTTGAAAGCGATGCTTACGGGGCTTGCCGGGGTGGCGACAAAACCAACTCGACCCGAAAAATCATGGGCCTGCAAACTGTCGTCCGGCCACAATGGCTTGCCTGCGACAAGTGGACTGTTCGCGGCTCGCGAATCGTATGAAACCGCGTTGAATCGCAACGCGCCGCTGAAACGCAGTTTGTTGGGAATTGCGTCATAGACGTCTTGCGCGTAAGCGCCGAAGTTAATATAGCGAGTGCCATCGGGCACGCGAGGCCGCGCCAAAGTTGAAGTACCAGCGACCGGATTGACCGTGAATGACGGCGCCCTGACTGTTTCTCGATAAAAATCACTGCCGACCAGGAATGTGTTTCGATCGCCGAGCTGCTTATCCAGAAAACCACTCACACCAAAGACCTGGGTGCGCTCATACTGGTGCGTAATATCTCCGTTTGGATTCCCCTGCCCACCCTGATTCACTCGCTCCTCTCGTTGCGCGTTGTAGGAAAAACTGATCGAGGCATTATCAAAAATGCCCGCGCCTTGTTTGAGGTAACGCCCATAGAAGAAATCGTTCATTAGATTACGCAGGTCGGCGATCAAATTGCCGTCGCCGCCCAGCGTCTGGTCATAACGCTTACCAGCGTCCTGCTGTCCACGCTGGTAATGAAGCGTGAACTGCTGATTCGAATCAGGCGCGTAGCTCAGGCGAAAGAGACCGCCGTATTGCGTGAACGCCGTGTCCGGCAAACGATTGCCGAAAACGTTAGAAGGCAAACCAAGAAAACGAGTAACTGCGGCGTGAGGATCGAGACCATTGCCGGGCCGCAGCGTGTTCACGCGGCGGCTGGCCACGTTGACGAGAAATCCAAGACGGCGCGTACCGTAAGCAAGCAGCGTGTTGCCGCCAAACGAGAGATCCGCGCTCGTGAAGGACGTGTTGATTTCGCCATGCATCGCGGGCTTGGCGTAACCGAAATCCGGCGTACGCGAAACAAGCTGGACCGTCCCACCGATGGAATCCGACCCATACTGGGCCCCGTTTGGCCCGCGCAAAACTTCTACCGCACGGAAGTTACTCGCGTCGTTTAGATCGAGAAACGTGTTGATCCCGCCGCGCATCGCTGAGGTGGTGTAGCGCACGCCATCGACGTAAACAGCGACTTTGTTGCCAACGAGGCCGCGCACAAAAATTCCCGCGATGGTTGGGCTGGTGCGTTGCAGACTAAGGCCAACTTCCTCGTCCGCTACTTGCGCGAGGACCGCAGTCGTGCGCTGCTCAATCGCCTTTTCTGAAATAATATTTACCGCCTGAGGCACTCGCTCCTTGTCCTGTGCCTGGCCGGTCTCCGCCGTCACGGTGACTTGTGAACTAAGCGCAGCTAGTTCGAGAGTGATGTTGAGCTCGGCAGCTTTCCCGGCGCTTACCTGCGCAGACACGCGGTGAGTGCTGAAGCCTGCTCGCGTGATTCTGATCTCGTAAGACCCAACCGCAACATTGTCAAAACTGAAATGGCCACTCGCATCAGTAACTGTCGTACGCAGAACCGCTTGCTGCGAATGCACGAGCGCCACCTCCGCTCCAGTCACGTTGGCGCCGTCTTGATCCTTAACTGTGCCGGTTATTGATCCCTGCGACGACTGCTGAGCAACGGCCCTCGGCGACAACGAAGCAAATGATGCGGTCAATGCCAGTATCGCAACGGAATACCCTGCGATTTGTTTGAAAGCGATGCGCATAGTTGCTGGTCCCTTTAGAGAATTGGAAGAAACCCATGACGGTTTGAAATACCCGGAGAGACTAACTGCTGAAACCGACTACTACCAGCGCTCGTAGTGTTTCTTGAAAGCTAACGAACGGGTCTAACTCAGAACACGAACTACTCGCCGGTAGTGCTGGCCGTTTTCGGAATTGCCTTGCAACTGATCGGCGCGATCATTTTTATTTGGCTGCATCGACCGCTAGTCGCGGCGGCCATGCGGTCGTGAAGACTTAGAAACTTAGCCGAACACCAAGTTGCGCTGAGAAGGGAATGCCGACGGTCGTTCCTGGTCCGAAGAAATCGCCGAGCGCTCCAGCCGGCACTCTTAGATCTCGCAAACTCCGAATCGGCTTTGTGACCGTGCAAGCCGAATTGAGGCAAATGTGCGTCGCGTTGTCGAGTTCGCCTGCCGGAACGGGCAGGGCGCCGAGATCTGGAATGAAATTGTTTCCCGGATTCGTTCGGTTCAGAAGATTGAAGAACTCAACGAATGGCTTGATTGTGGCGCGCTCTCCCCAATGAAAATCACGGCTCACACGCAGATCGATCTGATAATACGGAGTGCCGCGAAATTGATCGAGAGAAGTCTGGATGCCGTTGACCACCGCGCGGTCGTTTGAATCCAGTCCATCATCATTTAAGTCCTCGGGAGTGGCGAGCGTGTAAGGACGCGCACTTTCGAATTGCGAAAGAGTTATCAGATCAACCTTTCCCGGTAAACGCAAAGTCCCAGCGAGCACAAACCTGTGCCGGACGTCTTCGCCCGCCGGACCGAAGTCTCCGGGGCCGAAAGCTCGGCGCACATCACTCACTCCGTTAACGTAGTCAGCCAACTCGCCAACTGTCGCTCCCCAGGTCTTCGCGCTTGACAGAGTATAGTGCGCGGAAAGTTCAAAGCGCTTCGCGAAGCTGTGCTGTACTTGAAACGCCACTCCGTCATAACGCGATCGATTGTCAGTGCGGAAAAGAGAGATGCTTGGTGCCGTCGCGGGCAGAGTAAAGTCGCTAACGTATTCATAGCGCCGGTACTGATGCACGCCCTGCTGGTGCTCATAATGAATGTTCAGTCGCCACGTCGGGCTGAGCACCCGTTCGACACCGAAGCTGAACTGCAATGCATACGGCGTATGGTAGTTTGGATCGATCACTGCCCCTTGCTCGTCAGGCGCAAGTAAGCCGCTGAAAGGCTCGTTGACCGCGCGAAAAGCATCAACCCATCCGTTTTGATTTAGATCATTATAGTACAAACCAACGCCCCCGCGGATTACCGTCTTTGTCGAGCGACCAGGCGAATAGGCAAAGCCCAAACGCGGAGCAAAAGCGCGGCGATAGTCGTGCGGGATGCCCGGCGAGAGGGGAATGTGCAGAGCGTTGAGCGTGATGACCGCTGGGTTCTGATCCTGATTGCGTCCCGAGGCGCGGAACAATCCAAAAGTCGTGTCGTAACGCAATCCAAGATTCAAGGTGAGGCTCGGACGCACCCGCCACGAATCCTGAACATAGAGACCGAGCCTCTTCACGCTCTGGGAAAAAGTGCCGTTGCTCGCAGGAATGAACTCGCTTTCAGCAGCTAAGTCCGCGGTGAAGTCCGCTGGATTCGCTACGTAAAAGCTGGGCTCTTCCGGTAATACAGCCAGAGTTTCGGCATCATCAGACAACCTGCCGCTAAGCACCGGCTCGTAGATGAAGTTCGCGCCAAACTTGATAGTATGCTTGCCGCCGACGCGGGCGACGTCGTAACGAAACTGATACTTTCGTTGATCGCGTCGAATCGGAAACGCGGTTATGCCGGTGACGAATTGATTGTCGCCGAAGGTTTCAAAACCGGAAGTCGTGATCGCGGTCGTGCTGAAGGGAAAAGCCAGCGCCAACCCAAGATGTGAATTTCTGTCTTTAGTGTGATGAAAGTCGCTGGCCTGGAACGTTAGCGTGCCGAGCCACTTCGAGTTGAACTGAAACTGGTTGTTGACAAGAAAGCTGTAGTAGTTCGAGCGCGTGAACGAGCCTGTGGAAGGCAGCGTGGCTTGTTGAATCAAATCGTTGCGTGTGTGATTCCGATCGAGAGAGCCGCGCACGAACCATTGTGACCGCGCCGACTGAAACCAATCGACTCTGGTTGAGAACAACACGTCGCGAAACGGCACCGGCACTGAAGTCGGCACGTCAATCGATCGCACACCGGGGATCAATCCCATCGATGCCAATCGAGCGAGGGCGTTGAACTCGCTGAGACTGAGCGCGCTATACGCGATGCTCGCGTTTTCGTGCACGTATTCCAGCGAGGAAAAGAACCACAGCTTGCCCGTCTTAAGCGGGCCTCCGAAAGCCGCGATTCCATTATGTCGTGAGAAAGGCTGCTTCGGATTCGGCTCAGGATTATCCAGCTTGTTGCGCGCATTGAACGCTCGCGCGCGCAAATAATAACCAAAGTCTCCGTGCCATTGATCGGTGCCGCGCCGCGTGCTGATGATCACGGAACCGCCGTTCGTCCGCGAAGTATCAGCGTCGAACTGTGAGGTACGCACCACGAATTCCTGCATAGCGTCCGGCGAATAATTTTGGAGAAAGCCTCCGATGTAGTCGTCGTTATTGTCGCCGCCATCTACAGAAAGATCGAGATTGAGTCCTGAGCTGCCGCCAAAGGCGACAGCCGTGATGCGCGCCTTCGTTGGATCTGAAGGTTCAACGGGTTGAGTCATCGGAGCTAGATAAGCGATGTTCGCAAAGCTGCGGTGGGCCAGCGGAATGTTGGCGAGATCCTTTTTCGCGATTACCGTCTTCTGCACGCTGCTCGTCGTTTCAAGGGGTTGAGAATAGAGCGACGACCCGCTATCTGGAACCTGTACGGTCGCGGTAACTGCTCCTGGTTTCAGGACGACTTGAACTGTGGGAGAAGAATTAACCGCAAGTCTTACTACGTACGTCATTGACGAGAAATTCATTGCGGTCACGGTGACTCGATAATCGCCCGGCGGCAGACCTTCCATTCGATACTCCCCGGCGGAATTCGTGGCCGCTACGCGCTTTAGAGACGACCCAACAGCTTGCGCAGAAACGGTGGCTCCCGCAATCCGACCGCCGTTCGTATCACTGACAGTTCCGACCAGAGCGCCTTGCGGAGTTTGCGCGTTAGCCATCGAAACCAGGAGTAACAGTAGCCAAACCGCGCTGGCTAAGACTCGCCGTGCTGTCGAAGTGTTTGAGATCATGATGCTCTCCACAAAACCGGTTAGGATCTTTGAATATCGAGTTGTTTCGCGATGCGTTGGGGTCAGGATGATAACGTTGTTATTGCACTACTACCAATGCTCGTACTTCCCAGGGAATCTGGGGCTGCGGTGGAATTGGGTTCGTTTTTTCTAGAAAAGGAATGCTAGCGAAGCAAGTAAACAATGCGCTCCATGGTGACATGAAGCGATGCGAGCGCATGCGTATTTGTCAAAGTGAAGATCAAACCGATTAGCAAAACAACCATCGTACCTCTTGCGGCCCACGAGATGAACCTTGGTTTCGGTTGACGCCTACCGCTACCGGCCAGAGCAACGAGCCGCTCTACGCGACCCATAACGCCGGCCGCTTCATCACCGAGAATGAATGCGCCTGAAGGCATTGTTGCCCGCGCACCCGTTGGAACCATGCGGGCGATTTCGATCAATGCCGAAGCGAGATTAAGAGCCACCACCGAGCCGCGGTTGGCCGCAGACTCGTCCGCCGCGGCTTCTGCGTTTTCCGCCCAGGCACGATCCATCGAGCGGCCGCAGGGCACAATCGTCAATATGTCCCGGCACGCCCTCATTAATACCCGTTTCAGATTATCGCGCGCGGCAAGATGCCCACATTCGTGGGCCATGGCCGCAAGCATCTCTTCATCACTTAGCGAATCAAGCACGCGGCTGGCAACGAACAACCGAGGTCGAACTGAACCCACGACCGCAATCACCGGAAATGGATGCTGAATGCGAAAGGCGGGAATATTAATCTGAGCGATGCGAATCTCTTCCGCGCCTTCAAGCCACTCTCGCAGCAGCTTGTGGGTGACAAACCAGGATTTCAAGCCCCGCCAGAGTGCGAATGCGACGCCAATTGCCGAGACGAGCGCGAGCACAGCGAGCTTCTTGCCGACGATCTCCGTGGTTGAGTAAGGCTCGTAGGCAAGGTATGAAGGAATCAATAGCGCCGACACGGACAGCACCGCGAGCGCGGGTGGACCAACCCGCATGGTGAAAAGAATCCTCGCCTGAGTGTGCGCGGACCAGCGGCGCGCAGGTGCGGCAAACAGACGCCATAACGTCGCTGCCACCAACGAAACCAAAGCGTTGATGCTGAACAACGCGGCTAATATCAGACAAATTCCCAGTAGCTCGTACATATAAGTCAGTCTTGACGCCGCAACTCGCGCTTCTTCTCCTTTACCAAACGATCCAACTCGTCGAGCAATTCGCGATCACGTTCACTTACTGTTTCGACAATGCAGGCCAAAACGGGCTCGACGCCTTCCGCGCCATGCCCAAGCAAACCGTCGATGACGTCTGCTCTGATTCCGTGCTCAAGCTCCTCGCGCGAAAGCGCCGGCGCATAAAGAAATGCGCGACCATCTTTGCGCCGAGCGAGCAGCCCTTTCTTGTAGAGCCGATCGAGCGTGGTCATCAACGTCGTGTAAGCCACGCCCTCGCCAAAGGCGACGTAAACTTCGCGCACGGTGACCTCTCCGCAACGCCAGGCTTCGTCCAAAACCTGCCGCTCGAGCTTGCCGAGCGCTAGCGATGCGACCTCGCGAGGCCGGCGAAATCCACGTAAAAGGAATCGAGGAGATTTCATTGCGGGGAGCATTTTGCGCGGTGAGCGGAACGAATGTCAACAACGCGAAGTCATATGGAGTGTCAGATAATGGTCTACCTTCCTTAGAGCGAACGCAGACACTACACGTTTCGCGCTTTTCGCTCTCATTAGGCTTTCACCTTGCCGCCCTCTGCGTGGGCCCCTTGCGATTCCGCTTGCTCTCGGCAGGCCCGCCTTTGTTGCCCGCGGCATTTTAAGAGAAATTGTCACCTCACCAAGCTTGCGCTTACACTTGTAGTGCACGACCTAAGAACCCAAACGGAGACCATTTCGATGAGCGCGCGAAAAAGAAAGAATAAACCCCGACCTCGAAAGAAACCCAACTTCATACCGACGCTGCTCTGTTCACTGCTACTCTCTTGATGCTCCCATTTGAGATGGCGGAGAAAAATGAAGAAATCACGAAGCTCTTTCTGGCCCCTATTCTTCCGAGTCCCAAAGGCACAACTGTATTCTCGGTTGAGAAACTTGGTCAGTCTTACGAAAAAGCCTTGCCCTCGTCACTCGACAAGGCTGCTGACTTTCTTTCACGTGTGCTTCTTGCTGAGAGGCTTTTCAAACGACTGGTTCTTGATGATCCAAAGCACGTCGTGGCCCTCATCTATTGCGTATTAAGACTCGCGCCGGAGTCCGTTACTTCTCAAAGGCCTATTGAGCTGATCAAGACTCAATACGGCAAGTATTGGCAGTGGCCGCTCGTGTGGATCGTTTCACAGCAGTTCGAAATCGTAAAGCAGCGTGCTGAGGAGGAAGAAGCCAGAGGCAAGGCTTTCCTCATTGACTGGCGGAAGCAATGTCAAAAATACGCAAACAACCTCTGGATTGAGGAGAAGAAGAAGGCCGGGAACATTGCGAAACAAAAGAAGATGATGGTCGAATCCCTCCGGACACACCCAGTCATAAAGCGATTCACTAATGAAGCATAGTACTCTCACCTTTAAGCAGATAATTCGGCTGGTAAATCGGTTGAAATTTCGTGGGAGACTTAGGCGGTCTCTTTGTATACGCTTGTCTAGCCTTCGATGCATGCTTTAGTAGCAGACGCGAAAGCGATCCGGCGAAAAACGGGTCCATACTATTGATAAAGGGTCTGTCCAAATGAAATCCAAGAGTTTTGACTACAGAAAAGTTCCCGATCACACGATACCACGAAAACGTTGGATCAAGCGGCCGATGCTGCAGGTGACTCTGTTTAATGGGGCGAGGCATAAGCAGGTTGTCTGTTTGGTGGATTCTGGCTCTGATGAGTGTCTCTTCCATGCCTCCATCGGCAGGGATTTGGGACTGAATGTAGAAGCCGGTCGGTACAAGGAGTTTGATGGAATCGCGGGTAGTGTTGAGGCTTACATGCATATACTCGATCTTCAGCTTCAAGACTTTCCGGATCGCATAAAGATCGAAGCTGGCTTTACAGAGTCAGAAGGTGTCGATGCCATTCTGGGACAAGCCGGATTCTTCGAGAGCTATAAGATTTGTTTTGACCGTTCTCGCTCAAGAGTTGAGGTGAGCCGCCCGGAACCTAAGATGCACTGGGAGAAATAAGGCCCCTGTTAAAACGTCGTACTTTCATTAGCACAGCGTCTGGAAAACCTCGTTCTTCTGCTGCGCGGCTAGCTTCAACAGCATCCTTGCCGCTGCCGACGACAGTCTCCGCTCCATCTTCTTGGATGAAGGCGACCCACTCGTTCTCGTGTTGTTCGAGCTGCTTCAGGAAAGCCAATTCGTTTTCGCTTATGGCTTCTTCAATCATGACGGGTCTAGTCTATCACGGATGCCAGAGCGCGCAAGATTCGAGGTCAACTCACGCGCAGTTTACAGACTGCGACATTAGCGGAATAAAGGTTGTATTGAATGGCGGGACTCTGAACAGAATGCCGTTTTCGAATCCCTTGGCCTTGGCGTCAGAAAGAGCTTCGATCGCATCACGGCCGCTGCCGACAATGGTCTCGGTACCGCCAGACTCTATTATCGCAATCCAGCGATCTTCATAGTCTCTGAGGACTTCCACGAAAGCCATCTCTTGTTCTTCTGTCTGAGTCGTCATTGGCTGTCTCCGAACTCAGTATTACACCGTGTAACGCGACCGCGCAAGGCTAATTGTCGCCTCGGATGTTACAGCACGCTGTCATCCGAGCTGTAGTGTAGCTTCGCGGTTTCGTCTTCTCGGCGAATCGCGCTATCATTTAAAGTTTGCCGAAGGCCTCCGAATCTTAACTGTGTGGCGGCGGCGGCGTGATTTGAGTTATGCCTGAAGAAGCCATCGAAGTTCGCGGCGCGCGCGTTAACAATCTCAAGAACATCTCGTTCTCGATTCCGATTAACCAGATGACGGTGGTCACGGGCGTGAGTGGCTCGGGCAAATCGTCGCTCGCTTTCGACACGATTTACGCCGAAGGCCAGCGACGCTACGTTGAATCACTGTCCGCCTATGCTCGCCAGTTTCTGGAGCGAATGGACAAGCCCGACGTTGATGAAGTGCGCGGCATCGCACCCGCGATCGCCATCCGGCAAAAGAACTCAACGCGCAATCCGCGCTCGACGGTTGGCACGCAAACAGAAATTTATGATTACCTGCGCCTGCTTTACGCGCGCGTGGGAACAACGATTTGTCGCGCCTGCGGTCGTGAAGTGTATCGCGACTCGCCCGAGTCCGTTGCGGACGAAGTGTTGAGCGCGCTCGCTGAAGGAACCCGCTTCTTCGTTCTTTTCCCCGCGATGGCCGGGCTCGCTGAAACGCAGAAGAACGGAGACGGCCAGAGAAGCGGGGACAGGGAGACGCGGGGACGCGGAGATCACGACAACCGGAAAAAGCAATCCTCCCCGCGTCGCCCCATCTCCCCTTCTCCGCGTCAAGTCATTACCGCGCACATCATGAGTCTGATGCAGCGCGGCTTCTCGCGGCTTTTCTTTGAAGGCCAGACGATCGAGTTGCATTCGCCTGACGATTACACCCTGCCAAATTTCGAAAACGTTTATGTGCTCGTCGATCGCTTGACGGCGCGGCCCGATCTACGCCAGCGCCTGGTTGACTCGCTCGAGATCTGTTTCCGAGAAGGCCACGGCACTGCAGTAATCGAGACTGCCGAAGCGGAGCCGCGACGGCTGCACTTTTCAGACAGATTTGAATGCAAGTATGACGGCACGATCTACGCGCAGCCCGAGCCGCGACTGTTTAGTTTCAATAATCCTTACGGCGCGTGCCCAACGTGCCAGGGCTTCGGCAACACGATCGGTTTGGATTTAGATCTAGTTATTCCCAATCCGGGATTGAGTTTGAACGAAGGCGCGATTGAACCGTGGACCAAGCCGCAACACGACTGGGCAATGAAAGAGCTGCGCGACTTTTGCAAGTCGGAAAAGATCTCGCTGAGCGCTGCATTCAACCAACTATCGCGCGCGGAACAACGCGCGATAGTTCAGGGCAAAGGCGACTGGGCCGGCGTGCGCGGTTTCTTCGACTGGCTCGAGACGAAAAAATACAAGCTGCACGTGCGCGTCTTCCTTTCAAAGTACCGCGGCTACACGTTGTGTCCCGATTGCGGCGGCGGGCGTCTGCGTCAGGAAGCGCGCGACGTGAAGGTGTACAAGCGCACGCTCCCGGAAGTCTGTTCGCTCTCAATTAAGGACGCGGCGGTGTTCTTTGATTCGCTTGAGCTTTCGGCGGAGCAGACCGCGATCGCGGATCGCATTCTCTTTGAAATTCGCCGGCGGCTGCGTTTTATGGTTGATGTCGGGCTCGATTATTTGACGCTCGATCGTCTGGCCTCGACTCTCTCCGGCGGCGAAGCGCAACGGATCCAGCTCGCGACGAACCTTGGCTCGTCGCTCGTGGGCGCGCTTTACGTGCTCGATGAGCCGTCGATCGGTTTGCATCCGCGCGATAACGAACGACTGATTAATCTGCTGCACAACTTGCGCGACATTGGCAACACGGTGCTGGTGGTTGAGCACGACGCAGACATGATGCGCGCTGCCGATCACATTCTGGACATCGGACCATCGGCCGGCGAACTCGGCGGGCGCATTATCTATGAAGGCGACTTTCCCGGTTTGATGAAAGACACGGGCTCGTTGACGGCGCGTTATTTGCGCGGCGAAGCTGAGATCAAAGAGCCTAAGCAACGGCGTCTGTTTGAGAAACGTCGACTGACTTTGCGCGGCGCGACCGAGCACAACCTGAAATCGATTGACGTGGAGTTGCCGCTCGACATGCTCGTTTGTATCACCGGCGTGAGTGGCTCAGGCAAATCGACTCTGATTCATGAATGCCTCTACGCCGGGCTCAAGAAACAGCGTGGCGACTGGCAGGGGCACGTCGGCGCGTTTCACAAACTCGAAGGCGGACCGCTCGTCGACGACGTGATCCTCGTCGACCAGTCACCAATTGGCCGCACGCCGCGCTCGAATCCCGTCACCTACATCAAAGTGTACGACGCGATTCGCGAAATCTTCTCCGGGACGCGCGAAGCGCAAGCGCGCGGCTTCGATCCTTCGCATTTCTCTTTCAACGTTCCGGGCGGGCGCTGCGAAGTTTGTCAGGGTGACGGCGCTGTCACGGTTGAGATGCAGTTCCTGGCTGACGTCGAACTAGTCTGCGAAGAGTGCAAAGGGACGCGCTTCAAACAGCAAATTCTGGACGTGCGCTATCGCGGGAAGAACGTGCACGAAGTGCTCGATATGACCGTGCGCGAGGCGATGAGCTTCTTTCGCGAAGTGCCGCGCATCGTGAACCGTTTGCGAGTCCTGGACGAGGTTGGCCTCGGCTATTTGCGCCTGGGACAATCGGCGACGACGTTATCAGGCGGCGAAGCGCAGCGCATCAAACTGGCAGCGCACCTTTCAAAACGCACGGGAGCGAAGACCCTCTACATTTTTGACGAACCGACGACGGGCCTGCATTTCGACGACATCAACAAACTGCTGGCCGCCTTCCGCGCGCTGATCGACGCCGGCGGCTCGCTCGTCGTCATCGAACACAACCTCGACGTGATCAAGACCGCCGACTACGTCATCGATCTCGGCCCGGAAGGTGGCGATGCGGGTGGATATGTAGTCGTGACCGGGACGCCCGAAGAAATCATGAAGGTGAAAGCGTCGCACACGGGAAGGTATTTGCGAGGGTATCTGTCAAGGTCGAATGGGCGAGCGGTTAGTTGAAGCGAGTGAGATTAGCGCAACTCGCCGGGAAACCTTATCATGCAGTCGATGAACGTTGCCGACCAGCGCTACTTGAAGCAGTGGCTCAAAGAGTTGGGCAAAAAACCCGCCGGGAACCTGTGGCGCGAGTTTGTCTCTTCCAACAAATTGCCGGCGATTGATTTCTCCAACGCTGTATCCGCGGTTTATTCCTCGAACATCGAAGGAAATCCGATTGACGTTAACAGTTATCTCGCCTCGAAGTTCAGAGGTCGTCGAATTCAGTTCAAGGCCAGAGACCGTAAAGAGATCGAAGACCTCGAGTCGGCTTACCGGTTTGCTCAGACCCATGCGCTGAACGAGAGGAACTTTCTCACCGCGCACGGACTGCTTGCCGCAACGCTGCTTAGCAAGTCAACGCTGGGAAAGTACCGCGAGCAGATGGTCTATGTTTACAGTCGTGCTGGAATGGAATATGCGGCGCTTGAGTCGGAACATGTGCCGAGCGCAATGCGACAAATGTTCGCCGAAGTGAAGCAGTTGCGCAGTTCCACGCTCAACGTTGCTGGGACGTTTTACCACGCGGCCTTGCTTCATCTGGTCTTTGTTCACGTGCATCCGTTCATGGACGGCAACGGGCGCGCCGCGCGGCTTCTGGAGAAATGGTTCTTAGCAACCAAGTTGGGACGAGAGGCCTGGCACGTGCCATCGGAGATGTATTACAAAGAAAATGTGGTTAAGTACTACCAAAACATCAAGCTCGGATTGAACTTTTACACGCTTGACTACGATCGCTGCGTTCCGTTTCTCACCATGCTGGTTAAGTCGCTGAAGCCCGCAAAGGACGCATGAGAGCACGCCAAATCCAATCTAATCTGGCCCCGCGCTGAACCTTCACGAAGGCCAACTCCGAGGAGTGAAACGTTTATAGACCGAGCCAAAGTAAATCGACCTAAGCTCCGTCAGGAGCGAGATATTTATAGAACCAAGCTGACATAGCTAACGAAGCTCCGCCAGGAGCGAAATGATCCTTCACATTCCGCTCCTGACGGAGCTCGCCAGAAATTCTCTGGAGAACATCGTTACTATAAACATCTCGCCCCTGACGGGGCGATGAACCGGCAAGGCCTTTCGCACATCACGCAGAGGCACGAAGGAGCTCCGGCTGAAGCCCGCAAGAGTGAAAAGGCTACGGAGTCCGCGCAACCGCCACCACACGAAACCCGATGAGGATGTTGCGAGAGACCGGGTGGAGGCCGGCTCGAGCCGCCAAGCGCAGGTATCCGGCATCTTGGTCCCACCCAGCAGTGGTCTCTTGGTCCACAGCTTCGTAGACCGTGCCCATGCCGCCGTGTCCGAGTTCACGCACCACGCGATAACGATTTTGCAAAATCGTGTTTGGGGCCAGCATGTTCGAAGCTTCGCGAGGTTTCGCACCTACTGTTTATTAATCTCTGCCAGAAGCGTGTCGGCGTACTCGGATTTCAAAACCTTCAAGGCGACGTATTCGTCCATCGCTGCGGCCTTATTGTTCGTATACACGTATGCAAGTCCCAGCCCGTAGTGGGCCAGTGAAAACTTTGAATCGAGCTCGATGGCTTTCTTGTATTCCTTAATCGCTTCCGGATAGAGTCGCTGGTCGTAGTACGAAAGACCCAAACCATAGTATGAAGTCGCATTCTGAGGTTCGAGTTCGATGGCCTTCTTGTATGCCTCGACCGCTTCTGCATGGCGTTGTTGCTTGTTGTAGGTGTCAGCCAAATTATAGTACGCCGTCGCATTCTGAGGTTCGAGTTCGATGGCTTTCTTATATTCCTCGATCGCCTCCACGTAGCGTTGCTGCGCGTCGTACGAGTTCCCAAGACCGTGGTGTGCGTCCGCATTCCGGGGATCGAGTTCGAGGGCCTGCTTATATTCCTCGATCGCCTCTGGGTAACGTTCCTGGTCGTAGTAAGTAAGACCCAGACTATAGTATGCGTCCGCAAAAGGATTGAGTTCGATGGCCTGCTTAAATTTCTCGATCGCCTCGGCGTAGCGTTGCTGGCTGTAGAGCGTAAGACCGAGGTCATAGTATGCCGTCGCGTTCTGAGGATTGAGTGCGATGGCCTGCTTGTATTCCGCAATCGCCTCTGGGTAACGTTTCAGGCTGTCAAACGTGTCGCCGAGACCGATCAGTGCGTCCACAAACAGGGGGCTGATACGAATCGCGCGATTGTAAGCGCGCACAGCCTCCTCTAATAATCTCGTTTCTTCCAGAGAGTTATGCTTTGCGCTTTCATAAAAAGCGTTCCCCAGACCGTAGAATGCTCGCGGCTCCTTTGGATTAAGTTGTGAGGCAATTCGATAATGCTTTATGGCCGCCGCGTAATTCCGGGCATCAAGCTGTTCGTTCCCTTGCTGCAGCTCGCTCTCGACCCGTCGGAGAATTGGTGAGGCTTTCAGGGAACCATGTACCGCCGGGTTCGCTGGACGTACTCTGGCTCCTCGCTTCGGCCCTTCACCTGCGGGCCCCTGCGGTCGGGCAAAGCCGGAAACGCTAAGCAAGAAAACTACCGAAGCAAGAATGCGAACAGTCCCACGCTTCTTGTTCCTACTACCGGATATCAATTAGATGTCCTCTTCTCTAATTACTTATTAATCTCCGCCAGCAGCTTGTCGGCGTAATTTGAACTCATACGCCTCAATTCCTGATATTGCCCCATGGCCGAGTCCTTGTCGCGCAGGACGACGTAGGCCAGTCCAAGATCGTAATGCGCGTAATCAAGATTCGGTTTCAGGCGCACTGCTTCCTTGAATTCCACGACTGCGTTCTGATATTGCTTCAGGTAGCTGTAATAAATATTTCCCAGACCCACATGGGCTTCGGCGTAGTCAGGTTTCAAACGGATCGCTTCCCTGTATTCCTGATTCGCCTCGTCGTAACGCTTCAGATCGTAGAAAGTATTGGCGAGGTCCTGATGGGCTATCGAGTCTCCCGGCGCGAGGCTAATCGCGTTCCGGTATTCTCTAATCGCGTCGTCGTACCGCTTCAAATGATAGTAACAGACGCCGATATTTATCCGGAGATCCGACGCGTTCGGCTTCAGGCGGATTGCCTGACCATACTCCGCGATGGCTTCGTCGTAACGCTCCGTCTGAAGGTATGCGTAGGCGAGGTTGCTCATCGCGTCCCCATAGTCCGGCTTAAGTCGAACGGCTTCTCGGAACGCTGCGATCGCGTCGTCGTAGCGCTTCAGTCCCCAGAAGTAGGACTGGCCGAGGTTGTAGTGCGGATAAGGATCGTCAGGATTCAGACGGGCGGCTTCTTTATAGCCGGCCACCGCTTCCGGGTAGCGTCCTTGATCGTAAAACACGTTCCCCAACCCTGAAAACGCGCGCTCTTCGGTTGGCCGAAACAGCAACGCCCGGCGGTATTGCTGCTCGGCCTCGTCGTATTGACGGGCGTTGCGCGCTTTGTTGCCCTTGTCGATCGCATCCTCGACTTGATCATCGACGGTCGGTCGGCGCGTGGGTGATCGAGTTGACGGTCTTCGTGTCGTAGTTTTGCGGACAGTTGGATTCGCGGGCCGCTCGGTTTCTTTTCGTGGATCAGCGCTTTGGGCCGCACAGATCGTGAAAGCGCCGAAAGAAAGAAAGAGGCACATCGCCAACTTTTTGAGCTTTGAATTCAAGTAATGCATATCAAGTCCTCTGGATGTTGTTAGTTGTTCTTCGACGACTCGTCAGAAAGTTGTTGCGCGCGAGAGTCTGGGCTCATAATTCAGGGCCTAAATCAATTGCCGACGTCCTTCGCGCAACGAAAGCCGGTTTGGCTGTAGGTCTTGGCGTCTCGCGCCGGCCAGCCCCGGCGATAGGTGCAGGTAGCCTGGTTCTCGTTGCTTTCGAAAGTTCCGCCGCGAATTACTTTCAAGGCGAGAGGCAACTGCTGCGGTATTTGACCGCCTGGATATGCCTGCAAAGAAGTCGCCGTCCATTCCCAGGCATTTCCGACCATATCGACCGCGCCAAAAGGCGATGCTCCTTTGAATAGACCAACCGCTACGGTGCCGCTGTTCGCGTGGTTCGCATTGGCCAGTCCGGGTCGCCAATCGTTGCCCCAGGGATAGCGGCGTCCATCTGTGCCGCGCGCGGCAAACTCCCATTCTTCTTCGGTCGGCAAACGCTTCCCGGCCCACTTCGCGTAATCGTTGGCGTCGTCCCAGTTCACGCCTCTGACCGGGAAGTCTGCCTCCTCGGGAGAAACATAGGTCTTCCCCACCCAACCGGGCGGCAGGCGATGATTCGTAGCGGCTATAAACTTTCGATAATCTTCATTTGTTACTTCGTGCGTGTCGATGAAGAAGGCCTTCACATTCATCTTGTGCGCCGGCCGTTCGTATTCGTCCCCATCATCGCGGCCCATTGTGAAGTCTCCGCCGGGAACATAAGCCATGCCCGCAGGCGGCGTCACAGTTTTCGCGGGCGTATTGTTTTTGCCGGTTGCGTCCTGCTTCGATGTTGATCCAGTGTCAGTCTGGCTGCTCGACATCACGTACCAGACGACACCTGCGACTGAAAGGCCGACGACAATTAATATTGACACGACGATCGCGATCACTTTTCCGCCCGAGCTTCGCGGCGGTGTCGCGTGAGTTTGGTACGAGGGCATTGAAGGCGTCGTTATGTGATCCAGCGATTCACTGGGCCGCGGTTTCATTTCCGGATGCGTGACCCGAATCGTTTTGACATCCGGCGGTTTAGGCGGCGGCGTTTCGAGCGCCCGCGGAATGTCCTCTGTCGCGATGCTCGGCTGAGTTGGATAAAGGTCGTGCGATGGACCCCATTGTTCGCCGCCCGGTAACGTTGTTTCGGAAACGAGTGTGGGCTCTTCGCGTTCACGCCTGATGCGCTCTTCCTCACGACGCCGTTCCTCCGCCATGCGCCTTTGTTCCGCTTCGGCCGCGAGCCGGCGCTCTTCTTCTCGACGTCGCTCCTCTGCGATGCGTCGTTGTTCAGCTTCAGCCGCCAACCGCTGACGCTCTTCCTCTCGACGCCGTTCCTCCGCCATCCGCTGCTGTTCAGCCTCGAGGCGACGGCGACGTTCTGCGTCACGCTGTCGTTCTTCTGCGATGCGTCGTTGTTCGGCTTCAGCGGCGAGCCGGCGCTTCTCTTCTTGTCGTTGCTCTTCTGCGATGCGCCTTTGTTCAGCTTCAGCAGCGAGCCGCTGTTGTTCTTCCTCGTTGACCCGACGGCGGCGTTCTGACTCTTCCAGCAAACGTGTTTCGTGTTCACTATCCCGGGCCGGTTCGGCTTTTTGCGCTTTGCGCTGTTGCTCGCTCGCTTGCAGCCACTGTGCTTCCGCTTCTCGCAATGCCGTGCGCATCGCCGCGGCACTACTGAATCGATCGCGACGCCGGACGGCCATCGACTGAAGAATGACGTCGGATATCGCGGGAAAAATGTTCGGACTAAGGTGATGAACTGTGGCCAGCGGATCTTTTTCTTCGTCTTCAGCGGCCGCGAATCTGGTGGGCGCATCCACGGGAGCTTGTCCCGTAAGCATCGTATACAACGTTGCGCCGAGCGAGTAGAGATCGCTGCGCGGGTCAGTGCCCTTGCCATGAATCTGCTCCAGCGACGAAAAAACCGGCGTGTACCCGCGCACACTCTTGCTCGTTTTGATCGTCGGCATCTGCCCGGCCGCGCCTTTGGCCAAACCAAAGTCGAGCAGGAAAATTTCGCCTTGCTTCGTCAGCTTCAGATTAGCGGGCTTGATATCGCGATGAAGGATCGGCGGATGACGAGTGTGCAAATACTGGAGGACTTTCAGCAGCTCATCAGCCCAACGTAAAACCTGGTCCTGTGGAAACGGACTGCCACGCAGCTCCAATAATTCGGCGAGGTCATAGCCGGGTATGTACTCCATGACGAGAAACAGCCCTTCGCCCTCGCTGAAATAATCCATTACTTTCGGCAAGGCGGAATGGCGCAGGTTCGCCAGCAACGCTGCTTCGCGCTGGAATGCCTGCTTTGACTCTTCGTCAGTGCCCATCAGCGTTTCTTTCAGCGCTACCAAACAGCTAACGCGCTGATCGATCGCCTCGTAGACAGCTCCCATGCCGCCTTCGCCCAGCAGACGAACGATGCGGTAACGCTCCTGTAAGATGAAATTGGGGGACAGCATCTCTTTTAATTAGGATGGCTGGAAAGCCGTAACCCGCAAGCAGCTTAACGTAGTGCAGCCAGAATCTTAGCGGAGTTACGCCGAATGCGCTAGAGTCTTGCAGAAGAAAATCTGAGAATCAACTGCTAAGCGAGAGGCCGAGAGCAAACACATGAGCTTAAGAGAACAAATCATCGCCGATCTAACCACGGCCATGAAGGACAGAGACGCGGCGCGAACTTCGACGCTGCGCATGGTGAAAGCCGCCCTGCAAAACCGTGAGATCGAAAAGGGCAGCGCGTTGGATGAAGACGAGATGATCAAATTGCTGCGTTCGCTGGTCAAGCAGCGGCAGGATTCGATCGAACAATTCGAAAAGGGCGGACGCCAGGATCTGGTCGCAAAGGAACAGGCGGAAGTTGTGGTGCTCGATGCTTATCTGCCGGCGGCCGCCTCGCGCGAAGAGATCGAGCAAGCAGTGGCGGCGGCAATCTCTGAGACTGACGCGCAGTCCATCAAGGACATGGGCAAAGTAATGAAAGCCGCGCAAGCGCTTCTGGCCGGCAAAAACGCCGACGGGCGCACGGTGAGCGAGATAGTGAAGGCGAAGTTGGCTGGTTGAATTTCGGATTGATATCGCTCAGAACCATTGATCGTTCCAATTACAATTCGCATTCGTTGAAAGGAGCCGCAACAATGAAACGGATTCTTGCGCTTTCCCTATTGGTGATCGGGCTTTTCGTTCTGCCGGTGACCGCACAGCCAACTGCAACTCAACAGAGCCTGGCAGAACGTATTCAGAAAATTATGGATCGTCCGGAGTTTCGTCATGCGATCTTCGGCATCGAATTCTTTTCGCTGGATTCCGGCAAGCCCCTCTACACCTTAAATGCCGACAAGCTTTTCGTTCCCGCTTCGACGACAAAGCTGCTCACTGAAGGCACCGCGCTTGAATTGCTTGGCGGAGACTTTCGTTTTCATACGCGCGTCTATCGTACCGGGCCAATCTCCTCCGACGGCACCCTCGATGGCGATCTGGTCCTCGTCGCCAGCGGCGATCCGAACCTTTCGGCGCGCGTTCGCCCGGACGGTACGCTGGCTTTTGAAAATGAAGATCACTCTTACGACGGTGACCCTGCGACTCGTGCCGTGCCCGGCGATCCTCTGCTGATTATCCGCAAACTGGCACAGCAGATCGCCGACGCGCACATCAAAAGGATTAGCGGCCATGTGATCATCGATATCAGCCTGTTTCCAGAAGGCCAACGCGAATTGGGTACAGGCGTCGTCATGTCACCAATCGTAATCAACGACAATATTGTCGATGTCACGGTCAGTCCGGGCGCAAGCGAAGGTGCGCCGGTTGTCTTTCAACAATCGCCTGTAACTTCCTACGTTACCTTCGTTAACAAAGCGACAACGGGCAAGCCCGACTCGAAGCGGGAGATCGAATGGTCGTCCATCGTCAGGAACCCGGATGGGTCGCAGACCGTCACCATCACCGGAAACTTTCCGGCGAATAAACCTGCGATCCTGTACAAGTACTCCGTGCCTGTGCCCAGCCGCTTCGCGGAAGTCGTTTTAGTAGAAGCGCTGCGCGAAAAAGGAATTCAAATGGAGCTGAGCGGGCCTAACGAGAAGCGCGACTTCAAAGCGCTCGCCGCTTTTTACACTCCTGATCGTGCCATTGCCGAACACGTTTCAGCGCCGATGAAAGAGGAAGTGAAAGTCACGCTCAAGGTGAGCCAGAATCTGCACGCCAGTATGACTCCGATGATCCTCGCGGCAATGCTCGGACCGAAAGATGGATCTAAGAACGGCTTCGATCTTGAACGCGAATTCCTGCAACGCGCTGGTCTTGATCTAACCGGCGCGGCGCAGGGCGATGGCGCCGGCGGCAACGCGCACTTCACGCCGGAATTCATGGTGAGCTATCTCGCATTCATGGCGAAGCAAAAAGACTATGCCGACTTTTTCAACGCGCTTCCGATACTCGGTCGCGACGGAACACTCTTCGACATCCAACCCGATTCGTCTGCCGCGGGCAAGGTACACGCAAAGACCGGAACGTTCGGCGCTTACGATCCGCTCAATCGCAGACTACTCGTCACGGCAAAAGGCCTCGCGGGTTACATGACCACCGCCGGCGGCCAACACGTCGCATTCGCCATCTACATCAACAACGTCTCGGTGCTTCCGGACAGCGATGACGTGAAAAGAATCGCCGGCCAGACCGTAGGCGAGATCGCCGCAGTGGCTTACGAATCGGTGCCGTGAGCTGATGACGAATACGATCAGAGTCCTTGAAGCGAAGGGCCTGGGCGACTACACGAAAATTTCCTTCGAGATTCTCGTTATCACCCTGAGCATTGCGCCCATTCTTATCTTGATCTATTTCTACCCGGTCTTGCCGGAACGCGTGCCGGTCTTCCTGAACCTGCGTGGTGAGGTTGAAGTGTGGGCGGCGAAAAGCGTGGCTTCAATATTTCGTTTGCCCGCGATGGCCATCGATCTGCAAGTGCTCTGTCTGTTGATGAAGTATGGTGTAGTGAAGTCCACGCTCGTCTTGCCCAAACGTGATGACGAGTATTGGCGGTATCAGGAGAGATCCGTTGCTCTCTACGCCGGTCTTTGGGATTGTTTGCGCTGCTTAATTGCTTTTAAGATGAGCGCTGAATCACTCGACATACTTTTCAGGAGCAACGAACGTCTGCATTTTCTCAGGATGCCCGCGTGGGCCGTTCCCTGGATTGCCGCGATTCTATCGATTGCCGGCGCCCTCCTTTATGGATATCGTTTGCTGATAGTGAGACGAAAGATGAAGAAAGCAGTTGGGCGCATCGATGTCGAAAGCCGAGTTGACCCCGCTCATTTGTATTTGCGCATTTTCTATTTCAACCCGAATGACGCGGCAATGTTTGCTAATAAGTATCTATTCAACTTTGCCAATAAGTGGGTGTACGTACTACTCGCTAGCGCAATCGCATACCCGCTGCTGGTGTTTTCGCCTTTGTAACTTTAGCAACAGTTGATCGGATGTGTTACTTACCGCCTGACGCGAACCAGTAAATGAGTTTAATCCTGGACAAGAGATTCTTGAGAATATTCTTCGGCGTAGCTGCCTGTTCATGGATGCCTCATTGGGCCTGTCATTACTATCGCCTGGAAACACACAGCACGTTCATTGTTGGTTCATGGATTTTTTCTTACGCCGATAGCGTCGTTTCGCTCTTGATTTACAGCGTCCTGATTGCGTTTAATTTGCTTTCGATTGTAACGGAAAAGTGCCGGATGACAGCGGCGGTTCTGACAGGTCTCGGCCATCTCGGCATCGGATCGCTTCACGCGTATCGGCTGTTCTATCCGTTCACTTTTGTGGTATTCGGTTATTCCTGGACTTACGGCGCGTCCTTGAGAGAAGCTCTGTTGGTGATTCCGTTTGGCTTGCTTTCGTTATTCGTCGGTGTTGCAATCAAGCGCAAAGGATTTCATGATTGACGAGCGTTTCCGAATACGGCTGGCTCCGATTATTTAGAGCAGACAAGATGTCTGCGCTCCCAATGGGCTATCAACAAAATCCGTTACATCGCGGCGAGAGAATCGTTGGAGCACTGTTTGTCGCTGTAGTGATCTTCGTCAACTACATGGTGATGGGATCGGCTGCGAACCTGCTTAGTCTCGGACTCGTCGTCGCCTATCTGATGTGGGCGGCGGCGATCTGGCTGAACGATCCTCCGCCAATTGTTCCGCTCTACCTGATCGGTATTGCGGCGCAGGCGCTGCATTTTCTTGAGGAATACCTGGCCGGGTTCCAAGCGAAGTTTCCCGCGTTGTTCGGCTACCAGTGGAGCGACAAACGCTTTGTTGTTTTCAATCTCGTTTGGCTCGCGATTTTCCTGCTCGCGGCGCTCGGTATCTGGCTCGGACTGCGCCTCGCTTATCTCTTCGCATTCTTCTTTGCGATTGCGGGAGAGATTGGGAACGGGCTCGGACATCTGGCGCTGAGCATCGCGCAGCGAAAATATTTTCCGGGTTTAATAACCGCGCCGGTGGTCCTGATAATTGGAGTTGCGCTACTCACGAAGCTGCTTAGAACAGCGGAGCATCTCCCTGATCAGGCAGGCGACATTCAAGAGATATGAAAAACAACCACTACCGAAGCTGGGCAATATTTTTCGCGCGCGAGGTTTTGGGATTCATCTTTTTCATGGCCGGCGTTTACAAGGTTTTCAAGTTAGGACCGCTGGCGCACGCGCGCAAATACTTTCTGCCTTTCTCGGATACGTTTCTGCCGGTGTGGTCGCTGTGGGCAACCGGAGTGGCAATTCCCTTCATCGAGCTGCTGGCCGGCGCGCTGCTAATTATTGGACTAAGAATTCGCGAGGCACTTATCGCTTTGGGCTTCGTGCTGGTGACAGTAACGTTCGGTCACCTTTTGAAAGAACCTCTTTATCCATTCCACGAACACGTGATTCCACGACTCGCTCTGTTGCTGTTTGTCTTCATGCTGCCGCGCGATGAGGATCGTTTTTCTCTCGATCACTTGATCGCGGGGCAGAAGCCCGACCGTTAGGGAGGGCGTGTGGCTGGACCGCAAGGCGTGCGCGGAATGGACGCCCTCCCTCACGGTCGGGCTTCTGCCCCAGGCTTAACCGCTTGCGAGAGAGAGCGCCACGAACCGCGCAACAGCTCGCCGATCTTGGCCCAGTCTTCTTCCGTCACGCCGCCGGTTTCGGCTTTTGTATCACGAATGCGCATCGCCTCGGCGCGTAAGCGCGCATGCTCCATTAATTTTTCAACCGGCACGTGATAGAGCTCGGCTTGCAGCTCTGCGAGCGCGCGATCGAGATCTTCCGGCGGATGCTTCGCACGTTCGCGGTGAATGATCCACCACTCAAGCTCCAAACGCGCGGCCTTATTGACATCAAACGGCGCGTCGCTCACTTCGCGCACCGAAGTGTAGAAATCGACAAGATCCGGCAACGCTTTTTCGTAATCGGATCGTTGTTTGCCATCTTTGAAGACGAAAGCAGCCTTGGCCGCGCCGTACGCGACGCGGTTCGATCTCACGAGCGGCATGTTGTATTGCTTTCGGAGCAACTCAGCCAGCTCATTGAACAGGCGCACTTGCTGCTTTTCGTAATAGGAGCGCCACATTGCCGTCTCGAGACGCGCGACTTCATCCGGATTGAAATCGCGCAGATGAGCGGTGCGCGGGCCAAACAGGTCGAATGCCACCCACCCAATGAGTGCGGCGCCGACCAACGCGAGGATCAGAAGAATGCGACGTCTCTTCGATCGAGGCCTGATTGCGGGTTTGTCTTTTAAGTCACTCGGTGTCACGTGCCGAAATCCTCCGTAACGGGCGGGAAGAATATCATAGCAAAGGTAAGTCGCGACGAATCACCAGCAGGCGCGGCGCCTGTGCTCGCAGGTTGCTTCTCTCCGATCCTTTCCGTATAATTCACAGCTTGCTCGAAGCACGGCGGTCTCGTCCGGTGGGTTAGCGCCCACTTTTTCTTTTGGGCGAGTGCTTTTTCGGAGGCGGCGATGGGTTCAGGGTCGATTGAAGAGCGAGTCCGGCAGATCGCCGACCGAGTCGCAATCGACCACGGGGTCGAACTGGTTCATGCCGAGGTCGCCGGGCCGGACGGCAAACCGATTGTTCGCATTTTCATTGACAAGCCGGGAGGCGTAACGCACAAGGATTGCTCAGAAGTGAGTCAGTATCTGGGCACGCTCCTCGACGTTGAAGACTTTATCCACGCGGCTTACACGCTTGAAGTCTCGTCGCCCGGATTGGAGCGTGGCCTTTATAAGCGTAAGGACTTCGAGCGATTCGCCGGCAGCCGTGTGAAGCTGAAAACGTCCAGTCCGATTGGTGGACAGCGGAATTTTCGCGGACGATTGATCGCAGTCGATGGCAACAACGTGCTCTTTGACGATCGAACCAGTGGGCGGGTCAGCGTGCCGCTCGATGCGATTGCGAAGGCGAATGTTGAAATAGATTTTGATGAAGAGTTTCGGCACAGGTAACGCTGTTCTGAAACCAAATCACAAGTTAACAACGTGTGCTACTAACAACTGAATAGGCTCAGACGACGCACTGCTGAAGGGAGCGTCGAGCCACCCGGAGTGAGAGCTAATGAGTTCATCAATTGCGCAAAACATTGAAGCCCTTTGCCAGGAACAGGGCATTGAGCGCGACCTCGTCGTCGAAGCGATGAAAGAGGCCGTGCGCGCCGCCGCCAAGAAACAGTTCAAATCGGGCGAGGACATTCAAGTCGACTGGAATCCCGAGACTGGCATCGAGCTTTCCGCTTCAAAAGTCGTGGTTGACGATGTGGCAGACGCGGCCACCGAAGTCTCGATCAACGAAGCTCGCGAACTCGCAGGAGACGAAGTGGAAATAGGCGACGCGCTGCTGCTGCCGTTGCCAATGGAAGAACTCGGACGCATTGCCGCGCAAACCGCCAAACAGATTCTCTTTCAAAAAGTCCGCGACGCGGTGCGCAGCAATGTTTACGAGCAGTACATCGACAAGGTTGGCGACCTGGTCAACGGCTACGTTAAGCGTTTCGAGCGGGGCAACATCATCGTCGATCTCGGCAATCTGGAAGCAATCCTGCCTCGGTCTCAACAGTCGCGCGGCGAGCAGTGGAATCAGGGCGAGCGCATTCGCGTAGTCATCAACAACGTTTCGAAGGAATCCAAGGGACCGCAGATCGAGGTGTCGCGGACTTCGCCGGAGCTGCTCTTAAGACTTTTTGAGATGGAGGTGCCGGAGATCTACGACGGCACGGTAGTGATCAAGTCGTGCGTGCGCGAACCCGGCGAGCGCGCGAAAATTGCTGTCACGTCAAACGAGCGCGATGTCGATCCGGTTGGCGCTTGCGTCGGCATGAAAGGCTCGCGCGTGCAGGCAATCATTCGCGAATTGCGCGGCGAAAAGATTGACATCATCGAATGGTCCGACGAGCCTTCAGTTTTTGCCGCGAACGCTTTGTCCCCGGCCAAGGTCAACCAAGTCCGCATCACGGACATTGAAAACCGCCAGATGGAAGTCATCGTCAACGAAGATCAACTCTCGTTGGCGATCGGAAAGCGCGGACAGAATGTGCGCCTGGCGACCAAGCTCGTAGGCTGGAACATAGACATCCGCAGCGAAGAAGAGATCAAGAAGGAAGTCGCCGAACAGATGGGCGCGCTCATCCTTTCCGGCGAAGCAGTGCCGCTATCCGCAATTGAAGGTGTCACCGCGCAGCAGGCGGACGCGCTCAGCGAGCACGGCATCACGGACATCGACGCGCTGGCAAACACTTCCGTCGATGACCTGGTTGAGTTTCTGGATCTGAGCCTCGATGAAGCTGAGGTGATTTTGAACGCCGCGAAAGCCGTCATCGCCGTGCGCGAGCGAAACTTGCATCCTGAAGAAGCGGGTGAAGCGAGCGAAGAAACAATTGCACCCGAGGTTCACGCTGCGTCAATCGAACTCGATGAATCTTTTGACGCCGGCGAGGTACAGCCTTCGGAAGAGATGACCGCCGCGGGATACGATGAAGCCGTCGAATCCGGAACGCCGTTCGCCTCCGAACTTGATGTGCTCGCTCAGGATGCCGCCGAACCGGTCGCGCTAACGGAGGCCGAACCGATTTCTGAAACAGAGATTGCGCTTCAGGAACCCGGCCGCGATCTCCGACCTGACACCGTAACGCCCGCGCCTGATATTACGTCATCCGGCGCGGCGGCGATTGAGCACCTGACAGGATTGAGCGAAGACGAAGTGCTGGCGGAAGAGTCCGCCGGTGCACAAGAATCTGCCGCGGAAATTTCCGCTGGTGAGACGAACGCAACATCGGCTCCCGAGAGTGTTGAAGACGCCGCACAGGGCGGGAGCAGTGAAGACAAAGAGAAGCAAGATGCTTCCCCTGACGCGGCAAAGTAAAGCGGGTGAACACGCTGGACCGTCCAGCGCGATTCGCCCCTCGCCCTCCACCTGCTTTTTCGGGCTGCACCTTTGACGGCCTGCTTTGAAAAGTGGTTGAGAGCGAGAGTTCTTAATCACTTTTTGAAGAGTCGCGACGCCCGTCAGTCGCGTGGCCCAAGAAGGAGTGCATGACCGCTTCCAAGGTTCGACTTTACGACCTGGCTAAAGAGCTGAAGCTCGATACCAAGCGGCTGATCGAAGAGATCCGCCGCGAGGGTGTTGATGTCAGCGTGCCGTCCAACTCTGTCTCGAAGGAGTTGGCGGAGAAAATACGCACCAAGTACTTTCCAAAAAAAGAGACTGCGGTAAAGCGCACCATTAAAGTTGTAAAGCGCGCCGCGCGTCCCGTGGTGGAAGAAGCCGCAGCGCCGGAAGCGGAGGCTGAGGTATCGCCTGCCGAGGCAGAACCAGAAAGAGTAGAGCCTGCGCCCAGTGCTCCCACCCCAACTGCAAAACCATCGACACCTGCTCGGTTAGTGAAGAAGCTGACGCCCGCGGTTCGCGCCGAGGCGAGTCCAGCGCCGACCGGTCAGGCAATTGGACGGACGGAACCTGTGGAGGCACCGCCGCCGACAAGTTCGGAAGCGCCGCCGACGAGAGCGTCGACATCAACTGCGACTGCGCGTCAGGCTGACGCAAACGCAGGTACTCAAGTCATTCCTTCAAGACAGGTTCGAGTGCTGCGCCCAACGGCAGCAGCGCTTGATGCGGGAATTCGCCCCGGTGAGCGAATGCCACCGCCAACGCCTCCTGCCACTGTACCCACGCCGCGCGAACGCGACGAGCGCCGACGAGAGCGCGCCTCGCTTCAACGAACTGAATTCGTTGGTACTCCGGGCGAGACGCTTACACCGCAGACCACTTATATTCCTCCGCCAGACTCGGGTAGACGTCGCTCGCGGCGCGCCACTACGCGGGGCGGTCGCAAGCCTGGCGAAAGAGGCGGCCGCTTTGACAAGGGTGATTTCATTCCGCCTCCGAAAGTGCTCTCGCTCGAAGATCGCATTGCGGGACGGCTTGAAGTTCCAATGGTGCCGGGTGAATTGAAGACTGTTCGTCTGGTTGAAGGTTCCACGGTCAAGGAGTTTGCGGAGAAGCTCGGCATCAAGCCAAAAGACGTTGTGACGCTGCTGTTGCAGCGAGGTGTCCTTGCCACAATCAATCAACCTTTGAATGACGATGTCGCTGTCGACCTGGCAAAACGTTTCGGACACGAAGTCACGTTCGTGCCGTTTGAGGAGATGGTCGCGGAAGAAGAGTTTGAAGACCTAATCGCGTCAGACGCGGATGATATCGAATTGCCGCGCGCTCCGGTGGTGACCGTAATGGGCCACGTCGATCATGGCAAGACGTCTCTGTTGGACGCGATCCGGACAACAGACGTCGTCGCCGGCGAGGCGGGAGGAATCACGCAGCACATCGGCGCCTACAGCGTGCAGGTTCCGAGTCCTGATGATCCGGCTGAGACGCGCCGCGTGGTTTTCCTCGACACGCCGGGCCACGAAGCGTTCACGATGATGCGTGCGCGCGGCGCCAAGGCCACCGATGTTGTGGTGCTCGTGGTCGCGGCCGACGACGGCGTTATGCCGCAGACGATCGAAGCCATTGAACACGCGCGCGCGGCCGGCGTTGGAATCGTCGTAGCCATTAACAAGATCGACAAACCGGATGCCAACCCCGATCGCGTCAAGCAGGAACTCGCCAACCAGGGCTTGAACCCCGTTGAGTGGGGCGGTGACACGGAAATGGTCCTGGTCTCTGCCAAGAAACGACAGAACGTCGATGCGCTGCTTGATACGATCCTGCTTACGTCCGACATCTTGAATCTTCGGGCAAGTCCCACGAGGCTCGCTTCAGGCGTCGTGCTCGAAGCTAAACTCGATCGCGGCCGCGGTCCCGTCGCAACTGTGCTCGTGCAGCAGGGTACACTCCACGTCGGCGAGCCGTTCATCGTGGGCCAGATCTTTGGCAAGGTCCGCGCGATGTTCAATGACCGCGGCGAACTGGTGACTGAGGCGCCGCCCGCAACGCCCGTCGAGGTGCTCGGCCTTCAAGGCGTACCGCAAGCCGGCGAAAGCTTCCAGGTCGTTGCCGACATCACTCGCGCGCAGCAGATTTCCCAGCACCGCCAGATGATCAATCGTCAAAGCACGCTGCTGCAAACCACGAAGCGGGGCATCGATGCTCTCGGCGAGAGCGAAATCAAAGAACTGCTCGTTGTTATTAAGGCGGATGTGCAGGGCTCAGTCGAAGTCTTAAAATCCACGCTGCAAAAACTTTCGACCGAGAAGGTAAAGGTTAAGGTCATTCGTTCGGGCGTCGGCGCGATCACGGAGTCCGATGTCCTGTTGGCGTCTGCGACGCAAGCCGGAACAGCGTCAACCGCCGTCGTGATCATTGGCTTTAACGTGCGTCCCGAGGCGCGCGCGGCCGACCTGGCCAAGCAGGAAGCGGTCGACATTCGTTTGCATTCGATCATCTATAAGGTCGAAGAAGAAATTCGCGCCGCGATGATCGGCATGCTCGACAAGATCGAAAAGGAAAAGATTCTCGGCAAAGCAGAAGTGCGCGAAGTGTTCAAGGTGCCGAGAGTCGGTTCGGTGGCCGGCTGCATGGTCATCGACGGCACTATCCGACGCACTGCTCGCGCGCGTTTGATTCGCGACGGCGTAGTCGCGTGGGAAGGAAACATCGCATCTCTGCGCCGCTTCAAGGATGATGCGTCGGAAGTGCGCGAAGGCTATGAGTGCGGCATCGGCCTTGAGAACTTTAACGATATCAAGGTAAGCGATCAGATCGAGGCCTATATCATCGAGAAGGTCGCCGCGACAGAGTTATGAGAGTCAGAACCGCCTGCGGTAGCGGGCGGTTGATCTCTGACACTAACTCGCGCTCGATAACTAAAGTTCAACCGCCCGCTACCGCAGGCGGTTCTGACTTGAGGTCCATGCGTCGCCCGGAAAGAGTTTCTGATCTCTTGCGTGAGGAGATTTCCCAGATTGTCGGATACGAATTGCAAGATCCGCGTCTGACAGCGGTAACCGTTACTGATGTGCGGATCTCCGAGAACTTAAAGACCGCTCGCGTGTATGTGACCGTTGCCGGTGACGAGGCTGAGCACAAACTCGCGCTCTCCGCGCTGCGCCGCGCGACACCATACATACGGAAAGAGCTCGGCCTTACGCTGAATCTTAATCACACTCCCGACCTTCAATTCGTGCGCGATCGAGTGGAAGAGGAAGGCGAGCGTGTGGACAAGTTGCTGGCCGAAATCGAACAGGGATGGGAAAGTACAGAAAGGATGAAGGATGAAGGCTGAAGGATGAAGAGGTTAGGGCTCGGCCCTTTCATCCTTCATCCTTCCGCCTTCATCCTTGCTTGTTATGCTTAGTCAAGTCGTTGAGCTGATCGAATCGAAACGCCGATTCGCGATAACCTCACATGTTCGCCCGGATGGTGACAGTCTTGGTTCAAGTTTGGGTCTTTACTGGCTGTTGCGCGCGCTGGAAAAAGACGCTGAAGTGATCATGCGCGATCCTGTGCCGCATGCTTACCAACAATTGCCCGGCGCCAAAAACGTGCGGGTTACTCCGTCCGTCGATCGCGCTTACGACGCAGTTTTGGTCATCGAGTGTTCCGATATCACGCGACCCGGCTTGATCGATCTGGAAAAACAATTCGTCGTCAACATCGATCATCATTCCACCACCGCGCTTTTCGGCACCATCAACTGGATCGATTCAACCGCGTCAGCCGTGGGCGAGATGATCTACAACCTCTGCAAAGCCACCGGCGTGCGCGTGACCAAGGAGATGGCCGAGTGTGTTTACACAGCGCTGATTACCGACACCGGATCTTTTCATTACTCCAATACGACCGAAAGAACTTTCAAAGTCGCTTCCGAACTCGTGCGCACTGGAGTGAAGCCGGCCAAGACTGCTGAGTGCGTCTTCGCGAGCTATCCCTGGAGCCGCATTCAGTTGATGGGCGCGGTGCTTTCGACGGCGAAGCGCGATGCGTCAGGCCGCGTTGCCTGCATGCGCCAGACCCTGGAGATGCAAGCCAGCGCAGAAGCTTCGGATGAGGACGCGGACGGTTTTGTTAACTATCCACTGACTGTTGGTGAAGTCGAAGCCGTGGCCTTGCTCAAAGAGTGCACGCCCGGCGTTTATCGCACGAGCTTGCGCTCGAAGGGTGACGTCAACGTCGCGCGCGTGGCCGAGTTGTTCGGCGGCGGAGGGCATCGCAACGCCGCGGGCTGCACGCTCAAAGGCACGTGGGAAGAAGCAGAACTGCGAATCGTCGGTTTGCTGCGCGATGCGGTCGAACGAGCGAACGGCTCGAGAGATATCACCGAGGATGCCTTGAAGTAGGTCAGAACCACCTGCGGTAGCGGGCGGTTGAAGCTGAAATTAAATCAATCTCGATCACGACGGATCAGCCGCCCGCTACCGCAGGCGGTTCCGACAATGTCCACCAAAGAAAAGAAATACAAATGGCGGCGCGAGGACTATCAGGAAAAAACTCGCGGCCTGCTAATCGTCAACACCGGTAACGGCAAAGGCAAGACGACGTGCGCGCTGGGTCTGATGATGCGCGCCGCCGGCCAGGGTCTTAAGTGCTGCATGATCCAATTCATGAAATCGCGCAACGACCGCTATGGTGAACACGTGGCCGCTGAAAAGCTCGGCATCGAGATTCACACAATGGGTGATGGCTTCACCTGGGACACCAAGAACCCTGAACAGGATCGCCAAACTGCGCGTGCAACGTGGACACTTTGCGTGGAAAAGCTTCGCAGCCGCGAATACGACCTATTGGTTTTCGATGAACTAGTTTACGTCCTGAGCTACGACATGCTGCCGATAGAAGAAGTGCTGGAAGAGTTTCGCAACGCGCGCGCCTCGCAACCCGCGCTGCACATCGTCGTCACCGGCCGCGATGCCCCTGCCGCACTAATTGAAGCCGCTGATCTCGTTACCGAAATGCGCGAGGTGAAGCACCCCTTCAACGCCGGCATTCGCGCGCAACGAGGGATCGAATTCTGAGGATGAAGAGCGGAAGGTGAATAGTGAGAACCACTTGCGCCTAGTGACACTTCGCACACAGCATCTCTTGTCCTGATCCCTATATTAGGAACCTTCATCCATCATCCGTTCTGTGCTAAGGTTACTCCCCTCAATTCAAGCTAAGCGCTATGGCCTGGTTCAATAAAAAAAGCAAGCGAATCGAATCGGTACCGCCTGCGGAACGCGTCGTTAAGACGGAAAATGTTTTCGTCAAATGCGATAGCTGCGAGGAGCACTTGTACAAGCGTGAGTTGGAAGAAGCACTCCAGGTGTGCCGGCATTGTAGCTACCATTTTCGTATCGGCGCGCGGGAGCGTCTGGCGATGCTCTTTGACGACGGAAAGTATGAAGAACTGGACGCGGAGATTATCTCTGTAGACCCGCTCGAGTTTGTGGACAGCAAGCCCTACCCCGAACGTCTCAAGCAGGCGCGTCGCGTTTCAGGTTTACCCGAAGCAATCATCAACGGCCGTGGCAAGGTTGGCGATCATCTGGTATTCGCCGGCGCGATGGATATGCTGTTCATCGGCGGCTCGATGGGCTCGGCGGTTGGCGAAAAGGTAACGCGCTTGATCGAACGCGCGATCGACGAGCACGGCGCCCTTGTCACGTTCGCCGCATCCGGCGGAGCGCGCATGCAGGAAGGCACGCTGTCACTGATGCAGTTGGCAAAGGTCGCTTCCGCCCTGGCTCAACTCGATGAGAAGCGCCTGCCGTTCATCTCCGTGTTGACAGATCCAACGACCGGTGGAGTGACGGCGAGCTTTGCGATGCTGGGCGACGTGATCATCGCGGAGCCGAAAGCGCTGATCGGTTTCGCCGGCCCGCGCGTGATCGAACAAACTATCAGACAAAAACTGCCGAAGGACTTTCAGAAGTCCGAGTTTCTGCTCGAGCACGGAATGCTCGATGCCATCGTCGATCGGCGCGAAATGCGCGACTTCATCATCAAGCAACTCAACTTCATGATGAACCCCGACATTCGCGGCGAATTGGAATTGGAAAAGGCCCAGCGCGCTCGTCGCGCGTAGCGCAAGTTGTCAACTTGCGTTCCTTGCCCGTCGCAAGTTAACAACTTGCGCTAAACTTACCATGCAATTTGACGAGGCGCTTCGCTACCTTCTTAGTCTTGGTCATGAGACGCTCTCCATCAAGCTGGGCTTAAGAAACACCGAACTGCTTCTTGACGCTCTCGGAAACCCGCAAACCCACTATCCTTCAGTCCAAATCGCGGGCACCAACGGCAAGGGTTCAACTGCCGTCGTGCTCGATTCAATCTGCCGCGCAGCCAAGATCAAGACTGGTCTTTTCACTTCGCCACATCTCGTGACGATTACGGAGCGGATCAAGATCGCGGGCCGGGAAATTTCGCAATCCGATTTTGCACGTCTCGCAACCGCAGTGCGTGATGCCGCGCGCACGTTGCTTGACGAGAACATGATTGAGGCCTTGCCAACTTTTTTCGAACACGTAACCGCGATCGCGTTGCTGGCTTTTAGAGAAGCGAAGGTCGATTTGGCGATACTCGAAACTGGACTGGGCGGCCGCCTGGATTCAACAACCGTCGCGCGGGCCGAGACTGTAGCCATTACACCAATTGCCTTGGACCATCAGGAATATCTTGGCCAGACGCTCTCAGAGATCGCCGTTGAAAAAGCGGCAATCATCCGCCCCGGCGTGACGGCCGTTGTCGCGCCGCAACCGCGAGAAGCGCTCGACGTGATCATTCGGCACTGCAAGAATTGCGGCGTGAAACCGAGCGTCAACGAATGCACCGCGCACAGTGTGGGCGTCACACCAGACGGGCGCGCGCGCGTTAGCTTTGAAACAAGTCAGGCCCGATATGAAGAGGTGCTTCTAGGTTTGCGCGGCCGCCATCAGGTCACAAATGTTTCTGTCGCCATCCGGCTGGCGGAATCGCTGCGCGAACCTGGATTCAATATTTCTGGTGAGGCGATTAGCCGAGGCATCGAAACAGCCAATCATCCCGGTCGGCTCGAACTTCGCGAAGGCCGGCCGGTGATGTTGCTAGATGGCGCGCACAACCCCTCAGGCGCTCGTGCCTTACGCGCATATCTCGACGAATTTATTA
Organism: Pyrinomonadaceae bacterium; assembly: GCA_041492185.1. Lineage (GTDB taxonomy): Bacteria > Acidobacteriota > Blastocatellia > Pyrinomonadales > Pyrinomonadaceae > JAOAPY01. The sequence continues at coordinate 27,906 of JBGPWL010000007.1, read as the reverse complement.
ATGGTCCCATCACGCTCATCTTCGGCGCGATGCGAGACAAAAATCTCGAAGCCATGGCCAAGATACTCTTTCCCGTAGCGAATTGTCTTATCCTTACGCAACCCGATAATCCTCGCGCCGCCACCATTGATATGCTTGAAAGCGTGGCTTCGAGTATGGTTCTTCCCGAGGCGATTACATTGCGGCGCTCATGCGCGGATGCACTCCAGGCCGCGTATCAACAAACGCCCGCAGACGGAGTAATATGCGTGACTGGCTCGCTATATTTGATCGGCGAAATGCAATCGGCTCTCGCAGGCGACCGGCTGGGTGACTCCTTGGCAAACCATTAACCTGCGTCCGACACCTGTCGCAGGAGAATTGCACCTATCGACTCGCGTCAACTGTCAGAAACGCCATATTAAGCGCAGCCGTCGGTGCATGCTGCTTGCACTGAAATCAACAACGTCCCATTTTGTCTGATTCAAGTAATGACGAAAGAGAATGACGGCGGTTATGATCTCAAGAGGGAAACTTCAATCTGTCGTATCGCTGATTGCGGGGCTCTTCTGCCTTACCCCCGTGGCAGTTTGGGCGAAAAAATATGTTGTCGAGGATGAATATGACTTTCGCATCACTCATCGCATAAATGCCCACGGTGACGAATTCATGTCCTTGGCGCTCACTCCCGACGGGCAGAGATTGGTTGTTGGCACGGAAAAGGGTGAACTGATTGTCTGGGGAGTGCGTGAACAGCGAGTCTTGAAACAACTCAATCAAGGCAGTCCGGTTCATTGTGTCGTGGCCCTCGATGCAAATCATCTTGTTGCCGCCGGAGGACCGCATTCAGGCAGCGAGGAGCGTGGCGTCATTCGAAAGTGGGACATCGACGCAGGAACGTTTGAAGAATGGAAAGGTACGGGCAACGTTACGTTTCTAACGCTGGCCGCCGACCCAAGAACCGGACTCGTTGGCGCTGGTAACTTATCCGGGGTCGTTTTGCTCTGGAACTCGAGTGACGGTCGATTGATGGTTACCCGAGATCTCAAACAACCGGTCATCGGCTTGGCTTTGATCAATCGCATTCTCTACGTGACGACTATCGCAAAAGAAGAGGTCAAAAAGATCGATGATGACGTTGACCATAGGTCGACTAATGCCATCCTCACATTTTCTGTGGACCAACTAGACCGGCCTGCGCACAAGCTCGTCTCCGAACGATCCGGCAAATTGTGGGGGGAACTAAGACCTTCACCTGATGGCCGAATGCTAGCTGCTCGCTTCGCGGCCGGTGGCGACGGAGTTGCGCTGCTCGAAGCAGCGAACGGAAAGGAAATCGCCACCTTTGACCATCGGGCTGCTGCCTGGACGTCCAATGGCGAAGTCGTGTTGTTTGATGAAGAGGTTCCGACGCAACTGGCTCATATCACGGCTCAAGGAAAGGTCTCGCTTACGGAATTGCTCAAGAGCGGAAGCTGGCATGCTTCAGGAACGCCGTCACACATGGCGGGTCAAGTTGTTTCGTCTGACGGATCGATGGTCTGGGAGATCTTCCAACTGGGTGCCACACTAGTCGAGTGTAATCTGGGTACCAAAGGCTTCGACGTGCGGCTCAATATCGTGGGCCTCCCTTTCGCCATGGATGTACTGGAGCGTTCTAGCGGGGACGAATTTCTGGTTACCGGAGGCGACGATCGGTTCGTCCGAGTGCGGAAGCTTTCCGACCTTTCACTAGTGAAGGAGTTCCAGGTCAACCACGGCGTGCCACAGGGAGTTGCGCTTCTGGCGGATGGACGGCATGTGGTTTTCTCTTTCAGCAGCAAGGATTCACCCACGGAAATTGTTCTTGCCGATTTTGTTTCAGGTGAACAGAAGCAACTGCTCAACATTCCGGCGCCGTTTGTTCGAGTGGCGGCGGCCGCGAATGCGTTCATCTACAACCTTGAGGACCACCTTGTCCTGGTCGATCCAAAGACAGGAGAAACACGCGACTTCGCAGTCAACTCGAAGGTGAACCAGTTTTCGGTTTCGGCCAACGGAAACTGGCTTGCGGTGGCAGATGATAAGGGCACACTTTATTGTTTCGAAACTGCCACCGGAAAGCGCGTTGCAGTCAGCGCCGACAAGATCGATAGCCTCTCTGGCCTCACAGTGACGAACGATGGTCGCTATGCGTACACGACCGAGTGGTTGGCTGCATTGAAACAATGGGACATTCGCAGCAATACTACGAAGGAGCTGGCGTCAGTTCGAGGACAAGCGCACTCCCTGCGAGTCTCCAGCGATGGTAAGCGCATTGCGATCGGCGGCAATCATCGAGACGTAGCAGTCTACGACACGGCAAAGGGTCATCGGCTTCTTTACTTTCAGACTGAGGCTTCGGACTTTTACGTCACTAACGTCTGGTTGCGTGGCGATCGCCTGGTCTTTACAACTGACGCCGGTGTTATGAAGGACGGAATGATCGTGCGATAGTCCGCGAGCTTTTGCTTTTCCACCTCACTCGATTACAAAATGTGCCCATGGACACTTCCAATCTGAATGCTCCTGAGACCCTGGACAGCAAAGAAATCTTTCGCGGCCGCGTGTTCGACGTTACGGTCGACACCATTCGCGAAGGCGAAACGACCTATGTGCGCGAGGTGGTGCATCATCCAGGCAGTGCCGTAATCATTCCGGTCTTTGAAGACGAAACGGTCGCGCTCGTGCGTCAGTATCGCCATCCGGCAGTTCGCTACCTGCTGGAAGCGCCCGCCGGCACGCTGAATCAAGGCGAACGTCCCGAAGCAGGCGCGGCGCGAGAATTGGAAGAAGAGCTGGGCCATGTCGCCGGCAAATTGCAGTTGCTGACAGAGTTCTTTGTTTCACCGGGCTTCTGCGCAGAGAAGATGTGGGTCTATCTCGCGACAGATCTCATGGCTACGGCGCAACGACTGGAAGATGATGAACTAATCGAGGTCGTCCGTCTTCCCTTCTCCCGCGCTCTTGAGATGATCACTCATGGCGAGATCGAAGATGCCAAAACGATTATCGGGTTGATGCTGGCCGCGCCGCGTGTTGGTCCCACGATGCTGGAAATTGAATATCCCGCAGTCTGATTTCTTGGCGGCGCGACAACTTATTTGACCGTCTGACCGTCACTCTCTTACACTGATTCGATAGTGAGCACTTCCGAAGAATCTTACACTGGGCCAACTATTGATCCGTATCTAAACCTCCCGCAGAAGCCCGACCCCTCGGTCCCTCCGGTAACTCCGAGTAGTCCGCCGTGGGGCGTGTTTCAGGCTGTGCTCACGGTCGTGGCGAGCATGGCTCTCTTGTTTTTTCTTCCGTTGCTGCTGACCTCACCTTACCTGATCTACAGGTATCAGCGCGTCGGCGTCGCCGTCACGCGCGAGCTGTTGGTTGCGGACAAGTTTTTCATATTCCTTAATGTTCTTTCGGTCTTTCCAGCTCACTTCCTTACGCTTGCGCTGATCTGGGCGGTTGTCACACAGTTTGGCAAACTTCCATTCTGGTCCACTGTTGGCTGGAGCTGGGGAGAGAACTTCGGGCTTTGGAAGAGCGCTGGCCTGGCTGTTGTGTTGCTGGTTCTCGCCGTGTTGCTGGGAAATCTTTTCCGCGAGCAGCCTACTGAAATGGAAAAGCTGGTCCTGAGCTCACGGATGACCGCCTACGCTGTTGCGCTGCTGGCGACAGCGACCGCGCCATTCGTTGAGGAACTCGTCTATCGTGGCGTTCTCTTTGCAGCTGTCCAGAAAGCCGCAGGCGTACTTTGGGCCACGGTGATTGTTGCGAGCCTGTTCGCCGGCATTCATGTCTGGGAATATTGGCCAAATCTCGGCGCCCTGTCGACTATCTTCTTGCTCAGTTTCGCACTCACGCTGGTCCGTGCGCGCACGGGGCGCATTTTGCCCTGCGTCGTCATTCATCTCATTTTCAACGGCGTCCAGTCGGTCTTCATTATTTTCCAGCCCTACCTGGACAACCTTCAGCGGGCCCGCGAACAGAAGGCAGCTCTAACTTCCTTCATTGAGTTCGCAGTCCGGCATATCGGATGACGCAATGTCCTGTGAAGTAGTTGTAGTCGGCGGCGGAATTGGCGGACTCACGACAGCTGCTTTGCTTGCTGCGCGCGGCGTGAACGTGTGTCTGTTGGAAAGACAGTCACAACCCGGAGGCTGCGTCGCTCCCTTCGAAAAGTTTGGCTACAGATTCGAGAACGGCTCGGGCTTGTACCCGTTGTGGGGAGCTGATGAGATCCACCAACGCATCTTCGCGGAGCTTTCCGTTGATCCTCCAGAGGTCAGGCGGATTGAACCCTCCTATGTAGTCCGTCTGCCCGACCACGCAGATGTTGCCATAACGTCAGACTTCGAAACTTTTGAAGCCACGCTGCGAGCGAGTTTTCCCGAGTGTGCACACAGCGCCGTCGCTTTCTATCGCGACGCCGCCATCATCGGCAACGCATTGCTCCAAGCCGCTGCCCAAGTTCCCGATTTGCGCACCGCAGGCAAACTGAGAATTACTCGGGCCTTCCTACCTGATCTGGCTGTCGCGGCCAGAATACGGCAATCGATTAACCAGACCACCCTGCCCTACCTCGAGGGCACTTCGGTTCGGTTCCGACGTTTCATTGACGCCCAACTCCAGCTCTCTGCGCAATGCGCTGCCGAAGAGTGTGCGTACTTGTACGCTTGCGTGGCCCTAACACTTCCGCGACGAGGGCTGTTCGCAATCGCCGGCGGCGCAGCGGCACTCGCTGACACCTTAGTGGAATCAATAAGGAAAAGCGGCGGCACGGTTCGGCTGGACACGACCGCACTGCGACTGGCCTACGACTCGAGTGGCAACGCCATCGGAGTTGATCTCCTAAGTGGCGAAACCCTAACTGCATCGCGGGCGATTGTCAGCAACATGACCGTCTGGGACACATACGGCAAGCTGGTTGGATTGAACCGGACACCGCTCGACCTTCGTCAACGTCTCAACAATCTGCATGGCTGGGGGGCTTACCTGGTGTATCTTGGCGTTGACGAAGAGGCCATGCGAAGTCTTCCAGCAGCCGACATTCTGTCAGTCGGTGATCTGCAAGAAGGACAACCTTACGATCCCTCAATCGCGCAGCTAATGTTTGCGGCCGCGCCCGATTGGGATCCTCGCGCTCCGGCAGGCAAACGCGCCGCAACCGTCCAGATGTTTACGGACGTCGACGACTGGTTCACATTCCATCAGGACGAAACCGAACACGAGCAAAGGGACCAGGCGAAACTTGAATCCCTCTGGCAGCGACTGCATACATCGCTCGCCGAACTCGGCGACTCAGTGGAGGTAATAGACACCTCAACACCGCGCACTTGCTATGACCTTACGCGACGCAAACTTGGAATGGTCGGCGGTGTCGGCCAATCACTGAGCCTTTTCGGCATGAACTCCTTCAGCCATCGAACACTTGTTCCGAATCTCTTTGTCGTTGGCGACACGACTTTTCCTGGGACTGGCGTCGCTGCCGTGACCCAGTCTGCTCTCATTGTTGCCAATGAAATTGCTCCGCCGCGTCGAAGTGGGAGAAACCGGGCCATTCGCCGCTGACGGTTCAAAAAAGCCTTGACTCGGACTGATTGTATAGTGTATCTAGGCACTGTACACTGTGAGATCGGGCTCAATCGGAGGCTTTTATGTACATAACTATTGATGAAGCGGATCGCCGGCCCCTCTACCAGCAGGTGGTGGACGAAATCAAGGCCCTGATTGCGCGGGGTGAGTTGCAAGAAGGATCTTCCCTGCCACCCGTCCGACAGGTCGCCGCTGATCTTGGCGTGAACCTTAACACGGTCGCATTTGCCTACCGCAGGTTGCAACACGAGGGCCTGATCAAAGTCAGACATGGCTCAGGTGCTGTCGTTACCGCAGCAACCTTGAGCCAAAAGCCACACGAGCAGCTACGCACTCAGCTTGGCATGGCTCTGACGCATCTTGTGCTTGCTGGTCTAAAACGCAGCGAGATCAAAGCGCTGGTCGAGAGTGAGCTGGATGAGCTCTTATCGGCCTCTACTCGGTGAAATAAGAACCCGTACCCTAGCGTGGCGGAATCGGCCTGCCACCCGCGTCTGGGTTGGTGTCGGGCTTTCCGCGGCCTATTGGTAAATCGGGATCGCGAGTTGGAGCGGGGTTTCCTCGGCTGGTGTTGCCGGATCCCGAACCCGGGCCTGAGCCGGAACCTGTCCCAGGACCCCAAGTCGGGGAAGAGCCGCTGCCGGTCGGTCCTGTAAAGATCGGGCCACGGTACGGATTCCAGCCGCAGCAGTGGTAGCCACCGTAATACAGGATCCCCGAGTAGGCGCTGCCGTAGGGAGATCCCCATCCGAAGCCAAACGGCAAGAAGGTAAAGCAACGAAAGCCCGGGTTGAAAAACCAGACGCCGAAGGAGCGCGGCGAAAAAGAATAGGACCAATAATCAAATGAACTAGCCAGGAAAAGGTTCGCCTCGCGGCTGGGGATTCTGCGGTTGGCCTGCGCCAGTGTTTCAGCTCGGTGCTTGCTCCAATCTTCAAGATTGTCCTGTTTCTTGTCCGACTTTTGGAGCTTGGCGACCGACGAGCTACTCCTTGTGAAAACTACCTTATTGCCGCCCTTCACTTTCGTCTGCGAATTATCCAGCAATACGCGACCTTTTCTGACGATCAGCTCGGTCGCGTCCCCGGGCACTACGTTGAGGCGGTAGAGCCCGCTTCTGACGATGGCCATCCTTGCATGCGGGGTCGAGATATTGATCAAAAGTTCAGTCCCGTCGGTGCCGGTAGCTTCAATGATTGCCGTACCCTTGCTTAAGCGCACTTCAAGGCTATCGAGCGATCCATCTGTAAGCTCAAACTCCGAGTTCTCCGCGACTCGCAGGTAAGAACCCGGATTTAGCAGCATTTCTAACCGACCGTCCGAGCCCGTTTTGACAACGTCCCCCGTTTTCAGATCGTCCGTAATGCTCAGAAGCTGCCACTCGGTGCCGCGCTTTGACCGGACCTCCGCGCGTCCGGAAATTGCGTTCACGCCTCCGGCCTTTGCGGAGATCACAAACTTTTCGCGATTCTGGCCTTTGCTGATTGCTGCTGCCGAAACGATCAACGCAACAGTGACGATGGCAAGAGGAAGTGAATTTGAAGCGCGCTTCATGGATGGATCTCCTTTGAATCAATTCCGGCTCAGAGGCCTGCGAGTCCAATTGTCCGACGTGGAGTCATTATAAACCTCTCAAGTTCATTTACAACTTTTTTTGCCTTCGCTCCGGTCTTCCGCGAAGATTTCGCTGCGGTTGATGGCAGCTACTCGGGCTTCACGCTGCTTAGACTTTTTGCGTAGTACCCGGTCTTAGTTCGCGCCAGCAATTCAGGGTGATTCAACAGTTGCACCCTCACCGAATGCCATTTCCCGTCTCGCGAATTTTCCTTCGGCCGATATCCGATGCTGTAAACCGTGCCCAGGTCGCGTATCACCTGCGCATAGACGCTTTCCAGGTCCTTCAATTTGTTGGCGCGGTAGGTGACTGTTCCGGAGACATCCGCAAGTTGCCTAAGTTGGCTGCGCGCGGTTTCATAAGCGCTTCCTGGAGCCAGATGACGCTTGACTGTCTCCTCTTCCGTGTCGAGGTAGATAGGGAACACGATCGCATTCGAATGTCCGACCAGATTAAGCAACTCCTCGAACGTCGTGCGCGAACCCTCACCCGAGACATCCGGCAACGCGTTGTCAACGCCATCAGTCATTACCACAACGGCGCTACGACGCGAGGCCGGCACGGGCCGAGCCACGACATCGAGCACGTATCGCAACGCGTCCCAAAAATTTGTGCCACCCATCGGTTTCTTAATTGCCTCGATAGCCGCCATTAACTCTTCGCGATCAGAAGTCAGCTTCGAAACCACCCGCGCCACGTCGGTGAAGGTAACTATCGCGATCCGATCCGTGGGCCGGGTGGCTGCGACGAATCGTTTCGACGACTGGCGGATCAGTTTCAACTTATTCGCGGTGGAGCCCGATAGATCGAGTAGCAATACAAGATCAAACGGCGCGTCCGCAGCCGCGAAGAAGGTGATCTCCTGCGGCACTCCGTCTTCGAATACCAGAAAGTCCTGGGGTTGCAATCGCGCCGCCAGCCTGGAAGCGTCGTGGTTGAGGACGTTCACCTGAAGATCGACCAGGTCTGAATCGACGCGAATCGTCTCAACCGGATCGGCTGTTTGCGCTACGGAATAAACCGCCGCCGAGAACAAAACAAGCAGCGACAACAGGGCGAAAAACAACAGCTTGCGCGACAACGCATTACCACGCGCTCTTGTTCGTTTGGTTCGCATAACCTGCCGGGACTATCCTAACGCTCGATCAGATCCAGCATCGAACCTTCTTCCTTCGACGGAGCGCTGGGCTGAGGAACAATTGGCTTCCCGCCTCCTAAATCTCCCAAGCGCAGGAGCAGATTATTCTGATTAGTGGCGTATGGCATCGCCGCCTCCATAGTCACGACGCCACTGCGGATCATATTCTCGATCACGCCATCGAAAGTCTGCATGCCGTCCTGATCACCTTGCTCCATCGCATCGATCAACGACTTCCCTTCCGTCTCTCCCTTTTCGATGTATTCTCTGGTGCGCAGTGTTGACTTCAGGATCTCGATTGCCGCAATCCGGCCTGCGCCGTCGGCACGCGGCAGCAGGCGCTGGGAGATCATGTAACGAAAGGACTGTGAGATGCGGGTGCGGATTACTCGCTCCTCATTTTTGGGGAACACACCGATAATTCGATCGACAGTCTTCGACGCGTCAATCGTATGGAGAGTTGACAAGACCAAATGGCCGGTCTCAGCGGCTTCCAGCGCCACTTCGATCGTCTCACGGTCACGCATTTCGCCAACCAAAATCACTTTTGGCGCCTGGCGCAGAGCCGCGCGCAACGCAAGAGCAAAATCGGGCGTATCCGAATGCAACTCGCGCTGATGTACGGTCGAATTCTTATGCGAATGTAAGAACTCGATCGGATCCTCTATCGTGACGATGTGGTAATAATGGGTTTCATTAATCAGGTCGATGATTGCGGCCAAAGTTGAACTCTTGCCACTGCCGGTGGGTCCAGTCACCAGCACGATTCCGTTCTTAATGTCCACGATCTCCTTGAGCTGTTCCGGCAGGCTGAGTTCGCTGAAAGTCGGAGGCCGCATGGGAATCACCCGCATCACGATGGCGTGCGTGCCGCGCTGTTTGAAGATATTCACGCGAAAACGAGCTTCGCCTGGGGCACTAAACGACAGGTCCGCCGAACCGGTTTTCTCCAGACTCTCGATGGCCGTCTGATGATTCCCCAGAATCACTTTCGCGATGCCGCTCGTATGCGCAGGCGTCAGTTTTTCAAGTCCCGGAAAACTAACGGGCTGCAACTTTCCAGCCAGCTCGACTTGCGGCGGGCGCCCTGGAGAAAAGATCAGATCGCTGACTTTGTCAGAAGCCCGAAGCATCTGGCGCAGCAAGACCATGAGGTTCAGCGGCGGAGGGGCTTCTGCGTTAACGGCACCAGGCGTTGTAGGTTGTTGTGGGGTACTCATTGTTTATTGGGAACTTTTCCTGACCTGTTACGTCAAATGATTCAGCAAACGCGCTTGTGGTTGAAGAAAACGTTGCAGTCGAACAAACGCGAACCGACGCGCGTACATCAAACTTAGCGATCGTGAGAATGTCTTCCGCGTGGGAGAGATTCCTAAATTTGCGAAAAGGGGGCGCTGGAAACATGGCAACCTACAGAGATCCGGTTCGATGTTTTGCTCCGTTGGAAGTGATCGAGCGCCTGCTGGAAATTCGCGCTGAAGCGGGTTACGCGCCCGCCATCTATCTCCTTTCATCCGATTACCTGGCAGCCTATCTCGATGCATTTGGTTTCGACGTCTACGCTTTTTCCGAAGCTGAAAGTGCATTTCACTTCGGAGATTACCGCGCGCCGCTCGCTCCGGGCGGCGATCACGCACACAACTCGCTGACCGTACACTAGTTTTCGAAAGAGCTTGCCGGCACTAAAACGGGAGACGAACCTTGTCTCCCGTTTTATGTTTCAGAGTGCTTTGATCACAAAGAACGTGACGTCGTCATGTGCGCCACGCCCATCTGTCCAATCGACCACGTCCCGCTGAACCGCATCGATCAATTCACGCGCACCGAGGTTGCGCGCCGCTTTGACGGAGCGCACCAGTCGCTCTCGTCCAAACTCCTCGTCCTGTGGATTGACCGCCTCGGTAACTCCGTCGGTGTAGAGTACCAACAACTGCCCAGGCTCGAGCGTTAAATAAAATTCGTAATAACGCGTGTCGCGAAACATTCCCAGCGGCAACCCCCCTTGCTCGAGAAAGCGCACGCTGCCGTTTGTATCCAGCAGCAACGGAGGATTGTGACCCGCATTCGAGTAGGCCAACGTCCGATTGGTAGCATCGAAGATTCCGTAGAACGCCGTGATAAACTGATTCCGCTCGATCGATTCCCAAAGCAAATAATTCACCTTGGTCATCGAGATCTGCGGCGCGTAACCGATGTGCGATGCCGCCCGCAAACTGGCCCGCAGGAACGCCATCAACAGCGCGGCGGGCACGCCCTTCCCAGCCACATCGGCAATGACGATGCCAATCTGGTCGTCGTAAATCGAAACCCAGTCGTAGTAATCTCCGGAAACTTCTTCGGTGGGAAAGTTGTACGCGCTGATGTCGAACCCGGGCAGTTTTGGATCGCTTGGAGGGAGCAGCTCCAGTTGCACCTGACGCGCTACTTCCAGTTGGCCTTCCAGTCGCTTCTTCTCGATCAATTGTTCGTGAAGCATGACCTTCTCGATAATGATGGCCACCTGCGAGGCTAGCATCATGAGCACCTCGAGATCGTCTTCGGAATAAGCGTTGAGTTCGTCGCTCTCCAGATCAAAGACACCGATGACCTCGTCATTCGAAATGACAGGCGCGACCATCTCGGAGCGCGTCTCCTCGCGCGCGTTGACGTACAGCGGCTCCTTGCGAACGTCGGGCGAGATGAACGGTTTGCTTGTCAGAGCGACGTGTCCAATAATTCCCTCGCCGAGCTTCAGATGCAGCTCCGTTAGTTCATCGATGTCGTAACCGCGTACCGCCTGAGATTTGAAGACACAAGGTTTTTCTTTGACTGACCCGCCCTCGTCGCAAGCGACCACAAAGATTCCCGCCGCATCGTAGGGAATCAGCGAGTCGAGCGTATCCATAACCAGGTTGAGCACTTCCTCCAGGTCGAGCGAGCGACTGATCTTGCTGGTGATATCGAGCAACATGCGCAGCTTGTCGACAGTCGTCAACCCCATCGCCAGTGCAGTCGCTTCTTTTAATTGTTCAGTCATGACGGAAACAATATCCAAACTCATTATATAGGCGTTCACGACAAAGACTGAAATCAGCGTAACGGACGCATCCTCAGGCCGGTTTCCTGACGCAGCTCAGCCGCGTGTGCCGACTTGTACATGCTCCAAAGCCGCGTGACTTTCAAGCGATACTCAACCAATTGGCGACTAACGCGAAAGCGTTTCGCAATCTCACTCGATGAATTGCCGCGCAGCACGAACCGCCGCAGCGAGCCGAAAGGAACGAGCGCCGCCGCGCCAATGGCGTAAGCCGCCTCTTCGTCCGCCTTTCGGTAGTCGCGAGCGACGATGCGTCCGTGCTTGTCTTTGCCGATGACCGAAAGCCGATTCGGCTGGTGGCCAAGAAAGACGTGGCAGATTTCCTCCATCAGAGTTGCGTTCGTTCGTTGAGGCCCGTGGGTCGGATTCAGTATCACGATTCTTTTTCCATTTGGCAGTGGAAGCGAACAAGCGCCGCCCGACCACAGCTCGGAAGCGGCGCCCAACAAATGTTCACGCGCCTGCTTACTCAAACCTTTGACCTGATCGAAGTCCACTACCAGCAGATTCGCAAAGCGCGCGAGCGTAAACGGATTGAGTGTCGCATCCACCCGCGCGCGAGCAAATTCACGCAGACCCAGCGCTCGCAACTCATGCGACCGCCACTTTTCACCGGGAGGTAGCGCGTACTTGTCCACGAGACGATTATAGCCAATGCCGGAGTAGAGTGAATGAAATCACGGACGGAGGTTCGCGAGAATATCCGAGACCTTCAAGAACAAGTGGAAAGCGTCAATCGGTGATCGCTCGAAGCCAAACTTTTCATAGAACCTCCTCGCGGCATCGTCCTTAGCGTGAACAATCATCGCTCGCAGCCCGGCGATCTCAGCGGCCTGTAACGTGCGCAGCAGGGCGTCCTTGAGCAGTGCGGCTCCGAGTCCTTGCCCTCGCTCAGTCAAATCGACCGCCAGCCTGGCAAGCAAGATTACCGGTATCGGGTGCTTCGCCAATCCTGCTTTGACGCTTTGCGAGGCTTCCTCAAGAGCAATGGAACCATACGCCAGCGAGTAATAGCCAACCACGCGGCTGCCTCTGGTTGCCACGTAGGTACGAGCGGCGTGCTTCTTTTGATTTTGGAGCGCGTACTGCTTCAGGTATTCGTTGAGCGCCGGTATGCCACAATCAAAAGCGCTTCGGTCATGGCTTCTTGTGAGCAGCGCCGGCGCGTTCGGCGTATCAACGGTCGGCATCGAGGAGTCCTGGTTTTGTCATTAGCTTACGCAGCGCACGTACAGACTTCGGTCGCGAATCAAGAGCGTCGCAGAACTCTCTCCACTGTTTCCCGGACAATGTGAATTGCGCCTGATCAGCTACCACCTGCTGCGCCGCGGAGAGCGACTGTTCGAGTACAAACTCACTTATCGTTACGTCCCTGATGCGAGCTGCCTGAGCAATGATCTTCTTTTGGATCATCGACGCACGAATACTAAAGCGCGATCCTTTCTGGGTCAGTGATGATTCTCTGGTTGCGATAGCCTTCGACATAGTCCGCTCCTTTCGACAACCTGGAGCATATCACAGGTGGGCGCACAATGTACACCCATGAAAACATGTTAAGGAATTGTTCCTGAAACGCAGCGGTTCCGATTAGTCTTTCGGGATTGCCTGACGCGCTAGCGACGTTTGCGCGCGGGCTTGTCGGGACTCGAGCGGCTGAATTGCGTGTAAGCGACGCGAAAGAGTTCGGAGAGCGCGTTTGCCGTTTCGGGCGTAAGGTTGCGATCGGCCCGGAGGTGGGCTTCGACGATCTCCGGAGTCGATTCGTGCGGATAGTAAATAACGGCGGGCGCCTCATCGCTGTTCGTGTGGCGACCACCGAGCACACGCTCCATCGGCATGTTAAGCCAGGAAGTCAGCCGCGCGATATTGTCAGCATCAGGTTTTCCAGCGCCGTTTTCGATGCGCGACAGCGTGGAAGCAGAGACGCCTGTCTCGTCAGCGACGTCGCGCAGGCTTAGCTTCAACTCTTCGCGACGCCGGCGAATGGCGCGGCCCAGCTCTTCCGTGTTGACCAGCATTTTTGTCGATCGAGCCATCAGCTTTACCTCACACGCGGGAACAATTCATCAGCACGATAGCACAGCCAGGTTTTAGTCGCAAGAAGTTGTTTTATCGGTGAGACAGCAACTTGATAGAAAAGGGCGCGCCTCACGAGGCGCGCCCTCCTGGAAATCTTCAACCGCCGCTACCCCGACAGGTCGGGGGTTCTGACACTAGGGTTGTGTTGTCCGTGCGCGCCTTGCGCTCATCGCCAGGTCGCGCGCCCGCGGCAGGACATCGACGCCTTTTGCGACCTGTGGATCGTCGGTCGTGATGAAGACACGCTCGGCCATGACGCGACCGTAGGCCGCCATCGCCAGATTGAATCGCATTTGAAGAGCTATGAACGAGCGATTCCGATCCAGTTGAGCGCCCGTCATCTTCAATGAAGGGTTGTTCGCAACGTAATCCTTAAAAGTTTTGAAGAGCGCATCGGTCACCGGGAAATCGGTTGGTTGCAGACTGCGATTGAAATCGATCTGGGGCACCCTGTAAGCGTCAAAGCCCGGGATGCGACCGTTAACCAGCTCGCGTGAGAAAGCAAAGATCGGGGTCAACAAACGACGTTGAAAAGGTGTTCCTGCTCGCGCCTCGACGTTTTCATCCGGCGCGATGCCGCCACCGCCATAAACCGCGCGGCCGGTATCCGTTCGTTTCTCGGGTCCAGTCGGTTTTGGGGGCTCGTTCTTCTGATCCAGCCGGTTAGAGCCACCATGCGTGTAATAGTCATATAAGTCGCCGTTTGAGTAATCGCGCTGAATCAGCCGGCCTGACGGCGTGTAATATTTGGCGGAAGTGAGCGTTAAGCCCGCGCCATACTCGAGCCGGATGATGCTCTGTACCAGGCCTTTGCCAAAACTGGTAGTGCCCACGATCAAGGCCCGGTCGTGGTCCTGCATTGCGCCCGCGACGATCTCGGAAGCCGACGCGGTGCTCTCGTCAATGAGAATCACCAGCGGCGTCAAATCGGGCGTATCGTTCTTTGACTCGAAGGTACCGTCCCTCATTCCGTTGCGGCCCTTTTGCGTCAGGATTAACTGAGGGCTCGGCAAAAACAACTGTGCAACATTGATCGCCTGATCGAGAAAACCGCCGGGGTTGTCCCGCAGATCGAGCACCAACGAAGTCATGCCTTTTGCGTGCAGCTCATCAAGCGCGGCTTGCAGTTCTTCGGTCGTCGTGTAGTTAAAGCCGCGCCTCATGTCGATATAGCCGACACCCGGCTTAAGCAAATAGTAATCCGGAATTGATGGCTGTGGCACGGAGTCGCGCGTGATCTGAACAGTTTGGAATTGCTTGTCCCTGGCGCGTTCTACCATGATCTTTACGACCGAACCTCGTGGGCCGCGAATCTTGTCGCGCACTTCCGCTGCCGGCTTGCCGGTCATCTTCACGCCATCGACTTCAACAATGCGATCGCCAAAGCGCAATCCGGCGCGCGAGGCAGGCGCATTCTCAAACGTAGCGGTGATGAATGTTTCCAGGTCGTCACCAAGTGTGTAGCTAAAAATAGATGCGCCAATGCCGTAGTATTCCGAGCGCTGATCCGTCTTCAGCTCATCGAACTCAGCTTTGTCGAAATAGTTCGAGTGCGGATCGAGCGAGCGCAGCATGCCTGTAATCGATGACTTGAATATGGAGTTGTAATCGAGCTTGCGGCCATCGACGTAATTGTCTTCCACCAGCTTTAGCGCTTCCTGGAAATCCTCCGTAAGCGGCGCCGTGGCGCTCGGGCGCGGACGCGCGCGCCTGCCAACCGACGTGCCGCCAACCGGAGACTGGGTCTGCCTTTGCTGGGCAAATATGAAACCGGGAATTGCGAGGGCCAGGATGAAGAGCGGAACGACCGCGCGCGAGAATCTTTTTTTCACTACGAGAACCTCTTGTGCTTTATTCGGAAACACTCACGCTCGAGCGGCGCCGCTATCAATCACCGTCCGAGCGTGGCATCGACAATACTAACGGATGCCGCGCAACTGGACAAGGTTGCGCCCGCCGCCGGCGAATTCTTTTGGACGCCGCAACTCTGCGTCGTTTCGGTTCGTACTACAGATTGTCGTTCTCGTTTCGTCGTGGGCGTCGCTTGACGATTGTTTGCGGGCATCCGTAAAATGAGTTGCGACCGATTGAAACGAGCAACGCGAGTCAGGATTGATTTCGAATCGAGTGAAAAGCAAAAGGAGTTTTAAGAATGAGTAGTCCTTATCAGAGTCCCGAGCCGCCGCCCGAGACGGTTGACGATCTAATGCTGCGCGAAGATGAGCCGGAGGAACATTCCGAGCGATCACGCGCGGCGTCTTCGGTTCGTGATATCGCGTCGCGCATTCCCGAATCACTGAGCGCCATCGGCCGCGACATCAGCAGAACTATCGAGCGGGCGATCTCGGCGAAGGACGATTACGTCGTCGCTGTAAAAGTATCTCCGGAAGCTCAGGAAAAGCTCGAGCAACTGGTGCTGGCCGGCGTGTTCCGCAGCCGCGCTGAGGCCGCGGGTTTCCTGATCGATGAGGGCATGAAGACTCAGTCGGCTCTGTTTGAGCGTGTCGAGCAGAAGCTTGCCGAGATTGAGCGCTTGCGAGCGGAGTTGCGTGGTTTAATCAACGAGAGGCCAAGTTGAGCGGCGCAATTTGCTTGCGACTTTCAACCTCTTAGGTTTTCCTACAAAGAACGTCTTATCCTCGCCCGTGGATAAGCGCGTCCAGAGCATAAGCGAACGAAACGAGACAAACAGTGCCCGAGACATTTCGACTCCCACAAACACCAATCGATCAATTTACCCTCTCTAACGGACTCCGCGTGGTGTTGAGTCAGGACCAATCCGTGCCCGCAGTGTCCGTCGCGGTTTATTACGACGTTGGCTCGCGCAACGAGCGTGTCGGCCGCACCGGATTCGCTCATCTGTTCGAGCACATGATGTTTCAGGGTTCCGAGAATGTTCCGAAGGCGGGCCATTTCCAGCACATCTTCAATGCGGGCGGAACGATGAACGGCACGACCTCAACCGAGCGCACCAACTATTTTGAGTCGCTGCCGGCAAATCAACTTCCGCTCGCGCTTTGGCTGGAGAGCGATCGCATGCGGTCGTTGAAGGTGACGCAGGAGAATCTGGACAACCAACGGCAAGCAGTGCAGGAAGAGAAGCGGCTGCGCTACGACAATCAGCCCTACATCAACGCTTTCCTGCGCATCAATGAGCTGATCTTCAAGAATCCGGCCAACGCTCATTCCACAATCGGCTCGATGGAAGATCTCGATGCCGCAACGATCGACGACATGCGCGAATTTTTTCGGATCTATTACGCGCCTAACAATGCGGTGCTGACCATCGTCGGCGATTTCGATGCAGCGGAAGCGCGCGGCCAGGTGGAGAAATATTTTGCCGGCATTCCGCGGCAGCCGGATCCGCCACCAGTGGACGTCGGCGAACCTGAAGAGGTGGCGCAGTCGCAGGAAACCTACACGGACAAACTCGCGCCAACGCCGGCCTTCATCCTGGGCTGGAAGATTCCGCCGCGCCGGACGCCCGATTTCTACGCTCTTTCGCTGGCCGGTGATCTGTTGTTTGCCGGCGAGAGTTCGCGGCTGTATCAGAAGCTGGTTAAAGGCGACGAGTCAGTCGTTTCAATTCAAGGTGAGCTCGACGATCGCCGCGGTCCGTCGGCGCTTTACATTTTCGCGCTGCCGAAACCCGGCGAAGAAGTGACAGCCATCCGCGCGCAAATCGTCAACGAGATAAAACAGTTGAGCACTGAGGGTCCAACAGCCGAGGAGATGGAGAAATTACGAAACACTTTAAGTAACGATGCGGTGCGGGGCCGGCAGTCGACTCTGTACCGCGCTCAGCGAATCGCCGAGTTCACTCTTTACGACGGCGATCCACACTTGTTCGATCACGAACTCGATTTTTACCTGAGCGTGACGTCTGAGCAGATCAAAGCGGCGGCGAAAACTTTTCTTGACGTCGAGAATCGCGTGACGCTCGACATTGTGCCGGCAACCGTCGCGGCGGAAATGAGTGAGGTAGCATGAGCCAATCAGAAGACTTTCGCCGTCACGCGCCCACTCCGCTTTCGTTGCGCCCAATGCAGATCCCAACGGCGCACGAAACAACTCTGTCTAATGGACTGACACTGGCAATCGTCGAAGACAGACGACTGCCGCTCGTTAGTTATCGGCTGGCATTTCGCACGGGCGACGCGCACGATCCGAAAGGGCTGCCCGGACTATCGGACATGATGTCCGGACTGCTCACCGAAGGCACCGAGTCTCGCACCAGTCGTCAGATCGCCGAAGAGGTCGAGCGCATGGGCGCGACGCTGCATGCCGGCGCCAGTTCCGACTACACGACCGTCTCCGCCTCGGCGCTTTCGCTGTTTGGCGACAAAATACTCGAGCTGATGGCCGACGTAGTATTGCGGCCTTCGTTTCCCGAAAATGAAGTTGAGCTCAGAAAGCAGAACACCAAAGAGAGTTTGAAGCAGCAGCGCGCGCAACCGTCGTTTCTCGCAAGCGAGATGGTTTCGCGCGTGATGTTTGGCGAGCATCCCTACTCGTGGATTTCGCCCACGCCAGAATCCATCGATGCAACGACGCGAGAGCGACTGGTTGAGTTTCACCGCTCGTCTTTCGTACCGAACAACGCGGTATTCATTATCGTCGGCGACGTTGAGCGCGGCATTGTCAGCGAAAGTATCGAAAGACTTTTTGGCGCCTGGCAGAGCGCTGCGGCGCCACAGGATCAGTTCCCTGCTCCTCCTGCTCGCACAGCGCGCGCGGCGTATCTGGTTGACCGGCCGGGTTCTGCTCAATCCAACATCGTCATTGCCAATACCGGAATCACGCGCACGAGCCCCGACTATTTTCCGATGCTGCTGATGCACACGGTGCTGGGCGCTAATGCTTCGTCGCGTCTGTTCATGAATTTGCGCGAAGAGAAAGGCTACACCTACGGCGCCTATTCGAGTCTGGACGCACGGCGCACGGCGGGAACATTTCGCGCTTCTGCTGAAGTGCGCACATCTGTTACCGGCGTGTCGCTGGAGGAATTCTTCTACGAGTTGGAGAGAATTCGGACTACGCCCGTTGCGGAAAAAGAAATCACTGATGCCAAATCGTATTTGACAGGCGTCTTTCCGATTCGCCTGGAGACACAGGAAGGGTTAATCGACCAACTGGTTCAAATAAGAATGTTGGGCCTGCCGGACGATTACCTCCAGACGTACCGCGACAACGTGCAGGCGGTGACCATTGGGCAGATTCAGGAAGTCGCGGGGAAGTATGTGAAGCCTGACGAGGCTGCAATTGTTATCGTCGGCGACGGCGCGCAAGTGATCGAACAACTCAAGCCTTACGCGGAAGCGATCGAGATTTACAACACCGCCGGCAAACGAAAAGAAGCGCCAACCGCGAGTGCTTCATCAGTTGGCGCACAAAATGGGACGGCGCTGGCGGGCACGTGGGCGCTCGAGATTCAAACGCCCTTTGGACAAAACATTCCCGCCACACTCACGCTGGTGCAAGGTAAGAATGGTTTGAGCGGGAAAGTCGAATCCGAAATGGGCGCGGGCGAACTCGCAAGCGTCACGCTGGACGGCAATCAGTTTCACGCGAGCTTATCTTTTGAAATGGACGGCCACGCCATCGAAGCGCAAATCGCAGGCGCGCTCGGAAATCAGCAAATCGACGGCACTATCAGCCTGCAAAACTCCCAACCTCTGCCCTTCACCGGCAACCGCGCGGAATAAACGTCACCGTTCGTAGCGCAACACCATGCCGTCGCCGCCCACTGCCCAGCCGATCTTTTTGCTGAAGTACAACGCGTAGAGATTTTGCTTCGTCGGGTTCTCCTGTTCCACCCACGAGTGGCCGCCGTCATCCGAACGCAGAATCACTCCGCCGCGGCCGACGATCCATCCTTGATCGTCGCTGACGAATTGCACGCTCAAGAGCGTGGTGCGCACCGCTGTCTCAGTAGGCGTCCAGGTTTCGCCGCCATCGACGGTCCGCAAGATCGTGCCGTGCTCGCCGACCGCCCAACCTCTTCGCTCGTCGCGAAAATCAACGTGATAGAGCGTATCCTCGGTGCCCGAATGTTGCGCGCTCCACGTTTGTCCGCCATCGCTTGTGTGCAGGATCACTCCCCCGGCGCCCACGATCCAGCCACGTTTATCGTCAACAAAATCTATATGAATCAGTTCGATGCGACTCGGTGCGCGCTGTCGCTGCCAGGTGTTGCCGCCGTCTTCGGTATAAACGAGAATGCTATCCGTCACTCGATCGTTCTTGCTGACCGAGCCGACGACCCAGCCCTTCTTCTTCATAAAGCGCACGCTGTAAAGTTCCGCCGTAGCGCCATTGAACTCGGCGGGCAGGAAACGTCTCGCTTCGCTCCAGCGCATTCCGCTGTCGCGCGACACAAAAATCGTGTTGCCCGCCAGTAGAAAACCATCTTCCTTGCTGCGAAAGAAGATGTCATTGATCGCGTCCTTCGTGCCCACCACTTGCTGTATCCACGTGCGTCCGCCGTCGTCTGTGCGGCTCAAAAAGCCGTCGTCGCCGGCGACCCAGCCACGCTTGTTATCGAGAAAATAAACTGTGTTCAGATCTTTTTTGGCGGGCCCAATGCGCGAGGGCACCCATCCCTGCTGCGCAAGCGCCGGCGACGCGAACGCAAGCAGTAGCATTGTGAAGATTAAACTCTTCGGTGCAGAAGTGTAAGTCGATTTCATTTTGTTAGCACGGACGTTGGCTTTCATGAAGTTTGTACCTTAAGTTCAGCGCGCAAGACAAGGGCCACGCATCGGAGTTTCCGAATACGTGGCCCAAATAGCAAATTTGGATTGCGGCGGCACGGACGCCGCTTTGGATCGTAAGCAGGTCCTCAAGATCGGGCGCTGATCCAAAGCGGCGTCGCTGCCGCCGCACTCCAAGAGCCTGCTATGGCTTTGCGGCGGTGACGCGATACACGCGGCCTTCAAAGACCACGATTACACGTTCACCCAGCGAGAAGAATTGCGCCAGCGCGGGTTTCTGTTTCAGCAAAGCAAAGTACTCATCGCTGGCAAACGACAGAGACGTCTCAGGCAAACGAGCGTCAGCCTTGAACTCGGCATCGGTCCAAACGTCGTCGCGCAAGTAGAACGTCTTGCCGCCGACCGTCTTTACCGCAGAGGACAGCTTGTCCTTCTCAATGGTCACGGCTTCCTGTTGTTCTCGCGCGCGCTTGCTTTGCTGCACACCGGCCATGCCGGTAGTTGCACGTGCATCCATCTTTGCCGCCGGTGGAGCGGCGTTGCCTGTTACCTGCCGCCCTCCAGAAAACTGAACAACATCGCGTGGCTGAGCGTTCGGCTCGAGCGCAAGGTAGGAAGTGTACGGTGTCACGATCCCGTAACGCGTTCCCAGATCCACAATCTCATCGTGCAATTCTTTCTGCTCGCCATTGCTTCGAATCTGTTCCATCAACCAGCCGACGCGGCGCGTGGCCCACAGGCGCGGCAGAAAATCGTTCACCTCCTCGCGCAAAGGAAACCGTAGATTCTCATAGTAAAAGCTGCGGGTCTTCCCGTTGCTCATCCCTGCCAAAAGCAGACGCACGCTGCGCATGTCGCTCTGGTTCCGGTACCGGCCGATCAGTGTCAACTGCGTGCCGCGGAAAAGGTCGGGCAGGTTACGCGGGTAAACCAGATCGGTTTCGACGTCAGACATATCGAGTCTCAAGTCAGTAAGAACGGGATAGTTGATCTTCGCGAAGAAGTTGGAAACCTTGACTTCGAGATCTTCCTTCGGCTCGACGTAGTCCGCGACGCCGCCATTTTCAGACGCGAGTTTATCGAGCAGCGCGGTGTTGACGTCATAGCCAACGCCGAAAGTGAACAGTCTCACGCCCTGCGGACGCGCCTGATGTGCGTTCTCGATGATGCGCGCGGTGTTCGTCTCACCCACCGTAGGCAGCCCGTCGGTTAGAAAAACGAGAATCTTCGGACGGTTGCTCGATTCAAACTGGCGCAGCGCCATCGACAACGCCTGATTGATATTCGTGCCGCCGGCCGGCTGCAGCGCCTGGACAAACGATTCGCCCCGCTTGCGCCCCTGATCGTCAGCATTGATCAATCCCCTTTCCATCAAGTGCTCTTCGCCGGAAAACGAAATCACGTTGAAGCGATCCTGCGGCCGCAGAATCCTGATGCCGTAAAGCAGCGCCGCGCGCGCCTTCACCATCTTCCCTTCTTCGGCCATCGAACCCGACGTGTCGAGCACGAACACGATGTCTTTCGCGGTGTATTCCTGTTCAGACCAATCTTCCTTCGGCGAGATCATCAGCAGGAAATAACCGTCCTTGCCCGCCTCGCGATACGTGAGCAGCGAAACGCCAAAGTCTTCGCGCGAGATAGCGTAGAAAAGTTGAAAGTCCTGCGGCTCCTTGTTGCCGCTTGATTCAAATGAAATCACTGCGCGGCGCTCGCCGTTATGTTTGATGTCTACCGCGTGACTGGGCGAATAGATGTTGCGCAAAGGGTCTTTGCTTTCCAATTCAACGCGACCAGAGACGCTTCCGATCTGCGTTAACTGCCGGCCGATCCCAAGCGGATAACGATACGCAACGGTTTCTGACTCAGCTTGCAACACCTGCGTGTAAGTCAGTTCGAGTTTTTTGTCGGAGTGCGCTGGAATCGGGAAAATGCTCGCTTGAAACAAATCCTTGCCGGCGTATTCCAGCAATCCCGGATCGCGCTGGCGCCGGACTATCTCGTCATAAATGCGGCGCGCCTCTTCGCGCGATCTGACCTCGCCTACCAGACGACGATCGCCATCCCAAATGGCGAACTCGCTAATCGAAGCCGACTCAGGCAGCGGGAAAAAGTAAGTGCCTTCGAGCACGGCGTCTGTGTCGTTGCGAAATATCTGCTCGACGTGCGTGGTTGCCACTTGCGAAACGATCTTTGTATCTATCTTGATCGATTTGATTGGCAGTGAACGCGGCAGCGTAACGGGACGAGGCGGACGCGGACAGCGCTCGCACGGCCCTGGCACGATCACGCCCTGGGCGTTGGCGCTTAGCGCGGTTAGAAACAGGAAGACGACGGTAAAGGCGTGGGTTCTGATTCGCATTTTCTTTTCCGACTCCTAAACATGCTGCGGGCACGAGCCCGTGTACTCGATGGCTAGAACGGCTGGGACAGGCTTTCTTGCAAATCCTCGCTCGAATACTAGCAGGCTGATGAAAACCAGGATTAGCCACAGAGGCGCAGAGACACAGAGAAAGATGAGAACCGAGAGGCTAAGAATTCATTCGCATTTCTTGGCATTTCTGATCGATTCTGATCGTCCCTCTTCTCCGTGACTCTGTGCCTCTGTGGCGATTTTTTTTCAGCACCCTGCTAGTGCAATTCTCGCAAACGCTTGTCCTTGAAGGTTACGAAGATCGCGTACAAAACCACAACGCACCCGCCCGCAGCGAGCGTGTGTGGCACGCCAAAGCGATGCGAGACCGAGCCCGCGAGCAGATTGCCAAAGGGCATCGTGCCGATGAACGAAAGAATAAACATGCTCATTATTCTTCCGCGCATCTGATCTGTGACCAGTTTTTGCAGCAACGTATTGGTCACCGCCACCGAAGTGACAATCGCAACGCCAACGCCGAAAAGAAAGATGAATGAAAGCGCCAAATGGTTTGATAACGAAAACGCGATCAAACAAACTCCGAAGGCAAACGCGCCACCAATCACCGACCAGCCTTTGCGCTTGAAGTCGCCCAGGTACGCCAGCACCAACGCTCCGCAGAATGCGCCTGCGCCCGCCGTGCCCATCATCCAGGCCAGTCCGGTCGCGCCCATATGAAAAATATCGCGCGCGAATATCGGCACCAACGTGAGATAAGGAGCGCCAAACAAACTGTTGACCGCGGATATCGAGAGCAGCGTCGCCACGCGAGGACGATTCTTCACGTAGCGAAACCCGTCGATCAGATCGCGCCACAACGCGCGCCGATCGCGAATCGAGTGGGCGCCAGTCGGTGTCGCTTCAGCAAAGCGAACCATCGACAGCGCCACCACCACCGCAACGAATGACAAGCCGTTGGCATAAAAACATCCCGCCAATGAAAAAAATCGGAAGCCCACGCCGGCCAGCGCCGGCCCGACGACGCGCGACAGTTGAAACTGAGTTGAATTCAGCGCGACCGCATTCGCAAGGTCCTCGCGGCTTACGAGATCAAAGGTCAGCGCTTGATAGGATGGACCGGCAAGCGACATGCAACAGCCGGTCACAAACGAGAAAGCGAGAATCATCCAGACGTTGCTCGCCCAGACGTCGTTCGCTTTGTGAATCACGCCGGTACTGATAAGCGTAGCGAGTCCCAGCGCTGCCGTGCCCGCAACGACCTGCGTGTACAAGAGCAAGCGCCGGCGATCGACCAGATCGGCAAAGACGCCGCCGGCCAGAGTCAGAACCATTCCCGGCGCCAGTGCGAAGAAGCCGTCGAGTCCCAACCAGAAAGGCGAGTCGGTGAGTTGCAGCACGAGCCAGCCCTGCGCCACCGCCTGCATCCACGTGCCGATGTTGGAGAGAAACGCGCCGGTCCAAAACAGCCGGTAATTGCGGTGCGAGAGAGAGCGAAACATTTCTCGCCGCCGGCTTGGGACTCGTTTCACCGCATCAACTTGAGGAGTTTCCGTCACCATGCTTAATAGTTCTTACCATCGCACGTTGGAAAGCGACAAGGGCGTGCCGGCTTCGACGCAAGGCTTCGGCGAATGCTTGCGGCTCTGCCGCCGCACCAGTGCGGTAAGGCTGTGCCTTACCGTGTCAGCTTTGAAATGTGAAAGGCTGCGCCTCGTTCGGAGGCATAGCCTCTCAAATTCAAAGAAATGCTCCATCACGGTAAGGCAGAGCCTTACCGCACTGGGCAGCGGCGGAGCCGCAAGAACTGTTCTTTCAAAACGGTCCTTTTATTTTTTGCGTGTTTCATCGGACTCATGCTCTAATCACCGCTCGCGCTCTCGACTCGCGCAAAGGAGAACAATCGTGAACTTCGCTTCAATCTGCTTGCGACGATTCTTCGTCTTCCTTGTTCCGGCCATCATCATTTGCTGTCTGACAAATACTTCGGCTCTTGGTCAAGGCAACACGCAACCAACTCCACAACCGCCGATGCAGAAACCACAAGCTACACCCACGCCGCCCGCCGCGAATCCCGCGGATGTCGGTTCCATGGATGCAATCATCGCCGCGGTTTACGATGTCATTTCCGGACCAGCCGGAAAGAAACGCGACTGGGATCGCATGCGCTCGCTGTTTGCTCCCGGCGCGCGCTTGATTCCCACTCAGTCAAGACAAACGGGCGGCTATGGCTCGCGCGTGCTTACGGTTGAGGAATACATTGAAAGGGCCAGTGCGGCTTTTGAGAAGCAGGGATTCTACGAACGCGAAGCCGCGCGCAAAGTGGAAATGTTCGGCCAGATCGCGCACGTCTTCAGCACCTATGAATCGCGCCGCGCTCCCGACGATGCGAAACCCTTTCAACGCGGCATCAACAGCATTCAATTGATGAACGACGGCCAGCGCTGGTGGATCGTGACGATCTTCTGGCAAGGTGAGGACGAGAAGAATCCGCTGCCGGAGAAGTATCTGAAAGCTCAGTAAGCGGCGTTTAGAGTTCGAGCTTTAGCTTGTTCTCTTCGAAACCGCCAACCTGAAGGTTGAACTCTAAACACCTGTAGCCCGTCGCCACGTAGAAAGGGATTCACTCTTTCCACCACGCCGCTGCGCAACGATCTCTGACAAGACTGAAAGCGCGACTTCTTCGGGCGTGACCGCGCCGATGTCTAGCCCAATTGGCGCGTGAACTCTGTTCAATTTCTCTTCATCCGCTCCAGCCTGACGCAAACGATCGAGCACGATGTTGGTGCGGCGCTTGCTGCCAATCAGTCCGATGTAGTCAGCGTCGCTCCCGATCACTGCGTGCATGCACTCTTCATCCTCATTGTGACCGCGCGTGACGACGGCGACTGAGACACCGCGGCCATTGCCAATCGCTGCGAGCACCGCACGGGCCCAACTCTCAGCTGCGATCAATTCAATACTCTCTTCGGCAAAGCGCTCGCGCGTCACAAACTCCGGTCGGTCGTCAATCAAAGTTGCCCGATAACCGATGAAGCTCGCAAGCTTTGCGAGGGCAGCCCCAACATGACCGGCGCCGCAGATCACAATGCGTGGCTCCGGCTGAATGCGCTCCAACAAGACGCGCGCCTCGGCCCACTGTGAGAGTTGCGGAGCGAATTCTTTTACGTGAAAAACATGCGCATCATCGCGCGATTCGAGAAATATTTTAGCAAACTGAATCACCGCGCGATCCAGTTCACTGTCGCCCAGGCTTCCTGTCTCTTGCCCGGAGTCCTGCACCAGCAACTTCGCGCCAACACCTGTCGGCGCTTCGATGAGCGTTGCCAGCGCGACGATCGCGCCGTGTTCGAGCACACGCTCCACTGCCTGCGCGATTTCCCTTAGCGGTGGACTGTTTTCGTTAGTCTCCATGAAGCACGTAAACCGCAAAGCGGTTGTGTCCTCCAGCCCAACGTTGCCGTTCGGGGGCTAGGTTGGGTCAACCGAAAATCGATTTGAATTTGAACCTTGAAAAGGTTCTGGCGCAACCCCGTCGGGGTTGATGGCGGAAATTATCGCTTATTCCCAAGAGTAGCCGCTACGCGCCAACCCTGGGCTCTGATGCGCAACCGCGTTGCGGTTGAAGAAGGCTCGCCGTTTTTCGGTACCGGCAACAGAGGGTTACTTGGCAGTCTTCAACAAACCGATCGCGGTTGCGGCTCGACGCAGCAGCCACCAGGGCCCAACCAAAAGATGGATCGGATTCTTGAATAACGCCGGTTGATTGCCTTCAATCGCGTGACCAGCAAACTGAAACACCCAACCCACGATGAACATCGCCAGCGCCCAGCGCCATTGAAAGAAAAACAGCGGCAGCGAGATCACGATCAGCGGAATTCCGACGCTGTGAAATAGTCTGTTCAGCGGATGCCGATGATGTGCTTTGTAGACTTCGATTAAGGAATCCATGTATGTCTTGAGGACCTGATGACTCTGTGTCCTCCGTGGTTAAATTCCTTACTTCCAAACATCGATGAAAATATCCATCGTGCCGCCGCAGACCATTCCTTCTTCACTCGCTTCTTCCGCGGTCAATGAAAAGTGGTGCAGCGCGGATTCGCCCGAGCGCATCGATTCGCGCGCTTCGGCCCAAACTTCGGCTTCGATGCACCCGCCCCCAACCGTGCCCGCGACTGCGCCATTCTCGAAGAACAACATTTTCGCGCCGCGTTGCTGCGGGGTCGAGCCGCGCGTGTGCGCAACGGTTGCCACTACCACGCGCTCGCCGCGTCCGTTGGCTTCGTCAATCAAGCGATAAAGATCGCGTTGCGCGATTGTGCCCATGCTATGAATTTCGATCCTTACGGGTCTTGAAAGCGCTACAGCGGCGGAACAGGAGGCTTTGCCTTTGGCGTCTCTGTTGGCTGCGAAGTCGTCTGATCCGTTTGTTGGTTGTTCGCGTCAATCCGTTTGCGCAGCAGATCAACTTCCGCGTCCGCGGTGGCGATCGAAGCTTCCAAGCGAACGCGGCTTTGCGCCAACTGA
Source organism: Pyrinomonadaceae bacterium (assembly GCA_041492185.1). Classification (GTDB taxonomy): domain Bacteria; phylum Acidobacteriota; class Blastocatellia; order Pyrinomonadales; family Pyrinomonadaceae; genus JAOAPY01. Next base: position 795 of record JBGPWL010000007.1, on the reverse strand, counting down.
TTGAGTTGCGCTTGTACGCGCGTGCGCTGGTTTTCGAGTTGGCGGCGGCGTTGGTCGCGTGCATCTTCCGGATGAGTCGTGCCAAACGTTCCCACGACGCGTTCAATGTTTTCGGGCTGCAACGCAAATTCAATCTGATCGAGTTGCATCTGCAAGTCTGATTCTTTCGCCTGCACGTCGCGCAGTTGCGCGCTCAAGCTTTCGGCGCGTTGCTCGGCGCGCGTCAGGCGCTCCATGTCCACCAAGGTGCGTTGCTGCTCCTCCATCTGAGTCAGCTTCTCGGAGAGCTTGGTGACCTGGTTTGATAGCGTGATGATAGTCTGCCGCATCTCGTCCGGATCCGATTCCGGTTTGGGCTTCGGCGCTTTCTTCTTTGCGTTTTGATCCGTTTCGGCCTGATCAGCGGTACTGACGATTTTCGGTTCCGCATTCGGATCGGGAGTTGGTGAAGGCGAAGCCGTGGCATGCGTGACACGCCGCGTGCGTCTCCGGCGGCGCTGCGCATTCGACTCCACGAAGCAAAGGCCGACAACAAAGACTACCGCAACCAACCAGGCGATTTGACTACGAAATCGGATCTGCATCTGAAACTCCCTCGCTACTGTTGTCTCAAGATACCGCTGGTCAGGAGATGCTTACAAGCCCCGGCACGCTGCTTCGAGTTACACGTCAGCTCAGGGACAAGGTTCCGCGAACCACGTAAATTTGGAGTGCGGCGGGGCCGTCGGCCCGGTGGATTAGGCCGGGCGAAGTGCTAAAAAGTTGTTGGAATGATTAATGAGAAAAAAAATCGGC
>JBGPWL010000073.1:0-25369 GCA_041492185.1 Pyrinomonadaceae bacterium | reverse complement strand
GATCGTTTACAGTTCGAGTCCTTTGGGTGCGGAAGGCGTCGACATTCGTTTGTTGAATCCTTCTGAACTGAAAACGGACCATCTACTAGAAAAGTCATCGGGCAGTTATCTGAAAGCATATGACTGGTCGCCGGACGACAAGAACGTGGTGTATTGCGACTTCACTTCAAACATAGCGAGCAGCCTCTGGTTGGTGGATGTCGCGACAGGAAAGAATTCACCACTCTCTGGGAAGTCGGATAGGACGGAACTCTATGACTTTCCGCAGTTCAGCAAAGACGGCAAGGGAGTTTACGTTGTCACAGATCACGATTCCGACTTTCGACGATTGGCTTACATTGACCTGGCCTCTCGAAAGATCAGTTATGTTCCGTCTGCCAGCGGTTAGGTAGCATTTCGAGATACCAACGATAATCATATTTTGGATTGTCTGGTATTTTCCCTTTGAAGTGTTTAGATCTCGCTGTTCCTGTTGTAAGTAGGGAATCACGCGTGGTGACGAAAAATTGCTCGATGTCCTCTGCTAGTCGACTTCGTGGAGTACCCTCAGCGGCGGCGTAAAACGGATTGTACGGCTCATGTAGAGCGATTGTGTTGGGTAACTGATTGAGCAGATAACAGACAAGTGTTGTCCCGGATCGTGGAATGCCAGTAAGAATGACATTATTTTCGTTCATAAGTTTTCCTCATACCTTCAGACAATATGGGACTTGGGCAGTCCGGTTGCAACAACCGTTGATCGAATGCGCGAACCACTTGGCAAGAAACGATGACTTAAAATCCGTTGCCACTCAGTCAGCCGGTTCTTCGCGCAACGAACCCGACAGGCGAAATCAATCGATTCGAAGCTAGGCTTTCGGCAGCTAAGCCTTTTGTGACAAACTTGTGACAAGACTACAGACAAACTGGACCAAATAGGAGTGACAGATAGACTCGCTGGCGGCTGCAACCCGTGACAGATGTTAGTAAATTGTAAGAGCCATAACCTGCTGGAGTGCCTCTGAACGCACTTTTAACCAGTGGGTCGCAGGTTCGAGTCCTGCTCGGCTCACCATTTTGTGGGCGCGTCGCGATGGCGCGCCCTTTCCTTTGCCCCTTGCTCTTAGCGCCTTTCCGCTTCCGGCGGTCGGTTGCCCCAGATTATCCAGTGAAACCAGAGTGACTGTCGGCTACAAGCCCGTTGTTGAAGGAATGTCGCGCACCAAATGTCCTGATGTCGGTCAAACTTTTGATGAGGTTGACTATCTCTTCCTCAGTGAGTCTCTGCATTCGTGAAACTGAAGGCTACGGTGCGTCAAAAGACGATGCGGGTAGAATCCGGGCGCGCTCAAGGACGGACGTGACGATATTTCGACGACGTTGAGGAGTCAATAAGGCAGACAAAAGTGTGATATACATTCGCCACAACAAATCAGGAGGAGAGACGCATGCGACGAGTTTTGCTGTTGATCTTTGTGACCTGTGCGATGTCCGGCAGCATGTCGGCCCAGGTTGCGCCAAAAACTTATCCAGCGCCGGTTGAAGGCGATCATGTAATCCGGAATTTCCGCTTTCGCAGCGGTGAGGTACTGCCGGAGCTTAAGTTACATTACCGGACGATCGGTACTCCGGTGCGTGACAATTCAGGAGTCGTGCGCAATGCCGTGCTCATTCTTCACGGCACCGGTGGCGCGGGGACACAGTTCTTGTCAGAGCAGTTTGCCGGCGTGCTCTATGGTCCCGGTCAACTGCTGGACGCGACGCGCTATTTCATTATTCTGCCGGATGGAATTGGTCACGGTAAGTCGAGCAAGCCGAGTGATGGTCTGCACGCAAAGTTTCCGCATTACACTTACGACGACATGGTTGCGGCGCACCATCAACTGCTCGTCGACAAACTCGGCGTCAATCACCTGCGGCTGGTGATGGGCACCTCGATGGGCGGAATGCACACGTGGGTGTGGGGCGAGACGTATCCGGATTTCATGGATGCCTTGATGCCGCTCGCGAGCAATCCGGTAGAAATCGCGGGTCGCAATCGCATCTGGCGCCGCATGCTCATGGACACGATTCGCAACGATCCCGAATGGCTCGGTGGCGAATACAAAACGCAACCGCTGCGCGCTTTGATGACTGCCGAAGATCTCTTATTGCTCGTGGGCAGTGCGCCCTTGCAATGGCAGAAGCAGGCGCCGACTCGCGACACAGCGGATAAATTTTATGAAGACCGCGTGAAAGCTGCCGTCGCACGGCTCGATGCCAACGACCTGCTATACCAGGTTGACTCCTCGCGCGAATACAATCCGGCGCCACAGCTTGAAACGATCAAAGCGCCGCTGGTGGCCATTAACTCCGCCGACGATTTCATTAATCCGCCGGAGCTGGGATTGATTGAACAAAACATCAAACGCGTCAAACGCGGCCGCTTTATTATGATCCCGATCAGCGACCAGACGCGCGGCCATGGCACTCATACACTGCCGGCCATCTGGCAACAGTACTTGCGCATGCTGCTCGACGAATCAAAACAATAGATGCGAGGATATTCCTGATGCGCCGAATCGTCTTCTCTTTCATTTGCGCCGTGGTCTTTCTAGCGGCCGCGCCGTTTACTCTTGCGCGCGTTACCCGCATCGAGATTACGACGCGCGAGGACATCAACGGAGGCAAGCCGTTCGGGTTAGCTGGTCCGTATGAGAGACTTATCGGCAAAGTTTATTTCAGCGTCGATCCGCGGAATCCGCACAACCTGGTCGTCGTGGACCTTGATAAGACCGATCGCAACCGGTCCGGCGAGGTCGAATTCTCTGCCGACGTCTACATTCTCAAACCGAAAGATCCCAGTCGCGGCAACGGCTCCGTACTGCTCGAGATTCCGAATCGCGGCGGTCGCGGCATCGTGCGCTTGGTCAACTTCGCTACCAATCAATCTGAATTCGGCGACGGCTTTCTGATGCGTCAGGGAATCACCATCGTATGGGTCGGTTGGCAATTCGACGTACGCGCTCAGCAGGGTTTGCTGCGCCTTTATGCCCCTATTGCGCGCAACGGCGAGAAATCAATTACCGGCTTCGTACGCTCGGATGTTGTCGTGCCGGAGAGGGTGAATGAAATACCGCTCGGCCATTTGATAAATGGCAGCATTGGCGGCACTGAATATCCTGTGGCTGACGTTAACGATGCGGCCAACGTTTTGACGGTGCGCGAGACGCCGCTCGGCGAAAGGCGCGTCATTCCCAAAACCGATTGGAGTTTCGCTCACAGCGTTAACGGCACAATCACTCCGAGTGATCGATACGTGTATTTCAAGAGCGGATTTGAACCGGGCAAGATTTATGAACTGGTGTACGTCGCCAAAGATCCTGTCGTCGTCGGATTGGGTCTCGCGGGAGTGCGCGATCTCGTCTCATATTTCAAACACGACACGTCTACTGTCGCGCCCGCTCGTCGCGCTTATGCGCTCGGGATTTCACAATCAGGCCGTTTCCTGCGCCACTTTGTTTACCAGGGATTCAATGCCGACGAAGAAGGCCGTCAGGTTTTCGATGGTTTGTTAATTCACGTCGCGGGCGCGGGCATCGGCAGCTTCAATCATCGCTTCGCGCAACCTTCGCGCGACGCGCAGCCGCTCAACGCTCTTTTCTATCCCACCGATCTCTTTCCGTTTGCCGACACTCCGCAAACCGATCCGGAGACTGGAAAGACTGCCGGGTTGCTCGACAAAGCGAAAGCAGAAAATGTTCTGCCGAAAATCTTTTATACCAATACGGCTTACGAGTATTGGTCGCGCGCGGCGTCGCTGATTCACACTTCGCCGGATGGAAAGCAGGATCTGCCGCTGATGGACAACGTGCGAGTTTATTTCTTCGCCGGGCTGCAACACTTCTCTGGCGCGTTTCCTCCCACGCGTGGCACTAGTCTGACGTTGCTGGGCCAACAGCCGCAGAATCCGAATCCGATTTCGTGGTTTTGGCGCGCCATGATCGTGAACATGGACGAGTGGGGGCGCGATGGAGTGGCGGCGCCGCCGAGTAGCTATCCGCGTCTCGATGACGGCTCGCTCGTCGCACGTGACAAACTTACGTTTACAAAAATTCCCGACGTCAATCTGCCGCAGACGGCGCATCAAGCTTACCGCCTCGATTTTGGTTCGGATTGGCTGAAGGGAATTATCAGCAAACAGCCGCCGGCGGTTGGCACACCTTATCCGGTCTTTGTGCCGCAAGTGAACGGAGACGGAAACGAGATGGCAGGAGTTAGATTGCCGGAACTAGTGGTGCCCGTCGCGACCTATACGGGCTGGAACTTGCGCGATCCTAAGACTGGAGCGCCATGGGCTCGTGTCAGTTTCATAGGATCGTACTTTCCATTCGCTAAAACGAGAAGTGAGCGAGAGCGGCGTGGCGATCCGAGAGCGTCGCTGGAGGAGCGCTACCAATCAAAAGCGCAGTACGTCGGTTTATATGCAGAGGCCGCAATGGATCTAATCCAGAGACGATTTCTGCTCCGCGAAGATCTCGCCGGCGTGCTGCGTCGTGGCAACCAGGAGTGGGACGAGGCGCAGAAATAATTCCTGCGAGTTATTCTAGCCTTCATCCGAACAGCCCCGGCCACATTATCGATTTAAGTGACCAGTTCGATCCCCTCACAGGTAATTACCAACGTCTCGATCGCCACGTCGTTGCCCTTCGCACAGAGATCGGGGCCGTCCAACTTGCGGGGCCAAGCTTCAGAGACGCGCCATGTGACCTTGGGCGCTCCTGAATCATCAAGCAGGATGATCGCGAGGCGCTTGCGTTGAATCTGTCCCTGCAGAACCGCGCGGTGCCATTCGTAGAGTTCCCTGGAATCAGTAACGCCCCACTTCAACGTGATGTCAGGATAGTGCACTCTGCCGGGCAGTTTCCGCACCGACGTCAGCTCGCCGCCTTCGCGATATTCGATCACTTCGACCTCTGATCCGAAACCGCTGCATTCAGAAAAACCCGCCTGCGTGATGCCATCAATCTCCACCAGAAAACGAAAATTCTTGTACGGATCCACTCGCGACATATTTATGCTCTCCTCTGTTCGAGATTCCTAAGCGCCATCTTTCGGTCTGCGGATAAAACCAATCTCCTTATAGATTCCCAGATCGTGATCGATCGTCACAACCTTTTTCGCACCCTGGAAATCCTGCCACGCGACCCGCGCGGAAATCTTTGTGGGTCCTCCGCCGCTGAAATACGCTCCACTGTTGTTCAGGAAGGTGCGGATCTCTTTGTGCGGAGCGAGAAACTCGATGTTCCGAAAAAGCGCCAACGCGGAAATGTCCTTGCCGACCAGTCCTAATATCTTGCGGTCAAATTTGACGGAAACTTTGTACGCCGGTTTGTCGCTAAGGTTGCTGATCGAGATGAAGAACAAACCGTCATCAAAGATGAAATCTACTATCACGTCAGGCGGCGAAGCCTCTGACTGTTCGGGTTTGTTTTTAGGTCTCTTCCGGGTCTCAGGCACTTTGGGAACTCCACCTTCTGTCACGGAATCGTTTCTTTGATCACCGCTCGGCAAGCTTTTTGAAATTCAGCAACTGGCGACGCATCATAATCAAATCTCCCCAGGGAAGGAAAGTGCTCATCGACCGACCGATTATTCCGCGGGGGTATTGAATGACCAGCTTAACCAATAGACGACAAATCGTAGCATCCTTAACAACGATGAGATAGCTCACCGCGAGGTCGCCAAATATTCTTGAAGCCCGCGTGTCGGATTTCATCCGGATCGTGACGTGCCGGTTGTCGAAAAAATCAACCAGACTGAATATCTGCATCACATCCTGGCCAATTGCGAGTTGTTCCAGGCCCGGGATCAACTCGCGCGGACTTTGTCGCCCGCAATTGTCTATCCAATCATAGCTGTAGGGCGCAACCCGCATCTGACATAACCAGCGAAAAATAATTTCCGGAGGCGCGTGAATGGTTACGCCACGATAAACTGCGGCGTCGGGATCTGAGATGAAATGATCGCACGGAAAGTTAAGTTGTCGTTCCTTGCTGTCTGTTCCCCAAGTCTGACTGAGAGAGGGCATGGAAATCATATCCCGATCGAACTCGCGAGGGCTTACCGAAAAACGCGTCGCCACTAGAACAACGATCTGATCCAGCCACCATCGACCGGGATTGACGTGCCGGTGATGTAGCTCGCGCGTTCGGAAACAAGGAACGCGGCCAGGGCGGCGAACTCGCGCGGTTCACCGAGACGCCTCATGGGAATCTCTCGCTCCCACCGGGCGGTAAACTCCGCCGGACTGATTCCTTCTTTCTCCGACATCATGCGCGCCAACTCTCCCACGCGTTCAGTGCGAGTGTAACCCGGCAGAATATTGTTGACGGTAATGTTATAGCTTGCGACTTCGTTCGCCAGCGTGCGCGCAAATCCCGTCACCGCTGCTCGCAAACTGTTTGACAAGATCAAATTGTCAACCGGCTGCTTTACTGCAATTGAAGTGATGTTCAAAATGCGACCCCAACGCCGCTCTTTCATTCCCGGCAAAACGTGGCGCGTCAATTCGATCGCGCTGTAGAGAGTCAGGCGCGTGGCAGCTTCCCATTGCTCACGACTCAAGTTCTCAAATTGTCCGGCAGGTGGACCACCAGCGTTGGTTACGAGGATATCGATGCGTCCGAATCGCTCGATGCTCGCTTGCACCAGGCGCGTAACATCGTCGGCATTGGAAACGTCGACCGCCAACGCGAGCACATCAGCTCCAGTTGCCTGCGTGATCTCGCTGGCGGCTCTGTTAATTGTCTCAGCGTTGCGCGCGCAGATCACTAACGACGCGCCTTCCGCGGCAAGCTCCTCAGCGACGGCACGTCCGAGTCCACGACTTGCAGCCGCAACGAGCGCCACTTTTCCCTTGAGTCCGAGATTCATATGATTACAAGCGATCGTTAATGAATTGTGGTTCGAGCCTTGCCGGCCCTTCAGCAGGATCAGAAATGACTCCATCGCCGGAGGTCTTAGCGGACAGGAGACTGGGATACACGGACTCAGGCCGCGCGAGGGCGGGACTTTGGAGAGGCTTTCTTGCGCTTCAGCCAAGCCCGCGCTTCTTTCAGATGCTTCGGACTGCGAAGGCGCTTCGGGACCTGCGCCCAACCCGGGCCCCAACCAACGATCTCCAGGTCATTCTTGAAATCAAGCTCGCCAGCCAAAGGATCGTGCTCGTTATTGTCACCGGCGTGCTTACGAGCGTTCTTCGGTTTGGTTTTCATAGTCACGTCTTTCCTTCGGTGTCAGCCTACGAGCGCTGATTATTCTCAAGCGCCGTCGCACGGTATACGCAACGGCCAGCAAGCGCGCTCGCTTAGACTGACCGATGATAACATACCTGTTTTCGGTAACAGAGTGTCTCCGACTTCGCTCATTCACCGCCAAAGGATCTTCAAACACAGAAGTTGCTTCCACGAACGAAATGCCGTGAGTGCGAAGATTGCGGCGGGCCTTTGCCTCATCCCACTCGAACTCGCCATAGACGACATCACTCACCAAATACCTCAACCCACAAGTTCACGTAGCAATCTCAAAAGTCTTGTTGTTGGGGCCAGACCCGATCCGAGCAAAGTCATTACTTCTGCCTGAGATAATCGTCAGTTTTATCGAGCCAGTCCTGGCGCGGCGGACTGAACACATCGACATCGAGCGTGTCTTCGAGCGCTTCTGCCTTGTGTTGGACAAACGACGGGATATGCAAAACTTCGCCGGCCCGCACGTCGATCATTTCTGATTCATCCTCGCCGATCCAAAATCGCAGCCCGCCTTCGAGGATGTAGGTAATTTGCTCGTTCTCGTGCGAGTGTCTGGGAACAACCGCGCCCTTCTTGAGATAGACGTGGCTGAGCATCATGCGGTCGCCCGTGATCAATCGACGATCGAGCACGTCCGAGACCTGCTCCTTCGGCATGTCGTCCCAGCGGTACCAGGTAACTTTGCGTTGTTCCATTTACTCTTCTCCTGTTGACGGATGTATGGCTTGTGGAAGGAATTTAGAAAGACCCGACGCCGAAGAATTGTTCAGGGCCTGAGTCCCGTGCGCGCCAGCAGATCGGGAAACCGTCGATCTGATCGAAGCTTGCCAAATACCGGATCTACTTTCAGGTTCATCACCCAGATATCGCGCTCGTCGTACGCCTTCTCGAGCCACTTAAACGCCTGATCTTTTTCGCCCAGCCCAGCGTAAATTGCGGCTACGGTGTATGGCGAAACATATCGCTGACTTTGCAAATCTCGCAACTCGCCGAGCACCTTCTGTGCCTCCGCTCTCTTACCCGAGGCCGCGTAGGCATGGCCCAGGAGCGCGAGCATCAACGGGCTGCCGGACAGCTTCACTCCCTTCTGAAAATCCGCGATTGCTTCCGGGTACATTCCCTTCTGCTCGTACGCCAGGCCGCGATACCGCATTGCCGGAAAGGAGTTGGGATCCAGATCCAATATCTTCGTGCACTGTTCGATGGCCCGATCGTTTTGTCCTGCGAGGTACAGAATCCAGCCGAGATGAGAACTGGCAATAAACGAAAGCGGTTCGAGTTCCTGCGCCCGCTTGGCTTCCGCGATCGCTTCGTCAAAACGCTCGAGCGCAACTAAGTAAGAGCTGTACCATTGATGAGCGGGCGCGTATGAGGGCTTGAGCTTGATCGCTCGTTGAAACTCCTGCTCGGCGTCAACGCGGTTCCGGTCCCAGCGAAATTTTATAAAGGCCAGCGACGTGTGCGCTTCGGCCAGCGTCTCGTCAATGTCCAACGCTTTGATTGCCGCATCCTTCGCTTTCGGAAAACCTTCCTTCGGCTGACGAACGCCGTAGACGACCAGCATGTTGTAGCAATCGGCCAACCCCGCATAAGCAGGCGCGTAGCTCGGATCCATGTCAATCACCTGCTGGAAATAATCAATCCCCTGCTGCAAGCCCTCTTCGGTGCGTTTGTTCCACGCGTTGCGACCTTTCAGATAGAGACGATAAGCGTCCAGCTTCTTTTTCTCTTCGACGTTCAGCTTCAAACGCAGGTTCTCAAAGATGTCGCGAGAAATATCTTCCTGCACCACCAGAATGTCCGCCAGCTTGCGGTCGTAACGCTGACCCCAAACCTGCGCCACATTCTGCACGTCGATCAAATCCGCCTGAATGCTGATGGTGTCGCCGCGGCGATGCACTTGGCCGGTGACGACGGCGCGAACGTTCAAGTCGCGCCCAACCTGGCGCGGGTCGTACTCCCTGCCTTTGTAATTCGCGACGACACTGCGCGGCACTACGCGCAACCCCGGCAGTTTGGAAAGACTATTGATGAGACTCTCGGCAATCTTATCGTTGAGATATGCAGCATCCGCATCAGCCGCATCGTCGAGAAACGGCAGGACCGCAATCGATTCGATTGGAGTGGTGTTGTTTAGCGCGCCATCGACCGCCTTGCCTCGCCTCGTGAAATAAACTACGACTGCGGCGGCAACAAGAATCACCGCCAGAGCGAGCACAACGTTGCGTGTCTGGTGCTTGAATCCAATTACTGGAACAGCGTCTGCGATCGTCGATGCCGGGCTTCCATTTTGCTGAACGCGATCGGAGGTAACTTCGACTGAATTCAGCGCCGGTGCTGCAGGCTCGCCGCCGGCGCTGTCTTCCCGAGCTTCCGTCACGGTCGCGACAAATCGATAACCGCGTTTTGGAATCGTCTCGATGAATTGCGGACCGCCCGAACCTTCGCCGAGCGCCTTTCTGAGTACGGAAACATTCTGGGTCAGATTGCCTTCCTCAACGAACGTGTCGGGCCACACCCTCTTCATCAGCAGGTCCTTGTCGACGACGTGACCGCCATGCTCCACGAGCGCGAGGAGTATGTCGAAAACTTTAGGCGTCAGAGGGACGAGTTCCTGGTCGCGCAACAGCACCCGCTCGGTCGTCACCAGGCGGAAGCGGCCAAACTCGTAGAAATGACTCTCTGGCTTGCCCATAAACGGCTTTGAGAAAAACTTTGAGGAATTCTTGAGCGCTTCCTGAGGACTTCCTATCGCTTCGCCGTTAGGCTCAGGACGCACATTCCGAAAGTATTCAGGAACAACTTGGTTCGACAAAGTCTGAAACGCGCTAATTGTAATCCAAGCGGCAAACCGAGGCAACGAACCTGAGTTTTCGGCCTATGGCGCTTGCCAATGCTCGTCCAATTCAAAAAGTGAGCTCCCCAACTTGGCCGACGCTCACGCAGGGGCACATATGTCAGAGTCAAGAAAGATTCCGGAGCTGACCGAGACTTCACTAGGCTATGTCCTGGGAGCCGCGGCGGCTTTGCTTGCATTTCTTATCGGCTGGTTGATCTGCGCGGGTTTCTACCGAGCCTGACCGGTTGCGATTCGCGGAGCAACAGCAAAAGCTGGACTGAATAATCAGTGGGGCGCTTCACTTGGCTCCTGCAATCAGCGTCTTCAGTTCGACCGCAAGCTTATCACCATCCAAATCGTGACCCAGCCCAATCTTGTCCATGAAGGAGTAAGGCGTTGGAGGCGTCTCTTTCCATTCCGCGTCACGACTGTAAACCAAATACAGGTCCCACGCTTTCGCACCCTGAGCGAGTTGCAACACGCGGGCGTAGTCTTTAGACAATTGCCCATCGCGATCCCAATAGTGGCTTGCGCGCACGTCTGGAACTCGCGTCGTGGCTCTCTTGACAGTGAACTCAAAATCCGGCGCGAGCATCGGCGTCCACACAACGTAAACGCGCAAGTTCGGATCATTCACTTTCGCCAGCGTTGTCTCTTGCACTTCGGAAGCCCCCCGAAGACAACCCACTCAAGTAGGCGACAGGAGCAGCAACAACCGCACCTTGCCTTTGTCCTGATTGAACTGCGCACGGAGCTGATTGAGATCGGATGAGTACGGTCGGTCACTGCCTGTAAACACGAACTCGCCGAAGAAGACGAAGGCCAATGCGGCGACAACCAGCAATACCAGCCAAAGATATTTGCGTTTCACTTTCACAAAGAATCAAACATCACTTCATCAACGTAGCACCAGCCCCACTCTTCGCCAGGTTCCAATGATCTTATGATCGGATGATTGCTCGTATGGAAATGCCGCGTCGCGTGACGGTTCTTTGAATCGTCGCAGCAACCGACGTGGCCACAGGTCATGCACAGTCGCAGATGCATCCAGGTGTCGCCGATGCGCAGGCAGTCCTCGCATCCATTGGCGCTTGGCGTCACTTCTTTGATCTGATCGAGATGGGTACATTCGGTGTTCATATCAATTCCCTTCCTTGCTCTTGATCATCAACGCGGCGCTCAGCGCACTTCCCAGCGCGAGAACGGCGCCGACGAGCATTATTACGCGGAACCCGGAAATAAATGAATCGCTGACCGCGTTCGCGAGTTGATTTCGTGTCTCGGGACTGACATTCGCGGGCAATTCCAATCCGGCCAGCTTCACCCGTTGTTCCGAGATTGAATGTCGCGCATTCTCTTCCACGTCGATGCGAGCCAGACGCTGATCCAGACCGCGACCGAACACTTGCAGCATCACCACACCCAATATCGCAATCGCGAGCAGTCCCGCCATCCGTGACACCGCATTGTTGATTCCAGACGCAACGCCTGCCTGGTGCACTTTTACGGAACTCATAACTGTAGTCGTCAACGGCGCTACGCTCACGGCCATTCCGAGACCCAACACTATTACCGCGGGGAAAAAACTCGTCCAGTAATTTGGGCTGCGTGCGGGCAACGCGAACATCGCGAAACCCACAGCAGCGATCAGTGGGCCGATTATCAACGGCAGCCGGGCGCCAAAACGATCGACGAGTCCGCCGGACCACCGCGACAGAGTGAACATGATCAAGACAAACGGCAGGAAGGCTGCGCCGGCCGCCGTAGCCGAATAACCCTGGACCTGGATCAGGTTCAGAGCGAAAAAGAAAAGCGTTCCTCCCAGCGCTGCATAAAGCGTCAGCGTCAGCAGGTTCGCTCCCGCAAAGTTTCGCGAGCGAAAGAGGACGAACGGCAGCATCGGATTCTGAACCCGCGTCTCCACAAACAGGAAGACTATTAACGAGATCACACCGAAAAGCAGTGAGATCACTACAGCGAATTGCAGAAAGCCGAGACGCGAGGACTCAATCAGTCCGTAAACAAGGCCGCCCAAACCTATGGTAGCCAGCACTGCTCCCCACCAATCAAGGGGACCAGTTTCATCTTTGTCGCGGCTCTCGGGTACCTGCCAGAGTGAGATTAATAGCACCGCAGCAGCCAGCGGCACGTTAATAAAAAACACCGCGCGCCACGAAACATGTTCGATTAACCAACCGCCCGCGACCGGTCCGATCGCAGTGGTGATCGCTGAAAAACCAGACCAGGTGCCAATCGCCCTGCCGCGTTGGTCAGGACTAAACGACGCACTAATAATCGCCAGGCTGCCGGGAACCAATAATGCCCCTCCCACACCTTGCGCCGCTCGCGCCGCGATGAGTTGGTTGATGCTGGTAGCCATCCCGCAAGCAGCAGACGCGAAAGCAAAGAGTGCGATACCGATGAGGAAGATCAACCTTCGTCCGTAACGATCGCCGAGCGATCCACCGACCAACAACAGCGCGGATAGAAAAAGTGAATAGGCTTCGACGACCCATTGGACTCCGATCGCCGTCGCATTCAGGTTCTTCTGTAGAGACGGCAGCGCGACATTGACTACGGTGCCGTCAATGAAGGCCATGCTCGACGCGAGGATAGTGGCAGCGAGGATCCATCGTCCCGTAGACCTGGTGCAAGAGGCAGTGTACTTCCCGGAAAGAATGACTCCCTCACCGCAAGGTTCTCTAGTTGTGTTTGCCATCGCTCGCCAATGCGTATGGTGGCATGGCGTGTGACGGGGGGCAACGTCGCAGAAACTGACAAGCCGAGACGTCAAGAACAACCTCAAAACCATTGACTGTCCGATTGGACCTGAGGTATTTTCTCCCCACACTGAAACGGTTGATGGCTGATCGGTCTGAGCCCAGCAGTCCTCCTTTGCTTTGCTGAACAGCCTTCGGGCGTCTTCGGAACTGCCACGTGCGGCGGCATCTAGTCTTAGATCTGTTGTCCCTAACTTGTTCAATCAGGAGGTCAAAGCATGAAACGTTTGATTCCGAGCATTTTGGTGCTTATTGGTTTGGTTATCGGTGTGGTGCTTATCAGCACTCTGAGAGGACGAGCACACGATGAAGAGAACGAAGCGAATGAGATCCGCATAGGCTTTGAGATTTCGCCGGTTCGTCCCAACCTGCGCGGAAAGGATCCCGACCTGGTCGGCCTGGGCAGCTACATAGTGAATGCGCAGTCGGTCTGCAGCGATTGCCACACTTGTCCCCCGTTCGCTCCGGGTCATGACCCCTTCGAAGGCGGAGACGGGAAGAAAATAAACGCAGTCAACTACCTGGCGGGCGGCACATTCTTCGGTGTCGGACCATATGGGCCGATTATCTCTCGCAACATCACACCGGACGGTAGCGGAAAGCCAGCCGGATTGAATTTCCAGCAGTTCAAACACGTGCTGCGCACCGGCGACGATCCGGATAACCCGGCTCACAAGTTACTGGTGATGCCGTGGCCGTATTTCCGCAACATGACCGACCATGACATCAGAGCGATCTATGAATACTTGCGCTCGATCCCACACGCAGAGACCGGCTGTCCGTAATTGCAACTGCGTACGATCCGGACGAAAGGATGAGAACTGATGTTGGGTTGATTCTTACGCGGGCGTCCTGTGCGGCGCGACGCCCGCATCCAAATGGCTGATCGATTGACGCGACGGATTCCCTTCCGACATCACAAGGCGCCCGGCTTGCTTCCCTTTGGAGGCTCGTAATTAGGCTGTTCCTTGTCGCGGTAGATCAGTTTTGGCTTGCTGGTCTCTTCGCCTTTCGCCGGCCCGAAAACAAGTTCGAAAGAATAGATGTTGCCGCTCTGGCCCTTGCGATACTCGATCGCTTTGTTGCGTGCCTCTTCCGCTTCATCGCGCGACTCATAGTTCGCTCGGGAGGTTTCGCTGTTAACGCGCACATCCTCATCACCATAGTCGATCAAGATTCCCTTTGCCTCAGCCGGGTCCATCACGTTGCGGCTAAAGTACGGCATAATCTTCTGCTTGACCAAAGAGTAGTCCGGCACATCTTCCGGTTGAACGACGACGTTCGATATGTACCAACGCCGCTCGTTAGGATTCTCGCTGCTGGTCTCCACTCCCTTACGATGGACCGTTGTTTCGATTTCGACGAAGAGATAGACCGTGTTCGCCTTGTCCGTGGCAGTTGCGGCCGGATGTAATAAGTGCACCGGCGACAGACACAAGATCAAGGTTGCGAGAAAAGCCATTCGTTTCATGCGCATCTTTCTCCTAACCGCGAGCGGTTCTGTACCAAGGGTCCGACAAACTTCAGTTTGTCGCTGAGTGTCGAAAAGAAGCTTTATTCGAAACCCCGACGACAAGCTAAAGCTCGTCGGACATCAGACTCACAATCCTATTGCGGCGAGCGTGCCTTAAGGACGTGCGTCGCGCCGCCGGTTTCGTGCAACGTCGCGGTAACGTTTTTCGGCGCCTGCTTGGAAACCAGGCCCCAGAAGAAACTGCTGTCGCCCTTCCCCGGTTGTCCACCTTCGCAGATCGGCGATGCGAAGTTGAACCTTATGTTACTGCCGGTCTGAATCGCGGACGCGATGCCAATTGTGCCGATGCCGCCGCCGGTCACGACGAAAACCTGATCAGGCTTGGCATCGCCGCCATAGTTCAGCGTGCTGACTACCGGGCCGAAACTGATCGTCATCCAGTCGATGCAGGAAATCGCCGTCGCGCCCACTGCGTTGCGCAGATCGATGCGATACTCAAAGGCGAACAGATCCGCAGCCGGTGATCCAGCCAAGCCCTTGTAGGTTCGTGATTGCAGAAAGCCCGTGCCGCCGGTGCTCATCACAATGTTGTCCGATGTATCGTCAACCGTAACCGTGCAGGCAGGATTAAAGACGCAGTTAATCGCGGGAGCGCTGACGTTGACGACTCTCAGCGGTACGGCCTTAACAACGAAAGGCGTGAAACAAAGCAGCAAAGCGAATGATAGTTTCCTCATAAGATTTTCCTCCAGGTGTGAAGTCGAGTTAGCTGCGGGCGCTGCTTCCAAAATGAAAGCAGGCAGCTCAAACCAAATCCAGCGGCTACTTTTTATGCCCATCCACCCGGCCTGTCAATAGCCTGGCAATGAGGGACTCTCGTTGAGGAAACGGTTCGAGATCAACCGATCTTACCCAAACGGCTGCTCTATCGACGGGCTTTGCGGCGTGAAAAACTTTGCACCTTGCTCAGTGATGTAGAGACAGTCTTCCAAACGAATGCCGAACTCGCCGTAGATTACGATTGTCGGTTCGTCGCTGAAACACATGCCGGGTTGAATCGGCGTCTTGTTGCCGCGCACAAAGTTGGTCCATTCGTGGCCGTCGAGCCCGATGCCGTGTCCGGTGCGGTGTGGCAATCCCGGCGTTCGATAATCAGGCCCGAAGCCGGCGTCTGTGATCACTTTGCGCGCGGCGGCGTCAACCGTTTCGCAAGGTGCGCCTATCTTGGCGGCCAGAAAGCCGGCGTCCTGCGACCTGCGCTCGAGATTCCAAATGTCGCGCTGCCGTTGCGTCGGTTTGCCGAACACAAACGTGCGCGTGATGTCGGATTGATAACCATCAACGCTGCAACCACCATCCATCAGCACCACGTCGCCTTCCTGCAATTTTTGCGGCGTGCTGCTGCCGTGCGGAAATGCGGTGTACTTGCCGAAGCTCACAAAGATTCCGCCCTGAACTCCGAGCGCGCGAAAAGCGGCGGCACAGTTGCCGGCAAACTCATCCTGCGTCATGCCCTCGCGCATGGTGGCGTGGGTTGCCTTGTATGCGGCGAGGGTGATGTCGTTCGCGCGTTGCAGCAGCGCAATTTCTGATGCCGACTTAAACATGCGGCTGCCCGCAGTGATTGGAGTAGCACTCACAAACTCAAAGCCGGGCGCCTCTTTGCGAACGCCGTCGAAGATGAAAAAGCGTAGACGCTCTTCCACGCCGATTCTTCCTTTGCGCAGACCTCGATCGCGAAAGATTTGCGCGATGCGTTGGTAAGGGCTCTCGTCTTCTTCCCAGGTGCGCACGTCGTTGCCGAATCTAATCAGCTCGCGCGCGCGCTGCTCTTCAAACGCCGGGCACACCCAGGCAATATCGCCGCGCGCAGGAATCACGAGAGCAAACGTCCGCTCGCTCGTGCCCCAGCGCATGCCGGTGAAGTAGAACATGCTCGAACCAGGTTCGAGATAGATTGCGTCGATCTTGTTCTCAACCATCAAGCGTTGCGCTTTCGCGATGCGCGCTTTGCGGTCATCCTCCGAGATCGGCACTACGCCTTCGGTCATCCGGCGCAGTTGACGGATCGATGGTGGAACTTCTGATCTCTGTTGCGCAGGTTCTGAATCGTGAGCTTCCGCGTGAATGAGGTCACCACTGAGCAACGTGGCTCCGGCCAGGCCTGCTGAAAGGCGCAAAAAGTTTCTTCGATCGGTGCACATAAATCGCTTTGATTCCTATCTCAAATTTACAAGATGTGATTCCGCGCGCCATGCTACACGACGAAGCGCCGGGCCAACAAGCGTTTGAGCCTTACTACCGGGCTCTCGTCGAGAAATTTTGTTTGTTGCTGGTGACAATGAACAAAAGTTTCAGGAAATCTGTTATCGTTTTGCGCGCGAATACTAACCCGCGACGGAGGATCAACGCGTTGCGCAAACTACTTCAAATTTTCTTCGTGGTTCTAACAGGACTGACAGCTACGAACGCGCAGCAAGTCTTGCGTTGGGGCGCCGATCCGAGCGGCGGCGCGCCTTACGTCTACGCTGACCCGGCCAATCCCGATCACTACATCGGTTACGAGAAAGAAATGGTTGACGCGCTGGCAGCGGCGATGGGTCGCAAGCCCGAGCTGGTGCCTACCGATTGGGAATCGATCGTGCAGACGCTGCAACGCGGATCGTTCGACATCGTGGTCAACGGCCTGGAACCAACAACCGATCGCGCCAAACAGATCCTCTTCAGCAAGCCCTACTATGTGTTTGAGCAACAACTGACGGTGCGGAAGGATGACGATCGCGTGCACTCAATAGATGACTGCCGCAATTTACATCTTACGATCGGCACGCTGGGAAACACGGCAGCATCGCGCTACTTGCAAAAGGAGGGCATTCCTTTTCGCGGTTATCCAGATCCGGTCGCGGCGTATCGCGATCTTGAATTGAAACGCATCGACGGCGTGTTGATGGATGTGCCGATGGAAATGTACTACGCGCGCTCGAACCCGAGCTTGAAACCCATCGGTGCGCCGTTTCTGCGCGGCACTTACAATATTGGTCTGCGCCAGGGCGACGAAGCTTTGAAGGCGCAGATTGACGCCGCGATCGATAAAATTATTCGCGACGGCACGCTGGAATCGATCTTACGCAAATGGAATTTGTGGAACGACGCGCAAGTTGATTTGCAGGCGCCGATTCGCGCGGGACAAAAGAACGATACCATCAGCTACGATTTGACTTCCGTATCGTTCAACTGGCGCCAGGCGTTTGGCAGACTCGGCCGCGCCGCGATGGTCACGGTGCTGATTGCTTTCGGCGCGATGATCATCGCAGTCGTATTCGGCTTGCCGCTGGCTGTCGGACAATCGAAAGGACCCGGCTGGCTGCAAGTGCTCTGCACGATTTACGTTGAATTCTTTCGCGGCACACCGGTGCTGGTTCAATTGCTATTTCTCTATTTCGGACTGCCGGCAATTCATCTGGCAATGCCCGGATGGTTGACGGCGCTGGTCGGTCTCGGCCTCAACTACGCGGCTTACGAGTCGCAAATCTATCGCGCTGCGCTCGAAGCCATTCCGCGCGGACAATGGGAAGCGGCGTACTCATTAGGCATGAGTCCACTGCTCGCGTTTCGACGCATCATCTTGCCGCAGTCGTTTCGGATTGCGTTGCCGCCGATGACGAACGATTTCGTTTCGCTTTTCAAAGACACTTCGGTCGCTTACGTGATTTCGGTTTGGGAACTGGCGACGGCTTATCGCGAATTGGCAAATGCAACCGGCAAATTCCTGACTCTGGGAATCGTGGTATCGGCGTTTTATATGGTAATGAGTCTGCCGCTGGCCCGACTCGCGCGCCGGCTGGAACGTAAGATGAAAAACAGACAGGCACTTCAGGTTTCCGTATCGGAGGTGCCGGCATGATTCGAATTGAGAATTTAACAAAGCGCGCGGGCGGCACGCAGATTTTGCGCGACGTCAGCTTTGACGTCGTGCCCCAATCGGTGCTCGGCATTATCGGAGCGTCGGGAAGTGGGAAGACAACGCTGTTGCGTTGTTTGAACGGACTGGAGCGCATCGACGCGGGTTCGATCGACCTTGATGACGTGCGTCTCGATTCAAATCTCCCTGAGTCGGACTACCGGCAGCGCGTGCGCCTGTTGCGGCGCAAAGTGGGCACAGTGTTTCAGCACCTGCATCTGTTTCCGCATTTGACGGTGCTCGGTAACATTATCGAAGCGCCCGTTCACGTCTTGCGTTTGCCGCGACGCGAAGTGGAAGCCGAAGGTTTGGAACTGCTCGAATCGGTAGGTCTTAGGCAGGCGGCGCATCGATTTCCGGAATCGTTGTCGGGCGGAGAGCAGCAACGCGTGGCAATCGCGCGCGCGCTGGCCATGCATCCGAATCTTCTGCTATTCGACGAGCCAACGAGCGCGCTCGATCCAAAACGCAGCGCTGAGTTGCGTTCGTTACTGCGAGGGTTTGTCACACGAGGTCACACAATGGTGATCGTTTCTCACTCGATCGGCTTTCTTGTGGGGCTGGCGGACTACCTGCTCTACATGGAAGGCGGACAAGCGATCGAGTACGGTGAAACAAACACGATCTTGAATTCGCCGCAAGATTCCAGAACGCGAGATTTCGTGGCGCAACCGAAATAAGCTAGGTCAACCTTTGCGCCTTCCGCTTTGTTTTTCTTAGCGCCTTTGCGAGAAATTCATTAGGAGGTTCTCGCAAAGACGCGAAAAAACGAAGGACGTACGCCGCAAAGATGCTTACCGAAATCACGCGGGAATGTGGTAGATTGTGCCACTACAAAACAGTTATCACTTTGGAAGGGACAACAAGATGGACGAGCAAAACAAAGCGCCTGAGATTACCTATTTGATTCGCGTAAAGCCGGGCCGCGCGGGTACTGATCCAAATGCGCCTGATTGGGAAGTGTGTGAACTGGAAGACGGCGTAGTCAAAAACAGCGCGGACATTTATGACAACATGACGCTGGCCGAGGCCAATCAGATCGCCGGCATGTGGATTCAGAAAAAGGAAGAGGCCGAAACCCAAATATCCGAAGCGATCAATTGATCTCCCTCGATTTCCCCATTGTCTATCTGTACGACCAGTTGTTCCGGAAACACTCACGCATCTCGATGGACAGTGTCTGGCGAAAATGCCGGGACGCACACGGCGATATATTCGGCGCCTTCCGGTTCCGGCGTGCTGTACATGACCCATTCGCCTCGATGCGTGACCACCGCCTGGCCGGCGCGCACGTCGATCGTCTCATTTTTCGTCGTCACTCGTAACATCCCACGCAGCACCACCGTGTACTCGTCAAACTCCGGAGTCTGACCTGGTTCGATCCAGCCTGCGGGACTCCGCATGCGCGCGACACTGACGCCGGTAGTCGCTGAATTTACACGGCCAATAAACTCTTCAATTAACTTTGGTTTATTTCCCGCGGCTTCGATGACTATCGGAGCACTAATCAATGTTGGCATTCGTAACCTCTCCCTTAAGCAATCCGGTTGCATTTCAATTCTCGGCCTTGCATTCTATCTTGCAAAGTAGTAAATGGCACTTGCCGAAACCTGGGCCAGCTTTACATGGTCTGCAAATCTCACCGATCCTAAAGGACAACCATGGCCAATCAACTCAATCAAATCAATCACATCGTCGTGCTAATGCACGAAAAGATCTTGACCACCGACTAGGCCGTCGCCGCTTTGGGCGCGTACGAGGAAAATATGCGGAGTTAAAGACATGTCTGAGCAAGAAACAAAAATAATACGGAAAGTAATGATCAGCAGCACCGCGCGTGACTTGCCGGAGCATCGGGAGAAGGTAATGCACGCATGCCTGCGCCAAGGCATGTCTCATCCAATGATGATGGAGCATCTCTCGGCGACCGATGCAAATGCCGCTGAGGTGTCGCTCCGGATGGTGGAAACGGCCGATCTGTACCTTGGCGTCCTCGGATTCCGTTACGGTTATGTGCCGCAAGGGTCCAACATCTCTGTCACCGAGATGGAATATAACCGCGCGGTTGAGCGTGGCATTCCTCGCTTGATCTTCTTGATGCATGACGAGCACCCCCTCAAAGCAACGGACGTTGAAACAGGGGAGGGTGCGGAGAAGCTCAAGGCGTTCAAAGAAAGACTCAAGAACGATAGGATCGTTGGATTTTTCAAGTCGCCTGACGAATTGCTGGCGCTTGTGATCCAAAGTCTCTCAGAGCTTCGCCAACCCGACCTCACAACCTTCCACTACGTTAGCGACATTCCGGCGCCACCGGAAGAATACATCGCGCATCCATACACGCTGTTACAAACGCATCGGCTCATCGGCAGGAAGGATGAGCTAAGTCTGCTGACCGATTGGGTGGGCGGGAAAGAATTGCCCGGAGGCGTGGCGGCAAATTCTGTTCGCATCATGAGCGTCATCGCGATTGGCGGCATGGGCAAGAGTGCACTGACGTGGACATGGTTCAACGAAATTGCACCCCAAGAAATAAAACCGCTCGCGGGTCGGATGTGGTGGAGTTTTTACGAGAGCGACGCGACGTTCGAGAATTTTGTCATTCGCGCGCTGGCATACGTTAGCAGACGAACCGGCTGAGCGTGGGCCATATCCGCTCTTCCACGCCGATGCATTCAACGTGCTGACGCAAATCGAGCGCGATGAGGGGAACGCGACGGCGGCGATGGAGGCGGCGACGAAGGCGTATCGTCTCGCGTGGTGTGATGGTTCTCCGTTCGCTTATCACTGGGGACTGGAGAAGGCGAAGCAGCATCTCAAAGAACTCGGCGCGCCTGAGCCGGAGATGCCGCCGTTCGATGAATCAGAGTTTGAGCCGATGCCGGAAGTCGAGATCGATCCGGACGATGAGTTTCATGTTGGAAAGGCTAGTGACGAGTGAAGCGGTTTCAGTCCCGTTAGGGACGGAATATTTATAGAACCTAGCGCTCTCTCAAAATATTAGCCCATTTATGGGCGCCAGAATATTTCGCTCCTGACGGAGCTTGACCAAAAATTGCTTCAGGAATTCTATAAATATTTCGCCACTACGTGGCTTCGCGGCTTCCGCCGCCTGATGTGCGGAAGGTCTATGACCTTCCGACGAGCCGGATAGTTTTTGTAATTGTGCTGGGGCGCAGCCCCGCATTTATTCTTCCGATTATGCGGAAGGTCACAGACCTTCCGCACATCAGGCGGCATAGCCGCTGGAAGACGAACAGCCTCCTGCCTCCTGCCTACTGCTTCCTGCCTCCTGCTCTTAATGCGGGCAGTCGTTGTTGCTGTGGGGCGCGACGGGGCTGAAGCGCAATTGATATTCAACGGACGTGATGAACGAACAGACCATCGCGTGTTGCTTATTAACGTCGCGAAGCGGCGCGCCGTTGACCTGATTCAGCCAGAAGTTGATCCCGCCGAGGTCTGCATCGCGACGCAGGTAACCAAAGTATTGCGTCGCGACAAAGGCGCGGTTGTAGAGCGCGTCGATCAGTAGACGGTTGTTGATCGGATTCGTTTGCACATTGTCGTCCGCCAATCGGTAGATCACTACGCCGCGGCCGCCGCTTGCGTTGTATAAATTGATCAGCGCGGTGCGTTGCGAAGCCAAACTAACACCCAGATCGCTCAGTATCGTCGCCAGCACGGCATCGACAAACTGTTCCGCGGTCGCCAGACTCGCCGGATACTTCGCCAGAAATTCGGGACGCAGCACAAAAGCATTGGCCAGACTCAACTGCGCCTGCGCGAGGTTTGCGCCGCCAACTACCTTCGCACGATCGCTTGAAAAGACCGCATAGCTGGGCCATTTCTTTTCGTCGTTCGGAAAATTCGGATCGGGAAATGGATTCGGGAACGGTTGATGATCACCATACGCCACGCGATACAAACGATAAACATACGAACCCGTCTGCTGATATTCCAATTCAAAAAAGAACGCATTCGAAACCGTAACGCGTCTCGTCGTCAGGCAGACAACATCGCCGTTCGCGCATGGCGGCGGCCCGGCAATCTGACTAGTCCAGAACTGCAAGCCGCCTGAATCAGGAACGCGACTGAGAAAATCGTAATAGTGCTGCTTGACAAAATACTGGGCGTCATCGAGCGGATTCGTTGTCGCTGGTCCTTCCTCATTGTCGTCGAGGCTCAGCACTGCCGTGTTTGGCGTGCCGAGGTTGACGCCTACAGCATTACTTAACGTCAGATTGATCGTTGCACCTTGCTCGACATAGCCTTCGTCGATCGTAATTACGGTGAAGTTTTGGCTTGTTTGTCCGGGAGCAAACGTGAGCGTGCCCGATGCGGTGATGTATTGAGTCCGCTGGCTTGCGCTACCGTCGCTGGTGGCATAGTCGACGGTCGCAGTCGTTGAGGTGTCGCCCGTTCGAACCACTACAATCTGGACCACGGCGCCTTCTGTGGCACTGAACGTCGCGCTGACAAACTTCACTCCTGGCGGAGGCAATACGCGAACCCAATAGGGAATGCGCAGCGTATGGTTCGCCTGATCGGTGACAACGACGTAACCCGTGTGATCGCCAAGCGTGGCGGAGGTCGCCGTTGCTAAATTCATCGTCACAGCGGCGGTTTGACCAGCTTGCGGCGACACAGGAGTCGTACTGGGACTCAACGTAACGCCGGTGCCAGAATTGATGTTCTGAACCGTGATCGCAAAAGTGTTCTGGCTCGCGGTCTGGTTTGTAATCCGCAAGTCCCGAGAGAGTTGCGCGCCGGCATTGACCGCGCCAAAGCTCAGACTTGCCGGCGAGAACGTAGCGCTCACCGCAGTTGCCCCGGCGAGATCGGCACGACCTGATCCGGTGTCAAGCACTCCAGCCGTCGTCGTCTTTGCGCTGTCATTGAACACGGCGCCCGTGGCTGAGCTGATCAGCGCCGACTTGATCTGTTCGGGCGACCACGTTGGATGCAGTTGCTTGAGCAGCGCTGCCGCGCCCGCAATATGAGGGGCGGCCTGACTGCTGCCCTGCGCCGGGGCAAAGCCGCTCGGGTCAGACACTCCCTGGGGATTGACGGTCTTGACCGCGCCCGAATAAATCTGTTCACCGGGAGCGCACAGGTCCGGCTTTAGTCCGAGAATCGAAGAGGGACCGCGAGAGCCAAACTGCGAGACAACGTCCGACGGATTTGGGAACTCGAGCAATGCTACTGGAGTCATACTCGTCTGCGCGGCGGGATGGGAAATCAACCAGTCCCGTAAAGCCAGCCCGCTGCTGCGAGCGACAAAGACTGAAGGTATCTGGGCCGGCGGCGGACCGCTCACATCGAAAGTCGTGATGATTTCACCACCATTTGATACTTCGCCGGCGTCCTGGTTGTACATGATCATGGCTACCGCCCCAGCAGCATTCGCATTGTTGACCTTTTCTATCGGGAAGCAGATACCGCGCTCGATCAAAGCAATCTTGCCGTTGAGCGATCCGGCGGGCAGGCTGTCACAACCACGATTGTTTGGGGGAAGCGCATTAACGTCCGCGTAGGCCAAGGGCCCAAGCGTCGTATTAAGTTGAGACGAGCTGGCGCCATTTTGTCCGATGGTTGAGGCGATGTTCGACAGATTGGCGGGGACCGAACCGGCGACTGTTACGGTCGCGCCCGGGCCGACCAGGTGTGAATTCGTGGACGATGCTACCGTAATGGCTGATGGAGCGATCCCCGGCGATTGAATTGTAGACTGTGCGCTGCCGCTGTCGCCTGCGGCTACTGTCACAATCATACCAGCGGCTACGGCATTCTCGACCGCCTGGTCCAGCGGACCGAGAATAACATCCGCCTCAGTACCCAGACTCAAATTCGCAATGTCAAAACCATCTTGTAATGCGGCCTGCAAGCCCAGCACGATCAAGTCCTCGCGACCATTGCCGAAGTTGTCGAGCACGCGGTAATTGCCAAGAAAGGCGCGCGGCGCAACGCCGGAGATCGCGCCCAGCGGCGAAGAAGTGTTCAGGTCTCCCGCCGCAATTCCGGCGACGTTGGTGCCGTGCCCGTTTACATCACCCGGCGTCGCCGAACCGTCAATCAGAAATGCTTTCGCGGCGATCACTTTGTTGTTAGTGAACGAAGTATTCCCCTTCGGAAAACCCGCGGGCGCCGTGAACCCGGCATCTGCAAACAGCGGATTGGTGATGTCGATGCCGGTGTCGAGAATTGCGATCTTGATTCCCTGCCCCGCCGAGCCTGATCCACCAACCGCAGTCCACGCCGTTGACGCATTGATCAGCGCCAAACTTCGATTCAGAGCTGCATGATATTGTCGGGTCAGGGCAAGGCGCTTCACGCCGGGGAGAGTCGCAATTGAAGCGATCTCGATCCCCGGCCCTGCCATGGAGATCGCGTTGACCAGAGTTCGCATTTCCGCGAGCACGCGCACGCTCGGTGAAAGCTGTCGGGCCAGTGATTTGAAATTCTCTTGTTCGGCCGCCAACTGAGATTCGTAAACCGCCGCCTCCGCACTTTCCAGTTTCAATTTGCCTTGGCGACCTTCGGCCTCAGCAAGTTTCTTTTCGTGAATGACGACCGGATCGCTTTCGAACTCAACGATCACGCTGACGACGTCGGGCAAAGTCAGCGCGCGCTGAAGTTCTGCGGCCGGATCGCGCTTGTGCGGCCGAGCCTCCTGAGCATCAGTCTTTTTCGATTGATCGATTGGCGGACCCTGCGTCAGTTTTGCTGAGCCGCCCGTCGACAAAAGACAGACCGCCAGCAAAGAGAGCATGAGCAGGAGGGTCCTGGTCCGAATATGAGTACGCATATGAAAACGATCTGGATTGATCCGACGACGAGAGCGCGCGAGCCCAGGCTGGGGACTTGAGCACCGGCGGTAACGGCATCACTGCCCAAATTTTGCGGGCTGCGTGATGAAGATAAGTGATTCAGCGAGTTAACGTCAAACGCGCGTGTCCCATGTCTTTACACGGGTCTTAACCTTTAGGGCGAAGTTTCGTGGGAACTAACGGAATGCTTGTCAGAACCCTGAGCGGTAGCGATGGGTTAATG
>JBGPWL010000111.1:0-13789 GCA_041492185.1 Pyrinomonadaceae bacterium | reverse complement strand
CTCAGATCGGCCAAGACGAAGCAGAACTGGTCTTGAACATGGTACGCCAGGTTCTGAAAAACCTCGGACGTTAGACTCTTGAAGTCATGCCGCACTGCATAATAGCGTTTCCAGCCAGCGATGATGCGCCGTCGTGCGGGTAGAAAGAAAACTCAACAAGATGAAGAAGATTCAGAGGGTCAAAATTTTCTCGATTCTTTCGAATGTTTTGTTCCGTTCGCAATGTCATCCACCGCGTGAAGAATATCGGCACTGTAGTACCTGGTCCCGCACGCGTCGCAGACACCGATAACAACGTCTTCAAGGATGATGAATCCTTTCTTGTGCTTGAAGGCCTCGCGCTCGACCTTCTTCGGACGAACGGTTCCTTCGCAGTATTCGCACCGATAACCGTACGCGGAATTGTTAATGGTCTTTACCGATTTCATAGATTGTGATGGTTAATGCCTGGTAGAACTACCAATAAACAGTCCGCGAAGCGGACGGTCGGAAATAGCCCGGCAATTCATTGCTGGGAATGATAACAATCTATATGCGAGTCAGTCCGTGAAACGGACGGCTGAAATCATCGAAACACGTACCGGGGATCGTATTCCACTCCGTGCTTGTCCAGGAACTGCCGAAACTCTTCTTCAAAAGTTTTCTTTCGGTGGTGTTCTTTCTGCCTACTAATGTAAGCGAACGTCTTATCCAGTTGTGAGGCGCTGACGCTGAACGCGCCATAGCCCTCCTGCCATTCGAACTTCCGATATCTGGCAAAGGTATCGTGCACCCATTTGATGACCCGCCTTTTATCAACTGAACTGCCTTGGCGACGCTCATCGTAGCCGGCAAAGATAGCAGCGTATGTACGTGGTCGGTCGTGCCACCAATTGCGAGAGCCTTTATTCTGTTTTCTCTTGCGATGCCACCGATGTATGGCCACAGGCGCAATTCTAACTCGTGATCGATGAAGAGAAATCTTTCTTTGGTACTGAAGATATAATGGACGAGATTATTGATATAAGAATGAGGCATTGAGGGCTCCTCTCAGTCGTCCGCTTCGCGGACTCACATCTCTTCCTCCTTCTCGAATCCCAGCACTGAAGTGCTGGGCTATTCTCAATCGTCCGCTTCGCGGACTTTCTTTGTCGTTAGGCGGGTAACAGACCCTTAATCTCGCGGACGACGCGCGCAACCTCGTCCTGATCGGCCAGCGCGATCATAAAAAACTTGTAACCCTGATGAAAACAGATGACGCCGTTGGCAAATAGCCAGACGCCGTCGAGGAAAGGATTGCCGCCCAGCAGCCAGCTAATCGGCGCGCCGGTGATTGCGCCGGGCTGAAAGATCTGCGCCCACATCGCCGCGCCCGCGGCGCAACTGAACGCGCCCAGGAGCGGCGCGCCGACATATTTCGTGATCTTCCGCTCAAACTCCGCTCGATTGCGCTCGGCTTCCGTCAGTTCACCTTTCCCGATTAACTCCTCCTGCTTGCGCAAGTAGCCATCAAACTTTTCGCTTGCCTTGCGCAGACCGTAAACCGGCAGCGCCGAATGCGTGAGCCAGTGTGGATGCGACCCAAGCAACACCGCATCGAGACCCGGAAGAGCAACGCCCATGCGTATTCCTAGTACGAGTGAAAACGAAACGACGGCTGCCTTGCCCGGATTCTCTTTGATCCAATCCCGCGCTTTCAGCACGCCGGCAGTGGCCGCAGTCGAAGCGCGCGCAACCTTAGCGCCCGTGTCATAAACCTGCGACGCGCGATCGTAGTAGGTCTTCGCGTCATCGAAGACTTCGCCGGCTTTTTTTCCCGCGCTGCCAGCAACGTTGCGAAGAGTGTCGCCCGCCTTGCGCGCGACGCGCGCTGCTTCACCGGCCGCGCGCTGCACGTCGGCGTCGTCGGTCAGTCGTTCTGCTTCGGCGCGAATACGCTCGGCGCCACTCGCAACTGTCTCGGCGCCACGCTTCGCGGCTTCACCGGCGACGCGCGCACCTTCGTCAACCAGATCCTTGATCGCATATTTCTCATCCAATTCGCGCGCTTTGCGTCGCGCCGCCTGGTGCAATTCGTCAAGCTTTTCTTTGTAGTCAGCCATCGGCCTCCGGCTCCCCGGCTATTCTACGCCATGACGAGCGGCAGAGTTCAGAAATAGTTGGCGACTCACTGCAGTGCGCCAGGAAAAAGTACGTAGGAAGGAAACCGGCGTTTAGAGTACCAACTTTAGTTGGGCTTTTCGCTGCCAAGTGCCCAACTAAAGTTGGTACTCTGAGCGCCTGATCTGCGAGGTGAATCGTCTCCCACAATTTCTTCGTGAACTGACTCGCACACCGCCTTTACTTTTGCCTTTTTACTTTTTACCTTTGCCTTGTGGCAAAGTGTCCAAACTGCAAGAAGCCCATCGAGTGGAAAGACAATCCGCATCGCCCGTTTTGTTCTGAACGTTGCAAGCTGGTGGATCTCGGCCGCTGGGTCAATGAAGAATATACCGTGCCCGGCGAACGAATCTCAGAAGAGGCTGAGTCCCCCGCCGCACCTGCGACTTCATCGAAAGATAATTAATCGCAAAAGGCGCTTCGATCTGAGTCCCGTAGGGACGCAATGTTTATAGAACGCACAGACGCTCCGAGGAAGAAGCCCAAATCTTTCTTCAGCAACCTGGTTCTATAAACATCGCACTCCTCCGGGGCTGGTGCGTTCATCAAGCGCGAGTCGTGTAGAATAGCCTCTCGATATTCTCGTCCGCAGAGTGAACTATGTTTTCTAGCGCGAAGATAGTTTTGGTTCTGATACTCGCCGGCGCATGCTCGCTGGTGCTGGTTGCCTGTTCACATAGTCAATCGAATTCCAATGAAGCGACGCCGATTGTTTCTCGACCACCAGATACAACTTATCCAATGCCTCCGGTAAAAGCGGAGAACTCCAACATGGGGTGGACGCTGACCAGTAACCAACACGTGCGCTTGTCTGACTATCGCGACAAGGTCGTCGTGCTGGATTTTTACGCGACCTGGTGTGAGCCATGCCGCGACAGCATTCCGCATCTGATAGATTTGCAAAAACGTTTTGGCTCGCAAGGATTACAAGTCATCGGACTGAACGCCGGCGGGCAAGACGACTACGACAAAGTGCCGGATTTCGCGCGCGAGTTTCAGATCGATTACCCGCTCGGCATTCCTGATCCTGAGTTGGAGCACTTGTACATCCATGAGGAGCGTATTCCGCAGACGCTGGTCATTGATCGCAACGGCCGGCTGCTAAGACATTTCATCGGTTATGGCAGCGACGTGGCGGAAGAGTTGGACGCTACTATCAAGGTGGCCCTTGCGTCGACGGAGCCGGCGATAATCAGCCAATGATCCGAGAAAAATTAGTTGAGAGAGAGATTGGCGCGCGCCCTGATTTTCGCTGGCGCAGCCACGAGATCTCGCGCATTGAAGGATTGAGCGATGCAGTCTTCGCGTTCGCCGTGACGTTGCTGGTGGTGTCGCTCGAAGTGCCGAAGACGTTCACCGAGCTGGCAGTGACGATGCGTGGGTTCGGCGCGTTTGCCATCAGCTTTGCGCTGCTGTTCATGGTCTGGTTCAATCAGTACAAATTCTTTCGCCGTTACGGACTGCAAGACAGTATTACCGTGACGCTAAACGGCGTGTTGCTTTTCGTCGTCCTCTTTTACGTTTATCCGCTCAAGTTTCTGTTCTCTTATCTCGTGAACGTCTTTACCGGCAGTCACGGTGAAGTGCGATTGCCCAATGGCAACTTTGAGCCGATGGTTGAAGGAAGTCAGATGTCGACGTTGATGGTGATCTTCAGTGTGGGATACGTGGCGGTGTTCGGCGTCTTCATCCTGCTTCACTTGCACGCCTATCGCAAACGCGCTCAACTGGAATTGAACGAGTTAGAATTGTTTGATACGCGCAGCAGTATTCAAGAGAGCGCGCTCAATTGCGGCATCGGGCTGCTTTCGATCTGTATCGCGGTTTTTGGCGGCAGGTATGCGGCCCTGGCCGGCCCAGCTTACATGCTGACGGCCGTCGTCTTAACGATCAACGGCGCTGTCATGGGAAAGCGCAGGAGACAACTGGAGCAAAAAGCAAAAGCGCATGACGATTAAGCTGGAATTCCTGCCGACACTTGTTTTCGGCCTGGTCATCTTTTCATGGTTTGCGTTTGTCGCTGCCTTTCTCCTGCGCAAGAAACCGGCCCGCGCTCCTGACACCAAACGTGACCGCGGCTCGATCACCGGCGTCGTAATTCAGGGTTTGGCGTACGCCGTGGTCTGGATGGTGCGACGTCCTTACTTCTCGCCGATTATTTCTACGAGCAAGCCCGTTGAAATTGTAATCGCGACTCTCACGGTTGCGGTGGCGTTCGGCTCCGCGTGGATCGCCATGGCCGCGGTGACCGCGCTCGGCAAAGAGTGGAGCGTAACCGCGCGCCTGGTTGAAGGGCACAAGCTCATCACGCGCGGGCCGTACCGGTGTGTGCGACACCCGATCTATACCAGTATGTTTGGCATGCTGCTGGCAACCGGCCTGGCGATCAGTCACTGGATCGCTTTGGCGCCGGCGATTGTGATCTTCTTAGCCGGCACTGTGATTCGCGTGCGCAGCGAAGAGCGTTTGCTGCGCGAAGAGTTCGGACCTGAGTTTGAGGCATACGCGCGACGAGTCGCCGCAATGCTTCCGGGCGTGTATTAGACTTTTTGTCCGGCAAACTTTCGGTTTGCTGCGAGGCTCGTTGTTGAGATCATAAACGACAAACTGAAG
Organism: Pyrinomonadaceae bacterium; assembly: GCA_041492185.1. Lineage (GTDB taxonomy): Bacteria > Acidobacteriota > Blastocatellia > Pyrinomonadales > Pyrinomonadaceae > JAOAPY01. Next base: position 9,037 of record JBGPWL010000111.1, on the reverse strand, counting down.
TTTATCGGACCAGGGAGACAGTTGTGAGGAGAGCGAAAATTCTGGCCACGCTGGGACCGGCAACGCGCGATCCGGCAGTCATCGAGGCGCTGCTCTCAGCCGGCGTCAACGGCGTGCGCATCAACATGTCGCACGGCACGCAGGAAGAGAAGGCAGAAGACATTCGAGTGGTCCGCGCGACCGCGCGCAAGTTGGATCATCCGCTGGCCGTGCTGGTCGATCTCTCCGGACCAAAAATCCGCACTGGCGCGCTCAAAGATTCCCGTCCTGTAACCCTCGAAACAGACGCGCAATTCACCATCACGACGAGATCCATCGAAGGCGACGGCAACGAAGTTTCTACAAACTATCCCGATCTCGCGCGAGTGGTCCAGCCCGGCGCAAAGTTACTTTTGGATGATGGAGCGATCGCACTCACGGTCGAGACGACTACCAAAAGCGACGTGGTCTGTCGAGTGATCAACGGCGGCATCTTAGGCGAGCGCAAAGGTATTAACCTGCCGGGAGTCTTGTTGCCAATCGCTTCGTTGACGGAGAAGGACAGAGGCGATTTGCAGTGGGCTGTCAAACAAAATGCCGACTACATCGCGCTCTCGTTCGTGCGTCGCGCGGAAGATTGCGTTGAAGCGAAGAGTTTGATCCGTGAAGCCGGCGGCCACGCTCCGCTGGTCGCGAAGATCGAGAAGGCGGAGGCCATCGATCATCTTGACGAAATCATTGCCGCCGCCGACGCAGTGATGGTAGCGCGCGGGGATCTCGGCGTAGAGACCAGCGTCGAACTCGTTCCCGTCTATCAAAAACAGATCATCGAAAAAGCGATCCTCGCCGGAAAGATGGTCATCACGGCAACGCAGATGCTGCAATCGATGATCTCCAGCCCGCGGCCTACGCGCGCGGAAGCGTCCGACGTCGCGAACGCCGTGTGGGACGGCACCGATGCGGTAATGCTTTCGAACGAAACCGCCACCGGCCTTTATCCTGTTGAGTCGGTCGCGACGATGGCTCGCATCATCGATTCGGCTGAATCAGCAAGACGCACCGATTCCGAAAGAGCCGCCAAATGGATCGGGCGGCAGTCAGGTCGCGTGAGCCGAGCGTTGTGCGAAGCCGCAGTCTTTGCTGCTGAAGAGATGGGAACGCGGATTATCGCCGTATTCACACGATCAGGATTGATGGCGCGCCGGCTTTCCGCGCTGCGTCCCGAGCAACGCATTGTCGCGCTGACAAACTCAATCGAAGTGCGGAGCGAGTTGGCGCTGATCTGGGGAGTTGAACCGCTGATCACTTCGGCGGCGGATTCAACTGAAGAGATGCTCAAGGCTGGAGAGAAGACTCTGTTGGAATCCGGCATCGTGCAACCCGGCGAGATGATCGTGATGATGGCGGGAAGACTTTCCGGTCTCGGGCTTTCCAGCTCAGTCACCATTTTCACCATCGGCGGCGCCGAGCGCCCGCTAGAAACGTGAACTTCCATTGGCCGATTAGTGCCGGCGAGTTCTTTGAGTTGTTGCGTCCGGCCGCGCTCATCGTTGCCGTCTTGCTGTCCACGTGGGTGCTGGCGAGCGCGCGTCGCCGGCGTCTTCACCTGCTTGTCGCATTTGCCTGGGCGCTCGGAACGCTTTTGCTTCCGTTCGTAGCTCTACCGCTCTACCTGATCGCTCGCAGTTCGGCAAAACGACGAGAACGCGCGATGAAGGAGTTGCAACAAGCTGAGGCGCCGGTTTCGGTTGCCAGATTCAGATTTATCGTGCCTGTGGTTTATGGCGTTCTGCTGCTTTCATCGATCGGTATTTATCTCTACCGCGATCGAAACAGCATTGACGCGCACCTGGCGCGCGCCGAGCAGGCGAAGGTACTGCACCAAGGTGAAAAGGCCATTCGCGAGTATCGCGCGGCATTAGCGCTCGAAGACAATTCACACACGCACAAGTTGCTGGGCATTGAGCTGGCCGACGCTGGTCAGTGGAGCGAGGCGCTCGTTGAGCTTCGCGCCGCTGAACGCGGCGGCGAGCCCGATGATTCACTTCCCTTTCGCATTGGTCAAGCACTTGAAGCACACAGCCAACGCTCAGAAGCTGTGATTGAATACAAGAAATTTTTGAATGGTCACGCGTGTACGCAACCTTTACCGGACGAGAGATGTGAGATCGCGAGAAAAATAGTTTCTGACATGCCGAGTCAGAGTCGTTGACGCCTCACTCCGCTCGCAGCACGTCCTGAATAGTATCTTTCAGCGCACTTGCAGGTTTCGTGACGCCGGGAGCGTGTTGCGGATCGCGCCAGTTGTCGAGGATGCCAACCTGGTGCACGCATTGTAGTGTGCAGGTCGGCGCGCACCATTTTTCGGTGCTGTATTCGCGCGCGAAATCTTTCATTGTGTATTCTTCGAGCGGCGTGCCGGGATAGCCGCGCTGCTGTGAGCACCAATGCACCAGCCCGTCTTCGCAAATGTAGAGATAGCGCGCGCCGGCGCGGCAACGCCATTGGTAAGGTTTGCCTTCGGCGATGCTGTCCTGAAACCAATTCAGACGCGCATGATCCCGATTGCCCAGTTTCTTGACCTGCTGAAAGATGCTCTTCTCTTTTTCGGTGAGCGGTTTCAACGTGCCATCGTGATCGTGGATGACTCCTACGGTGGTTGAGAACCCCAGCTCGACTGCGCGCCGCGCTACCGCCAACGCGTCTTCAGGATTTTTTATCCCGCCCCCGATGACCGAGTTTATGTTGACATGAAAGTCCGCATGCTCCGCCAGGAAACGCAGCTTCTTATCGAGCACCCGCAGGCTCTTGCGCGAAACCTCATCCGGGTTAACGTTGTCGATACTAATTTGCAGGGAATCCAGCCCGACTTTGTTAAGACGTTTGATCCGCTCGGGTGTGAAGTAGTAGCCGTTGGAGATCAGTCCGGCGATCATTCCGCGCACGCGTATGTGATGAATGATTTCGTCCAGTTGCGGGTGCATCATCGGCTCGCCGCCGGAAAGCGTTACGATCGACGTGCCGAGATCGGCCAGCTTGTCGAGGCGCCGATTGATCGTGTCCAGCGGGACCGGCGACGACGAATGGTCGTACTCGTTGCAGTAGCCGCAAGCCAGATTGCAACGGCGCATGGGAATGATGTGCGCGAGCACCGGGTGGCGCGTGGAGACCAAGGCCCGAGTGATAAAACTCGCCTCGCGAACTTTCCATTTGAGAAACGTGCTTCGCTTCATGAGCCCTATAATGAATCCGAAGAATATGCGAGACGCCCAATGAACGCAAGACTGGCCGTGGTGCAAGGAGAATCGCGACGCTAAAACAACGAGGGCTCTGGTTTCGCTCCAGAGCCCTGAGTTTTAGTCTGGCTCAAACCAGCCTAGCCCTTGATGATCTTTGTGTTAGGTCCGGGCTTAACGATAAATTCCGCATCGGAGATCTTCACGTTTCTTTCCGGACTGTTAAGCCGGATCGTCGTCGAATCGTCGTTCTTCTCGACGACCTTTGACTGCACGGGCATGCCGGACGAGTCAACCCAAATCTCCGCATACTTAAAGCTTGCCGTCCCCTTGGGAACCAGCTTCAGGTGAATAGTGTTCGCGCCGTTCCAGAGCGTTTCTTCGCGCACATCCTGAAACGGTTCGAAACGGGTCTGAAGCTGCGCCCGCGACATGCTCATCATGTTCAGAAACTCGCTCGACTCTTTTCTTTTTTCGCTGCGGCCTGTGTACATGGTGTCCGTTCGCAGTTTGAAAAGGAAATATTGTCCATTCGAAACCGCAAGAATCTCGTGTACTGGGTTGGTCCATTCAATACGCACCGAGCCGCTCTTTCCTGCGCCGGGCTGATACAGCACGACTCCATTAAATTTCTCCGTCAGTCCGATCTGCGGATTGTATTTTTCCATCGTGATGCCCGATCGCAGCGACTTCAAACTTTGCCGGTTGCGTTCTATGCGGTTCAGCACCGAGGTCACCAGACCCGCACTCTGTCCGCGGGCATCATTCGGGGAACCGATGGCCAGTGCGGCCAGCAAACTCGCCAGCACCAGACCGAGGGGAACTAATCTCTTCATAAAGACTCCTTCAAAGATTAAAAACAACCTTCCGCGCTCACGCGAAAAGTCCAGCAATTATAAAGTAACGCTAGCGTATGTCAACCTCGTAGGCGAGAGTTTTACCATCGTTGCCGACCCGCGGCCGCACAGCCACGATGTCGATGTTCGAACGGCCCGTGATGGCTCGGACGCGCTCCGCAATCTTATCTCTATCTTTTCCATTATCAACAACTTCGGGTCCTAAAATGACGGTTGAAATCGCCTGGGTTTGATGCCCCGAGCGGTGCTGCCGTTCGCCGTTTACGAAGCAACTCTTGGGCGTCAAGAAGATAAATACAAGGATAAGAACACATAGAACATCCCACTGCCATGTGTTTCTGGCGTACGACCACAGAACAAAGTCTCTAATGCCGCGAAGAATGTATTTCATCTGTCGGGCGCCCGTGAAAGTCTAAGCAATTCTCAAACCGCAGCGGCGCGGCTGCACTTCCTGATTCTAAACGTCTTGAAAATCACTGTAAACGAGGATCTCACATTTGCACGCTCGCGGCGGGCTCCATGATGTGCCCATCGCGCATTTGCACTATTCGTCGGCACATTGCTGCAGCTTCCGGGTTATGCGTGATCATCACAATGGTTTGATTGAAGCGGTAGTTGAGTTCCTGAAACATGTTCAGCACAATCGCTGAGTTTTCTGAATCGAGGTTTCCCGTGGGCTCGTCTGCCAGCACGATTGCCGGCCTCGTAACAACCGCGCGAGCCAAAGCCACACGCTGTTGTTCGCCGCCCGATAGCTCGAGCGGTTTGTGATGCATCTTGTCTTCCAGGCGGAGCAGGCGTAACACCTCTCGTCGGCGCGTCGGATCGCCGGCCGCGCCGTTGCCGTGAATTCGCTCCGCGAGACGCAGATTTCCTTCAGCCGTCAGCGTTGGAAAAAGATTGAAACGCTGAAAAACAAATCCGATCTTGCGCCGGCGAATGTCTGTCCGCCTCGCATCCGACGCCGCGGTCATGTCCTCGCCGTCAACGATGATGCGGCCACTGGTGGGCGTCAAGAGACCTCCGAGTAAGTGAAGCATCGTCGACTTGCCGCAGCCTGAAGGCCCCATGAGGGCGACGAATTCACCCTCCTGCACTTCCAGCGACACGCCGCGAAGGGCAGGCACATCGACTTTGCCCACGCGATAGATCTTTACCAGATTGTCAGCTTCGAGAATTGTTCTCATCAGAAACTAGATCGTCAAGATGCCTGAACGTTTGTTACACCGCTCGCTAGTATAACCCGACCAGTGAAGATTTAGCATCTGAACCGTCGCTATGGGTTAGGGCTTGAGGCAGGCGCTTCCTTGGGAGCGTCAAGATCGACCTCGGGCAATTGCCACTTATTCTCCAGCAAGAAAGCCTCGGATGGGTATTCGCGATCGAGAAGGACTGACTCGGGAGCTTGATAGGTCAAACTCAACTTGTAGTGATCCTGCGGCCGAGTCAGCACGATGCGCGACGGCAACGTGATCCGACCGCCTTCGCCAAACGACTTCTCATCGCTGTATGAAACGTCAGTAACCAGCAAGCCGCGATCGTCAAAAGTTTGCAGGCGAGCGAGCCGAATCGACCCCACTCTGTCAAACCACATGCGACGATTCAGGTGCGCTTCGCCGGGGCTGGTTTGCGAAAGCTCCTCGAGCAAATAATATCCGTGCAAGACGCGCGCGCCCTTCTTTGCTCCGGGGCGCGGGTCAGCTTCCTCCTGATAAAACTCGCTCCGCGAATAAATGAAACCGGCATCGGGAGCAGGTTGAATCGCACGAATCATGAGCGCATCGGTAAGATGTTGCGGGCGAAGATTGGAAAGCGCGTTTACGGTTTCCTTCTCTCCCATCGGTTTTTGTTTCTTCGGATCGGTCCGCGATCCATTTTCATTTAGTTTGGCATAGACGGCGTTGTTCGTGCCCTTGACGAAGCGCTTATACTTTTCGTCTCCTTTGAGTATCGCCACGCGAAAGCGCGTCCCGTCTGAAGTCATCCGCGCGATATCGACAAACGCGAATTGAATTTCCAGATATACCTTCCCGGGCCGCTGAAGCGTAACGACGGCATCCGCCGCACGATACTCCTCCGCCACTCCGCTGGTAGCGAAGGAAGTGTCTTCAAACTTTATGTCGAGCCGGCCGTGGATCGACTTCACCACGGCTAACCGATTGATTTCCGAGATAAGCTGATCGGTACTTGCATCGACGAGAGGCAGGACCGGCGGCACTTCGACAGTCTTGTGCGTGTCACAAGCGCCGAGCGGCAGCAAGGCGAGCGCGAACAGCGCTAACAGTGCGGGCCGCGCAAGCGACTTCGTTTTGCAGGAAAAGAAGTTGAACATTAACAAAGCTTGTCGAGCGCACAACTTAACGCCAGAGTCTTGAGTATTGTCAAATCAAGACTGAAACTAACAAAGGGGCTTTTTGTTGTCAACGCGCTCTCTCGCTGCATTTTCGATCCGTCAGGAGTCTGCCTCTGATGGCGTCAGGCCGAGTAATTCAAGCGCCATTCGTGTCCTGAAGTCTGGATTCATTCCAACACCAGCGGTGGCTTGCTAAATCTATGCCGCAGTCGATTGATTGTTTCCAGGACCCTTGGGCGGCTCACCAGTTTGTACTCCAACCGGCGCTTTCCGGGAAAATCAACGAGCATGATTCCCAGCAGGATGGTCAAGATGCCCTGGCCCGGCACGCCGGGAACCGACATCAAAATTCCGAGCAGCATCAGCACCACGCCCAGCGCGTTCTTTCCAATCACACCAGCCCAGCGAATCGCAGGGTGACGGTCAAGCCAGAAGTCTCTTGAATGCGATGACTGAAAATAAGTCGGCGGTAGTTTGATGAGAATGAAAGACACAACAGCAAGGCTGATTGAGAAGGTTCCGACAAATATCAGAATACCCAGCGCCACTTCGTGAAGGCTGAGAAAGACCGCTGGCTCTGGCGGTAGATGGATCATGTTGTTGTGATCTCTCTCAAAGATCGCTCTTGTGTGCCCGCAGAAAGTCAGTTACTTGATCTGAGCGCGCGCGGCCAGCAATGATTGCAACGCAGTACTGACAACCTCCTGCGCGGTGCCTTCAAGTTGAAAATCTCCCTCGCGCGCCACTTCCCAGAATTCATCGAGGCCTCGTGCTCCGGCCCGCTCAAGCGCGAGCACCTGCACGAGCAGATCGATCACGTCGGCGGCTTTGACTAATCGCGCTTCAAGACTGGCGCGACTTTCGTAGTCGTTGAACAACTCGCGATAGAGCGTCTCACCGGCGGCAAATCCGCTGACGATGTCTGCGAAAGCGCTCATCTCGGCGCGCTTTCGGTTAGCCGCCCCAAAATAATCGGTTGCTGTTTTTGGCATGTCGCCGATGCGAGCTTCAGACCAGTCGTGCAGCAGCGCCATTCGCAGCAACCGCTCGGTATCGACCGTTGTGCCCCGCGCGGCCAGCTCGTCGGCAAGCATCATCCCCGTGACGCCAACGCCGAACGAATGCGCGGCGACGGATTCTGTGCCAGCGGCAAGACCGCGAAGCGTCCAACCCGTGCGATCCAGATTCTTCAAACGCTGTAGCTCTATCAGAGTCGAAAGCATGTTGTCTTTTTGTCCGTTGGGTAGATTGATAGCCCGCGAACCAGCGACGACAGGGATCGTTGGACTGTCCGCTTAAGTAGGCACGCCGGCGCCAACTAGTGAACTAACACGCGTCGTGTTCACAGCCGCAGCCAATTTCCATCACGCGTGATTTCTCGGCGTTCTCGCAGTACTCGCTGCAATACTTGCTGCCTTCTTCGGGGGGACAATCACAGGCCGGATGAGCGCACGTCTTTTTTTGTTCTTCTGCCATACTACTCCCCTTTGATCAAACGAAGCCTCACTGAATGATCATATTCTATTGGTGACCCGCGCGGTTGGCAACCGTAATGATGGGCAGTTAATTACAGAACCTGGACCAATGGTGAACGGAAAAAGGTTCGATCGCTACCGCGGCAGCAGGTTAGTAGCAACAATGCGCCAGGTTGCGGGCGCGCACGTCACGCGGAGCCCGGGCATGTCCGTCTCGGCGGATTCATTCTGCGCCAGCGCGTCAAGTTTGAAGATTCCTTCGCCACAGCGAACGCCTGACGCGTCGTAAAAAGTCGCCACGCCGGAAACATAAGCATAAAAACTCGTGCTGACATTCTTGATGACGATTCTAACGTTGGTGACCGGGGCGTCCGGCGCTCCATTAAGCGTGGTGGTGCGCAAAGTCGCTTCGAGCGCCGCGACACCCTTCGCGTCATGCGCGACCGTGGTCTGCGTCAGTGGCACGCGCTCCTCGTTGCCGGCCGATTTTTCCTGCTGGGCGGAAGCAACTACACAACTGAGTGCAAACAGTGTGACAAACATCATGACGATTCTAATTTTCATCATCTGCGTTCTCCCTGATTACGACATTTGATTCAGACAGGCTTGGACGCTGCCTCTCTTGTCTAATGGCGCTGGCATTCTAGTGCCAGAAGCCGCGCACAATCAATCTCCATGCTCCTTTATCGCCGTTACAACTTCGTTTATCGAACTCTGGTTTGGTTCGTTGCCACTCCGAAGAAAGGGCGCGCGCGACAGTGGAACAGAACTATCACAAAGAACTGGATGCAAATAGAGCCATATTTGTAAGCCAAGTTGACGCGGCCGGGCAGACCCGCGATGCGGGGTTGGAGGCAGCTAAATTACGTCAGGCGGCAGCAGTGATTGCCGCGGTAGGTCGCGAGATTTCGAGGGAAGTTGGGCAGGGAATGCGGATAAGGTTTTGATCCGTTGCATTGAGCAATCGACCCAAAGTAGGTAAGCATCACCTTGAGCGGCAATGAGTCTGAGGCGCGCTTGTCTTTTGATGTGGATGGGCGCTCCAATGAAGCAAATCAGTACCTGCAGGGCCGCTTCGACGCCGGTCGCAACTATTCCGGCAGCCTGTCCGTCGGTGAGCTCGGTGGTCTTCTGCGG
>JBGPWL010000143.1:0-8441 GCA_041492185.1 Pyrinomonadaceae bacterium | reverse complement strand
CTTGACGCCATGTTATGATCGGTGCACGGGCGCAAGAAAAGAAGTGATCATGGGCAATCCTGATATGGGTAAAGTAAGCACGAGCTACATTGAGCGCCACAACTTGAGCGTGCGAATGGAGAACCGAAGATTTACCAGACTAACGAATGCCTTTAGTAAAAATGGGAAAACCATCGGGCGTCACTGGCTCTCTATCTTGCTTACTACAATTTTTGCAGACAGCACAAGACGCTAAAAGGTTCGACTCCGGCAATGGTCGCAGGGATAACTAAGAGCCTTTGGAGCGTAAAAGACTTACTCCGCGCAGCGGCTAAATTCTAACTTTAAGGTATTGTGGAACGTCTGGATTAGTGATATAAGAAGCGCCAAGTTTGGCTCATCCTGGCCGCTAGGTGTATAACACTAAGTATGGAAATCACTAACCCAAAGGAGACGGCTGAGCGGGGCGATAAGATATACAACGACAAGTATCGCGCCGAATATGAGGCTCGGCATTTAGGTAAATTTGTAGCTATCGATGTCACGACGGAGGACGCCTCTGTTGCCGATACTGCCTCTCAAGCTCTCGAATCCGCACGTCAAAAGAACACGAACGGAACGTTTCACCTTATCAAAGTTGGTTCGGCGGGAGCGTTTCGTGTCAGCTATTCACTAAATGAGCAACTGGACTGGCTCTTTCAATAGATCAGGCTCTCCAACTCTCAAAATCACGATCTCTGGAGCTTTGCCGGGTTCTGGCGTCGAGTTTGAGGCAACTGTAGACACCGGGTTTACCGGCTTCATACAGATGCCCGCTGTGAGAGCTTTTCCTTTGGGTTTGATCTTGGCTGGCACGACCGATGTAATACTTGCGGGCGGAACAACTGCCCCTCGCCTTATGGCATATGGATCAGCGACCGTGGAAAACGAGTCCAAGGCGGGGCTTATTCTTCTTTCGCCAGGTGGCCCTAGTGACGTTCTAGTCGGGATGGAATTTCTCAAGACCTTTAACAAGGTTTTGCTTGTTCACCCCGATCAACGACTGACAGCACTTGTTGACGTAAAAGACGTGAACGATTTCTTGGACGCGCTAAAGGTTCTTGTGGAAGAAGCGCAAAAGGCCAAAGCCCCCCAACCCGCATTGCCAAAACCTACCGAAGAACCCAAGCCTCCCGAATCAGCCGCTACCGTTGGGGACTCAAATTCAAAGTGAGAAGTTGTGGAACAAGAATCGGCTACCGAGCAACACAAGATTCAGCCACTACCTCCCGAGCTGTCTGCTTGACTTCTGCGGTCGAGAATGCAAAAGTTGCCGCTTAGCGAATCCAACATGCTTCGCACTAGTACTTGATCAAATCGAATTCCGCTGCTCGCTTCAAAGGCGAGCAGTTCTGTTTTGTAGTCGAAGTTTTCAGATCGCGGATTTCAAACGAGTGGATCTCAGATCTGAGATTCAAAGATCATTTATATCTAACCAGGAGTAACCGACATCGCCATGATCAAATCAAACATCACCGAAGGCCTGACTTTTGATGACGTGCTTCTGATTCCGGCGCGTTCCGACGTGTTGCCGACTGAGACTGACACGTCGACTCTGTTCACGCGCAACATCCGTTTGCGGATTCCGCTTTGCTCTGCCGCGATGGATACGGTAACCGAGGCCTCGCTGGCTATCGCGCTCGCGCAGCAAGGCGGTATCGGCGTGATTCACCGCAACATGAGCGTCGCGCGCCAGGCCGAAGAAGTCGACAAGGTAAAGCGATCAGAGTCAGGGATGATTGTCGATCCGGTCACCATTCGTCCCGATCGTCCGGTGGAGGAAGCGCTCTCTGTGATGGAGCGCTATAAGATCAGCGGTGTGCCGGTGGTTGATGAAGACGGACATCTGGTCGGTATCATCACGAACCGCGATCTGCGATTCGAAACACGCTTTGACATTCCGGTTTCAGAAGTGATGACCCCGCAGCCGCTGGTTACAGTGCCCGTCGGCACAACGCTCGAACAGGCAAAGATCGTTTTGCAGAAACATCGCATCGAGAAACTACTCGTCGTTGACAGCGATAAGCGAATCAAAGGCCTGATCACTGTCAAGGACATTCAGAAGGCGATCAAGTATCCGGCGGCCGCGAAAGATAATCTTGGTCGTTTGCGCGTTGCTGCCGCGCTCGGGCCTACCGGAGATTTCCGCGAACGCGCCGAGGAGCTGGTAAAGGCGCGCGTTGATTGTCTGGTCATCGACACCGCGCACGGTCATTCATCACGAGTGATCGAAGCCGTTCGCGAGATCAAGCGGCGCCACTCGGACACTGAAGTGATCGCGGGCAACGTCGGCACCACCGAAGGCGCGCAGGAATTGATCGATGCTGGAGTTGACGCGATCAAAGTCGGCATCGGTCCAGGCTCGATCTGCACCACGCGGGTCGTGACAGGCGCCGGCGTCCCACAAATCACCGCAATTCAATCGTGCGTCCAGGCGGCGGCAAAGCACGGCGTGCCGGTAATCTCCGATGGCGGGGTGAAATTCTCCGGCGATGTCGCAAAAGCGATTGCCGCGGGCGCTGACGTCGTGATGATTGGATCTCTTTTCGCCGGCACCGAAGAAGCACCCGGTGAAGTAATTCTTTTCCAGGGAAGATCGTTCAAGACCTACCGCGGCATGGGTTCTATTGGCGCGATGCGTGAGGGCTCGCGCGATCGCTATGCGCAAGAGACTACGGAGATGGAATCGAAGCTCGTGCCCGAAGGCATCGAAGGGCGCGTGCCTTATAAAGGAACGCTGGCTGACATGGTCACGCAACTTGTCGGTGGTCTTCGTTCAGGGATGGGCTACACCGGCTGTCGCACGATAAAAGAATTTCAAGAGAAAACCCGGTTCATCCGCATCACCTCCGCCGGCCTGCGCGAGTCGCACGTTCACGACGTGATCATCACCAAGGAAGCGCCGAATTACAGACTGGAGTAACTATCCGGGAATAAACCGCCAAGCCGCCAAAATCGTTCAGATTCCAGATTTATCCGACACGTGTCGGAAGCCGCCGCTAGTATTGTCCGACAAACTTCAGTTTGGCGTGGTGACGTATCCGACATTTGCTTTCCTGATCGCTGAGCGAAGGTTACGACAAACTAAAGTTTCTCGGACATTGCAAGCGCGGCATTCGATTTGCCGTCACCTGAACAAATGTCGCAACGAAAAGCAATTCTGATCTCCAACCCGAAAACAGGTCGTTATGGAGCGCGGGGCGCGCTGCAACTTGACGGACTCTGTGACTACTTGCGAACGCACGGCGTCGAAGTGGAACAGGCGTCGACGACCGGTCCGGGTGATGCAACGCGCATTGCCGCGCGCGCGGTAAGCAGTGGCGTCCGCGAAGTGATCGTTTCCGGCGGCGACGGCACGATCAATGAAGTGCTTCAGGGTCTGATCGGTTCGGACGCGCGGCTCGCGATTTTGCCGCACGGCACCGCGAACGTGTTGGCGCGCGATCTCAAACTCCCTTTGAACGGCCGGCAAGCGATAGAAGTAATCGCTCGCGGCCACACGCGAAGAGTACATGTGGGCTGCGCCATCGATGAAGCAAAGGGCACGAAGCGTTACTTTTTTTTGATGGCCGGCATCGGGCTGGACGCGTCGGTCGTGCAGCGCGTGCATCCGGGACTGAAAAAACGATTCGGCAAAGCCGCTTTCTGGTATTCCGGATTGAGTCACTTGACCGACTGGCAACCGATACCGTTTGAGATCGAGATCAATGGCCGCACCTACACTGTCACTTTTGCGACGATCGGAAAGGCAGCGAGTTACGGCGGCGAACTTTCAGTGACTCCGCGCGCAAGGTTGGACCAACCCGAATTTGAAATCTGTCTTGTCGAATCGCGCAGCCGGTTGCGCTACCTGCGCCTGCTGGCGTATGCGATGCGTGGCGGCGCGCCGGAGGACACGCGCGGCTTTCGCTTTCTTCGGGCCACACGCGCGCGCGCCGTGGGGACGACGGCGGTGCAGGTGGATGGCGAGTTAATAGGAAACCTTCCGATGACGTTCGAGATCGCGCCGCAAACGATCGAAGTGATAGTTCCCTAAGCAGCCCGTTGACCGGATCAGCAGAAGCGCGCAAAACAGTAGGCCTCATCTGAATTATCGACTACGAGCTTTTTGCGACTTCATGCTTGCGCCGCTCGGCCCATTTAGCTTATTAAATCAACTGCATGCCCGTAACCGAACGTCTCTACTATAAGGACTCGCATCTGATCGAGTTTGCCGCGCGCGTCGTTGACATAACTGAGCGCGTCAGCGGTTGGATGGCGGTCACGCTCGACCGCACCGCTTTTTATCCCACCGGCGGCGGGCAGCCGAGCGACACGGGAACGCTCGATGGCGTGCGCGTCGTCGAGTGTCTCGACGAAGGCGAAAATGTTCTTCATGTCATACAGGGACAGCGGCCGTCTATCGGATCGAATATCCACGGCCGAGTTGATTGGCCGCGGCGGCTCGATCACATTCAACAACACACCGGCCAGCACATTCTTTCGCAGGCTTTTGTGACGCTCTTTGACGCTCCCACGCACAGCTTTCGCGTGATGGAAGCAGTCTCGGAGATCGATGTGGAATTAACCGATCCAACCAGCGAGCGCATCGAGCGCGTGATTGAATTAGCGAACAATGTAATCTGGGAAGATCGTCCGGTGAAGATCAAACAAGTAACGCCGGAAGAGGCTGCGCAACTACCGCTGCGCAAAGATTCGGGACGTGAGGGAGAGCTGCGCCTGATCGAGATTGAAGGTTTCGATCTAACTCCCTGCGGCGGCACGCACGCCAATCACACCGGTGAAGTCGGCTTGATCGCGTTGCGCTCGTGGGAACGCGCGAAAGGCCTGACGCGGATCGAATTCGTCGCGGGCCGGCGGGCGTTGGAAGATTACCGGCGCGCGAATAAGACTGCGCGCAGTGTCGCTGCCTTGTTCAGCGCGGGACGCGACGATGCTCCGGCATTGGCGACCAGCATGACTGAAGAGAACAAGGAGCTACATCGCCGCGTGCGCGCTCTCGAAGAAATCGCCGCTCGCGTCGAAGCCGAAGAGCTGCTGCGGGGCACTAGCCCGACGGTAAGGGAGGGCTCCGGTACAGAACCGGGAGCGGTAGCGACCGGGCGGATTGATAGCTCAATCAGCGAGGCCCCTCTGCGCGTCATCACCAAGGTCTTCGACGACCGCGACGCAGATTCTCTGAAGCAGCTTGCCGTTGCTTTGATCGCTTATCCGAACGTTGTGGCACTGTTGGGATCGCGCGACGACGAAACTGCGCGTCTTGTCTTTGCGCGAGCATCCGACGCATCTGGTGATATGAATGCATTGATGCATGAAGCTTGTGCCATGATCGACGGTCGCGGTGGCGGCAAGCCTGACATGGCGCAGGGCGGCGGCACGAACGTCGAGAAACTTAGCGAAGCGCTCGACCAGGCTGCTAAGAGCTTGATCGGAATCCGCGGATTACACCGATTCCACGATTCAGCAAGTTAGGCAACAGGAGGGACCAAGTCCACATGCTCTGATCCTCTCTTTCATGATCATCTGCTCTTTGACTTTCTTGCCCTCTGTTTAAATCTGCGTAATCTGCGGATGATCTCGAGAACTTGAAACTCGAAACTCGAAACTGTATTCTCTACTCGCGTGGGGCAGTAGCTCAGTTTGGCAGAGCGCCGCGTTCGCAATGCGGAGGCCAGGGGTTCGAGCCCCCTCTGCTCCACCAATTCTGTCAAGCACTTACAGCCACCAGCCTGGGTGGCTGTTCCTGTCTTGTGACGCCGTTGTGACGTGCGACTTGGAAATCAAGTAGAACGGCCTCTACGGCAGCACGTTTGTTACGCTCCGTACCTCTCACGTACCGAGCAGTCATACGAATGTCCGAATGGCCCATTAGCTGGCCAATCGTGAAAGCATCGTAACCGGCCTCGCCGAGGCGTGTGCCGAATGTCGCCCTCAAGTCATGCCACCTGAGCCCCTCTATACCGGCGAGTCGCAAGGCCGTCTTGAATCCTTCTTAACCTCTGTTAGATGTCCATCGGTCTTGGGACTCGCGAAGACATAGTCGTCGCCAAGCTTGTTTCTGCAAAGCTCGAACAGGGCCGCTCTCACTTCGACGTTCATCGGAATGTCACGGTCCTTCCCGTTCTTTGTTTCTGTGGGCGTCACCATGTTACGCAGAAAATCCACCTGTCTTTTCCTGAGGCGAAGTTGCTCGCCTAAACGCATTCCCGTTCCCAGGGCGACGATGACTGCCGGTTTCAGATGGGCTCGTGGACCATTCAGTGCGGCCATCAGACGTGGCTCCTCTTCAGGCAACAAATACCGGTATCGCTGGTTGTTGACCCTGAGTTTCTTCACCTTAGTACAGGGGTTCGTGTCTGTCTTCTTGCAGTCGATCGCGAGACTGAAGACTTTGCTGAGCACATCAAACTCGCGATTGACGGTTGCAGGACAGCGTTGCGTTCCTTTTTTTGTGATGCCCTTCAAACGATCTCCCTTGAACTTCTCAATGAGCATGGGCGAGATCTCGCGAAAGGTCTTGCCCCGAAAATACTCTTTGAGCGTCGTTGAGATGTAAACGTCATCGCGCCAGGAGCGCTTGTTAAGTTTCGACCAGGGCAAGAACACGTTATCGATAAAATCTGCCAACTTGTCCGTGCCCGTTTGACGAAGGTCGTATCGGTTTTCAAAGACTTCCCGCTTGAGCTTGATCTCGGCTTGCTCAGCTTCCCACTTGGTTCGAGCCTCGGGGATGACGCCGCGCATTCTGCAGTAGCCTGGAAGCGTAAAGTCGTAATGGTACTTCCTACCTCTCTTTCTGATTGTCATTCAACCCTCCCCGAGGTTGCAGCCTCCGACGAAGGTTCCTCGAATGCTACGCCAGTTTTGGGAAAGAACTCAAGACTCATTTTGCGTCGGGTACGGTCCATTGAAGAATCTCGTCGCGATCGAAGCGAGTGAGATGGCCAACTTTGCGAAATGGGATTAGGCGCTTGGATACCCAAACGTAGATCGTGGCAGGCTTGACTCTCAGCAATGCTGCTATCTCCGGTACGGTAAGCAGCTGTGCCGATCCTGCTGATGGTCTGATTTGTAGTTTCGCCGTTGACACGTCTGCCACATGGCTTTCAACCGGTATGCCACGAGAAGAGGTCCTTCGTAGTTATGCCTAATCGGTTAGGCCCAACTACATAACACTGGCTTTTACAGTGGAATGAAGAGGCGGATAGGAAATCGCGAATCTGAATTTGGGTCCACCTGTTGTAAAACACAACTAGGTTTGAGCATGTACTTCACAACACCCACGCGAGCCATCAATTCTAAGCAATCGCCGCGTCTGCGTTCTCACGCGTATCGCTGTCGTAGATGAGCCGTCCTTGGCGATCTTCATCATGAGCCGTGGCGCTTGTCGAATCAATCTCGGTCGCATCAAGTTCATTCTTGATTTCCTCAGCCAACCCGTAAGCGAAGTCCCTGGCTTCTCCGGTGTGTGCGTCGAAGAGTCTGGCTGCATCCTCAGCGCTTCCGCCCTTCTCTTTTAGGTTAGGTACAGCAAGGGATTCCCACAAACCCATTCTTCCGGCGCGAGCCTCCACTAGAGTTTCTTGTAGGAGTTCCAAGCTAACACTTTGGATACGGAAGCCTGTCTCCCCCTGTCCAATCATTCTAAGGAGGAGAGTCTGGATGGTCTGGAGTGTCTCGGGGATGTCCTGAGTCGGGGGAGGTTGCTCGGCCTGTTCGCGGTGAACTGATTTTCGACGACGCGCGGCAAGCGCTTCATCTAGTAGTTCTCGCACCAGGGGCGCCACCTCTTGAACGCCGGTTGCTTCCATTATCGCCTGGATCTGAGTCGCCTGATCGGCGAACAGATTCAAAGCTGTCACCTTCTTGATGATGACTCTCTTGCTTCCCCGTAATCGTTTTTGCATGTTGATGGACCTACTTTATTTGATTTAATCGCGCGGGGCTTTTTGGGCCAGTCAATAAAGCCGCAAATCATTGAGTCGACGGCGCTTTTGCTTAATCCTTATCTGCCAAAGTTTTTTCATTCAATTTGATAAGGGACAAAGCTATTGATAATAAAGGCACTTACGTCTGGACCGCGTTTGTTTTGTAGCCTCTATCTTGTCTGCCCACTTTATTGGTCTGCTTTATTGCTTTGGCACCTACCATCTAAGACGACAAACGAAGGCAGAACTTCCAGCCATAGAGCTGTCGGCAGAATCTTTTTCAAGAACCCCTAGTAGGTGACCGATTGAGAGGGACATTAGGCGGTAGGCTCGACCCGCATCCCGATTTTGAACTTGGCGTTTGCAACCGATCTCAATAATGTGAGTCTCGAGAGTGTCAATCGGCGGGACAGTGGCAAATTTCTTTGTCCACCATTGGCGCGCTTTACCTGGCACAACGGCTCGGTATTTCTCGCTGAGCTCGTCGTCGTGGAT
>JBGPWL010000151.1:0-7254 GCA_041492185.1 Pyrinomonadaceae bacterium | reverse complement strand
CGCTGGAGCGAAAGTGTTTTGCGAGAAAAGCAATCTGCCCGATGTGATAGGCGTAGTGCGTCAATTGACGATTGATCGCCTGCACGATGGTGTGCTCCTCGCCGCGAATCAGGACCTGGCGATCGAAATTTTCCGGCGTCAGCGGTTCGAGCGCATTGAATAAACATACCCACCCTTGTTCCCAGTAAGCCAGAAGATCGTCTTTCGTCGTCTGCGGGTCGATGACAAACTCCAGGTCGCGATGTCGATCGGGCTTCTCGCCATCAGCGGTCAGAAAATCAGTCCAGCGCGAAAGCATGTTGCCGGCGATGTGTTTCATGATCACGGCGACGCTGTTCGATTCTTCATCGAGCGTTACGAAGTACTCCTCGTCCTTGAGTTGTGCCAGAGCTTTCTCGGCGAGCTTCTTGTACGCGCGAAAAGAAGAGAGCGCGTCGTCGAGATAGTGTTGGGCGAGGTCGTTCATACGTTTGTAGGGGCAGGCCTCGTGCCTGCCCGTTTTGAAATTTGATTGCGAACGGGCGGGGACAAGCCCCGCCCCTACATTTCCTTCCGTACCGCGTTTGCGACTTCGGCGCGCCTCACATTGCGCTGCTCGCCCGTTTGCATATCCTTGATCGCGACTTCACCGCGCGAGCGTTCGTCGTCGCCGATGATCGCGACAAACGGAATATTGCGCGACGACGCGTACTTGAATTGCTTCCCGACTTTGTCTGCTTCGGGGTAGAGATCGACTCGCAAGCCTTTACTTCTTAGTTCAGTCGCAAGTGCAACTGATTCACCAACTGATTCTTCATTCCAGATCGTGACCATCACATCAGCCGGCGACGAAATCAGTTGCGGCGGAAACATCTCTCGTTCACTCATCACGACGATGATTCGTTCCAACCCCAGCGAAAAACCACACGCAGGAATATCCTGACCGAGAAACATCCCGACGAGATTGTCATAACGCCCGCCACCGCCGAGACTGCCTGCTAGATCCGGAACACTAACTTCAATGATTGCGCCGGTGTAATACGACAGCCCGCGCGCGAGTGATGGATCGATCTTGATATGTTTTGCTGCTGAAGTAGATCGACATAGACCCACAATCGCCGTTAGATTTCCAATTGCTTCGTAACCAGCTTTCTTTCCTTCGTCTTCATTGGAAAGGTCTTTGAAGTATCGCGCAAGAAATGTCAACCATTCTGTGTTTTCTTCATATCTGTCTTTGGAAAACTCATGCGGCTCAAACCTTCCCACACCTAAAAAGGCTGTGTTGGTCGTCAAATAAAGAATTGTTTCAACACTGCGCTCAGGAATTCCCAGGAGGGACAATTCTCTCCTGAACCCATCGACTTTAATCTTATCCAACTTATCAATCGCCACTAGAACAGCAGAGCGCTTTTCTTTTTCAATCATCGCATTTGACATCATCGCGTCAAGCAATTGACGATGGTTTAAGCGAATCGTGAAATCCTTGAAATCAAGTGCTGCCAGCACGTCGCCCACCGCGGCGATTAACTCCGCCTCAACCACCATCGACTTCGACCCGAGCACATCGACATCACACTGATAGAACTCGCGAAAGCGTCCGCGTGCGGGACGGTCGGCGCGCCAGACGGGTTGGATCTGATAGCGTTTGAAAAACTTTGGCAGCTCGTTCTGATATTGCGCGACGACGCGCGCGAGCGGCACTGTCAGATCGTAACGCAAAGCGAGATCCGCTTCGCCGGTTTTTTCGTGCTCGCCGCGTTTCAGTATTTTGAAGATGAGCTGGTTCCCTTCTTCGCCATACTTACCCATCAGCGTCTCGATGTTTTCGACCGCCGGCGTCTCGAGCGGCTCGAAACCGTAACGCTCGTACACTTCCTTTATCACGCCGATGACGTACTCGCGTTTGCGCACGTCGGCGGGCAGAAAGTCGCGCATGCCGCGCGCTGGTTGTGTTTTGGCTGAAGGCATCCAAATGCTAACTGAGTGAAAATTTGTAGAGCGAACCAATCATAACCTGAATTCATGCTCTCAAAAAGTGAGACGGAGCGAGGTGGCGTCTTAAATTCGTCTTTGCGCCTCATGGTTTAACCTTGGCGTCTTTGCGCGAAACCGTTGTCTTCGGAGAGTCGCAATTTCACGCAAAGGCGCAAAGGGATTGCGTAAGCCGCAAAGAAGTTGAAACTAAGACCTTACCGAAAAGCGTGTGTTCATCGCTGAAAGTCTGGACAGCCGCGATGTTTTGAGAATAATGAAAGACTGTTAGCTCATGAGTTCAGAGAGTATTGCCGACAATTTGCTCGCCGCCCCCGCGCCCGCGCCGCTGAGCGTGCCGCTGCGCAACATTCTCATCACGCTCACGCTCACCATCAGTACGCTCGCGCTGGCCGGTTACTCTTGGCGCGAACAAGGGTACGAGATGCTCATCGTCACGATGGGTTGGCCGCACGTGATCCTGGGATTCGTGTTTTATTTTGGGCGAGTCATGCGCGGCGAGGCAAAGGCGCGTTCAGCGTTCCTGCTGCTCGCGCTGCTGACGCTCACGCTCTGGATCATTCATTTCAACTTCGCGATTACCGGACTGATCTATCTCTACTTTCTCTATCACGCGTTTCGCGACGAAATTTTTGTTTATCTGCAAACGCGCGCGCGCCATCGGCCCGGCACGAGTGTGTATGCGGTTGCTGGTGTGGGTCCTTTGATCCTGTTAATGCTGCTGGTGCCGAAGCAGCAGGACTTTCGCCAGGACCTGCGGCGCGTCGAACTGGCAAGCGCGCAATTTGCCGGCGACGGCTGGAAGCTGATCTCATTCAAGCCGATTGAGAATTCAGCCGGTCGCAACTTCTACTTCTACTTGCAGGCGCCGCACACAGAAGGTCTGCGCGCTTTTGTCACTCGTGCGAGCATCACGGACACGCGCGACGACGGCGAAGCGCTGGTGGGCGATCGCCAGTGGACGCAGGCAAAGGACCTCAGCTTTCGCCCGCACTACGCCGGTGATGCGCGAGGAGCGACGAATGAAATAACTGCGACGGCTGATCAGATTTCCGTTCTTCTGACCGGCGGTCACAAGGTTGGACAAACTTTCAAGGCCGAGCGAAATAATCTGGATGGCATCTGGTTGCCGGTCGAGCATCTTGAACAAGCGGACGCGACGCCGCAATTCATTTTTCATCTCGCATCGCCGCCGATGCTTCCCTATTCACGACCGCTTGCGGATCTGCGCGTTGCGTTGCTTGCGATCCTAAGTGTGGTGGTTCTCTGGCGGTTGTTGCCAAAAAATAATCGGCGCTCGCAGTTGTGGATCTATCTGCTCGTACTCGCTACGGCTTTTGCCGGCACACAGATGATTTTGAAGAGTTCGAGCAATGCCGGGTATCCCTTCCCGTTGATCTTCCAGTTCGTCGTCGTGTTTCATTACTGGAGCTGGTACGTCTTTTCGTTTGACAAGCTGCGCGCCGTCGCGAGTAAACCTTTTACGTCGCCGGCGGGCGGTGGGCGTTACTCGCGCATGCTCGACTATTTACGACGTGGACCTTATTTCACGGCGACTGTGATTGGTTTGAACCTGATCGCGGCGGCGGGAGTGTTCTGGTATTACAAACTCAGTGGTCCAACGACTTTGCGCTTCGCGTTTGATTACAGCTACTTTCTTTACTTCCTGGTGTTTCATGTCACGTTTAGCTTTAGTCCCAAGCCACCTGCGCGCATCGCTTCTACAGAACCGCGAACGGTAGCGAGCGGATAAATTCAACAGCGAATGGCCGCTCGCTAACGCTCTCGGTTCTGCACCTGCTCGCGATACTTTCGCGCGTACGCGACATAGTTTTGCCAGTAGAGGTTCAGGCCAAGAACTTCCTCATCCGTCAGCGGTCGTTTCACTTTTGCCGGCAGGCCCATTACCAGCGAGCGTGGCGGAATGATTGTGCCGGGCGAGATGAGCGAGCCGGCGGCTACCAGCGACTGTGCTCCCACGCGCGCATCGTCAAGCACAATCGAGCCGATACCGATCAACGATCCACGCTCAACGTAACAACCGTGCAGTGTAACACTGTGGCCAATCGTGACTTCGTCTTCGAGAATCGTCGGATGCGCGCCGGTGCGCGTGTGAATGACGGAATTGTCCTGCACGTTGGTGCGGTTACCAATGCGAATGAAATACATGTCGCCGCGCACGACGGTGTTGCACCAAACGGACGACTGCTCGCCGATATGCACGTCGCCGATGACCTGCGCGCTCTCATCAATAAACGCAGTCTCGTGAATCCGGGGATGAATTTCGCCAAAGGGCCTGATCATGATGGGCGATGATGGAAAGTAGTCATGATGAGGTGCGCTTAAAGAGAATAAATGTATTAGAGTTTCTCAAGCACTTCGCTTGAGCTGCTTGCTCGACGGCTTGCCTCGATGACATAGCTTGTCGGTAGTACTTGCCTCGAACTCCGCCTTTTAGTTTTGAGAGATCGTATTCCGATCTCAAGTCGTTATTATTTTTCTTCGCCGATGCATTCTTCATATTGTTTGCGCTCATAAATCACTCAGTGAGTCTACCTCAAGTTTCCAACTGAGCCATAGTTGCTCGCGCGCTTGACGTTTTTCGCTGGCCGTGACAGATTGCGCATCGTGGCACGCTCGTCCAATCGAAAGGTGATCGCGACAATCGGCTTCGCTCTAGCCGTTCTTGCAGCGGGCTGCGCGGGCGCGCTCTACAAAGTCAAACCGGCCGCTGACCTGCCGGCGCTGCCATCGTCCGCGAAGAGCGCCGACGCCGGTGGCACTGTGATTCGCGTCGCGCCGCTGCTGACGGATGAAGAGAGTCAACAACTGTTTGAAGCGAACCTGCCGTTGAGTGGCGTGTTGCCCGTGCGCATCGAATTGAGTTATGAAACCGGTGGCGTGCCGCTCGAGTTGAAGCGCGCGCGCTTTCACCTGCGTGATGGCGAAGGACGCGAATGGAAACTGCTCACGCCAAAGCAGGCGATTTCGCGAATACTGAAAGCCAACGGCGTCACTCTTTACAATCCAAACGCGCGCAAGGAATTTGAGAAAGAGTTTACTGCCTACGCGATCGACCTGAAGGCACCGTTGCCGGCTTCCGAACGCCGCCGCCAGGGCTTTCTCTTTTTCCAGACACCTAAGAAAGAACCGGTAGCGTCGCCTCATGGCTTAGTACTTGCGGTCGAAGGTCTGTCGCAACCGGCCACGATCACAATTAACTAATCGTGGCGCTCAAGTAAGTGAAACGTTTTTAGAGGTGCCCCGATGAACTTCAAAATCAGATCGTCTTGTTTGTTATTGACGACGGTGGCAGTGATTGCGTGTGCGAGTTCTGCCGTCACTGCCCAGACGCGAATCTATTTCGCGCGCGGCGCCACGCGAGCAACCGTGCGTGGTTACCTGCGCGGCATGCGTGACGAAGCGCTGTATCTGCTGCGCGCGAAAGCCGGCCAGCACATGCGCGTCGAGATCCGCGGGCGAGGACCAACGCGCGGCGTCGTAATGTTTCCTTCGGGAGGACAAGACGGCGGACCCGGCGGCGTGGTGTTCGACGGGATCTTGCCAGACACCGGCGATTATCGCATTCGTGTAACTGAGAGCAGCATGGCCGAGGCGTGGCAGGGCAATTTCACGCTCATCATCGACGTGGTTTCAGAAGGCTCAGCCCCCGCGCGCAGCGACGGCAATCAAAATCTGGCGCGCTACGCGGGCCAATATCCCAGCGATCTCTTCCGTGGTGTGCCAAGTCTGAGGACTCGTTTGCGCAAGTTGCTCGGCGCAAACTATAGATCATTCTTTGATCGACTCCAGACTGAAATGCCGATTGAAAATGACGGAGGCGCGCTGGTCGTACGCGGATGCATGGCGCATTCTTGCGGAATTGATGAAGCCATCCTGGTCATCAATCTTGACGACGGCACACTGCACTGCGCGATCAAATTCAATAGTAGATTCAGAACCTTCAGTGAAAACAGAGCCAGCATCCCCGCTGCGTTGAATCGAGCGATGCAACAGTGAATTTGGTCGATCTCGCGTCACGCGGCCTATTACCTTCGCCTGCGCGAGGCCGCTCGCAACTGCCGGATTTGTCCTTTTAGTTGTTCAATCTCCTTCTGCTGCTCCTTGATCGCGTTGAGCATTGTCCAGAGGATTGGGTCGTTGTTTACCTGCAAATATCCGTTCGCATTTCTGGTCACAGCTTCGGGAATCACTTTTTGCAATTCCTGAGCTCCGAAACCAACGTGCTCTTCATCTGACTTCAAACCCAGAGCATTGTTTGGTTTGTATTTGTAACGAAGCGGCTGCAACCGCATAACGGATTTCAGTCCGTTGTTGAACCGGCCGTTGATGTTCTTCAAGCGTTCGTCCGAAAAAACTGCCCACGATCCACCGCCGGGCTTGCTGGCAGTTCCGTTGACCGAAAGCGTATCAGTGGGCGCATTCGTCGCAATGCCGACGTTGCCGCTTTGCAAAATAGTGAACACTTCGGCATTGCCGTTGGCAACGCTGTTGGTCAAACGGAAGCGGTCGTTGCTGGCGTCATTCCCCACGAACCACTTATTCGTACCACCTTGTTGATATTCGATGTTCGCATTGCGGGTTGAGGCGGCATCAAGCGTAATGTTGATGGCGTTCGCGGCTGCTGTACTCCGGAAGCGCGCCACGCTCGCACTGGCATTCACCACATCCAGCGGAAACGCCGGACTCGCCGTGCCCACGCCGACATTGCCACTCGCCGAGATGTCGATCGAGCTCGTGGGCGCGCCGGGCCGAATACGGAAGGGAAGGCGCGAACCGCCCGTGACATCGCGGACGAAAAAGTTGGCTTCATTGCCCGCAATGTCCCAGGTCTGCGCCGTGAAGCCGCCCCCACTGGTTTGTTCGAGCCGGTGGGCCGGAGTATCGGTGGTGGTAATGTGCAAATCCAGAACCGGCGTTGCCGTCCTGAAGCCAACCTTGCCGGTGCTGCTCACCTTGAGCGAATTGGCCGGTGCGCCGGCGTCGACTTCAAACAGAATCGTGCCGGTCTCGGAATTGCCGGTAGCACCCTGGTCTACGAACGCCAAAAAACTGGCGCCACCACTGGCTGAAGCGTTCGCCCTTATCTGCCAGTTATTGGTGGGGAAGCCGGCGGCGGTACTGGTGTCGTCAAACTGGATGCGGTCGTTGTTCTCTTTCAGCCTGATTGTGTCAAAGCCGAAAACTTCGCCGTTGACACAGTCAAGCCCGACGCACGCGCTCCCCTGCACGATCAGATCGTCGGCAATTACGTTGTCGGGG
>JBGPWL010000068.1:0-25872 GCA_041492185.1 Pyrinomonadaceae bacterium | reverse complement strand
GGAATCGGCGCGAGAAATTCATCGATCTCGCGCGGCATGACGATCGCGCGCGAACACATCG
The DNA here is from genome assembly GCA_041492185.1 of Pyrinomonadaceae bacterium. Classification (GTDB taxonomy): domain Bacteria; phylum Acidobacteriota; class Blastocatellia; order Pyrinomonadales; family Pyrinomonadaceae; genus JAOAPY01. Next base: position 25,811 of record JBGPWL010000068.1, on the reverse strand, counting down.
CGGCGGCTTCAAGATCGCTCGTGATCGTCAATGTGTCCGCGTGCAGCTCGCTGAGTCTCCTTATTAGATCCTTAACGCCGGGCAGCATAACCCCAGGTGGCGCAAACAAAATAACAGGGAAGTGGCGTTCAACCATTGCCACGGGCCCGTGCAAAAAGTCCGCGGAAGAAAAACGTTCCGCGACAACATAACAGGTTTCCATCAACTTCAGCGCCAGCTCGTACGCGTTTGCATAAGCGAGACCGCGGCCGACAACGACGCAGTTTTCCATGAAGACGTAACGCTGCACGAGTTCAAGGATCGCGGGCTGTTGCTCCAGCGCGCGCGCCGCAAAATCCGGGATTGCTTCGTAAGCCGAGGTTGGCCCGCCGTCTGCAAGCTCGTTTGCGAGCATATAGAAGAGCATCATCTGTCCAGTAAAGGTTTTAGTTGCGGCAACGGCTCGCTCGCGGCCGCCGTGCATCAACAACGTCTCGTCGACCAGACTAGTCATCGAGGAATCCGGTTCGTTGGTAATGCCGACGGTGTAGGCCCCACCGGTGCGCGCATTGTCAAGCACGCGATTAATGTCTTCGCCTTCGCCGGACTGCGAAACGCCGATCACCAACGCGTGTTGCAGTTTCAACTTTGCGCCATAGAGCGTGTGGACGGAAGGCGCGGATAGCGAGACCGGAATACCCGTAGTGATCTCCAGCAAATAACGACCAAACAACGCCGCGTTGTCAGAACTTCCGCGGGCGACGATCACAATCAGATCGATGTCACGCTGTTTAAGAAATGTTCCAAGACGCCTGATCTTTCCGCGCTCTTCCTGAATGGTTTTTGCCAGCGCCGCCGGTTGCTCCGCAATTTCTTGAAGCATCAATGACACGTCTTTTTGGTCCTTAGCTGAAAGAAATCACATTTCTGGTTATTGCGCGAAATAGCGCAGTCGTCGGAATCAATTTATGTTTCTACCTTGTTTTGATTTCATAAGTATGCGGCAGAGCTAGTAGCGCGACAACTCGATTTGGGTAATCGTAAATGACGCTGAAGTTATCGGTAACATCGCGGCCGAGCACTGATAAGTCAGCGCTTTCAACATCGACGAAGACGGCAAACGGACCACGGACTGTTATGCTTTGTCGGTCATCTCTCGTGAAGCCGATGGAAATTTCGATCTCGATAAAGCGCGCCAACCCGCCGATGCCTGCCAATCGAGTTGATTTGCGCTGAATAGTTTGGAGTGGTAGGAGTTGATTAAGAAAGCGAGCGCTGAAAACGGTCTTGTCGGCTCCGCCATCCAGCAGAAACGTGAGCTCCACCCAAGCTTCGTCGGCTGTTAGAACGAAAGCTTGAAGGGTGGGCCTGACGACGCCGTCATCACAGCGAAGCCATCGCCCGTTGACACGCATAGATACGGTAAGCCTTTTCTCGTGGGATGTAGCGCACGTGAGGAACATCATCAGGATGTTTCTCTCGCACGAGGCGTTCAATTTCCTCCGGGCTGTCGGCCACAAATAGCTCGCCCTCAGAGGCCGCAACGTAGCGACCGCGGTAGCGCCTGAAGACTTCCAGTTCCATCACATGTTCATCGAACCAGATCAGATTCTGTCTGGCCCGCTCAGCCATTCGCGTCCACTCCGGGTCTAGTGGGTGTTCTTCGATTATGAATTGCGGGTCCATGCAGATATGGTAATCCGTAGACGATGCCTGGTCAACGAGCGAGTCGGTCGCGCCTGGCGCGAAGTAGCCTTTTGAATTGTCTTCCAGCGCTTTGGTTGTAATCTCACCGAATTTCAGGTAAATACTCGTCGTTCCTTTTGCAGCCCGCACATTAATTAATAGGACTGGCGGCGGCGTTTTCCAAATGCCAAACACTCTAACACGAACCTTCGCTCTCCGTCTGGGCATTCTTTTGCCACTTCTGTTCTTGGCCGCTTACACCTGCGCGCAGGAACCGAAGACCCAAATCATTCCGCAGCCAAGACAGTTGACGGTCGGCGAAAAGAATTTCCCGCTGGCTGGCGTGGGCGTAATTTTTGCCGATCCAAGTTCGGAAGATGATCGCTTTGCGGCGCAGGATTTCATTGACGATGTAAGGGAGACAGCAAAGGTCTCGTTGAAGATCGGCAAAGGGCGCGCGCGGCACGCGATTCTGATCGGCCTGATCGATTTGGCGCCAATCAAGGATGCGTTGAAGCGCACCGGCACGGAGTCGCCTGCCAATCTCGACGCGGAAGGCTATGTTTTGAGCGTAACCGCCGACGAAGTAGTAGTCGGGGGCAAGACGTCGGCTGGTGTTTTTTATGGATTGCAGACGTTGAAGCAACTGGTGCGCGGCGAATCGAACGACGCTTACATTCAAGGGGTTAAGATTATCGACTGGCCTGCGATGCGCTGGCGCGGCGTTTCCGACGACATCAGCCGCGGGCCGGTGCCGACGGTTGATTACATCAAGCGCCAGTTGCGCACCTTCGCCGCATTCAAGCTCAACATGCATTCGTTCTACATGGAGCATACGTTTGCGAGCGCGGCGACTCCGTTGATTGGGCCGGCAGGCGGCTCGCTTACTCCGGAAGAGATTCGCGAGTTGGTTGCTTACGCGCGACGCTATCACATCGAGCTGGTACCCGAGCAGCAAACGTTTGGGCACCTGCATAAGGCTTTGCGACTTGAGAAATACAACGAGCTGGCCGAAACGCCGTATGGCGATGTCCTGTCGCCGCAGCAGGAGGGAACTTACAAGCTGATCGCCGATTGGTATCGCGAGCTCAACGAACTTTTTCCCGGAAAGTTCTTTCACATCGGCGAAGACGAGACATTTGAATTGGGCGAAGGGCAGAGCCGCGAAGCCGCAAAAGCGCGCGGCGTCGGCGCAGTTTATTTCGAACATCTCAATCGTGTCCGCGAGGTTCTGAAGAACTACAATCGCCGGCTGATGTTTTGGGGCGATATTGCGCTGAATCATCCCGATCTGATCGGCAACATTCCGAAGGACATGATCGTGATGAATTGGGATTACGCGCCGAAGGACGATTACAACTCGCGGCTTAAACCTTTCAAGGACGCGGGTCTCGATCAATTCGTTTGTCCGGGCGCGCATACCTGGAACCAGGTGTTTCCGAATCTCGATGCGGCGTCGAAGAACATCATTAACTTTGTTCGTGACGGGCAAAAGACCGGCGCGCTTGGCATGATGAATACAACCTGGGACGACGACGGCGAGTCGCTATTTGAGATGGGTTGGTACGCAATAGTGCTGGGCGCCGCCGCGTCATGGGATGAGCAGCCGGTCAGGATAGAAGATTTTGATCGAGATTTTGATTGGGCGTTCTTTCGCAACGATGGCGACAAGCTCGTCAAAGCAATTCGCGCGCTCGGGAGCGTAAACACAGTTCTCGGTTTGGGCTCGAGCGACGATCTTTTCTGGCGCGATCCTTTTTCGACTGCATTTGTAAATCAAGCGCGCGCGAATGCGGAAAAAATTCGGCAGATGCGACTAAGCGTCGAGAACGCTCAGGAGACAGTGACGGTCAACCAGAAGCGCGCGCGGCGCAACGCTGCGATGCTGCCGGCGTTGTTGCTCGCAGCCGCGCGATTCGATCATCTGGGTCGCCGCATGGAAGTAGTTGAAAAATTCAGCAACCAATACTGGGACGCGTACCTGAATCTCGGCGACCGCACTAAGGCGAGGAGGCTCAGATATTACACCGGCGCGATTTATAACAACCTGCGCGAGATGGCCGAAGAGCTTTCGATCTTGCGCGACGCTTATCGGAAGCAGTGGCTCGCCGAGAACCGCCCGTATTGGCTGGATAGTGTGCTCGCGCGTTACGATCAAGCGATCGCCATGTGGTTGACAAAGAGCCGCGCGATGGATGAGGCGCTGAGGAGATATGAAGCGACTTCGACGCTGCCGAATCCGGAGGAGTTTGGTTTGGGAATACGGCCGGCGCCGCCGGTTCAGAATCGTTAGAAAAACATATCCACAGATTACGCAGATTACGCCGATGGGAAACAATGACCGAGTGGGTCGCCGAATGCGGGACGACTTCATGAAATTGACTTGGAGGCTTTGCGTTTGCTTCTGTGTAATCTGCGTAATCTGTGGATGAAACTGAGTTATGTCTAACCAAGATAATCGCCTGGTTTCGCTCGATGTCTTCCGCGGTCTGACGATCGCCGGCATGGTGCTGGTGAACAATCCTGGTTCGTGGGCGCACATCTACTGGCCACTCGAACACGCGCCGTGGAACGGCTGGACTCCCACTGATCTCATCTTTCCATTCTTTCTCTTCATAGTTGGTGTGGCGATACCGTTAGCTTTGGGCAAGCGCGTTGAAGCCGGTGGCAGCAAGCGCGATCTATATCTGAAGATCATCAAGCGCACCATAATCATTTTCCTATTGGGCGAGTTCCTGGCCGGCTTTCCGTATTTTCATCTTTCGACGATCCGCATTCCCGGCGTGTTGCAGCGAATCGCCGTTTGTTACTTTTTTGCTTCGCTGATTTTTCTGAAAACGAAACCGCGAACGCAGGCGATCATCGCGCTGGCGTTGCTGGTTATTTATTGGTTGTTGATGACGCACGTGCACGCGCCGGGTTTTGCTACGGGTGATTTGAGCAAAGAAGGCAGCCTTGCGTCGTTCATCGATCGCAAGGTGTTTGGGCGCCACGTTTGGTCGCAAGGGAAGGTGTACGATCCGGAAGGCCTTCTCAGCACCATGGGAGCGCTGGCAACGACGCTGTTCGGCGTTTTCGCTGGTCAATGGCTGCGTTGCCCAAACAGAACACAATTTGAAAAAGTCGCGGGCCTCTTTGTCGCGGGCCTGTGCTGCATTTGTATCGGCTGGGCCTGGAATCCGTTCTTTCCAATCAATAAGAGTCTGTGGACCAGTTCGTATGTTTTCTTCACGGGAGGAATGGCGCTGCAGTTACTCGCTTTCTGCTACTGGCTGATCGAGATCAAAAACTATCGCGCCTGGACCAAACCGTTTGTAGTTTTTGGTGTGAATGCGATCGCGTTGTTTGTCGGCACGGGAGTGATGGCGCGACTGCTCGGGTTGATAAAAGTTTCGGGCGGCAACGGCAATCGGATTTCGCTACAAGGTTGGATCTACCGGCACTTGTTCATGTCGTGGGCTTCGCCGATCAACGCGTCGCTCGCGTTTGCTATTTGTTTCATTCTGCTTTGGTTGGGATTGATGTGGGTTCTTTATTGGAGAAAGATCTACATCAAGATTTGAATCTGTAGGGGCAGGGCTTGTCCCTGCCCGGAAGTCGAGGAATCATAATCATCGGGCGACCACGAGGGTCGCCCCTACAAAAGGAGTCGCAAATGCCAACTTACATCGCACTGTTGAAGTGGACGCAGCAAGGCGCAGCGGATGTCAAAGCCAGTCCGAAAAGGCTCGATGCCGGCCGCAAGGCATTCAAGAAAGCAGGAGCGGAGATCAAAGAAACCTGGTTGACGATGGGTCGATATGATTTAGTTTGCGTCATCGACGCGCCTGATGATGAGACGCTGGCGCGACTGATGCTGCAATTGGGATCCGCGGGCAACATCCAGTCAGAGACGCTCAAGGCTTTCAGCGAAGATCAGTTTCGCAAGATCATCGGCTCGATCTGATCTTGCTGGGAGCGCGGACATCTTGTCCGCAAAGCGTGCGCAGCACGCTCAATCGTTGTTGCTGGGAAGATTTCGCGCTTCGCGCTCATGCGGACAGGATGTCCGCGCTCCCAGCAACGCGATCCGGGGTTACTGCTTATACCCTGGGCCGCGCAGGACGCGTCCTGACAATGCCGGCGTCCGTTTCCCGTCGTCAACTGCGAGCTGCCCATTGATGATCACGTACTTGATTCCTTCAGGAAACTGATTCGGCATCTCGAAGGTTGCGCGATCGATGACGCTTTGCGGATCGAAGATCGTGAGGTCCGCGTACATGCCCTCTTTGATCAAACCGCGTTCGCGCAGGCCCACCTTCTTCGCGGACAAGCCGGTCATCTTGTAGATAGCCTGCTCGATCGTCAGCAACTTTTCTTCACGAACATAGCGACCAAGGATTCTCGGATAGCTGCCCCAACCGCGCGGGTGTGATTTCGATCCGGCCAACGGTCCATCCGCGGCGCGTGCGCCGCTGTCGGTGCAGATGCTGACAAAAGGCGCGCGCATCGCCGCACGCAGATCGTCTTCGCTCATCATGAAATAAATCGCTCCGGTCTGCCCGTGGTCGGCGAGTATCAGATCAAAGAGCGCGTCGAGCGGATCTTTGTTTTGGTCGGTAGCAATTTCAGAGAGCCGCTTGCCTTGTATGGCTTCCAAATCACGATTGACAACCGCACCAATCAAAATTCCACTCGGGCCGCCGCTGCCGAGATAGATGTTCTCCCACTCCTTCGCGTCAGCAGTGATCTCTTTCTTGAGACGTTCGCGCGTGGCCGGATCGCGCAGACGCCCGAGCATTTTCTCCGTGCCGCCTTCCAGAGCCCACGGTGGCAAACACGCGCTCAACGCGGTGCTGCCGGCAACATACGGATAGACATCAGCGCCGATGTTCAGTCCCTGCGCGCGCGCCTGCTCGATCTTCTTCAACACTTCAGGCATGCGTCCCCAGTTCTTTTTGTAAGCAGTTTTCAGATGCCAGATCTCGACAGGTATTTGCGCGCGCTTCGCGATTTCGAAAACTTCCGCGAGCGATTCATCCAGCGCGTTCGCTTCACTGCGCTGGTGCGTTGCGTAAATGCCGCCGTATTGGTGCGCGACTTTTGCCAGTTCGACGATCTCATCGGTCCTGGCAAAGCGCGCGGGCACATACTGAAGCGAAGTCGAAAGTCCCAGCGCGCCATCTTTCATCGCTTCGGCGACGAGCTTTTTCATCTGCTCAAGCTCAGCGGCCGTCGGCGGACGATTATCAAAACCGATGACGTATTCGCGCACCTGGGTGGCGCCGACAAAAGTTCCCAGATTCAAACCCATGCCTTGCTTTTCCACTCGTTTGAAATACTGATCGAGCGTGCGCCAATCAATGTTCAGGTTGTAACGCTTGTTGAAATCTTCGTTCTCTTTGATCTGACGTTCGTTGATGGGCGCAATCGATTCGCCTTCGCCGGTAATCTCGGTGGTAACGCCCATCATCACTTTGCTCATCGCCCGGCTGTCGATGAGCAGGTAAGTTTCGGATTGGCCCAACATATCAATGAATCCGGGCGCGACGACCATTCCATGCGCGTCGATGACGCGCGTCGCGTTGGCGCCTTTCAGATCACCGATGCGCACGATGCGGTCGTTTTTGATCCCGATATCCGCGTTATGGCCGGGGCTGCCTGAGCCATCAATGACGCGGCCGTTCTTAATAATGATGTCGTAATCGGGCTTGACGATTGAACTGTCTGAAGGCTGGTTGGTGATTAACATGGCAATCAAAGATAGAAGCAGGGAAGCGGCGACTATTAATCTCATGACTTCTCCACGTGCTGGCGTGATACTGCGCGTGGATTATAATCACAAAGTTGGCTCGGACTCCTAATAAAGGTGAGGGATGGTGATTGATGGTGGCGGAAACTAATCGAGAAATGCGTGCATTATCCCTCGATGAGATAGCTCGCGCGATTGCAGGCAGACTGACTGGTGACGGCAGTGTTGCCGTGACAGACGTAACGCATGATTCTCGGAAGGCCGGGCCGGGCGATCTCTTTGTAGCAATTCGCGGCGCACTCGTCGACGCGCACAAATTCATTCCGCAGGTGATCCAACGGGGCACTCTTGGAGTGATCTCCGAGCAATCGTGCCCGCCCGATTTTAAGAGCTCGTGGCTGCAGGTTGAAGATGTGCGCCGCGCGATGGCGCTGGCCGCAGCCGAAGTGCATCACCATCCCTCGCGCGAACTGCAACTAGTCGGCATCACTGGAACCAACGGCAAGACGACGACTGCATACTTGATTGCGTCGATACCGGAAGGGGCGGGCGAGCCGGTGATGATGACGGGTACGGTTGAATACCGCATCGGGAAAGAGAAGCGCAAGGCCGAACGCACGACGCCGGAAGCGACTGACATGCAGCGGATGCTGCGGGAGGCCGTGGCGGTGGGTTGCAAGACCGCCGTGATGGAATGCTCCTCGCAGGCGATGGATTTTCATCGCTGCGACGAACTGGAATACGCGGTTGCAGTTTTCAGCAATCTCACGCGCGACCATCTCGATTATCACAAGACGATGGAAAATTATTGGTACGCGAAGCAGCGTCTGTTCGATGGGCGACTGGGATCGCGACCAAAGACATCTGTCATCAACGTTGACGATCCGCGCGGAGTGGAATTGGCGGATCGTTTGGAAAAGGAAAGGCGGCGCGTTGTTCGCTATGCCGTGAAATCAGACGCAGATGTGAGCGCACGCAACGCGGAGTTTTCGCTCGACGGGATGCGATTTCGACTTCACACGCCTGCCGGAGAACGCGACTTTCATTCACCGCTCGTCGGACCCCCACACGTCTACAACACTCTGGCCGCGATAGCGAGCGGACTGGCGCTTGGCTACAGCCTCGACGTAATAACGAAAGCGCTGGAGCAGTGTACCGGCGCACCGGGGCGATTCGAGCGCGTGCCCCACGATGGCGATTTCGCAGTTGTGGTTGACTACGCGCATAGCGACGACGCGCTGCTGAATGTGTTGCGAACTGCGCGCGAGGTGACCAAAGGAAAGATCATCACCGTCTTCGGTTGCGGCGGCGATCGAGATCGCTCCAAGCGCGCGCCGATGGGTGAAGCCGCCGGCAGCTTGAGCGACGTGGTGATTCTTACTTCCGATAATCCGCGCACGGAAGATCCGGAACAGATACTCGCCGACGCCGAAGTAGGGATTCAGCAGACCGGCAAGCCTTACAAAAAAATTGCCGATCGGCGCGAAGCAATTCACCAGGCGATCTCGCAGGCACGCGCAAACGATCTGGTGCTAATTGCCGGCAAAGGCCACGAGGATTATCAGATCATCGGGCGCGAGACTTTTCACTTCGACGACAAAGAAGTCGCGCGCGAAGCGTTGACCGCGCGCGCGACTCGGTGACTCATAACATCAACGACGGGCCGGCATTACAATGCGACCGACCCTAGAGTACGGGTCAGGCAATTGTGTGGGGAAGGCTAGCCAGTTTGGAACCCTCCCTACGGTGCTTCTGCTCGCATGCGCACGCCGTGCAAGTCGGCATCAGTGGAGAAGACAAGGTTGCCGTCCACATCGAAGGCATCGATATGCATTGTGCCGTCAAACTCTGTGCCCTGGTTGTTGAGACTTATTGCGGACTTGAATTTGATTTTGCCCGCGGGAGCAAGGTTGTTGAATGTGTCAAAGCAAAATCCCTCGTCAGTCGCGATGAACTTTCGCTCTCCGGTTCTCTTCCAAACTCCCTGAGCCGAAAGGCAAGACGGACCGCCAGTCAAAAATAGCTCATCAGAGTGGACCACGATGCCGTTATTGGCATCCTTGCCCGCGCCGAACGTGAAGAGGACCTTAAAGACATCGTTAGGACCAAAAGTCTCAGTGGCGCGCCAGGTACCGTCTAACTTGTTCCTATCGCCCTCTTCGGCATTCTGATTGCCAGAGTTTGTGTTGCCGGTCTGAGTACTCGCTCCTCGGCTCGCCGTTTTGTTGCCCCAACCGCGTTTGGATTGAGCACTGGCTATAGTGGCCATCATGGCCGTGATTAAGAGGATCAGAAACAATCTTTTCGCAAACATGAGCTTATCTCCTTTAAGTGGTGAAGCTGCGCCGCACAGCAGCGGAAAACCAAAACTGAAGGCTAGTCCAAAGAGACTGCGAACCGCTGGGTTAACGCTTTCAGGGCTCTCAGGGCCAGTCCATTGACTCTTTGTAGACCTTTCGGATTGCGACCGAAAATACGCCGCCCCCTGGGTAGAAGTCAACCTGCTTGACGCACTTAATTGTTGTCCTCACATCCGGATGGCTTCAACTTCCTGCTGGATCGCTTCCAGGCTGATCTGGGATCTTTCCGATATTGAAGTGAGCTTCGTCTAAACGCGGGGGTTTACATAGCTTGAGCCTACGGTTGAGCCAAGTGCGAGAGCACGCGCTCGACCTTTGGTGAGAAGCTCACGAAAAGAAAGGAGTCCGCATCATAGATAGCCGCCTCGCCTGCTTCATCTATCACCCGAACCAGATCGTCTTCGAGAGGACGGACGGGATATATCTTATTTACAACCAACAGAGAAGGGTCATCTGTCTTTAGGCAAATAGCCAGGCGCGTCTCCAACTTGCCGTTACGCTTTGGAGTGCGAAACTTAAATGTTCTCGCAGGTTCGACTTCTCCGCGCAGGCTTGAGCCTCCCTGCCGGACGCTTTCCAATAATCCCTTGTAGTCAGCTTTCTTCACGGATACTCTGCCTTAACGATGCGGCCCAATTGCGATTACGACTCTGTCTCTTCGCCTGCGTTAGCTTCTGTCTTGCGTGCAAAATACCAATACACCGGCAGGCCCGCCGCAATGATCGCGAGCCCAATCAATGATTGCAGCGGCGCGTTCTTGATGGTGAAGACAATCAAATAAATCGTCACCAGCACGAAGAGCGCCGGCACAATCGGATAGCCCCAGGTCTTGTAAGGCCGCGGTGCATCGGGCAGGCGGTAGCGAAAGACAAACACCGCGGCGGTAACCATTCCGTAGAAAAGCCAAAAGGCGAAGATGGCGTAGTCGGTTAGCTGATCGTAGGTACCTGACAGCGCCAGGATTCCGGCCCAGACTGCTTGCACGACTAACGAAATAACGGGGACGTGTGCGCCCTTGGAGACGCGCGCGAGACTCGCAAAAAATAATCCGTCTTTGGCCATCGCGTAGGGAACGCGTGCCGTGCCTAAGATCGAAGTCTGCAGCGAGCCGAAAGACGAGAGCATCATCACACCGGCGATCAAGCTGACAGCCAGGGGACCCAACACGCGCATGGCGGCCTGCGCGGCGACCGACGATGCCGCCGGAACGCTTGCTACCTCCGTTGGCGTCAACACGTAGTAGTAACTAACATTGGCGAGCACGTACAGCACCATTACGATGAACATGCTGCTAATCAGCGCCAACGGAAGATTGCGCTCCGGCCGTTTTACTTCGCCCGCCATGTAGGAGACATTGTTCCAACCATCGTAGGCCCAGAGTGCGCCCAGCATCGCCGCGGCAAAACCAGAAAAGCCCCCGCCCACGACGGCGACACCTTCACACTTTCCTCCGGTGCTGGCCAGCAAGAGATTCGAGAGATGCCCGTCCTGGTAGAAAAACGCGCCGATGCCGACACCCAAGACAAGCACCACCTTCAGAATCGTGATGAACGACGCGACGTGTCCACTCACGGCGACGGCGGCGCAGTTGATCAACGTAGTCACTGCTATGGTGATAAGCGCGATCAACTGCAGTTGCCCGAAGGGGACGCTGTGACCGAACGGGAGGGGAATTTGGAAGTAGACGTGGTTAAGTTTTCCATTCGTGAGATCGTTTAGAAAAATGGCAAAGCCAACGGCGAGCGCGGCCGCCGAGGCTGTGCGCGAGATCAAAAACTGCGACCAGCCGTAAAGAAAAGCCCAGGGACGCCCGTACGCGTCGCGAGTGATCACGTATTCGGCGCCGGCTTCGGGCCGCATCGTCGTGAGTTCCGCGTAAGTGAGCGCGCCGGCGAGCGCGAGTAGGCCCGCGGCGATCCAAACGGCAATCACCCGCGTCGGCGTGCCGACGTTGCAGGTCATGACGCGCGCTTTCAGAAACACGCCTGTGCCGATGATGTTGCCGACGTTGACCGAGATGGCCGCAATCGGTCCGAGGCCGCGGACCAGATGCCCGCCGGGAAGTTTCGAGTTTGAAGTTTCAAGTCTCGCGTTCATGTGACGGACTCACCAGACATCGTTGGTAAGAAGATCTTCGTAAACGTCGCGGCGCCGGATCAGATCCGCCTTGCCATCGTCGCGAATCATGACCGCCGCGGGCAGTGGCCGGCCGTTGTAATGAAACATCTGCGCCAATGAATAGGCGCCGCTGTTCAAAAGCGCCAGCACTTCGCCCGGTTCGACGTTCGCGGGCAACTTTCTATAGTCAGGCAGGCGACCCTCGCGCTCAATGTCGAAATATACATCGCCGGAATCGCAAAGCGGTCCGGCGACTTTGTAATCATGTTCGTACGGTTCATCAGCGCGAGAAGCCGAAATCAAATGGTAGTACCATTTGTAATTATTCATCGACAGCATAATGTTGTAGCCGGCGTCCGTGAGCAGCCACACATCGCCGGTCTCCGGGCGGCGTTTGATATTGCGTACCGTCGTCAATACGAGACCCGCGTCGGCGATGATGCTGCGGCCCGGCTCGAGCAGAATGGTTACGCGATCGAGTAGATGTTCAGCTTCGGCAACGCGCGCGGACTCACGAGCAACTCGCAGAGCCTCAGAAAGAACGAGTGAGGGTTCAAGATCGGCGCCGAGCATGTCGCGCTCGTGTTCGGGAAGTTGATCAGCCTGCGATCGATCGCGGAGATAATTAACTGGAATGCCGCCGCCAAGATTAATGTGCTCAAGCGTGTGCCCGGTCTCGTCGTGAATCCTAACGAGATGCTCCCACATGCTTTTGAACGCCTGCGCGAATGGTTCGACGTCCGGAGTTTGCGATCCGACATGAATGTGAATGCCGCAGACGTGAACGAGATCGGGATTTTGTAACCCGCGACGAAAAGCGTCGAGCACTTCTGATGACGAGATGCCAAACTTTGAAGTAAGCAGTGCAGTCTGCAAACCGAGATGTGAGCGCGTGCCAATCTCGGGCACCAAACGCAGAGTGATGCGCGCCGGCGCAATGTCTTCGCCCTGCGCTCTCAATCTTCGCACGGACGCTTCCACCAAGCCGATCTCATAAACCGAATCAACATTGATTGCGTAGATGCCCGCGCGCACTGCGTCGTCGATCTCTTCATCGCTCTTGCTGGTGCCGTTGAAGATGATCTGATTGGCTTGAAAGCCGATGCGCAAGGCTTTGAAGAGTTCGCCGCCGCTATTCACTTCGACGTCGATTCCGGATTCGAGCACGGTCTTGAGCACGGCCATGTTCGAATTGGCTTTCGAGGCGTAGCAGAATTTGATCGGACGATCTACCGCGGCTGCGGCGTGCTTGAGTCGATCTATGTTCCAGCGAATACGTGGTTCGGAAAAAACAAACAGGGGCGAATTGAATTCACTAACCAAAGCGAGCGCGTCGGCGCCGCTGATATTGAGGTGGTTGTCGCGAACGTCGAGAAAACCGGGAATGGTCCAGGCTGGATGCGAGACAACTACCTGAGATGACATTTAGCTGAAGCTCCGAAAACGAATTTCCGAATTTCAGCGAAGATAGACTGACGAGGGGAGAGCGTCAAGTTTATAACCGCCAACGACGGAGAAATTGAAACGCAAAGGGCGCGAAGGTTTTCGCAGAGGGCGCAAAGGAAAACGTACGGGCGCAGTAGAGCCGATCAGGTGCCGTTTAGTTTCTTCAACACTTCGCGAATCTGTTTGTAGTGGCGCACCTCATGATAGCCGACAAACGAGATCGTGGCGGCGCCGTCGATGGGACCAAGAAACGGGTGTTTGAAAATGACCTGGCGCAGGCGCGCACGCTCATGCCTGGCACACAGCGTCTTCAGGCGGGCGCGGGTCCCATTGAAGGCCTCGATCAACTCCATCTTAGGTGGGGGATTCAGTGGCTGCACGCCCCTTGGTGCTTTGACGCGAAGCAGGCGCGAGGCAACGATCCTTGTCGGTATCAGACGCCGGAAAAGTGGCAAACGCTGCGGCGGCTGGGCGAGAGACTGCTCCAGGGATTTGATGACGTACCCTTCAACCAGCGCGAGGTGATAAACGATTTCGGCAACGCTCCATTCATTTTCTGAAGGGCGGCGGACAAATTGCGCTTCATCGGTCTCGGCAATCAGATTGAGCAGCCTGCCGTGAATTGAATTTAATCTTGCGAGTGTTCTTTTCACTTGACTGTGCGGAACCCCAGTCACAGGCCAAAGCCTGTGCCACTTACCGCACGAAGTTATAGATAATTATGCCCGTAACTTTTACCGGTTCACCCATCAAGGTCGTCTGCGAAAATCGCGCCGCGAGCGCGGCGTACATGCACACCGCATGCAAAGACGGTGGACCAGAAACAACTCGGGCGTTCATGACATTCCCTGACTCGTCGATCGTGACCTGAACGTTAACAGTGCCGCTGACACCGGCGGCACGCGCCTCTGGGGGATACTCAGGCTTTGGCAGGTACAGAGCTTTGCCATTCAATACGCCGCCCGAGATCGGAGCTCTCTCACCGGGCTTCGGCGTCGGCGCTGGTGTCGCCTCGCCGGGTTTGGGTTCTCCTTCGGGCGTTGGAGCCCCTTCGGGTTTCGGTTGACCAACAACGACAGCATTTGGTGCTCCAGGTGGATTCGCTGGTGTTCCAGTGGGATTTGTCGGCGCTTCAGAAGGGTTCCTTGGTGTTCCGGGCGCCGCCGCGTCCGGAGCTGCTGCCACGTCGGTTGAAACCTGGGCTGTACGCTCCGGCAGATAAAACGAACTCAGAAAGCGCCCGCTAAGCGCGTCGTCTTTTTTTGTATTCAAAACCACAACAGCATAGAAGCGTTTGCGTGTGGCAAACGTCTGGGCCGTGCCGGAAAGATCGCCAATCACAACTTTGTATTCGCGACCCGCGTTGCCGTTCAGTGTCTTATCGCCGACCAGAGTCAGTTTCGCCACGGCGTCTTTGCCGCGAACCTTCGCGGGAAAGAAAGTCTTGAACGCATCGACATAGGAATTGAGCCGCTGAAATTCGGTGTAGAGCGCCGGATTTGATTTGATTCCGCTCAACGACATGACAGCAAACACGGGCCCCTTCTCGGTCGCTGACAAATACAAACGCGTGTTGAGCGTCATCTTATGATATGGCTCCTGACTCTCCTCCGTCTTTGGTTCTTTAGGCATGAGGATGGTGAATTCCTCGCCGTCGGGCCGGAGCATTTGCCAGTCAGAATCTTTGTCGCTCTGCGCGCGAACAGGATCTTGCGAAATCGCAATTCCAAGCAGAAGAGCAATTGTTAACAGCGATAGTTTCGCGAACGGATTCAGGTTCATGGCGTGACGCTCCTTTCAATCAGGAAATCGAAACCGGCAGCGGGCGGAAAACAACTATACCGCAGAAGTCAGCGCCGCGAACAGGGATTGGCGAGAAATTTCGCTCCGGCGGGGCGCCGAAGCTTTTGAGGCGCGAACCCCGTTAGGAGATTCGCGCCTCAAGGGTTAAGTCATGCTAAGGCAACGGTCAAGGCGCCACCGTGGAGCACTCGACATTGTTACGAGTAACGGTCGGTCCAAATCGCAATTGATACTCTGCGGAAGTAATGAATCCGCAGACCATCGAACGGACGTTGCCTGGAACATTATTGTTCAGGACGCCGAGCCAGAAATTGAAACCGGCCGTATCCGGATCGCGGCGCAGATAACCGTAGTATTCGGCTGCCACAAAGCCGCGATTGAATTCCGGAGTGACGAACTCCGTATAATCAACTACGCGACGAATCACCCGGGCGCGACTCGCGGTTTGCGTTGTTTCCTGGCTGTATTCGTTTTCCAAATCGGGTTTCTTCGAACTCAAGTCAACACCCGAACCTGCCAGGACCGTCGCGATCACCTTGTCAATAAACTGCGACCCGGTCTGCGCCGTTGGGTATACGCCAAGGAAGTCGCCGCGTTGCACGAAGCCTTCGGTGAAAGTCTTCTTCTCCGCGTCTGAGCCGGCGCCAATCTGACTTCGGTCGAGGGTGAATTCGCTAAAGGTCGGCAAAGCTCCAAATGAAGCTTTGAAAACCCGATAGACATAGAAGTCCGTCGTCTGGAATTCCTGCGAGAAGAAAAACTCTTTCGAAACGTCGATCCGTTTGTTGCTGATGCAATTCGTATTGACGCCGCAGCCGGTAACTTGACTGGTCCAAAAACTCAGACCGCTCGCATCGGGCTGACGGTTGAGAAAATCCAGATAGTTCTGGCGCGCAAAATAGCCCGCTTCGTCAATCGGATTGGAAAAGATCTGACCTCTGATTTCTCCGCCCGGATTGTTGGTGTCATGCACGTTGAAATAAAAGAGTCCATCTTTCATCTGCTGAATCTGCGGAGTACTCAGCGTGATCGCAACGTCGTTCACGCCTCCCGAAGTTGAACCTGTCACAATGGGCATCGGAAACAGTACGGGAGCGTTAACGCCGACTGCCGCCGGGCCGTGAATATGGGCCGCGTTCGAATTGCTCGTCAGACCCGAGAACGCAAGCGATGCCTTGGCCGCGCCCGTTGCTTCATTGCTGACGATCACAATGCCGGTGCCCGTACCATTCGTTACCTTGGGCGGAACTTCCTGAGCGCCGCTTAGAGTGGCCACGAAGGTGGTCGCCAGGGGTGACGTCGCACCCGAGGTATCGTTATCGGTGATCGTAACATCGGCCGTGCTGGGAACGCCTAAGCCCGAGCCCGTTGGATTACTAAGAGCGACTCTAAAAGTTTCGTCCCCTTCGACGTACGCGTCATCAACAATCAAGACGCGGAAAGTCTTGCTTCCTTCTCCGCCGGCAAATTTCAAAGTCCCGAGGGAGGGAACAAAATCAGTCTGATGCGAAGCGTGTCCTGCTCCTGTTAATGCATAGGTCGCGAAGTTGACGCTGGCCGGCTGACTCAGTTCGCCCACGCGATTAACCGTGATGTCAATGAAGCCTGCGCCCTCGCTGATGGAATAGGTAGCGGAACTAAATTGGAACAGAATGCCGGCCGGAGCTGCCGCCGCCAATTTGCCGAAGAGACCATGTGACTCCGCCCCAATTCCGGCGCTGAAGTAGAGCGTATTCAAATCGCCGCCACCAACGCCATTCCCGAATGTTAGGGCCCACAATCCTTCTATCGAAATCGCATTGCCGCTCTGGTCGTTGAGAGTGCCGAGAAATGCGCCCGTGTTTGGATCGTAACCGTTAATTCTGCCGTCGCCGAAATTACCAACGAGCAGGGCATTGCCGAACAAACCGAAGTTGGTGGGAGCGATTGCCAATCCCCATGGTGAATTCAGCGCGCCGCCGGAGATCAAACGTCGCTGGAACTGCCCGACAGCATCGAAAACATTTACAAAACCATGACCGGCGCCGGGTACATCGTCGTGCTTAGGCGCGTCTTGCAGGGCGTAGGTGACATAGATCTTGCCTCCCAGATTTTGGACGTTGAAAGGGGCGTAACCCGCCGGCAGCGTCGGATCAGTAAAATCTGAACCGGCGAAGTGGACCGTCGTAAAGTTAGTGCCGTAGGTGTCTATTCTTCCGGCTTTAAAGTTAGCTGCGTAGATCCAGGTAAAGGTCGGGTCGCTGCCGATCGCCAGACCTTTATAGACTGCGTTGGGATCGCTAACTTTTTGAATGGCTACAGAGCCGGAGCGCCAGGCGCTGATGGTGCCGTTCTCGGTATCGAAAATAAATCGGGCTGGGCCCGTACCGCTGCCATCTGTAATCGGGAAACTGGTCGATCCGTTGAAGACGGTGCCGGTATTGGCGCCACCGGGGATCGTCACAGTCAGCGTGTTCTTCGTCAGTGGACCACCGGCATTATCGCCCCCGTATAAGGTCGCCGTGCCTGTCCCATTGTTCGAAGACCAGAAGGGACTCGTTGCTGAAGAGGAGATGCCCCACGGATTAACAAGACTCGAATCGAGAATTTGCGCGTAACCGGGCACGTCCGAAACCAGATTAGTCTGGCGATAGGCGTTAACGCCGGAGTTAACAATCGGACTGAAGGCGATGTCACCGACGAAGTTCTGGCCCGTGTCACCGATGAGAGTAAGAACAGCAGTCGTAGCATTGATGGTAAAGATCTGATGCGAATCGCCGTTGCCGGCGAAGATCACTCCGTCCGTCGGCCGCACGCCCAGCGCGCCAAAAAATTGCGCCGCCGCAATTGAAGTAATCACCGCGCCGTTGCTCGGATTCACCGTCATGAATCGGGTATTTATGATATTCCCGGTCATGAAATCGAGATCCGCGGCTGATTCGTAAAGCGTACCGCCCGGCGCGAAGGCAATGGATGGGAAAAAACAATTAGTGTTTCCCACGAGAGTCGCCACGGCCGTCGTCTTATTGATTGTGTAGAGTTTCCCCTGACCGAAGCCGCCATCGTTTGAGCCCCTGATGCCGAAGAGAGTGTCGGTACCAGGCTGGACCGCGAGGTCGGCAATGCTGATTATGGGTCCGCCGGATCCGGCAGTGATATTTCCGACAGTTGAAACCAGACCCCCATTGGCCGGATTGATCGTGACCAACTTGCTCGTTAGCACCGGTGGCGGAGGAGGGAATCCCCCGGCGGTTATCGTCGAGCCGAAGAGCTTGCCGGTTGAATCAAATGCCAGTCCCGTCAATCTATCGACGCTGTTGGGATGGCCTACCAATGTGATAGCTGCCGTGGTCTGATCGATCGTCACGAGCGATCCGTCGTTTATCGAATCACTATTGCTGTGACCCCCGTTGCCGCCGTACATCGTCGTCGTATAATTCTCAGGCGACTGCTGCTGCTGACCGGCGCTCCTCGGACTTCTCTCCGGGCGCCGGTTAGGTGCGAGTTTAGCTGAAGTACTCCAGCCTGCCAGAATGACTCCGGCACACAATCCCGCGATCGTAAGAATAAACAGATTTCTGAGGGAGTGTTTGACGATACGACGACGAAGCATTTTGATTCCTCCTACGGAAAAGAAAGAAGCGCACGTGGTTGCTGACGCCGAGACCATCTCGAGAGTCAGACAAACTTGCTGGGCTGACAGACGGTTCGCTTGTCACAAAACGCGCCCGCGAGGGAACTTGTTACTTCAAGGCATTGGCGTGAGAGGAATGTAGTGCGCCAGGCAGTTCCTGTCAAGGTTTGTTGGTTATGCTTTCTGAGGAAATCCGCCGGCCTTCCAACGACGTTGCTACTCGAACCGCGCCAGAAGGGTTTCCGAACAATTGTCACCGACCTGCGAGTCGCTCGCGTTCGCGCTCAATCAACACGCGCCGCAGAATTTTTCCGGAGGCAGATTTGGGAATTTTATCGGTGAATTCGAGGTAGCGGATTTTTTTGAAAGGCGCGACGCGCGTCGCTATGAAGCCCAGAATTTCGTCCGCCGTCGCTTCCGCTTTCAGCACAACAAAGGCCTTGGGTACTTCGCCGGCTTCCTCATCAGGGCAGGGAATTACCGCCGCGTCCGCGACTGCGGGATGCGTGAGCAGGATCGCTTCGAGTTCGGCGGGCGCAACTTGAAATCCTTTGTACTTGATCAATTCTTTCGCGCGGTCAACGATGAAGAAGTGGCCGTCTTCGGTGGCGTACCCTATGTCGCCGGTATGCAGCCAGCTGTCGGCATCGATTGTCCGCGCCGTCGCTTCGGGCTGATTCAAATAGCCTTTCATCACCTGCGGGCCGCGCACGCAGATCTCGCCTTCCTTGTTCGGACCCAACGCCTCGCCGGTTTCCAGATCGACGACTTTGCATTCTGTGTTAGGCGCGCAGACGCCGACCGATCCAAATTTGACCTGAGCCGGATCCGACGGCGACGAATGAGTCACGGGACTCGTCTCGGTCATGCCGTAGCCCTGCCGCACATTACAGTTGATGCGGGCGATGAAGGCTTCGGTCAGTGCCTGTCCCAACGGCGCCGCCCCGCAAAAGATCGCGCGCAACTTTGAAAGGTCATAATTATCAACGACGGGATTCTTGCTGAGAGTCAAAACGATGGGCGGCACTATGTGGGCCATCGTTACGCCGTAGTCTTGCAGTGCCTGGAGGAACTGCTCGAGTTCAAACCGCGGCATGGTGACAATGGTTGCGCCCTGTGCCAGGCCCAGATTCAAAATTACCACCAGCCCGTAGATGTGAAAAAGCGGAAGCACGGCGATCAGAGTGTCTTTTTCGTTAAAGTATTCGAGCCCGTCCATCTGACAAATATTCGCGACCAGGTTGTGATGGGTAAGCATCACGCCTTTTGGCAATCCGGTGGTACCGCTCGAATACGGGAGCGCAACCAGATCGTTGCGCGGATCGATCTCAACTGCCGGGACATCGCCATTGCTTTCGAGCAGCGAAGCGAAAGGAGTTGCACCTTCCGTGTCCCCAAAAACAAACAGCTCTTCAATGTGTGCTGCTTGCGCGGCAACTTGAGCTTTGTCCGCAAACTGAGGTCCAGTGACAAGAAATCTGGCGCCGGCGTCTTTCAATTGATGAGCGATTTCCCTGTGGGTGTATAGAGGATTGATGAGCGTGCTAACTCCACCCAGTAAGGCGACCGCGTGGAATATGATGGCGTATTCCGGAACGTTGGAGCTCAAAATGCCAAAGACCTCGCCCTTTTTGAAGTCGCGTGTGGCGAGGCTGGCTGCCACGCGCTGGATTGATTGGGCCAACTCCGCATAAGTGATGATGCGTCCGGTCGGTCCTTCAATGAGCGCCGGTTTGTTTCCGAGCTCCGCTGCGCGCCGCAGCACAAATTGTGTCAGCGGCAGTTCGGGGATCGAGACTTCTGGATATGGACCACGGAAGATCATATGTTTATGTCCGACAAACTTCAGTTTGTCGTTGCTGGGTGTAAAGAGCTTCCGGACGCCAGCGACAAACTGTGAAGTTTGTCGGACTTCGCGCATACATTATCAGCATGACCCTGTTGCCGCAAAGGTATATATTGGCCGAAATCTTTGATCGTCCTTAGAGACACGCTGATGACGGAATCAGAATCTGCACTCAATATCGTTTGTCTAGCCACCTACTTCAAAGGCGCGGACTTCATCCGCGAATGCAAAAGCCGCGGCTGTCGCGTCGTGCTCATCACTAAAGAAAAGATGCTGCATGAAGATTGGCCGCGCGACAGCCTCGACGATCTGATCGCGCTGCCGAACGATGCAGGACCGGAACTCTTCATTCACCTCATTAGTCTGTTGGGCCGTCAAACGAGACTCGATCGCGTGATTGCACTTGAGGAGTTTGACGTAGTCGTTGCGGCGCTGATTCGCGAGCACCTTTGTCTGCCGGGGTTGAGCAGCTCGGCGGCAAAAGTCTTTCGCGACAAACTGGCGATGCGCGTTAAGGCGCAGGCGGCCGGCATCGCAGTACCGGAGTTTGTCTCGCTCGTAAACCATGACGCGGTGCGCGAGTTTATGAAGCGAGCAACGCCGCCCTGGGTAGTGAAACCGCGCTCCGATGTTTCAGCAATCGGTATTAAGAAAGCGAATGATCCGGGAGACGTGTGGCGCATAATCGACGAGTTTGACGCGCGCGATAATTTGCGCGAACGATCGTCCTATTATTTGTTGGAGAGATTTGTTACCGGCGAAGTGTTTCACGTGGATTCCGTTGTGAACAACGGCAAAGTTGTTTTCGCAGGCGCGAATCAATACGGCCGGCCGCCGATGGACGTAGCACACACTGGCGGCGCTTATATCTCGCACACCATCGCGCACGGCTCCGACGATCAGAAGCAACTGTTTGCGATAAATCGAAAGTTGGTAAAGGCGTTTGGTTTGCAACGGGGCGCGACGCACGCGGAGTTCATCAAGAGCGCCGCGGACGGAAAGTTTTACTTTCTGGAGGTTGCGGCGCGCGTCGGCGGCGCGTACATCGCCGACGTTTTGGAAGCGGCTTCGGGACTAAATCTCTGGCGCGAGTGGGCGAAGATTGAAATATCCGACGCCGCGCCGGTGCAGAAGCCCGACCGTCAGGGAGGGCGTGGCTCGGTGCGGAAGCCCGACCCCGGGGTCCCCGGCCGGGCAGCCCGGCTGGGGTGGGACGGTCAGGGAGGGCGTAGTGTGAAGGGTATTTCGCCGCCACGCAAAGAACACACCGGCATCATTCTCTCGCTGGCGCGCCAGGAACATCCGGACACCACAGCTTACGATGACGCAGAGATCGTCTATCGCGTGAAGAAGAAACATCACGCAGGTCTGATCGTTCGCTCGCCCAAGCTCGAACGCGTGAAAGAGCTGTTGGATCGGTATGCGAGTCGCTTTGCCGACGACTTTGTAGCGATCGAGCCGCCGCTCGAGAAACCGGAGTGATCGCTGGGACCGCAGGCATCTTGCCTGCATCGAGCGCGCAGCGCGAACAGTCGGCCGCGTCACGCCTCTGTGAGAGTTCGCCTGGCCGAGCCCGCGAACGCGGGCGACATGAAAGTAGCCCAGCAGTTCACTGCTGGGAACACGCGACAACCAACGTCGGTGAGTCCGTGAAACGGACGGCTGATTCTCTTCCGCCCATTCAGCCGTCCGCTCCCCGGACTCGAACTTTCTTTTATCGTGCCGATTCCCACCGATTAATCGGTGGGCTATTGTCAGTCGCCCGCATTCGCGGGCTTTCGTCTTACAGCACCGAGCGAGACAACGTCAAAGTTGACCGGGGCGCGGCGGCTAGCAACAACCTCGAATCCGACGCCCGCTGTCGCGTTTATTTGCATATCGCACTGAGCTTGGCATCTACGATCACCACCTGCGCACCCCCTGAAACGGTGAGGCTTAACTGCTAAGTATCAGAACTGTCCGATAATACCGCGATTCGCGGTGCTATGCATCACATGGGTGCGAGGAAACCTCTTGACCAAGTGCGGGATGTTGCTCGTCTTCGGTGCCCCTCAGTCTGCGGATGGAGCGTTGCACCTTTTCCACAACCAGCGCGGAGCTTGCAATGTCTCTCTCGATGCGGCTTCTATGAATATGACGCTCCTAGGGAGCTTCGGAAATCTCAACGACGGTTTTGGCTGAATTTGCCCCTTGCGCTTTATGAGTGAAGAGTAAAAATTTGACAACCGAGTCTCGCGCGAACTAAAGTTGCTTTGGACAGTTGATCGTCCGTCATGCCCTCCGGCTTTCCGCTTTTCACATACTCTCACCATAGCAAGAATTTCCCGCGCAAAAGAGAGACTCGATGTACCACTCGTCGTCACAGCGTCGTAGAAAATCGTTTCGCGTTCTTATCGTCGTCGCAGTCCTGCTATTGATGGCCGCGGCACTTTCGAGCCCACTCGGCTCAGCGGCAAAGATTCCCACCGCCACGAAGTCTGATGCTCCGCGTCGGCAAGCGATCACATCGAGTGCCGGCGTTTGGCGATCAATCGATCAAAAAGATATTAGCGAGCAAGCTAGACCAGACGCACCGCGAGCCTATCGTACGCTGAGACTTGATCGCAAAGAACTCGCAGGAATTCTCGCCGCTGCGCCGCTCGAGTTCAGCAAAGCAAAAGCAGATCAAGTTGAATTAACCTTGCCGCTGGCCGACGGCGCTTATCAGAATTTTCGCGTAGTCGAATCGCCGATCATGGAGCCGGCGCTGGCGGCGAAGTATCCTCAAATAAAAACGTATCGCGGTCAGAGTCTTGATGATGCATCCACGATCACGCGCTTCGACTGGACGCCGAACGGATTTCACGCGCTGATACTCTCCTCCGAGGGCACAGTTCTGATTGAGCCTTATGCGCCAAACGATCAGGACAACTACATCGTTTACTTTCAGCGTGACATGCCGGTCACGTCGGTCGAATGTGATGTCAGCGAAGCGGAGCAGGAAGCAGCGTTCGAGAAGACAAAAGCCTCTGACAAGCTGAGTCCGCAAGTGTTTTCCGGCGCAAACTTGCGCACCTATCGCCTGGCAGTTGGCGTGACCGCCGAGTACACGCAAACCTACGGCGCCGGTTCAGTTGCAGGCGGGCTGGCGGCGATCACTACTACCGTCAATTTCGTCGACGCGATTTACGAGCGAGAAGTTGCGATCCGTCTGGTGTTAATTGCTAATGAGGATTCTATTATCTACACCGATTCCGCGACGGATGGCTATACGAGTGACGACGCCAGCGCGCTACTCAACGAAAATCAAGCGAAGCTGGACTCCCTTATCGGATCGGGCAACTATGACATTGGGCATGTCTTTGACGGCCGGCCGCAAGGTGGCGGTTTTTCATTTCAGGGCGTGGCCGCCCTGGGTGTTGTGTGTCGAGGTGGACTGAAGGCCATGGGCGTGAGCATCACGCGATCCGTTACTCCTTCAAGCGTCGTTGCTTATTACAGCACGTCGCATGAGATGGGTCATCAGTTCGGCGCTTCGCACACGTTCAATGCCACCACGGGAAGCTGCGCCTCTCAGCGCAGCGCGTCCACAGCTTATGAGCCGGGCACGGGTTCGACGATCATGGGTTACAGGTTCACTTGTGCCCCGGAAGACTTCATGTCGTCTGATACCTATTTCCATACGGCCAGCATGGAGCAGATTATTAGCTACTCAACGGTGGGCAGTGGCAGCTCATGTCCCACGCTGACTGCCACCGGCAACAACGCGCCCGTGGTTGATGCCGGCCCAAGCCATACGATTCCGCAGAATACGCCGTTCACCCTGACCGCCAGCAGCAGCGATCTTGATGGTGATGCACTAACGTTCGGTTGGGAGGAATTTGATCTCGGCACGGCCGCGCCTCCGGATACTGACGATGGCAGCAGACCAATCTTTCGTTCCTTCGCTCCGACAGCGAGTCCGTCGCGAACCTTTCCGCGCTTGTCAGATATTCTCAACGGCTTTCCCACGTTTGGCGAGGCGCTGCCGATTACGACGCGTACGATGAACTTCCGGGTTACCGCGCGCGACAATCGCTCCGGAGGCGGCGGGGTAAATTCGGCTGCCACGCAAGTCAACGTTCGAACCGACAGCGGACCGTTCACTGTCAGCCAACCGGCATCGGGAACAAACTGGTCTACCAGCAGCAATCAAACCGTCACCTGGAACGTGGCCAATACGAACCTCGCGCCTGTCAGTTGCGCCAGCGTACAGATTCTGCTTTCAATCGACGGCGGAAATTCTTTTCCGATAATCTTGGCGAACGACACACCAAATGACGGCTCGCAAACGGTGACCATTCCAGGCACGCCGACAGCGCAGGGCCGGATCAAAGTAGCGGCGAACGGAAACATCTTCTTCAATATCTCGCAGAACTTTTCGATTAGCGGTGCCAGTAATTCGACGCCCACGATCAGTAGCTTCACTCCAGGAAGCGGCAACGTCGGCAATAACGTAACGATAACGGGAACGAACTTTATTAGTCCGACGTCGGTTAATTTCAACGGCGCCTCAGCTTCGTTCACCGTTAATTCGACAACCGAGATAGCGGCGACAGTGCCGGCGGGCGCCACTACTGGGCCAATCACGGTTACGACTTCATCCGGCACCGCGACGAGTGCCAGCAATTTCACAGTCAATTCAGCGGCAAACACCGTTCAATTCAGCGCTTCAAACTACAAC
The DNA here is from genome assembly GCA_041492185.1 of Pyrinomonadaceae bacterium. Taxonomy (GTDB): domain Bacteria; phylum Acidobacteriota; class Blastocatellia; order Pyrinomonadales; family Pyrinomonadaceae; genus JAOAPY01. The sequence continues at coordinate 527 of JBGPWL010000068.1, read as the reverse complement.
GTGAATGAAGGAGCTGGGAGCGTGTTGGTGACGGTGACGCGGAGCGGTGACACTTCCGGTGCGGCGACGGTGGATTTTGCGACCAGCGATGGCACGGCGAGTCAGAGCAGGGATTACACGACTGCGAGCGGGACGTTGAGCTTCGCGGCGAATGACACCAGCAAGCAGTTCAGCGTGTTGATAACCGACGATGCGTTTGTGGAAAGCGCCGAGACGATCAACCTGACGTTGAGCAATGCGACGGGTGCAACGCTCGCGGCGCCCAGCACCGCCACGATCACAATTAGCGACAACGACACTGTCAATTCCACTTCACCGGCGCCGAAGCGTTTTGCGGCGGCGCTCAATGGCGCGCAGGAAACGCCGGCGAACGGGTCGGCAGCAAAAGGCACGGGCCTGGTGTTGTTGAATCAGAGCGAGACGAGCGCGCTGGTGGGTTTGCTGTTTCAGAATCTAAGCGCCGCAGAGACGGCGGCGCACATCCACACCGGCGCGGTGGGCGTAGCCGGACCAATTGTCTTTCCGTT
>JBGPWL010000126.1:0-11003 GCA_041492185.1 Pyrinomonadaceae bacterium | reverse complement strand
GCAAACAAAATCATTCGCTTCATGGCAATCTCCTTTCAAGTGATTGCTTAAGGTTGAAGTAAACGCGAGGGATCCAAAGACTTCTTCCTGGCCAAACGAACAACCAAAAAAGTCGTTATGATTCCTATAAGCCGCCTTCGATTAGCTCAATCTCTTCACTCGTCAACCCGTATAGCTCATAAACCAACTGATCGATCTGGTGGTCGAGGGTGGCGCATTTGCTTTCGTAGAAAGTTTTGTCGCGCTCTGAGCGCGCTGCTGCGATCTGCGATAAGTAGAGGTGCAAGGGTTGGAGTAGCCCTCAGACCCCAACCGTTTCTAATTGCATACGATTGAGTTTTTCAGGGGACACCCGTTTGGAGAGGTAAAGCATTTCTATCCCTACAACCTTACCCTCGGCACTGTAATCGAGGACGATTCCGGGCGATATCTCCTCGCTTTCGGCGGCAGGAGATTCGTCGAGATTGAGATAAAGCGCATCCGCGTCGCGATCAATCGTTAACTTCATAATTTGCCTTTTACCGCTTGCTCGCGTGCAAAATAGTTAGGCCCACGACTTCTCCGTCCTCATAACGAATGATCACATCATCATCGGTAATATCGCTGTCGGTCGCATGACTCGGCTTCTTGAAATTGATATACAGCGTATCTGCTTCCGGATCATACGATGACCAAAGCAGGTGGCTTGGTGATCGTCTCAGCGTTGGCACTAACTTCAGATATTCTTCAATGTTCGCTACGGCCATAGCAGTAAAGTAGTGCGCGGGTAATCAGGCCGCCGTCAACTCCGCTTCCAGCGGCTTTTCTTTCGTGAAACGGCTAACTCCGAGAATGCTAAAGCCGATAATGTCACCCTCGGCATCGACACGCTCCATCACTGCATCGTGCGCGGTTTCCTTCATGTAACCGGGAGCTTGCTTGAACTGCACTTCAAGGTAATCGGCTTCGCGATCAAACCAAATTTTCACTTTGTCGGCCATAGATCTTCTCCAGCTTTCGGCTTATTTGTCAGGTACGCGGTGACAACAAAGGCATCAGCTCCCTCATATTTAACCACGACGCATAGCCATTTGCCACCAACCATTGTTTCGGAGCAGAAGTTATAGAACAAGTGTACGTCGGAATCAGAACGAGAAGAACGCACAAACTTTGGTTTACTGATGGTAACTTCGAGTTCGGACTCCATGCCGCCCATCTCTGGATGCTCAAGAATGTGAGCCAGTCGTTCGTCCGTGAGCCGCACTGTACGCCCCATGTAGTCAATGAGAGTTTTCATAGCAGACCTTTATTGGTCACGCCCTCATCCGGCGCCTTCGACGATAGCGATCACGGAACGCGTGAGAGCGCTTCTTATGTCGGGCTTATAACGGCAATCAAGTACACGCAGTTCTTCAAAGTCAGTCAGAACTGCCAGCGGAGTATGGCTGTTCCAGCCGTAGCGAATCGTCTGAAAGTAATAATCAGGATTATCTATTTCGGACTGTGGTTTCTTTGCTTCAACAAAGAAGCGCACATCGCGGAAGTTTGGCGCCAGAAAAGCATAGTCCGCACGTTTGCGAAACTCGCTCGTGGCAACGCCACGTTCGACTTTAACTTCCTGCTTGTACGGGTCGGTCTGCGTCTCGTGGTTAACGTCCCAACCAAGCGCAATCCAAAACTTGTCGATGAAGTCGAGACGCGCTTGCGCTTCCGAGTAACCGGCCGCGAGGTAACGTTGTTCGTTGTGGCTGAAGATGGTGACGAGTTGTTTGACCCGTTCAAAGCCTTCATCGAAACCGTGGGGGAGCGCCATGGCCCGACACTATACCAAACCACAGATTGTCAGCGCGACGAAAGATTGCCTGTGCCGAAAGCGAAAGCGGTTGAACCGTTGTCCCGGAACTTGCGATCGTGTTGGGGCACCCTGGTGCGCCACCATTTCCCTATGGATCAGTTGCCCCGGCCCGATGGCTTTGGCAATCAAACGTTGCACACTACTACCTTGCGCAGTAGAATTCGCACCAAGACTTGAGGTACTCCGGTGTTATTGCGTTTTTCAGACAACATCGTCCCAACTTTCAGCGTTCTCAGACGCCACCGATCAAACCTCTCGCCTTTGCTTAATTGATCTCGTTGCTATGTTGAGCGGACGAACGTGCTCGCTCAGCCAGCTTATGGTGTCGGTTGGCCATTCACAACGTGGTGGCCACTAGCGGTCCTGTTTGAATGGACTTCTTAACGCACCTGAGGGATATGGGCAGTGGTCGGAGTTGAAATGGAAAAGCAGAAAGAGCGCTCACCGGCTCGTCGTTATCTCACGGCTCTGCTCGCCCCCGCAATCGTAGCGGGCGTGATGCAGCTTACCTGGCCTTTCTTTGAACAATCTCCCGTCACACTCTTCTTGCTGGCCGTAGTGTTTAGCGCCTGGTACGGCGGTCTTGGTCCGGGCCTGTTATCCGTCCTCGCCTCTTTTTTGTTCGCCGATTACTTCTTCATCGCGCCGTACTTTTTTCTTTGGCCGGCGAGACATTTCGACTTGGTGGATCTGGTGACTCTCGCCACGGTCGGATCGTTCATCAGTGTGCTAAGCGGGTTGATGCACAGGCAAAGTCGGCGCGCCGAAATCAACCTCGATATTAGTGAGCGGGCCCAGGAGTCGCTGTCGAAACTGTCAGCCATCGTGGAATCCTCGGATGATGCAATTATCGGCAAAACACTCGAAGGCATCATCACCAGCTGGAACAAGGGCGCCGAACAGATTTATGGCTATACCGAAGAGGAAATCACTGGCCGCCCGATCTCCATCTTACTTCCACCCAATTGCCCCGAAGAACTGCCAATGATTCTTGGAAAGATCAGGAGGGGAGAGCCCGTCGAGCATTACGAGACTGAGCGCGTTAGGAAAGATGGCCGGATCATTAGTGCTTTTCTAACCGTGTCGCCTATCAAGAATGCGGATGGAATAGTGATAGGCGCGTCGGCGATTGCCAAAGACATTACCGAGCGCAAGCGCGCTGAGGCAGTGGTGCGTGAGGCCGAACAGAAGTACCGCGACATTTTTGAAAACGCCCGCGAGGGCATCTTTCAAACCACACCAGAAGGCCAATACATCGAGGCCAATCCTGCCCTGGCGCGAATGCTGGGTTACGAATCTCCAGAAGATCTGATCCGAGAAAGGACCGACATCGCGAGACAACACTACGTCGATCCACAACAACGCGAAGAGTTCAAGCGGCTGTTGGAAGAACATGATTTCGTTCGTGGCTTTGAGTATGAGGGCTACAAAAAAGATGGCAGCAAGATCTGGGTATCGGATAGCGTCCGTGCCGTGCGCGATCAGAGTGGAGTGTTGTTGTATTACGAGGGAATCGCCGAAGACATCACCGAACGAAAACGTGCTGAGGCGGCACTTCGCGAGAGCGAAGAACTCTTCTCGAAAGCCTTCCACTCCAGTCCCGCGCCCCTGATCATTACTCGTTTAGCCGACGGTTGTTATTTGAATACGAATGATGCGTTCCTGCGCACTTTTGAATACGAGCGCGTGGAAGTCATAGGGCAAACGGTGCTGAGCCTTAACATTTACGTTAAGCCCGAAGACCGAAAAACTCTCATTGACGAGCTGCAGGAGCAAGGAGCGTTACGCGGATATGAAAGTCAGGCCCGCACCAAGTCCGGGCGAATCCTGGATCTGCTGGTTTTCGTTGAGCGTGTCAAACTGAAAGGAGAGCAATGCCTACTCTCGACCGCCTATGACATCACTGAGCGTAAAGGCGTCGAAGAAGCGTTGCGCGAAAGCGAAGAACGTTATCGCGAATTGTTTGAGAATGCCAAGGACGCGATCTATGTCCATGACCTGAGCGGCCGGTACACCTCGGTAAACCGCGCCACGGAGAAGCTATCAGGCTACACGCGCGAGGAGATCATCGGAAAGAACTTTATTGACTTTGTAGTTTCCAAAGACGTAACGCGAGTCCGCGAGAACCTGTGGAAGAAGTTAAGGGAAGAGGGTGAAACGGTCTACGAAGTAGATGTGATTGACAGGGACGGCCTCCGCGTGCCCGTTGAGGTTAGCAGCCGCCTGATCTATGAGAACGGTGTCGTTGCAGGCGTGCAAGGCACGGCGCGCGACATCACCGAGCGCAAGCGCGCCGATGAAGCGCTGCGTACTTACTCGCGACGGTTGGTCGAAGTACAGGAAGAAGAGCGCAAGCGGATTGCGCGCGAGTTGCACGACAAGATTGGGCAGGTGTTGACGGCGGTAAAACTCAATCTGCAGGCGCTCCAGAACGCCTCCGAAACGTCTGCCTCCAAGCCGTATATCGAAGAGAACATAGCTGCGGTTGACGAAGCGCTTCAGCGGGTACGGGATCTTTCGCTCGAGCTGCGCCCGTCGCTGCTCGACGAGCTTGGGCTGGCAGCCGCCCTGCGCTGGTACGTGGCCCGATACGCGCAGCGAACCGGAATTGTTACCCAAGCTGTTACCGAGTCGTTTGAAGCGGGCGAGCGGATTCCTCGCGACATCGAGACAGCCTGTTTTAGAATCGCGCAGGAAGCACTCACAAACACAGCGCGACACGCACAGGCACGACGCGCGTGGGTGAAATTGAGGCGGCTCAAAGGCGAGATAGTGCTTGAAGTCAAAGATGACGGCGTGGGTTTTGATCCGGAGACACTGAGGAAGTATTCCTCTTCCGCTGCCACGTTAGGATTGCGAGGTATGGAAGAGCGAGCGCTCGCCGTTCAGGGCTGGCTCGAGATCGAGTCAGCTCCATCCGGCGGGACAGCAGTTCGGGCACATTTCCCGGTCGCGCGGACCGGGAACTGAGCTGATAATCGGATCCGCCTTCTAATTGCGCCTTTATCTAACATATCAGGTTTTTCCTGATTGTCGGGCAGGGTGTTGTTCGATAGAGTTTCCAGAGTCTCCGAGTTAAAGACGCAAAGGCGGATAATTTTCTTCCTTCGGCCAGTCTATGATTCGGAAGCTAGAACCAGCCGGCGGCATTCCCTTTTGTGCGGGAAAGGAACCCAACCGGACCACGTCGGGTTTTTGAACGCGCGTGTGGGATCTGACAGGAAGCCCCTTTCCTCTTATCCTCGCACAGCATAACCAGGTTGATGAGTCTAGAGTGAAACCAATTCGCGTTTTGCTGGTGGACGATCACGCCCTCGTCCGTGCAGGGATTCGGGCGCTGGTCCAGGAAATTGAGGGTGTTCTGGTCGTTGCGGAAGCAAGCAGCGGCGAGGAAGCTCTGGGTCTGATCAAGAATCAACAGCCGGATCTGGTCCTTTTGGATATCACGATGCCGGGACCCAACGGCTTGGAAGTTTTGGAGAAGACGGCGAAGGAGTTTCCCGAGATCCGCGTGATTGTCTTAACTGTGCACGAAGCCGAGGAATATGTGATCCGCGCCTTGCGTGGCGGCGCTGCGGGCTATCTGTCGAAGAGCGCCGCGGGCGCCGAGTTGGGGTTGGCGATCAAGGCGGTTGTGGGCCAGGGAACCTACATCTCGCCGGAGATTTCTAAAAAGATCTTCCTCGAACACTCGAAAGGCGCACTCGCCGCCCATGGTTCGCCGGCGGAGCTTACGCCGCGCCAGCATGAAGTGCTACGGAGGATTGCCGAGGGACAAACAACAAAGGCTATCGCCTGCACTCTGAACATAAGTGCCAAAACTGTTGAGACACACCGCGCTCAGTTAATGGAGCGGTTGGACATTCACGACGTGGCAGGATTGGTTCGTTATGCGATCAGGATGGGTCTGGTGATGATCGAGGAGTGAATGTCTTCATTTATTGTCCTATCATTAGCCTTAACGAAATGTTCCAAGCTTTCTGATTAGCTGTCGGCCTAAGGTTATTCCTAGTAGAATTTAGGGATTCTCCCGATTGCACGTCCTGCGAACTGCGAATATTCTCACACGACGGATTTGATCGACTCTTTCTTCGCATTACCCTACGAGGCTACGACCAAAGTTGCCTGTCCTATCCGCACCCCCGTTTCGGTTGATTGACGTTTCTTAATCAAAACTTACCTGCGTTCCCGGCGATCTTTTGAATGCATAACTTGGAATTGGGCATTCGCCGCTCCTGGCTGCGTTAGCCAAAAGGCAATGTGCGGATGTTTTGCAATTATTAGCAGGAATCTGGCTGACAACTTTTCCAGGCGCAGACGCCACGCAAGCGACCCCGTTGAAAACTAGAAGTCTTCAGCCGGGTGAAGAGTCTCTTGTTGGGCGACAAGCTGGGTCGGAGTGTCGGTGGATTAGAGCATCTCCGCGAGATGATATGCGACAGGGACGCTCCTGGGCGGGATCCGAGCGTTAGCGATTAAGTGTCTGTAATCCGAAAGGTGTCAAAGATGGAACAGCCAACTTTAGCCACGATTGAGGAGGCGTACGCGGCTTTCTCTCGTAGTGATATTCCGGCGTTGCTGGATACGCTGGCCGACGGTGTGGATTGGTTGATACCCGGTCCACCAAACATTCTCCCCTACGCGGGACCGCGCCGCGGTCGCCAACAAGTCGCAGCTTTCTTTGAGGCCCTCCACGACACCGAAGAGATCGAGCTGTTTAGGGCAAAGGATTTTATCGAAGGCGAAGACGAGGTCATCGTGCTCGGAGACTATCGAGCACGTGTCAAGTCAACCGGCCGAATACTTTCCCTGCAGTGGGTTCACGTTCTGACTCTTAGCAACGGAAAGATCGATCGCTTGCGCGGATTCTTCGATACGGCCGCCGCCGTCGCGGCGCACACCGGAATCGCCGCTCAGAACATCGCGGCCTCAGCTTCGCATCAGCGGGACTGGGGAGCTTCGAGAATTCTTTGACACTACGGTCGCCTGAAGCAATGAATCGAAGCGCCGACGCCTCGCGGCATGTTTGATCGCAAAGCAAGGAGGAGGTTTTCGTCCGATGCAGGAAGTCGCCCCTTACAGATCGTATTTGGGGAATGCGCGGTACTCTTTGGATCTGGTCTCGCTGTTGTCGCAAAAAGTAGTTGGCCAATCAACGGCGACAAAAGCGATCGTTCCTTACGTCTACATGTACCAGTCGGGCCTGGCGCCGGAAGGCCGGCCCGCCGGCGTCTTTTTGCTGCTTGGTCCAACAGGCACGGGCAAAACCAAAACAGTCGAAGCGATCGCCGAGTTGCTGCATGCGATGGTACTCGGCGAGAACGCGGAACGCGCTCTGTGGGGGAGGGGCTGTCCGCGTCACCGAGAAGGACGCCGCCTTGGGGGCGAGAGCGACGTCCTTCTCATCGAACCGGAAAGAAGGTTTTTGAGAACATCAATCGTTCGGGCACCGTTGGCAAAGGCACCCGATCCGGCATCGCGTGGTTCAAGGGCGAACGGCCAACCGCGCGCGGAAGAAGGACGCCGCCTTGGGGGCGAGTGCGGCGTCCTCCTTCAAACTCAAGCCAGAGGATCTGCCAACGCATTTCGTTTGCTTCGTTTGCGCTGTCGCCCGATGACTTGATCGAGGTTCCGGGATTGATCGTCAGCACTAATCGTTCGACTAAGGGCAAGCGGTCGCCCGTCCCGCGACGATCGCGCAACGAGTAAGGCGGGCTGCGAGAGGTTTAGCAGAAAAGGAGACAGACCATGAGTACGAGTTATGCGACCGAAAAAGTGACTGCGGCAATTAAGAACCACTTGATAGTTGCCAATGCTATTCCACCGACTACGGAGGCGAGCCGCCTGGCGAGCGAAATCACGGAAGTTGTGTGGACTGAACTGAACAATGCCGGTTTGAGCAGAGAAGCCGTGGAGAATCTGTTCGCGTCGACGGCTGCGAAGGCGAAGTCGCAGGGCAGGGCGTGAAACTGAAGGCAACGGCTTCAATCTGGCGAGCTCGGAAAATCCGGCCCGCCGTGATCCAGTTGTGAAGACGTCGTCCCTACAGGGGGACATGGCAGAGGAGGGCGCCGTGTTGGGGCGAATTGCGGCGTCCTTCTTCCCACCAATGGAATTCGGCCCCGAGTGGGCGGGGCCGGATCAACGAATTGTTAGTTGGCCAAGTCTATTCCGATCTTGTCCGCGGGAAGCTGAGAATGAAACCAATATTTGAAGGCAGAATCGTCACAGTAGGATTTGCGCTCGCGTTGGCGATCCTGCTTGTAGTAACCGGTCTCTCGTTCCGGAACACACGCAGGCTCACGGAGGCGCGCGAGTGGGTGGCGCACACCTACGTCGTCACTATCAAACTCGAGCAGGTCCTTACTCGGCTTGATGAGATCGAAACAGGGAATCGCGGCTTCATAATCACTGGGAACGACAGCTATCTCGAACCATACAATGCCGCGCTATCGAACATCGATCAGGACCTCGAGGAACTGAGGCTGCTGACCACCGACAATCCATCTCAGCGGAATCGGGTTGCCAGGCTCGACGGTATGAAGGCGACGAGGATATCGACTGCCGCGCAAGGTATTCGGCTGCGGCGCGAGGCGGGGTTCGAGCCGGCACGCCAGTTCGTCTTGTTGGGAGCGGGCAAGCAAGAGATGGATAACATCCGCTCTTTGATTGCGGAGATTGAAACCGTTGAGAGAGAGCTGTTGCAACAACGCGTCGCGGAAGCTAAAGCGGAAGCCACGAAAACGATTGTTACTTTTTCAGCCGGTTTGGTGTTGAGCTTCGTCTTGTTATTGCTGGTCTTCTATTTCTTGAGACACCAGATTGCCGAGCGCCGCCAAGCCGAGCAAATACTGATTGAGCAGAAACGAGAGCTAACGTGTTCCCAGCAGGCTCTATTCGAACAGACCACTATTTTGCACTCAATGCTCGCGAGCATCGGCGATGGAGTCGTCGTCAGCGACGAGAATGGAAAGTTTCTGGTGTTCAATCCCGCTGCTGAACAGATATTGCAAGTCGGTCCCACGGATTCAGGAATTGACCAGTGGACACAAACCTACGGCATTTACTTGCCGGATATGGTAACACCTTATCCTCCGCACGAACTGCCGCTGGCGCGCGCGATCCGCGGCGAGTCGGTAGACGCGGCCGAGCTTTTTATGCGTCATGCCAAAGTCCCCCACGGCGCCTGGCTAACCGTCACGGCAAGACCGATCAAGAGCGACGTGGGCCTGAGTCGCGGTGGCGTTGCGGTCTTTAGCGATATCACCGAGCGCAAGCGAGCGGAGAGTTCCATCAAAGAGCTCAACGATGATCTGCAGAAACAGGCGATGCAACTCGAAGCCGCCAACAGCGAGTTGGAGGCATTCTCGTATTCAACGTCGCATGATCTTCGGGCGCCGCTGCGTCATCTCGCTGGATATGCGGAATTGCTCCAGAAGAATGGCGCATCGAAGCTCGATGAGAACGGCCGCCGGTACGTGACTACGATCGTGGAGGCAGCGCGCCGCATGGGTGATTTGATCGATCACTTGCTGGCCTTCTCGCGCCTCGGACGCGCCCAAGCGGAGAGAACAACCGTCAGTCTCCAGCAGTTGGTGAAAGATGCTATTCAAGACCTCAAGGAAGAAACAACCGACCGAAAGGTGCTTTGGAAGATCGGCAGTTTGCCCTCAGTAAATGCGGATTCGTCCCTGCTTCGCCTGGTTTTCAACAATCTGCTTTCAAATGCTCTGAAGTTCACCCGAAGTCGTGAGTCCGCCGAAATTGAGATTGGCGCGGCTACAAATCATAACGAGGCAGTTATCTTCGTTCGGGATAACGGCGTCGGGTTCGACATGAAATATGCAGACAAGCTCTTCGGCGTTTTTCAACGGCTGCATCGCGCCGAGGAGTTTGAGGGGACGGGCATTGGCCTGGCAAGCGTAAGGCGAATCATTCTCCGCCACGGCGGCCGCACCTGGGCAGAGAGCGTCGTCGATAGCGGAGCCACGATCTATTTTTCATTGCCGGTTGAAACAGAGTTTCATCCGGCCGGCGCTTGATAACGCACGCGCGGAGCGAGCTTCGCTTCTCAGCGCCTTTAACAACAGAGGTAAAACCTATGAGTAATCTCAAACGAATCCTGCTGGCCGAGGACGATCCGCGCGACGTTGAACTTACGCTCGTCGCGCTCGAGGAATACAAGCTGGCGAACGATGTGGACGTCGTTCGCGATGGGCAGGAGACCCTTGACTACCTTTATCACCGCGGGGCTTTCCAGACGCGCGGTGGCAACAATCCGGCTGTGATTCTCCTGGATCTCAAGATGCCAAAGGTCGATGGCCTGGAGGTGCTCCGTAGCATACGAGGCGATGACACATTAAAGATGGTCCCGGTAGTGATGGTGACTTCCTCACGCGAGGAACGCGACATCGTCGAGAGCTACAAGCTGGGAGTGAATGCCTACGTAGTGAAGCCTGTCGATTTTCACCAGTTTGTTGAGGCCATCAAACAGATTGGGGCTTTCTGGGCAGTAATCAACGAGCCGCCGCCGGACAGTGCAAGAAAATAGAAATAAGGGGGGTCTCGGAACCGGCAATGCAAAACCCATTGAATATTCTCCACCTGGAAGATAACCGGCTTGATGCCGAGTTGATCCGCGAGACACTTACAGCTCAAGGCATCGTCGCCAACATATCTCCCTTGCAAACCGAAGAAGAGTTTCGATCTTCTCTCGGAAATGGAAACGTTGATCTCATTCTGGCTGACTATTCCCTGCCCGGTTTTAATGGGATGACGGCATTGGCCATCGTGCGTGAGAACCGACCCGAACTGCCATTTATTTTCGTTTCCGGAACAATTGGCGAAGAGAACGCCATTGAAGGCCTCAAGAGCGGGGCGACAGACTATGTTTTCAAGCACCGTCTGCAACGGCTGGGCTTGTCGGTCCGGCGTGCCTTGAGTGAAGTGGAAGAGCGCCTTAGGCGCAAAGTCGCCGATGAAGCGCTCCGGGAATCAGAAGCTCGCTATCGGCGGCTCTTTGAAAGCGCGAAAGACGGAATTCTGATCCTCGATGCGGACAGCGGGCAGATTGTTGACGTGAATCCGTATCTCATCGAGATGCTAGGATTTTCTAAAGAAGAGTTTGTCGGTAAGGAACTCTGGCAGATCGGTCTTTTCAAAGATGTCG
>JBGPWL010000088.1:0-19046 GCA_041492185.1 Pyrinomonadaceae bacterium | reverse complement strand
TGTGCTTCGTACCAGTGAAGTTCTACGCGGTGAATTGTACCATCTTCCAGACGCACGATGGCAATCCCTTTGAGTTTACGCCAACGCCCCTCGCCGAAGGCTTTCCGGAGACGTTTGATCTCGCGGATGCGCGGCCCGACGGCAATCGTCTTGATCTGTTCGATTCCGCCGATGATCTCAAAATCTTCATTCATGCTCTCGCCCCAACGCTACGTCGCTTCGACCATCGCAGTTTCGTCGGAGCCTTGTTCGACCTGCCGTTAGTTCCTGGCGCTCTTTACCGAGTGAAGAAGTCGAGGATGACGGGACCCCATCTTGACCATGCTTCAGCACAGCTACCAGCAGCTGCAAGCGTAGTTGGAATCCCCATTGCTATCGCTTTCAAGACACCACTCTTTGCGCGTTGCTCAGGTGCAAGTACAGCCTGCTTACTTAATTCTTCTAGTTGTTCAAGCACAATCGTCTTATCTGTGTCTTGAAGCTCTTGACTCGCAGTGACAGCTTGAGTCAGTTGCTTTATTGCTTCAGCAATATTGTTACTGCCTGAATCCTGCAACTGGCTAACGTTGACGGCTATGGATTCAACATTTTGTATTTGGCCTGAGTTCAAGAAACCAACTTGGCTGTTGTTGAAATTAATATTTGTCACTCGCGTTTGTCCCTCTACATTGTTTGATTCAGAACAAAGAGGCAAGCTGCGATGCAGGGTAAGACAAAGGTTGGCTGCAACTTCTACAATGTTATCAATACCACCCGTATGAACTGTGCTCGCTTTGTTTCCGTTCTCGTCTAGCTCATGAAACATCTGACGATACTGGAACGCCCCTCCCAATTCCTTTAAAGCACGAAACCAACGTCTGGCCGACTCTGAATCTGAAAGCCAGTCTGGCTTCTGAGGCACTCCGATGAATGCTCTGACTAATGCGTCTCCAGCAATTGCAGAGAGTGCGTGAAACTGCGCGACGACGTGCGTTTGGCCAACGCCTGCTATACGCCAACCTTCGCCTGTGGAACCACCCCATTGAACATCCAAACGCATAAAGCGAAGCGGCTCCGCCAAAGCTCGGAATCTCTGTTCAATATCAAGCCAAGTTTCCATTGCTTAGCATTATAGAGCTTTGTCGAGGGTTTCGGTATATGCGATCAAGCTGCGCGCGACAGCCGAACACCGTGATCACGCGGCGCGCTTGTGGCTTTGGCCCAGGACCCCTGAGCTTGCGGCAGGAAGCATCGGATCGTGATAAACTCTGCCACAGCAACGCACCCCGTCCGGACATACTTAACAAGGATGATTGGCCAAACTCGTTATCAGATGAACTTGCCAAGACACGTTCCCTCCTCAATCGTTTTCTGTTTGTTGGTTGGGCTGCTCGCGCTGGCGACGGCTTGCAAGAGCGGCTATCCATCCGCGCCGCGACAGAACGCGGACAACAAGAATGCCCCGAAACAGGTCAAGACTGCGAAAGTGGTTGAGATGGCGGTGGGCCAGACCGTCACCGTGAATGGCACGCTCGCGGCTTACGATCAAACAACAGTCGGCGTGAAGGTGCCGGGACGTGTGAAGTCGATCTCCGTCGATCTTGGCAGCGTGGTGCGTCGTGGTCAGTTGATTGCGCAAATCGATCCCGAAGATTACAAACTGCGGGTGCAGCAAGCAGAAGCCGCGTTGGCCCAGACGCGCGCCCGCCTCGGTCTCTCGCCCGAGGGCACCGACGATCGCGTCGACCCGGAAAAAACCGCGACTGTCAGACAAGCTCGCGCGCAGATGGATGAAGCGCGCTTCAATCGCGACCGCGCGTCGAGACTGGTTGAGCAGGGCGTCATTTCGCGCGCCGAGTTTGATTCCATCGACTCTGCCTACAAAGTAGCGCAGAGCCGTTATCAGGACGCGATCGAAGAGATTAGAAACCGGCAGGGCTTGCTGGCCCAGCGCCGATCCGAATTAGCATTGGCGCGACAGCAACTCGCCGACACATCGATCTATGCGCCGCTCGATGGGATCGTGCAGGAGAAGCGCACCAGTGTGGGCGTGTATCTTGCGGCCAGCGCGCCGGTAGTCGATATCGTGCAGATGGACCCACTGCGATTGCGGGCCGAAGTGCCGGAACGCGACGCGCCGAACGTGCGCGCGGGACAAAGTGTGCGTGTAACAGTCGAAGGCGATACGAACGTCTATCAGGGAGTGATCAAGCGTCTTAGCCCGACGATCAAAGAGCAGAATCGCATGCTCGTCGTCGAAGCTGACGTGCATAACGGCGGCCGGCTGCGACCGGGAGCATTTGCGCACGCTGAGATCGTCACCAGTGACAAGAGCATGGCCGTCACGGTGCCAAGCAGAGCAGTCGTTATTTTTGCGGGCATCGAAAAAGTCATTGTGGTGCAAAATGGCAAGGCCGTGGAGAAACCAATCACCACCGGCCGCCGCATCAACGAATGGACCGAGATCCTTTCCGGCGTGAACGTCGGCGAATCCGTCGTTGTCGATCCCGGAAATTTGCAGTCGGGGCAAGCCGTCGATGTAGTGCAGTGACTTTTGATTCTTGATTTGCGGATTTCTCTGTGTCCTCTGTGGTGAAAATTTCGTTTGCTTAATTCACCACAGAGGACACAGAGGAACACAGAGTAATGCAAAAGCTCGCTGAAATTTGTATTCGCCGCCCGGTCTTCGCGACCATGATCGTGATGTCGCTGGTCGTGGTGGGCAGCGCCAGCTATTTCAAGCTCGGCGTCGATCGCTTTCCGTCCGTTGACCTGCCGACTGTTGCGGTGCGCACAAATCTGCCCGGCGCCGCGCCTGAAGAAGTCGAGACGCTCGTCTCGCAGCGCATTGAAGAAGTTGTGAACACGGTCGATGGCATCGACCAGTTGCGCTCGGTGTCGGGGCAGGGAAGTTCCTTCGTCATTGCCACTTTCAATCTCAATCGCGACATCGATACCGCCGCGCAAGACGTGCGCGATCGCGTCAGCACGGTGATTCGCAATCTCCCGCCCGACGCAAAACCGCCGGTCGTTTCCAAATTCAATAACGACAGCACGCCGGTGATGACGATCGCGCTCTCCGCTGATCGGCCGCTGCGCGAGCTGACGGAATTTGCAAACTTCACAGTCAAAGTACAACTCGAACGAGCCAGCGGCGTTGGTGAAGTAGCCGTAGTCGGCGACTTGGAGCGCGCGATCAACGTGTGGATCGATGCCGAACGCCTGGCTGCTTACCGCATCCCGATCACGCAAGTGCGACAGGCACTGGTGCGGCAGAATGCGGACGTTCCCGGCGGCAATGTCGAGACCGGCAGACGCGAGTTGATGCTGCGCACGCTCGGTCGTTACACCAACCCAAAGGACATGAACGATCTGGTCGTGGCCAACATCAACGGCGCTCCCATAAAGATTAGCGACATCGGTCACGTCGACGACGGGACGAAAGAACAGCGCTCCGTAGCGCGTCTGAACGGAGTGCCGACCGTCACGCTTGAGATTCGCCGGCAATCAGGCGCGAACACTGTCGAAGTAATCAACAACGTCAAGCAACAACTCGACCGCATCAAGGGACAACTCCCCGCGGATGTGCGCATGGAGATCATTCGCGATCAGTCGCGTTACATAGAGTCGGCCCTGCACGAGATCAAACAGCACCTCGTGCTCGGCAGCATCCTCGCCAGTTTGGTCGTGCTCTTGTTTATGCGTTCGTGGCGGTCGACGGCGATTGCCGCGGTCGCGATTCCGTGTTCGGTGATCTCCGCCTTCGGCATGATGCGCGCGCTGAACTTCACGCTCAACAGCGTGACGATGTTGGCGTTGGTGCTGATGGTTGGCGTGGTGATTGATGACGCCATCGTGATCCTCGAGAATATTTTCCGCTTCGTTGAAGAGAAGCGAATGAACGCGATGAGAGCGGCAAAGGAAGCGACCGCCGACATCGGCATGGCTGTGATGGCGACGACTTTTTCGCTCGTCGTCATTTTTCTGCCCGTCTCGTTCATGTCTTCGATCTCGGGGCGTTTTCTTTATCAGTTTGGCATCACTGCCGCGGTCGCGATTTTGGTTTCGTTGCTCGTTAGTTTCACGTTGACGCCGATGATGAGCGCGCGACTGTTGCGCGCGAAAGACGTGGCTTCGGGTCACACCGGCCACAGTCACGATGCTCCCGCATCGCGTCGCGGCTTTTATGCGCGGCTCGATCGAGGTTATTCCCGGCTGCTGAGCTGGGCCATGCATCATCGCCTGGTGATTGCGTCGCTCGCCGTGCTCGTTATCGCTTCAAACGTTCCGCTGTATCGAATTGTTAAGCAGGAGTACATCCCCACTGACGTCGACGAGGCGGAGTTTGACGTCAATGTGAATGGGCCCGAAGGGACCAACCTGCCGGCGATGAACGAGGCGATGCTCCAGGTGGAAAAGGAACTGCTTACGACGCCAGGGGTGAAACTCATTCTTGCGACCGCGGGCGGCGGATTCATCGGCGGCGTCAACCAGGGCAGCGTTTACGTGCGCATCGCGCCGCACGAAGAGCGCAAGTTTTCGCTGTCGCGTTTATTCAACGCCACGATTCACGGTCACCCGCTCGATGCTTTTCGAGGTAACTATTCGCAGCGCGATGTGATGGGGGAGATAAGAAAGCGTCTCGCGAAGTACGCGCCGCTGCGCACTTCGGTGCGCAATGCGCCGTCATTCAATATTGGTGGCGGAAATTTCGACATCGACTTTGGCATCAAGGGTCCGGAGCTGGAGCAACTGTCGAAGTATGCCGAGACGCTGCGCCAGAAAACGAAAGAGATAGGCGGCATCGTTGACGCCGACACGACGCTGAAGCTGGACAAACCCGAACTGCGCGTGCACATCGATCGCGCGCGCGCGGCCGATCTCGGCGTCGATTCTTCCAACATTTCGGACGCGTTGCGCCTGATGGTAGGTGGCGACGATCAGGTGTCGCGTTTCCGCGATCCTTCGGTGAATGAAGATTATGACGTGCAATTGCGGCTGAGCGATCGCGATCGCAGCGATGCGGCTACTATCTCTCGTCTTTACGTCCCGTCCTCGAGCGGCGGGCTCGTGCGGCTGGACAATCTGGTGACGATCAAAGAGGACACCAGCCCATCGCGCATCGATCGTATTGATCGGCAGCGCGTCGTTTCCGTGCGCGGGTCGGTGGCGCCGGGCTATGCGCTGGCGGATCGCCTCGACGCGTTAAGAAAAGCGGCGGCGGACATGAACATGCCGGCCACCTACACGACTACGGTCGGAGGACGAGGCCGCGAGATGGAGCGCACGCTGATCGAATTCGTCTGGGCATTCCTTTTGTCGGTCGCTTTCATGTACATGATTCTCGCTTCGCAATTCGAGAGCGTCATCCATCCGATCACGATTCTACTCAGCTTGCCCTTGTCGGTGCCTTTCGGCTTGTTGGGATTGTGGGCAACCGGCGATACGTTGAATTTGTATTCCGCCCTCGGCGTGCTGGTGCTGTTTGGCGTCGTGAAAAAGAATTCGATCCTGCAGATCGATCACATGAACAACCTGCGCGCGCGTGGGATGGAACGCTTTGAAGCAGTCATGCAGGGTAATCGCGATCGACTGCGGCCCATCTTGATGACGACGCTCGCCCTGGTTGCCGGCATGTCACCGCTGGCCGTCGGCACGGGGCCCGGCGCCGAAGAAAGGCGCTCGATCGCGGTGGTGGTCATCTGCGGCCAAACTTTGTCGCTGCTGCTCACTTTGATCGCGACGCCCGTAGCGTATTCTCTGCTCGACGATCTGCGCTCCACTTCGCGCTGGCGTCGCGTGGCTGCGGTGCCCGCGAGTGTCTACGAACGATTCATCGGCAGTATGAAGAAGCCTGGTAAGGAAGCCGCCGTCGAGCCGGCGCCTGAGCATCGCGCCTCAGCGGAAGTTGATAAGGAACGTATTCGCGCCGGTATCGGCGGCGATTGATTTTCACTTCCATTCCCATTGGAGGTCTCCCATGAAGTCTCTCATCCCTCGTCACAGTTGCAAACTCTTCGTCTGTTTTCTTGTTATCGCCTCGGCTCTGTTGCTCTCGCGCCCGGTTAATGCGCAAGACAACCTGTCGGCAAAGGGCAAGGACCTTTACGATCAAATAAAACCGTTCTCGCTTACGGGTGGTTCCGCCGAAGTAAAGTCACTGGTGCTGAAACGCGATCGAGCCAGCATGACGTTTGACGGCACTTTCTATTTCACAGCGGCGATCGACGGTCGCGTCACCGGCGCGGTTTTTATCGGTCAGGGAAATTTCAGCGCCGAAGTGCCGCCCAGCGAATTTGAGAAAGACAACGTGAAGCGATTGCTCTCGGCCGACATCGTCGAATCGGATTTCAAGACCGCCGTCTTAAAGTTCAGCGACGACACGTTTGATTACATCGGGAAGAATCGTCAGGAGAAAGGCGAGGCAAACGAACACGCGCAAAAGCTGGCGTCCGAAATGGAGCCTCGAGTGTTGCGCGAAACGGGCGCAAATCTTTCTGCCCGGATTGCCCTCTCGATTCTGAACGGAGAAAAACCCGGATTCTTCTTCGCCAGCTTTGATGGCGGCAAGCGCGGCCGCTTTAGTCTTGTGCTCGATTATCAGAATCGCGTTCCCGTTGCCAGTCTTGGTCTCAATGGCGGCGAGAAGGGTGTGATCCTGCGCTATAAGTCAACGGAGTATTTCAATGAGATCTGGATGGCCTTTTACGGTCTCGAAGATTACGAGCGCGGACAGGTCAGCTACTCGGACGTAAACGATCTAATCGACATCACGAAATACACGATGAACATTGACTTGCGCGAGCACAAGAAACGTCTCGGGCTGCTCGCGCACGTAACGTCACAAGTCCGTTACGCAAACCTTCGCGCCGTCTCCTTTCAGATCGGCGAAGGGCTCAGTGAGTATGACAGCCAGAGATTGAAGAAGCAGTTGCGTGTGAAATCGGTTCGCTCCGGTGGAGTTGAGCTGGCGGCCGTTCAGGAAGACTGGGAAGGCGGATTCACGGTATTCCTGCCAGAGACACTTCAGCCCGGGCAGCCCCTCGAGCTTGATTTGAATCTCGAAGGCGATTTCATGTTCGACTCTGAAACCGTAAGCGATTGTCATTATCCTCGTTCGAACGAAACCTGGTATCCGCGCCATGGTTATCTGGACCGCGCCACTTTCGACATCACCTATCGCCATCCAAAGGACCTGCATATCGCCAGTGTTGGCGTGCGCGTGAGTGAGGAACCTGATGTTGAGAATAAAGCAACGCTCGTCACCAAGTATAAAATGGACTATCCGGTTCCAGTTTTTACCTTCGCCCTGGGTCCGTGGGAGCGACACAAGGATTTGATAAAGTGGGACAAAGGCGGCGAACCCACTCCGCTGGAATTCAACTCGCTTCCCGGCGCGTACAAAGCCATTAAGGAAGACTTCATCATGGCGGAGCTCAGTAACTCCGTGCGCTACTTCAGCGTGATGTTTGGCAAGTATCCTTATCCGGTCTTTGGCGCCGCGTTTCACGAGTTCCTTTTCGGACAGGGTTTTCCGACGCTGTTGATGATCCCGGCAACAGATCGCGCCAACAAGTACACTTACCAATTCATTGCGCACGAGACGGCGCATCAGTGGTGGGGCGGCGTCGTGTCGTGGCGTTCCTATCGCGATCAGTGGCTGAGCGAAGGGTTTGCTGAATACTCCGGCATCATTTACACCGGCATCCGAGACGGCGCGAAGTCGCGAGAGGACCTGCTTGGAGACTTGCGAAATTCACTGAAAGCGCCGCCGCTGACAGTGGACGGATTGGGCAAAGGTAAACTCGTCGAGGTTGGTCCGATCATTCTCGGTCATCGGCTTATTACGACCAAGACCGCTAACGCCTATCAGACTCTGATCTACAACAAAGGCGCGCTGGTGTTGCGTATGCTTCACTTCCTGCTTTCCGATCCTTCGAACGGAAACGACAAACCATTTTTCGCGATGATGTCTGATTTCGTCACACGCTACCACGACCAGTTTGCTTCGACCGATGATTTCCGCGCCGTCGCCAACGAACACTTTGCCCGGTCGCCTGTAGCGCAACAGTTTGGGCTCACGGATCTTAATTGGTTTTTCAAGCAGTGGGTTTACCAAACGGGTTATCCCACTTACGAGCTGCAATATCAGATGCAGGACGAGCCGGGCGGCAAAGTGCTCTTGACCGGCACCGTCACGCAGGAGAACGTTCCCGACGATTGGTTCATGGTGCTGCCGGTTCTGTTTTCGTTTGGTGAGAAGCAGGAAGGCTTCGCCGCGGTCCAGGCCCACGGACCGACGACGACCTTTAAGCTGAGACTGCCAATGCGGCCAAAGAAGATCGAGCTGGATCCGCATCACTGGATAATCTCGGAAAAAACTTCGACTAAGGGTGGGTGAGATCGTCTTTCGGAAGCTCATCTTTCAATAAACCATAAAGGCGCGCATCGAGCACGTTGCCGTCTTTCTGGAAGTGTTGCCTGAGAACGCCCTCCAACTTGAAGCCGTTTTTTTCCAACACGCGTGCTGAAGCGATATTGAAGTCGAACACATGCGCGGTTAACCGCACCACCTGAAGTTCGGCAAATGCATATCTGACAAAGGCCCGCACGGCATCGGTCATGATCCCTTGTCCCCAATACGGTTTAGCCAACCAGTAGCCAATCTCGGCGTAATGAGAAGTTCCGGGCTCGAAGTTGTCGGCACTGACTATGCCGATCAGTTTGTCTTGCATATTACGGATCGCGAAAGAAACTTCTTTACCATGCTTCTTCGCATGCTCAATTCTTTTATTAATCCACCAGTCCGCGTCCTCCGGCGAGTATGGATGCGGAATGTTCAGAGTGGTTTCGTAGACGTCTGTTGTTCGCAGGTGTTCCAGCAATGCCGGCTTGTCGCCCGGCTGGACGCTACTCAAATGCAGGCCATCACGGACTTTGATTGTGAAACTCGTCATCTGAGCAGAACGTCAGAGTTAACCTGCCGAGCAAGGAGCATCCGAGCGGAAGGTATCACGACGATATCTTCCTGTCGCCTTACAATTCCGTTGGAGTCAATGTTCGAAATCGACTGGCGTCTCAATTATATTGCTGATTGCTTTTCCCTTTAGTGGGTCGGTTGAGTTGGGAGTACTCTGCAATACGAAAGCGATTCGCCCCGCACCCTTAAATGCGACATCCGGAGCATAGATGCCAGGAGCCAATCTTAAATGAACGGTTTTACCTTTCTTTAAAGCCTGCATTTCAAGCTGATCAGATGCCAGAATGTAAACTATTGCGTCGGGGGCAATCTGACCAGTTGGACTAACAATGCGCCTGCTACTAGAGAACATGAAATCCATCCCACCGCCGTCAATCTTTAGAACCGATTGAACAAACAATTCAGGTAATTCGAATTTCCGGTCGCCCAAGACTTTTGCCGCCTGACCGCGCGATGCACCCTTAACATAACATAAGAGCAAGCCCAACGAACTCTTGCTATCGCTCGGAATCTGCCCCCAGTCACTATCTTGGGCAATGGTCAGTTCTATGACGCGCTCTCTTTGACCCTTTTGCCACTGCGCCTGCGACCATTTTATCGGCATCTGTCCGGTAATGAGAACATCGGCTGAGGACTCTGATGTTACTACCTTTGGTGCTTCGGAATTATTATTCACGGATTCTGATTTGTTGGCAGATGCGTTATTGCTCGATGGAGACTGCGTATTCTGAGCAGGTGAACAGCACAAAAGATGTAAAAAACTAATTGGAAGGAAGCCAAGAATGACAAAGAGTTTTCTTCTCATATTTTCTCTCCTTCGTACTTTATTGTTTACGAATATCCTGACTCCGACGCATAGGCGCGCTCCGGTACGTAACATTTTGGGCGGCGAGCCTTAGAATTCAAGGAACTCTTCGGGATAGTGTGAGAGATCGAGTTTCTCTTCGTCCGGTATGGGCCTGATCCCCCATTGCTGCATAGCCAACGCGCCAAACAGAATCTCGATCGGCTTGCCGTCTTCATCGTTGCCAATACTTTCTATCACCAGCGCGTAGGTTGAAATCGAATGACCCTCAATTTCAGCGTGGAGAACCGCCTCAGTGTTCGTCTCCTTAACTCCTCCGCCGAGCGCGGTTCGGATTGTTCGTGGCGTGGCCGACGTTTGCAGAACTTCCGCCACCGACGGAGTCACGTAAGTATTCCGAGCGCCTGTGTCGAACAGCGTCCAACACTCTCGGCCGTCAACAGCGATCATCTGGCGAATTCTTCCCATGTGATAAGAACTGTAGATACCCTGGGAGTCAGCAGTCAAGGAGACTGTGGGATTACACCGCCTCGTTTACTTCCTGCGCCGCTCGATTGCCTGACTCAAATGCTCCCTGCATCCAGCCGAACAATGACGATGCGTGCTCGCCGGCAAAATGAATTCGACCTTCGGGCCGCGCCACATCCGGAAGCAGCGAAGTCATCTGTCCCGGCTTGAACCAGGCATACGCGCCGCGAGCCCACTCATCCTCGTCCCAGCACTTTGTTGCGCCCACTTCAAAATTCTGTCGGATGTGAGGGTGAACCTTTTCGACTAATGCGAGCACTGACTCCACTCGTTCGCTCTCTTTCATCGCCGTCACTTGCCGCGCCGGCGGACCCGCCAGATATGATTCCAGGATGCCGCGATTCCCGGGTTGATTTACCGCTCCGTCGAAGACCATCAGGTTTGACAGGTCCGTAGTGGCACTGCTGCTCAGCCCTTCGTCAAGCCAGAACTTTTTTCTCGTCTGCAGGTAAGTGCGAGCGACAGATGTGTAAGGTAACTGCTCGATCGCGTTCTGCTTTGCCGCAGAGAAGCGGGGCGAGATTTCGATGTGCCTCAACACGGAAAACGGCACCGTACAAATCAGCTGATCCGCCTCCAGGCTGGTGCGCGCGCCGGCTTGCAAATAAACGGCGCGCACTTGCCTTGCATCGTGTTCAATTCTGACTACCGGCGCGCCGTAGCGAATCTTATCCGACAATTTCGCGGCAAAGGCTTTCGGAAGCAGATCGGTCCCACCACGAATGGTGTAGTTCTGCTTCATCATCGTGCGATGCGCTGCTTCACGAAGTAAGACGAGGGCCGATACGCTCCGCACTCCATCACCTAACCCACCCATTCCGCCAAGTCCCAGGAGCGAAGCTGCATCAAGTGATGCTCCCTGCTTACGCAAAAATTCAAAGAAGCTCATCTGGTCATATTTTTTCAGAGATGCAGGCGGCCAATCCCGTGCAGTGTAATCGCCCAGCTCGTTCAAGACCGGTCCGACATACTTATCCCACATTCCTTTTCGCCCAAGCTTCTGCTCGTCAGGGGTCAGATCGAGAGGATACTGGCTCGCTTGCCCCGGCTTTACCTCGATGCGGCGCCCGCGCAGGTAGAGAACAGAAGCGAGTTTGGACGGCGCCACCGGATCGAGAGTGAGGTTGAAGTGCTTGATATATTTCATCGTCCAATGATGATTATCAAAAACATTCATCGCGCCGGCTTCACTGTAGAGTCCATCAGAGAATGGTTCGCGCAAAGTGTAGACCCGACCGCCTGGCCGGCCACGAGCCTCAAGGATCACAACATCGTGGCCCGCGTGTGTCAGTTCGTAAGCCGCAGAAAGACCCGCGAGGCCCGCGCCGACAATGATAACTTTCCTGGCAGCGCCTCTTCGTTCAAGCTTGTCCTGACTAAAAGCAGAAGCTTTAAGTGGGGAAAGCGTGAAGGCTGCGGCCAGTGCGCTTTGCTTCAGGAACTCTCGACGCTTCATACTGTAGTTGCTCCCGGTTGATCTATCGATATCGCGGAATCCATCGCCCGACTGTTTGCAAGTATCTCTCGTACGATTCGCCAAACCGTCGTCGCAGGGCCGGCTCCTCATAATACGCGACAAATAAATTCGCCAGTACGATGAAAACTCCGGCCTCAATCAGGACCGGCGCCGACATGAAGAATATCGCCTCTCCGATTAATGTCGTCACTACTGCTACATACATTGGGTTGCGAACATATCTATAGAGCCCTCGGACAACCAGATGTTTCGGCGGATCAACTGGCGATATTGTCCCTCGCCCCTCTGAAAAGAACTTCCAGATGCTCCAGAGTAGTCCCGCGGCGCCGATTAGTATCAGAGGAAGACCTAAATAGCGAAGCGCCTGATGACTCGAGAAAGTGCCGGCCCTCCGCGATGAAATCAGCCAATAAGGAATTAGCACCGTGACCGTTCCCGGCTGGAGGAACGTAAAGAAAATGCTACGAAGTAAGAGCATAAACGTCGGCACTCCAATGAAGACAGTCCTAACGAATGAGTTAACCGGGCGCTGCGATTATGAACAACGTCGAAAGCAAAGAACAAGTTGAAGAGCACTCATCTCGCGGTTTGCTCTAGCTTTCTCAGGAGTCAAACAACTCATCGGTGTAGTTTTAGTTCAGTTTGCCAGTCAAGTTGCTATATAATTCGCCTTCCCCCGTCCCGGCACACAAGCTACGAATTCAGGAGGTAATGCTCATGCTAAAACTTTCTCAGCGCTTCTCGTCCATTTCGGCTCTGGTGGTAATTCTCTTATTCAGTTTCATCAGCACGCGGGCTGCAGACTTCAAACGCGAAGTCGTTTATCAGATTGTTACCGACCGCTTCTTTGACGGAAGCACGGCCAACAACAATCCGGCGCAAAGCTCCGGTCTTTACGACGCGACCAGGACAAACTGGCGTCTTTACTGGGGCGGCGATCTGGCCGGGATTCAGCAGAAGATGTCCTATCTCGCCGGCATGGGCGTGACCGCGATCTGGATTTCGCCGCCGGTGGACAATCTCAACACGAACATTCCTGATGGGCAGGGCAACCCGACTGCTTCGTATCACGGCTATCAGGGCCGCGACTTCAAACGCATCGAAGAACATTTCGGTGACACGAGCAACTCGTGGACCGCTTTCGATAATCTGGTGACGGCGGCCCATCAAAACGGAATCAAGGTAATCGTCGACTTTGCGCCGAACCATTCAACTCAGGACAACGGCGGCGAGTTCGGTGCGCTTTACGACAACGGAACCTTCCTCGGCAATTACACCAGCGACACCAACGGTTACTTTCACCACAACGGAAACATCACCGACTGGAACGATCGGTATCAGTTGCAGTACTTCGCGCTCTTCGATCTCGCCGATCTGAACCAGGAGCACTCGACGATCGATGGTTATCTCAAAGCCGCCGCGCAACAGTTTCAACAGCACGGCGTTGATGGTTTTCGCGTTGACGCGATCAAACATGCAACCTGGGGTTGGGAATACAGCTTGGCTAACTCGGTTTACACCTTCGGCGACAGTTTCATATTCGGCGAATGGTTTCAGGGCAATACCTCCGACCCGCTCTATCGAGACTCGTACAAGTTCGCCAACAAGAGCGGAATCTCAATGCTCGACTTTCCACTCAACACGGCCATCCGCAACGTCTTTGCATCGAATACGAACTTCAGCGAGATCGACGGCGTCATCACCCAGGAAGGGAGTAACTTTACCTGGAAAGAAGATCTCGTGACGTTTGTCGACAATCATGACATGGCGCGGTTCCTGTCCGTTAACAACAACAACAATCGGCTGCACGAAGCGATGGCGTTCGTGCTGACCAGCCGCGGCATTCCCTGCATCTATTACGGCACAGAGCAGTATCTGCACAACGACACAAACGGCGGCACTGATCCATACAATCGGCCGATGATGCCGGGCTTCAGTACTACGACCACCGCCTATCAGCTAGTGAACAAGCTCTCTACTTTGCGCCACAACAATCCGGCAGTTCCCTACGGTTCAATGAGCCAGCGCTGGATCAATAATGATGTGTACATCTACGAACGAAGATTTTTTGGCAACACTGTGCTGGTTGCCATCAACAAAAATGACACGTCGTCGTATGCGATCAGCGGACTCAACACGGCGCTGCCGGCGGGAACTTATACTGACTACCTGACCGGATTGCTGGGTGGTCCCTCGATCAGCGTGAGTTCGGGATCGGGCGGCAACAACCCGGTGACGAACTTCACTTTGCCGGCGCACACTGTCTCTGTTTGGCAATTCGTCGAAGGTGCGGCGCCACCCGAAGTGGGCTCGATAGGGCCAACCAACGGACAAGCCGGCGTCAAGGTCACGATCGCCGGTCGCAACTTTGGTTCGACCGCGGGCAGCGTGAAGTTTGGCACGACCACGGCGACTATCAACTCATGGACGCCGACACAGATTGTCTGCACCACGCCCTCTCTAACCAATGGCGTTTATACGGTCACGGTAACCAATTCATCGGGTCAGGTTTCGAACGGCATTCAGTACACCGCGCTCACGGCCAAACTGATCCCGGTCACGTTCACGGTCAACAACGCGAGCCCAACGCAGGTCGGTGACTATATCTTTCTGACCGGCAATACAATCGAACTTAGCCAGTGGAACGCGACTTGGGACGGCGCGGTCGGACCCATGTTGACTCCGAACTATCCGAACTGGTTCATCAACGCGAGCATGCCGGCCGGACAAACCATCCAGTTCAAATTCATTAAGATAGCTGCCAACGGAGCGGTGACCTGGGAAGCGGGCAACAATCATCAGTACACAGTCCCGACCAGCGGGACCGGTTTCGTAACTGTGAATTGGCAATACTAGGAGAACCAGACGCAGCGGTAGGCAGATTCGGCTGCTGCCGCTGCTGCTGTTTGAAGCGTCTAACGGCCGAGATTCTGGCGCAGTCACATGCGACTTGACATATATGTTCTGGACGGACAGGCTATGGTCATATTCGCTTTAACGTATATGCAAAAGAAAGGTCGTAAGTTTTATGTCGCAAACAATCACTGATGCCGTCCGCGAGAGATACGCACAGGTCGCAGAGAGCGGCCTCTCCAGCCAACATACCCGCGTGCGCGCGGTCGCCGAGGCTTTCGGCTACACGCCGGAGGAGTTGGCTTCGATACCCGCGGAGGCCAATATGGGATTGTCGTGCGGCAATCCCACCGCCATCGCCAACCTGCGCGAGGGCGAAACGGTCGTTGATCTCGGTTCGGGTGGCGGACTTGATGTCTTCCTGGCCGCTGCGAGAGTAGGTCCGACAGGACGCGCGATCGGAATAGACATGACGCCGGAGATGATCGATCTCGCCCGGCGCAACGCAACGAAACAGCCGGACGGCGCGGCTAACGTGGAGTTTCACCTGGCGACGATTGACCATCTGCCGCTGGAGGACAAAACGGTTGATTGCGTCATCAGTAACTGCGTTATCAATCTGGCGCCTGACAAACGGGCTGTATTTCGTGAGATTGCTCGCGTGCTCAAGCCGGGCGGCCGCCTGGCCGTTAGTGACATCGCCCTCAAGCAGCCACTGCCGCTGGAAATAAGTAGCGATGTGCTCGCTTACGTGGGTTGCATTGCCGGCGCGATCTCGTTTGCGGAGTATCGGCAGGGTTTGCTGGACGCGGGTTTCAGCGACCTCACGATCATTGATTCAGGAGCCGATCTGAACGCCTACGCTAAAGTTGAAAACCAGGCGGCCTGCTGCTCGCCGTCAATGAGTGAACAGCCAGCGGAGAAGAATCTGCCGATCATGGCGAGTAGTTGCTGCGGCCCGGCTGCCAGCGACGATGCAAAACGCGACCTTCACGGCGATCTCAGAGATCTGCTCAGTCGCTATAACGTCAACGACTATGCTGCCAGCGTCAAAGTGTTTGCTGTCATGATGGATAGTCAATAGGTAGGCAATTCCTGAGTTCCAAAGATTCAAGTTGATGCGCTGCGCTTTGGCCGCAGACGCGCCGCGCCGCTTAACGTGTCGCATCGGCGGCAGCGCCGAACGCTCAGGGAAGAGTAACAGGCTTGCTTCGCGGCCTCTGCTGGTGCAGACAGTGTTGGGCGCTCACTTCAACCTGAATTCCTGATAACGCTCGGGTGCGTATCGAGTAGCCAACAAACCGGTTGCTTCCTCGACATCGATTGCCTGCACCAGTACGCCTTCCTGTCCATACGGTAAGTACGCCTGGCA
This sequence comes from Pyrinomonadaceae bacterium, assembly GCA_041492185.1. Lineage (GTDB taxonomy): Bacteria > Acidobacteriota > Blastocatellia > Pyrinomonadales > Pyrinomonadaceae > JAOAPY01. Next base: position 3,052 of record JBGPWL010000088.1, on the reverse strand, counting down.
TTGGCCTGACGGAGCGATTAGACTTGTCGCCGATTCCTGGAAGCGCAAAGCATAGTTGACGCTGGCAAAGTAGATCGTGTTCTCCATGCTGCGCATCATCATCGCCTGCTCGTAGTAAGGCCCGCCGGTCCCGCCCCACTCGGTCAGACGAACACCTTCTCGATCACTCCCCGTGTGGTGTGGGTGAAAGACGATCTTGGCGCCGCGCGCCGCCGCCCATCGCACCGTTTCGGGATAGCGCCAGCCCTCATGGCAAATCGCCACGCCAAACTTGACCCCGTTGATCTCGAAGAGTTCCCTGTTATTTCCGGGCACATAGAACTGATCTTCGGTCGGGTCGAGTTGGTTCTTGGTTTGGTATCCCTGAATCTGGCCCCGGGCGTCAATGACAACGGCGACAATCTGCCGGCCCGCCTCAGTGAGTTTTTCCATCCCAAGGATCGTTGCCACCGCAAAGGCACGCGCCCACTGCGCCACAGCCTGAAGCACCCGTTCCTGCTCGCTCTGATCAAACGGCAATACTTCAAAATCCTGTCCCCGCAAACCTGGGAGATACGCTTCCGGGAAACACACGATCTCCGCGCCTTGCGCCGAAGCTTCGGACAGCAACCGCTTGATCTTGTCCAAGCCATCATCGAGGGTTAAAGCCACCGCAGGCGATGCCAGGGCAATGATCATGGATGACCTCCGATGAGAATGGATTCGACGAAGACAGTCTGAACGCCCAACATTTGAGTTCAGGTAACCGCGCGAGTCGCGACAATCTGAGAGAATAAAGACTTGATGAAGGACACGCAATCGCGGCTCACCTGCGACGATTTGTTGGGCCGCAGGTTATACAAGACCGGCAGCTGCTTGGCGAACTGCCCACTGGTGGCATTCGTGGAAACATGCTTGCTCCGTAGCCGTTACCGGCAGCCAATCTAAGCGATGCTCACCAGTGCCACCCCATACCCCATCAGTGAATTCGCCCGTGAAGAATACTGCCAGGCGCGGTTACGGTTAGTACGTCGTAATTGATTCTATTCCAGGGCTAAAGCGTGGGGAACCTAATTACTTCTTCGCCAGAAACTCCCTCGCCTTCAGAAGCTCGGCTCTGACGTCGTCGGCGTGGTCGCAGAGCGCCACAATTTTTGCGTAGTAAGTCCCCGCCTTCTGCCGATCCCCTGAAAGTTCAGCCGCCCGCGCCGCGCCATAAAGACCATTGAATCGATTTGGCGAACTGCGAAGTGAGGTCTCAAACTCTCGCAAGGCCTGCTCCGGTTGATTGAGTTCGATGAGCATCTCTCCCAGCAACTCGCGCGCTGGTATGATTGGGCCAGGCGTAACTGGATGCTTCTCCGTCGAATCCTCAAGGTCGGCAGCCGAGCGCATGAGCTTTAGACTTTCCTCGTCATCTTTTTCAGCGTGTGCGAGCCAGGCCGCTGCCGATCGGCGCTGAATCTCGACCTGAGTGGACCAATAGCTATCTTTGGCCTCGGCAAGTGCGTTCTGGATCGAGGAGAGCTTTTCAACATCCTTCCGCGCGGCGTTCGGGTCGCCGCTCCGGGCAGCCCCGACAGCGCGCGCGAAATACGTAATAGCCTCGGCGTAGCGGAAATGCTCCCAGGGAAAATCGATTGGATGAACCTGGAGGCGAGCTGCCTCTGACCAGTTGCGTCTTTCCAGGGCGTAGCGCGCCGGTATCGCGGCAAAGGCATAAGCTGCCGCGAAGACTTCGGAGTCAACTTTATTGAGAGCGTTGGCCTGATCGAGTATTCGCTTAGCCTTCTGGTCCTCGACGCCTTGCAGGTAGGCATACACGAGGTAGTCCAAAGCATGAAGCTGATCGAAAGAGGCAACACCAGGACGAGTCCTGGCCACATAGTCCTTCGCCGCCGCTGCCGACGCGAGGTTCGACTGGATAGATTCCTGCCACAGTCCCAGGCGCGTGAAAATGTGAGAGGGCATGTGAAGCGCGTGAGGAGACGAAGGGGCGATCTTGGCGTAGCTGCGCGCGGCGGGCAACGCCAGTTGAGCAAGCTGCGGATAGTCGAAACTATGAATCAGATAATGCGCTACGCCTGGATGCTTCGGCTCAACGGGCAAGACCTTATTAAGAATCTCAGCGGCTTTTTTTTGATTTGCGTAAGTCTTATCAGTGTTCAAGGCCGTGCCCAGCAGCGCGAGCGCATAAAAGATCGCAGCCTCTCGATCTTTCGGATAACTCAGATAGACCCGCTCCATAGCCTTTTCGTAAGCATGAGCGCGGGTTCGGTGATCGAGCTTGTCGTAATCTTTATAGAAAGCCTCTATCGCCGCGATGTAGTCTTTCTCACGATCGGTCTTGGCTCCTACGGACTTTGCCTTTTCAACAGCGGCCCATCCCTTCTGCAGCTCCGCAGCATTAGCAGGAGCCCAGACGGGATGATAGAGGCTCATGGCGACGCCCCAGTGGGCCATGACGCAGGTGGGTTCATCCATGGCAATCGCGGAAAACGCCTTTTCCGCCTCTCCGTACCAGAAGGAGTGCAGCAAAGCAGTCGCGCGATTGAATTGCTTCTGGGACGCAGCGGTGCAGGACACGGTAAAGTTGACCTGTCCGAGTTGTTCTGAGCCCTCGTGCCGATGCGGCTGCATCTCTTGCGCTCTCGCAACTGAAGAGCAGAGAAGCACTGCGAGGCTTGCAATCAGAAACAGGTTACTGATTTTCATTACCTACCTCCATCGTCCTAATCATTCGGTAGTGCTCCGTTAGCGGAGCAAGACCAATCATTCAGAATAACCCGTCCACATTCATTTTTCGCAACCCTCGTGAGTTGAGCATAACGGTGGAGTTGACCGGGCGGCGCGAAATCATTCAAGCTCCGCCGGAGCAATCAAGTTGAGGGATACGCTGCCGCCGCTCCGGTCCAATGGTACGATGAAAGTCGGGCTTTCAAATTAAGCGTGCAGATGTCTCCGGCAGGATAATCACCCTGCCTTTTCCAACACCTGTTTTAAGGAGGAGACATCTGCATGAGCATAGTTTACGTCGGACTCGATCTGGGGTCGAGTTCTTTTCATCAAGTGG
>JBGPWL010000116.1:0-12236 GCA_041492185.1 Pyrinomonadaceae bacterium | reverse complement strand
GTAATGAAAATTGAAACGGGCTGGCCTGCTGATATCCGACGCTCACGGAATATTGGAGACTTCTGCCACTGGAAAACGCCTGGTGACTATCAAAAGGCATTTGAACGATTACTTCGTGATCTCAAAACGTAAAATCGCAGTAATCGAATCTCCGCCGAACAAATCGGATGCGGGCGGCGGGGGGTGTTTCGCAACTTGCTTGGTGCGGCGGAGGGTGCTTTGAATCGCACCGCCGCGTCAACTCAAACGTTATGCGCCAGCCACAGTGAAAGGAGTACTCCTGCATGATCTCAGAAATGATAAGTATTGCGTCTGACTGTTTAAAGCAACCGAGTCGGCGGTCTGTTTGGTCACCCCAACTGGGAAGGTACGTATGTCCCGACTCCGCCGACGGTAAGAACGCCTTGCTTGCCGTTCAATCCGTGCCGCTCTCAGATAAGATGCGACGAGAGGCTGTCAAACATCCCCCAATTAACCCTCAGTTCAAGCTTGTGTTCCTCACCGCGGCCGGTGGTACGTTCCTCTTCGCGATCCTTTGCGTGACACTAACGTTTCTCATAGGCAAAGAGCCACATCCCCTCTTCGAAAAGGTAATAATGGGGATGTTTGATCTAGTCAAAATTGGCTTCGGTGCGGTTGTCGGGCTTCTTGGTGGCAAGCAAATCCAAGGGGAGTCGGGGAAATCTACCCAGTGAAACAGGCGCATAACATTCGACGCGAGCGGCGGGAGCGTGTTTCTCAACTTGATTCGTCCGGCGATGCTTGATTGAATGCGCCGCCGCCGCGTCAACTCAGGCGTCTTACTTGTATTGGAAGAAATTACTGCCGATCAGAGTCTAATCACAGAGCGCGGCTCAATTCGCCGACTGACTTAAAAGAGGGGTAAATTCAATGTTGTTTTCGAAGCGAATTTCAGTTGCTCTGATGCTTACTGCAGTCGCCTGTTTACCAGTTAATGCTTGCAGCGTAGGGAAGACCAACAATTACCCAAGCAGCGCATCGAGCGAACCCCTGCAATACTCGTGGACGAAGGTGACAGACGGCGCGGCGTTCCCGGGAGCCTACAACTTTCCAGTCTTTACCGTGCGTAATCAGATGTGGGCATTTCACCACCAGGGCAATTGGTATTCGACGGATGGGCGGAACTGGACGAAATCAGAGCTACCCGTTGCTGGCTTGAACTCTGGTTATCAAAGGTACGTGCAATTCAATGATGCCGTTTATGCGTTGGGCACTATGGAAGGCAACTACACGAACATGCGCCTAAGTTCACGCATCGCTCGCACAAGTGACTTCAAGCGGTGGGAAGTGCTCGCGGAAACTTCGGATCTGCCTGCGAGGGTCTTTTACGGCGCAGTAGTTTTCAACGGCGAGATCTGGTTGCTGGGCGGCTTTGACGGAAAGAATTATTACAACGACGTCTGGAATTCATCGGACTGCGTGCATTGGACCAGAGTTGCCGAACATGCTGCGTGGAGTCCGCGCAATGTGCCAACTGCCGTGGTGTTCAATAATCGCATCTGGGTTATCGGCGGAGGGGTGATCGACGGAACGCCAAAGCTCAACGAACGAGAAGGGAGCGAAATTTGGTCTTCCGTCGACGGACTCAACTGGACGCGACTGACTGACCAACTAAGAACATCCGGCCAAGGCATGCCGATTGTTTTCGACGGTAAGTTGTGGCTCATCGGCGCGAACCGCGACGGCAACTTCGCGCGGTCGTCGTTGGTGACGGAGGACGGGGTGACGTGGAAAGAAGAATCCGCTCCCTGGTCTCCGAGAGGCGGAGTTGCAGCCTGGATTTTCGATAACAAACTCTATATGACCGGAGGCAAGTACTCAGTCACGGAGAACGGTAATATCAGATTCATCTACAGCAATGATGTTTGGTATATGGCAAGATCTCGAACGTAGCCTCGCCGCGGATAAAACCAACACCGAACATTTTGTTGGACCGGAGCGCGGGATCAGAAGCTGACAACTGATAGCTATCAGCCAGTTTGCAAACGCCGCGCTGCTTCAACTCTAACGTTAGACACCTTCTTGTCTTTGGGAGTAAAACAGCAAAAGTGTTCAAGCTGAAGCTTATTCCGAGCTGGAAATAGGATGCTGAGATGACGATGCCTAGCATACTTGCGGCCACCTGGAGCGACGGGTTGTTCGTCTTCGCTCCGGAAACGCGACGCCAGGAACTTGCCGGACATTCTGTAAGAGCCATGGCGCCAGATCGGGATGGAGGCGCTTTCGCCATCGTCGATGGACACTCTCTTTGCCGTCGTACTTGCGAGGGCACGTGGAGTACGATCACTACCAGCCAACTGGACCTCGCATGCCTGACGGCAGTCGGCGATGTGATCTATCTCGGGACGGACGATGCGCGTGTCCTCTGCGTCAGCCAAAATGGCGAGATTAGTCCGCTCAGCGGGTTCGAGACCGTTCCGGGACGAGAAACGTGGTACGCAGGTTCGGCGCTGATAGACGGTAAAGTCGTTGGACCACCGCTGGGAGTTCGCTCGATGACGGCCACCGCAGACGGCGCTGCGCTCTTAGCGAATGTTCATGTCGGGGGCATTCCGCGCTCCATTGACGGGGGTGTGACGTGGCAACCTACCATTGACGTCGAGAGTGACGTCCACGAAGTCTGCGCGCACCCGTCTGATCCCCGCACGGTGATCGCGGCGGCGGCGGTTGGACTTTGTATCAGCCGGGACGGCGGCGTTACCTGGACGGTCGAACAGGAGGGCCTGCATGCCTTGCATTGCACCGCGGCAGCATTTTCGGAAAAGGATATTCTCGTGTCTGCCGCTACCGACCACTTCGCAGCCCAGGGAGCAGTTTATCGACGGCCCATAGAAGGGACGCTAGACGGGAAAGGTCCGCTCGAGCCCGTCGGTGGTCTCCCCAGATGGCTCGGAGGCATCGTCGATACGGGCTGCATCGCCACACTTGGGTCTGCGCTTGCGGTCGGCGACAAGGCGGGTAATCTGTACGCGTCAGCGGATGCCGGACACTCCTGGCTGCATCGCGACGTTGGCCTTCCAATGGTGAGCAAGGTTCTTCTGATTTGATGGATTATCGACGACCGCAATGAGAAGCTCATGACCAGAATGCCGCATAACAAGGCAATGAACGTGACGGTCGCCTGCGGGCGCCAAGACGCCGTTGAACTATCTGGCTTCGCCCTAGGCCAGTGATTGTCCTAAGAGCTGTTGAGAAAGTTCCCTCTCCCTTTGGGAGAGGGTTAGGGTGAGGGTCTGAGGTGAGCGAAAGCAAAGAATCTCTTAGTTACTACATTACCTCAAGCCCTCACCCCGGCCCTCTCCCAACGGGAGAGGGAGTTTTTTCAGCAACCTGCTAGGGCTGCGCCGCCTGCCTGGCTGCTTTCTTGCGCAGGATCGCTGCTGAGATCAGCGTAACGATCAAGCCAATCGGAAACGGCTCAAGGAAACTGAACGCGGCGTTGAGGAAAGGATTGTCGAGCGTCGCCTTCATGCTCTTCATCTTATCGGCGATGGCCTGAATCTTCTGGGCGCTTTCACCGGCGGCCCGGGCTTTTTCGATCATGTACGCCGCGTACTTGTCGGCGAAATCAGGCATGAACTTGAAATAGATGATCTCCCACGCAACGACATAACAGACGCTGGCGACGAGCGTAATCAAGATCCCCACCGCGAACGCGCGGCCGAAACTAATCTGCCCGCCCCCGATATTCTCGCGATATGAACGAATCCCAAAGAACACCAGCAGCGACCCAGCAATTAGAATCGTATAGCCGAGAGTGAGGCTGTGGCCAAAGCCGATTCGCTCCGAAAAAACGAGGGAAAGGGTCATCATGGCAATCATGATGAACCCGGAAATCAAACCAAACGTCAGAACTGTCTTTTTCATTTTTTGCTGCTCCCGCCTTCTTAGGTTTTGAACTTCGCTCCGGAATCTATCTCTGACACTTCGTTTTGTCGTCACTCTTTTGGATGATTTTGCCAAATTCGTGGGGAATCATACTTTTGGATGACCCAGTTGTGTAGGTTTTTCTCTGCGCCCTCTGCGTTCTCTGCGGTTGGTTTTTCGGATCTCTTTTGACCGCAGAGGGCCGGAGAGGTGTTCGCAGAGGAACGCAGAGGCGTTACGGAATTAGTCCGAAGTCCGTTCCGATCTGCACCGCCTGTAATTGAGAGATCTGGGGTCAGGCCTGCAATTCTTGCGATTCTCAATTGTGGTCGCTTCCGTATTGCTTGAGAGAATCGCAGAATCGAAGGCCTGACCCCGGCGTTCAAAATCCTTCGAGTTTGCGATTCTCGACCAACGCCACTGATTACTTCAAGAGTCCAGCGTGGTGGTTGCATTCGGCGAGGTGAGAATCGCAGAATCGAAGGCCTGACCCCAGATTCCCCAGATTCTCAACGGTAATTTGGCCTCATCGAGCTTTCTGCAAATCTAATGGCAAACCGACGGACTTACACTAGTTGCAGTAGTTGAACTAGAAAGTCGAAAAAAATGAATACGACTGTCCGTTGAGTGACAGGGTTCGTGATAAAGTACGACATCAATGATAGAGAAGGATTTTGACATTCCGTTTGTCGCAGGCCTTGCCCTCCGCGAAAAACAGATACAACAGAACTACAGGCCAATCATTGCTGTGCACAAGTGGTTTGCGCGGCGCCCTGGTACGCTGTTTCGCGCGTTGCTTCTGTCAGAGTTTGGAGGAGATCAGCTTAGGGATCGATTTTACGAAGCAAATGAATTCAAGGGATTGAAGGTCGCCGATCCTTTCATGGGTGGAGGTACGCCCCTCTTGGAAGCCAACAGAGTGGGGTGTGACATCATTGGATTTGACATCAATCCAATGGCTTACTGGATCGTCCGACAAGAGATCGAATCCCTCGATCTTAAAGCATATAGAGAGGCTGCGACGAAACTTATCTGCTGGTTGAAGGAAAAGGTCGGACACCTCTACAAGACGACATGTGGTATTTGCGGCACTGACGCGGACGTGAAGTACTTTCTTTGGGTCAAGATCCACGCTTGTGAGGGATGCGGGCACGATATGGACCTTTTTTCCGGCTATCTTCTGGCGGAAGATCGGCGTCATCCGAAAAACGTGATTGTCTGCGCTCATTGCGGCGAGTTGACGGAGGTCGAGAATCGCAGAGTACCCGGATCGTGCAGAGGTTGTGGTTGTGAACTGTCTCTCGGTGGACCGGCGAAGCAAAATCAGTGCAAGTGCGCCCGATGCGGACGACTCAATAAATATCAAATGGCCCGCAACGGAGCACCGCGTCACCGCCTTTATGCTATTGAATATCATTGCAACCGATGCCGAATAAGACACAAGGGTCGCTTCTTCAAACGGGCGGATGAATTGGATCTGTCTCGCTTCGCCGAGGCGGAATCCGCTTATGGAAGATTGAATTCGCCGTTCGTCCCGGATGACGAGATTCCTGCTGGGGACGAAACCGATCGCCTTCATCGATGGGGCTACCGTCGTTACAGTGAGATGTTCAATGCTCGGCAGTTGTTAGGATTGGCTCTGAGTTGTAAAGCGATCTCACACCTGAACGATAAGCCGCTACGCAACGCATTGGCGACCAACCTTTCGGACTTACTTCGATACCAGAACATGCTGTGCAGATATGATCGGATGGCATTAAAGTCCCTGGACATCTTTTCTGTTCACGGCTTCCCCGTTGGACTAATTCAATGTGAATCAAACATTCTTGGCCTTCGGAATGCCGTCAAGGGCACAGCTATTGGCAGTGGCGGATGGGCAAACATAGTTGAAAAATACGCTAAGGCAAAATCCTACTGTAAAGCACCTTTTGAAATGCGCCACAAGAATGGAAGCAAGATTCAAGTGCCGATTCGTGGAGAAACAATAGGTGATGACGAAGACTTAAATGGGCAAGGGCGCAGCGTTTCACTCAACTGCGCAAGCGCGACATCGATCGACTTACCGGCAGAGTCTCTCGATGCAGTTTTCACTGACCCTCCTTATTTCGGCAACGTTCAGTATGCCGAGCTAATGGATTTCTGCTACGTTTGGTTGCGTCGATTGATCGGGAGCGATGTTGAGGCATTCAAACAGACATCTACTCGTAATGCCAATGAATTAACCGGAAACATCACCATGGAGAGAGGCTTAAAGCACTTCACCGAAGGTCTCTCGGAAGTTTTCTCGCGAATGGCGGTGGCGCTGAAACCGGGTGGTCCTTTTGTTTTCACCTATCACCACAATCGACTCGATGCTTACTACCCGATTGCAGTAGCTATGCTGGATGCAGGTTTGACTTGCACGGCGTCGTTGCCTTGTCCAGCAGAGATGGGAGGTTCGATTCACATTAGCGGCACCGGCTCCTCAGTGGTTGATACGATCTTCGTGTGCAGGTCGACGGGAGCGATTCCACGCAACTATGTCGTAGACGATCCTGCGGCGATCGCGGCCTTGGTTGCGCATGATATAAGCGAGCTGAAACTTTCAGAGTATCTTCCGACTCGAGGGGACATTCGCTGCATCATTTTTGGTCATCTGATTCGGCTGGCCGTGTGGAAACTTAGGAATTCATGGAATAAGCTTCAAAGCGCTGACGAGGGGCTCATTGCGGTCGAAAAGCAAATTACTGCCTTGGGCGGACTTGAGACAATTGAACACGGCTTAGTCGAAGCCGAGAGTAAATATAGACGACCTGGACATCGCGCGCTGAGCGAGTCTGCGCTTAGCGCCACTCAATTCTCATAATGATAACGTTTCCTTTTGAGGTCCCGTACGATGAGCTTGAAGCTAACGTGGATGAATACGTCTCGGCGGTCTTCTCTTGCCTCGAATCTGAGTTTCTCATCCTCCCGAAAGGCGCCGGCTTTATTGATTACGCGGTTTTCGAAACCGGTTATGAAGCGCTGAAAAATCGACAAAGCAATTCACTAATGTTTCACCCGACACTCTTTTAGCAGCAATAGTCGAAGTTCCAATAGCATTCATTGTGGTACGAACTATCCTGGGGTTTACACCGCCGGAATGGGCCTACGTTGCAACACAACGGACAGGAGTTGTGGTTTCCCAGGGTTTCATCCGCAACCTTGATCGAACAGTCCGTCTGCAGCCACTCAGACCGTTACCGACAAGAGGCATTGGTGTTACACGACTAAATGCTCTGATTGATGCTGGCGCGCAATTGCTGGCGGAGGGTGCTCCGCCGATAGACGATAACAAGCTTCATCGATTAGATAAGGCTGACACCAAGAGCGGATTAGAATCTCTCCAAGCTGTTGCCGGGCTTGGCGCTCCATATGCGATGCTCTTGTATGAACGATTTCTTGGGCGTCCTTTCGCCGGTCATCGAGATTCCATTTCTGAGTTGATCGGCGATGGCATGGAGAATGCGATCGAGAGCGTCCTCAGTGCCGCTGGCATTAGCTATCGAAAAACTAAGCGAGCGGAACGTCTGCCCGGCTTCGACCAAGCGCCAGATTTCATCGTTCCAAGCGAATTCAACCCGCAAGTTATTATCGAAGCGAAGATTACTGAAGACGATGGAACGGCACGCGACAAAGTTACCCGAGTCCAACATCTCGGCGCGCTCAGTATGGCGAACCAGCCAAAGGATCAACCCAAATATGAAGTCGTGGCATGTATCGGCGGTCGGGGCTTTGGCGTTCGTCGAGAGGATATGAAAAAGCTGCTCTATGCAACGCGAGGGAAGGTCTTTACTCTAAAGACAATGGATCGCTTGATTGAATGCACTCGGCTCGGTGAGTTTAGATCTCAATAGTTCTCCTAACAATTGAGATGAGGAGGTGACATCTGGCTCAGGCCTGCGATTTTGCGGTTTTCGACCAACGCGATCTGGCTGGGGGGCAGGCCTGCGATTTGCGATTCTGTTTGCCCAAAAAGTCCGCGCAGCCGACGAATGACACCCACCCCGCGCGGGATGCCCGCGCGGGGACCCCGGTCATAGCCCACCGATTTATCGGCTGTGTCGCATACTACAATGAATCGCAGTCCGTGAAACGGACGATTGAAACTTAAACCTCGCTAGTGTCCTGACTCTAAAGTTCGTGCGATTAATATGCCGACTATTTTGGTCTGCGAAGTCTTCAGTCCCAGAGGGACGAAATATTTATAGTGGATGTTGCAGCAGACTCTCGTAGCTCCGTAGGAGCGCAATGTTTCTCGGCAATACCAGATGTTCCGCTCCTCCGGAGCTTAAGAGTTTTTTGAGAGCTTGATGCTATAAACATTGCGTCCCTCTGGGACTGAAGACCAAAACAAACTGGCTACTTGATACGCGAACTTTAGAGTCGGGACACTAGCTTCCAGTCCATTCAGTCGTCCGCTCCACGGACTGTCGCCGGAAAGCTCCTGATTTCCCAGCGCTAAAGCGCTGGGCTTGTTTCATTCATCCGCTTCGCGGACGATTCTAATCCGTGGGCGTTGCCCACGGCTATTGAATTTCAACCCCGCGGCGTGAAAACCTCCGAAGGTCGAAATTTTCAAGGTCGCGTTGATGGCCTGCCCGCTATGCTTAGACCCTCACCCAACCCTCTCCCAGTGGGGAGGGAGATCACAGACTTTGCACCAGCGCATGTTACAAAACCCTTGAAGTCCTATCTTGACCGCAGTAAAATCTGGCCGCTCAAATCAATAGAACTGAGGAGATGCACTCGATGAAATTCGCACAATCCATATTTACCGCCATAGTTCTCATCCTGTTTGTCGCTGGATTTCAAACGGTGGGTTTTAGCCAGGACAAATCACAACCTAATCACGTTCACTACAAAGAGCCTGCACAGCAAGGCGTGTCGCCGACCGGCGCGATCGCGCCGCGATTGCAGAATCTTGGCGATCACAAGTTTCCCGTATCCACGAAAAATGCGCAGGCCCAGCTTTTCATGAATCAGGGGTTTAACCTGTCGTACGCGTTCAATCATGCGGAGGCGGGTCGGGCGTATCGTGAAGCAGAGCGCCTCGATCCGAATCTGGCGATTGCATTTTGGGGTGAAGCGTTGGCACTGGGGCCAAACATCAACGCTCCAATGGATCCAAGTGCCGAGCCGAAAGCGCTCGACGCTATTCGAAAAGCGATCGCGTTGAAAGCGAAAGCATCGCCGCGCGAGCAGGCGCTGATTGATGCTTTGAAATATCGCTACAACGGGCGCGCGGAAGATCGTAGAGCGAACGACGTGGCCTATGCCGATGCCATGCGCAAAGTGCATTTGCAGTTTCCGGAGGACGACGATATCTCAATGCTCTACGTCGAGTCGGTGATGGACCTGCGGCCGTGGGGTTACTGGACGAAAGATGGCACGCCGTATGACCGCACATCAGAGATTGTCGGGCTGACCGAGAAAGTAATCGCGAAGAATCAGAATCATCCCGGCGCGCTGCATCTCTACATTCACCTGATGGAGGCTTATCAGGCGGACAAAGCCGAGGCGGCAGCTGATCGCCTGCTGACGCTCATGCCCGCCGCAGGTCACATGGTGCACATGCCCGCGCACATCTATCAGCGCGTGGGCCGTTACGCCGACGCACAGAAGAGTAACGAGATGGCCATTGCCGCTGATGAAGACTATATCTCGCAGTGCCGCGCGCAGGGCCTCTATCCAATGGCCTACTATCCGCACAACCTGCACTTCCTGTCGTTCGCAGCAACCGCCGAAGGAAATAGCAAGCTCGCGATCGAAGCAGCGCGCAAGGCAGCTTCGCAAGTAAGTGACGAAACTCTGAAAGCCGTTCCGCTGCTCGCCGGCTTTCGCGTCGTGCCTTATTACGCGCTCACGCGTTTTGGAAGGTGGGACGAGATGCTGCGTGAGCCTGAACCGCCCTCTGCCAGCACGTACCTAACGGGCATGTGGCATTACTCGCGCGGCACAGCGTTCCTCGGCAAGGGTCAGACAAACGAAGCCGAAGCGGAGTTCGCGAAGCTGAATGCGTTGATGTCCGACAAGTCGCTCGATGGGCCACTGTTTTCACCGAACACCGGGCGCGCGGTGTTGACGATCGCTAATGAAGTTCTCGCGGGCGAGATTGATGGCGCGAAGAAGAACTACTATTCAGCAGTTTCGCATCTGGAACGCGCGGTGCGATTGGAAGATGCTCTGGTTTACACGGAGCCCGCTGAGTTTCACTATCCACCGCGTCAGGCTCTAGGCGCGGTGCTATTAGCGGCCGGACGTCCCGCCGAAGCGGAAACGGTTTACTGGGAAGACCTGCGTCGCAATCGCGAGAATGGGTGGGCCCTGTTCGGGCTGATGCAGGCGTTGAAGGCGCAAGGAAAGAATGATGACGCCGCGTTAGTGGAAGCGCGTTTCAAGAAAGCCTGGGCCAAAGCGGATGTGACGCTGACGGCGTCACGGTTTGCCCGGTAACGCCTGGAATAATCCGCGGATCATCTATAACAGGGTCAAGACCGGGTCAGGCCTGCGATTTGCGATTCTGTTTGCTTCAAAAGTCGGCGCAGCAAACGAATGACACCCACCCCGCGCGGGATGCCAGCGTGGGGGCCCCGGTCATAGCCCACCGATTTATCGGCTGTGTCGCATACCACAATGAATCGCAGGCCGTGAAACGTACGACTGAGATAAGACTTGCCTGGGAGTTCAGTCGCCCGCTTCGCGGGCTGGGTTTCTCATTCTTGCCGTGATCCCAGCACTGAAGTGCTGGGCTACTTTCAAGCGTCCGCTACGCGGACTCAAGACAAACACTTCAAATGTGCCGGCACAACCCGTGCGCGGAGCGCACGCCTCAGGCTGGCCTCGTGACGTGCGAAGCGCGTCTGAGAAGTGAATTGTGGATCGTAAATCGTGAATGGAAGGTTCAGATCCGTCGCTGCCATTCTTCAGGATCGCGCGCTGTGCTGAGAACAGCGACGATGACAATTACACTTCCCTCGATGGAAAAATAGATTGCGTAGGGAAATCGGCGCGTTAATGCACGACGGATGCCTGAACGGAGATCCTGATAACCGAAGGGATGATCGTGGATTCGCTGATAAGCAGCACGAAGTTCGTCGAGGAATTCAAATCCAAGGCTCGGCTCTTCACGCTCGTACCAGTTGAACGCCGCTTCGACATCCGCCTCAACCGCAGGCTCGGCTTCGATCGCGTATCGCTTCACTTGGGGTTGCGAGCCAGCCGATCAATCACCTCAAAGGCTGGTTGGGAAGAGGATGGATTTTGGCGATACCGCCGCAAGCGTTCTTCCGCAAGTTGCAGATGACTTTCAGGAACAGGAATCTCTTCGGGCTTTTCTGAAATCTGGTCCCAGAGCGCCTGGAGATAACGGACTTGTTCAGCCTTCGGCAGGTTATCAAATCCCGGTGGCATCTCGACTTGCGTTCGTGACATAGCGTTTCACCAAACAATTTAGAATTTCTGCCACGTCTTTATCCGACGTTCCATCTCTTCATTCGGAATTGTGCGTCGCTCGTCCGAGTCTTTCAGGCCGCGTTGCACCATGAGGTCAAAGGCCAACTCGCGAACGATGTCATCGTAGGTGCTGTCATCGGGTTGGCGTCTGATGATCTCGCTTATGTGTTCTTTTGCGGTAGCCATTGTGTCTCTCCGGTAAGTAATAGTAGCGGGAATTGGCGTTATCGACAATGATTTAGGAGCCGGGCATATTCTGAGGCTAGCACGTGTGTCCAGTAATGATCTTTGCAAGGGTCGTCCACCGCTCGGCGAACTGCCGACCGGAGCAAACTGATGGGGTCTGGCCTGCGATTTGCGATTCTGCAAGAGTCGGCGCAGCCGTGGAATAAAAATGGCCCACCGATTTATCGGCTGTGTCGCGTACGACAATGAATCGCAGTCCGTGAAACGGACGACTGAAACTCAAATCTCAACAGCTTCCAGTCCATTCAGTCGTCCGCTCCACGGACTTTCCCCGGAAAGCTCCTGATTTCCCAGCCCCGATGAATCGGGACTGGGCTATTTTCATTCGTCCGCTTCGCGGACTAAGGCGAGGTGAGAATCGCAGAATCGAAGGCCTGACCCCAGATTCTTTGGTTTCTCGATCCGCCGTTTGCCAAATTGATTCGGGGTAGCTGGTTTGCTAAGGTCGTCGTCATGTCAGAGCGTTCCACCCAGCAGATAAATGGGCAGATAAATGAGCAGATACGCGAATTGCTCGACTCCCTTTATCGCGTGGATTCGGGACGAATCCTGGCAACTCTGATCCGCTTGCTCGGTGATTTTGATCTTGCCGAGGAGGCGATGCACGAAGCCTTTGCGGCTGCGCTGAG
>JBGPWL010000067.1:0-26877 GCA_041492185.1 Pyrinomonadaceae bacterium | reverse complement strand
GTCATCGATCACGCCGCCGCCCAACGCGCACTCGATGCCGGCTTGTTGGTCGTGATGGACCGTTGCTGGCTAAAAGAACACGTGAGACGATAAGTCTGTAGGGGCAGGGCTTGTCCCTGCCCGCCTTTGCTTTTGATTAGGGGGTTCGGGCAACCACAAGGGTTGCCCCTACAATTTGATCGACCATGCCAACTAACATTCGTGCGGTAGTAATCACAGTCAGCGACGCGTGCTCGCGCGGCGAGCGTAAGGACGAGTCGGGCGAGGCGCTGGCGCAACTGCTGACCGAACTCGGCGCGGAGATCGTGGCGCAGGACATCGTTAATGACGATCTGGAACCGCTGTCACACAAGCTGCGTGCCTACGCCGATCTGAAGCACGTTAATTTGATCGTAACAACCGGCGGCACCGGCCTCGCGCCGCGCGACAATACACCGGAAGCAACGCTCGCAGTCATCGAACGCGAAGCGCCCGGCCTTGCCGAAGCGATGCGCAGCGAAACTCTTAAACAAACTCCCATGGCGATGATCTCGCGCGGCGTCTGTGGCATTCGCTCCGGCGCGTTGATCGTCAATCTACCCGGCTCGCCGAAGGCCGTGCGCGAGAGCTTCGCGATCATCAAACCCGTGCTGAATCACGCGATTGATTTGCTTGCCGGTGAAACGCGCCATCGCGAAGGTCACTGATTTCTGTTCTCGCCCGTGATGCTGATTCCTCTTCTCGCCTTGCATAGTTAATGATAGCGGTTTCGGTTTGGGAGCCGTCGAGTGCTTCTTCGAGACCCCGTGGAGTCGCGTCTCACCCACGCTCTCGAAAACCGCCCAAGCCTCGCTGCTAAATTCAACCGCCTTTTACCTGCGCGCCTTGGGCCAACTGACCGAGGCCCTCGAACCAATGGGGGCTGCGCTGAAGTTGAGCATCAAGCAGGAGGATTGGGTCAAAGCCGCTCGCTACGCCAGCAACCTAAGCGAACTGGAGCTGACGCTGGGCGAGGTGGCGGTGGCGGTGGGGGACGCCGAGCAGTCCGTGACCTACGCCGACCGCAGCGGCGATGCGTTCATACGCTGTGGCGCGCGAACGAAACACGCCAACGCCCTGCAGCAAGCGGCCCGCCGCGTCGAGGCGGAAACGCAATTCCGCGAGGCCGAGCAAATGCAGGCCGAGAGCCTGCTGTATGGGCTGCGCGGCTTCCTGTATTGCGACCTGCTCCTCGTCGACCCCGAACGCGCCGCGTGGCAGGAAATTTTGGAGTGCCGTGGCAATCCCGATGTATCGGGAGACGCCGCTTTGGATTCTAAAGAATCGGGAGCGGCGAAATCCAAAGCGCCGTCGCCGCTTCGCTCTGCCGGCGCACTCCAAATTTGCCGCGCCGTCCGCAAGCGCGCGGAGCAGACACTCAAGTGGGAGGAGGAAAAGAAGTGGCGCCTCAACATCGCTCTTGACCACCTCACGCTGGGCCGCGCCGCGCTCTACGAGGCGATTCTGGAAAACTCTGAGCACCAACTTTTGACCTCAGACCTCTCGCATATCGACGACGCCGTCGACGGCCTCCACGACTCCGGCAAGATGGACTACCTCCCCCGTGGCCTCCTCACCCGCACCTGGCTGCGGTTTCTCAATGGCGCGCGCACCGGCCCCGAGAGCGCGCAGGCGGACCTGGACGAAGCTTGGGAAATCGCCGAGCGCGGCCCTATGCCGCTCTTTCTGGCCGACATCCATCTTTACCGGGCGAGACTCTTCCATGCCGTCACGCCGTATCCGTGGGCCACCGATGTCGATGGTCGCGCTCGCGGTCCGCGCGACGACCTCGCCGCCGCCCGCGCGATCATCGAGCGCTGCGGCTACTGGCGTCGGAAGGAAGAACTCGAAGACGCCGAAGCTGCGGCCAAGAATTGGTAAGGGTGTTGGATAGACAAAGCGTCGAGCGGCTCTGCCGTCCGATGTGCGGAAGGCCTGCGGCCTTCCGGTAGTCGAATATCTACTTCGGGGCTATGCCCCAGGAAAGAATCGGGGCGTAGCCCCAACACCAATTAAGGGATGCCGTCGGAAGGTCAGAGACCTTCCGCACATCAGGCGGCGCAGCCGCATCCGTCGTGGCAATCAGCAAACTAGACGATGAACTCCCAACCTAACTCCACCCACTTCAACGCACCGAATAATTGACATGATCTCGCGCGGCACTTAATATCTTTGCGACTGGACTGATTTGGATTTTCTTATTAACGCGATGCTGCTGCAGGCAACGACAACGACTGCACCCACTGTTGGTGGACCAATCACGGCTTATTGGCCAGTGATGATCTTTTTCGTGGTGGCGATCGTGTTTCCGGTGTTGCCGATCGTCCTTGGGCGATTCCTGCGACCAATAAACTACGGGAAGCAGAAGATGCGGCCTTATGAGTGCGGCATCGATCCGACGACCGAGGCGCACGATCGTTTTACGGTGCGCTACTACATCGTCGCGATGCTGTTTCTAATCTTTGACGTGGAGACGATCTTCCTTTTGCCGTGGGCGATCATCTTCATGGGTAACGATTTTTCGTTCACGAAGTTTGCTCTCGTCGAGATGTTTGTCTTCATCGGTATCTTGGTAGTCGGTTATTACTACGCGTGGCGCAAAGGCGCCCTCGAGTGGGCGTAGAGGTTTTCGTTCTTATTTCGTGTGATATCGTGGACCGTCGAACCTCCGCCGGCTAAACGAACGATCCACGAAATCACACGAAACAAGACGAAACAGAAATCGGCAATGACCTATGGCTGAACACGAAGAAGGATTTGTCTTAACAACGGTTGATTCGATCATGAATTCGCTCCGGCGGAATGTCGGTGCGAAGGCGGTCGACCTGGCGGCGCCGGTGATCAACTGGGCGCGCAAGTCTGCGCTGTGGCCGATGACGTTCGGATTGGCGTGTTGCGCGATCGAGATGATTGCCACGGGCGCGGGACGCTTTGATATCGATCGTTTTGGCGCCGGCGTGTTTCGCCCGAGTCCGCGACAGAGCGACCTGATCATTATCGCGGGCACTGTGACTTTGAAGATGGGACCAGTGGTGCGGCGCGTCTACGAACAAATGCCGGAACCGAAGTGGGCCATCGCGATGGGCGCGTGCGCTTCGACGGGCGGCCCGTTTGATTCTTACTCGACGATGCAAGGCGTCGATCGCTGCATTCCCGTTGACGTTTACATTCCGGGTTGTCCGCCGCGACCGGAGGCGTTGCTTTATGGCTTAATGCGTTTGCAGGACATCATTATGCGTGAAGCGCCTTCTGCTTACATCTTTGAATCTGACGGCTCGGTTCATCGGCAACGCGCGCTCGGAAGGGATGACGAGGTCGCTGCTCCTGAATCTCAGAAGGTCGCGCTGACGGCCTGATCATGGCGTCGGTCTAGTGCGTTCAAATACCAACCGCCTCGCTCTTGCCAGGCGGTTTTGTTGTCTTTACGCGGATCAACAAAGTCGTGGATAATAGGGCCACCGAGTAATAGGCAAACAAATTGACGCGCATCACTCTTCGATGTGCTTTACGGGAGGAAATAAGATGAGGCTACATTCAGTGAGAAAAATAATTCCGGGATTGTTGGCGCTCGGAATTTTGTTTTCAATTCCAGTTTTCGCCGCGGCGCAGAATAGCAACAGCAGCACGGTCGGGCAGAACAGCAACAAGCCACGGCTGCGACGCCCTGTGAGACGGCGGGCGACAACCGTAATTGTGCCGGTGGGCAGCAACCTGAAAGTTCGCATCAACGATACGTTGTCGAGCAAGACATCGCGCGTCGGCGATAAGTTCACCGTGACTGTTCTCGATCCGGTGAAGTACAACGAGGCGACAGTCCATGGCCACATCAGCTCGATCGTAAAGTCGGGCAAGATCAAAGGCCGCACGACGATGAATCTCGCCTTCGACTCGATTGAGTTGACTGACGGCAAGAAGGGAACGCTGCATGGTTACGTCACCCGCGTTTATGGTTCCGATTCGGGCACGGCCGATCAGGAAGGCGGCGTGCAATCCGGCAGTCGCACTAAGCAAACGATCAAGCGCGGCGGCATCGGAGCAGCGGCCGGCGCGGTCATCGGCGGCATCGCCGGAGGCGGCAAAGGCGCGGTGATCGGATTGATCATCGGCGGCGCGGGCGGCGCAGGCTCCCTGGCGATAAAGGGTAGTAAAGAGCTGAAGATTGAGAACGGAACCGAGATGCTGGTTCACGTGACGCGATAGCGCGCCTCGAAACTCGGAAAGAACGACCGTTTCGCGCAAAGGCGCAAAGGCAAGAACTCAAGGCGCAAAGGATTTTCTTACGCCAGGAGTTTGACTTTGCGCCTTGTGCTTTTCTTCGCGTCTTTGCGTGAGCCGTCGTTTGGCCACAGATGAAGTTTGGGAAGAAAAGTAGAGCCGCCTCCGTCTAATGGTCGTTGCTAGCAGATGGAGGGACCGGATGGAGCAGCGCGCTGTAATGGAACAGCAGACCGTAGACGCGCACGTCATTGAAGCCTGTCGGCAAGGCGACCGCGAAGCATTTCGCCTGCTCTTTGAAACTTACAAAGACCGGGTCTTTTCCATCGCGGTCTATTCACTCGGCGGTGATCGAAATGCTGCCGGAGACGTGGCGCAACAAGTGTTTTTGAAACTGATGACGACGATCACTCAGTTTCGCGGCAATGCGGAATTTACGACGTGGCTCTACCGGATGGTAGTAAATGTTTGTATCGATGAGCAGCGCAGACAGAGACGCTTTTTTCCTTTTGGAGACTTGGAGCCAATGAGCCGCGTAGAAGACAGGAGACCGCAAGAGAAGCATTACGCGCGGCTCGAGATTGCTGATTCGGTGAAGGCGGCGATCGCGGAATTGAAGCCAAAGTTTCGTTTGCCGATTTTGTTGAAGTACATTGAGGAGCTGTCGTACGAAGAAATTGCGCAGGTATTGGGTTGCTCGAAAGGCACAGTCGCCTCACGCCTCAATCGCGGCCACAAAGCATTAGCAAAGCGTCTGGCGCATTTGCGCGGCCAGATCGTTTTGGGAGATTAGAAATGTTTTCGAAGCACGTAAGAAAAGAATTATCAGCTTACTGCCACGGTGAATTGGCGCCGGAAGAATCGCGACGCGTAGCCGAACACTTGATCGGCTGCCCTCGTTGTCGCGCGGAGTTTGAAGAGGTCAAGCTGGGAGTGAAACTGGCAGAACAAATGCCGCAGATCGCCGCGCCCGATTCGTTGTGGACCGATCTACAATCGCTGCTGGCCGCGCAAACCGATCAAGTAAAGGTTGCAGGCCGCGACCGATCCAGATTTGGCATTCTTTTTCAACCATCCTTTGCCGTGACTGCGGCAGCGATCGTGTTGGCGATCGGGTTTGGCATTTTTTGGCTCTATAGAAGCGAGGCACGTCCGTTCTGGGAAGTTGCGCGCATCGGCGGCTCGCCACGAATTGGCTCGGCGCGAATCGGCGACAAGGGAAAGTTGACACTCGGACAGTGGCTTGAGACTGATGGCGACTCGCGCGCGCGCATAGAAGTAGGCAACATCGGACAAGTGGAAATCGATCCAAACACGCGAGTGCGTTTGCTGCAAACAAGTCCCACGGAGCATCGGCTGGAATTGGCGCGCGGTCGAATGAGCGCGCGAATCTGGGCGCCGCCGCGTTTGTTCTTTGTGGATACCCCGTCAGGCGTAGCGGCGGACTTGGGTTGCGCTTACACTCTCGAAGTCGATGATGCCGGTGGCAGTTTGCTGCGCGTTACCTCTGGCTGGGTCGCGTTGCAGTTGAGAGATCGCGAATCGATGGTACCCGCCGGCGCTGCTTGCGCTACGAGAGTGGGCATTGGACCAGGCACACCGTACTTCGAAGATGCTTCAGAAAGCTTTCGAGCGGCGTTAACCAAACTCGATTTCGAAGCGAAGGCAACGGATTCAAAGAACGGCGCGCTCGATGTTTTGCTGTCGGAGTCGCGCGTGCGTGATACGCTGGCTCTTTGGCACCTGCTCGCGCGCCTCGATGCAAAAGATCGCGCGCGTGTCTACGACGCAATGGCCGCGCTGGTGCCGCCGCCCAGTGGCGTGACGCGTGACGGAGTCTTGCAACTCAACGAGCAAATGCTTCAAACTTGGAAGGACAGTCTGGAGAAGAGTTGGAGCGGCGATTCGGCGTTGCGCAAAGCCTGGATCAAAGTTTGGACACGAGGGCTTGGCAAGATTCGCGGATGGCAGGGAAAGAGATGACAATGTCCGACAAACTTCAATTTGTCGATGGCTTCCGCCGCGGCTCTTTTCGCCCGGCACGCCAAACTGAAGTTTGTCGGACATACGTAAGGAGGAGTAACTGGAATGAAGAGGCGCATCACATCGAGATTCATCGTAACTTGTCTGCTGGTTTTTGGCATCGCGACAGTCATCGGCATCAAGATCTCGGCCTGGAGTAGTCCGACGAACGGAGCCGCTCGGAAAACTTCCCCCGGAGAAAACCGCCTGGTCGTTCATGAGTGGGGCACATTTACTTCGATTGCCGGTAAGGATGGCGTTGCTCTCGAATGGCGACCGCTCAACGGTTCCAGCGATTTGCCGAAGTTTGTTCACACATTCCGGGAGGAAGCCAAAGGGCTGCGCCATCCGCGGTTCAAAGGCGATCTGGTAGCAGCCGTCCGGATGGAAACGCCGGTTCTTTATTTTTACGCGGACAACGAAATCGACGTTCAGGTAAAAGTTGATTTTCCGAAGGGAAAGATTACGGAATGGTATCCACAGGCGCGCGCCGTCGGCCAGGCGATTGATTGGGGACGATTGAAGGTTATGCCTGGCGCCAGGCTCAATCTTCCGGTCGATTATTCGGAAAGCCATTACTATCCCGCTCGTGAAACTGATTCTGCGCCTCTTCAAGTTTGTGGCGAGGAAGGAAGACCGGCACAGCAGGAAAAATTTCTCTTCTATCGCGGCGTGGGAACTTTTGATCTGCCACTCGCGGTCAAGCTCGAAGGCGAAAACGTTTTATTGAAGAATGTTGGGAAGGATCAGATCGCGCACACGATCATCTTCGAAAATCGTGGTGGAAAGATTGGTTATCAGGTAATCGACGGCTTCACTGGCTCGATGACCTACAAGCGGCCAACGCTTGATAAGAACAGAGACTCCTTGCTTCAAGAACTGAAACAAATGCTCGTAGCTTCTGGCCTCTACGAGAAAGAGGCTGAGGCAATGATCAAGACCTGGCGCGACAGTTGGTTCGAGGAAGGCCTGCGCGTCTTCTACATTCTGCCGCGACAAACGACGGACGCTGTATTGCCGATAACGATTGAACCTAGTCCGGCGGAACTCGTCCGGGTGCTCGTAGGCCGTGCGGAAGTCATCACGCCGGAAATGGAGAAATCAGTCCAGCGTCAAATCAGCCTGCTCAATGATGCTTCGCCTCAAGTGCGAAAGGAAGCGATGCAATCGATTCGAAAGTACGGACGATTTTCTGAGCCGATCCTCAAGCGCATTCTCGAAAGCGAACGAAGTACTTTTATCCGAAAGCGCATCAAGGAATTGATCGAAACGACCTCGGATTAGCTGAAGAGCGTGAAGATAATATTGAAAGTAGTGAAGTGGTTGGCGATCGTAATCGCGTGTCTGTTTCTAGTCGCGCAGTTCATCAGACCCGCGAGGACCAATCCGCCGGTTGACGAATCGCAGACGATCTTCGCGCGCACGCATATGCCGCCGCAGGTGTCCGCGATTCTCGATCGCTCGTGCCGCGATTGTCATTCAAACAAAACCGTGTGGCCGTGGTACACGAACGTTGTGCCGATTTCCTGGTTCATCGTCGACCATGTAAACGGCGGCCGGCACATGATGAACCTCTCCGAGTGGGGTCGTCTGGAAAGAGATCGGCAGGGAAAAAAACTAACGCAGATGTGCGACGAGGTTACTGACGGCGCCATGCCCTTGAGTACGTACACGCCGCTGCACCCGGGCTCAAAACTCTCCCCGAGTGAAGTTAAGACGCTTTGCGATTGGGCAGAGGCGGAGAAGGAAAGAAGCGCCTCGGCGAAGTGAGCGTCTTGACAAATCGGGGTCGAGGTTTCGAAACAATTACGCCGCAACCAATTCCGACTTCAGTTTCTCTGCCTGGTAGTGAGTGGTCAGCGCCTGGATGAACTCGTCGAGGTTGCCCTCCATCACCTGATCCAACTGATGAATCGTGAGACCGATGCGGTGGTCGGTGACACGGTTCTCTTTGAAGTTGTAAGTGCGGATTTTTTCCGAGCGATCGCCTGAGCCGACCATTGAGCGGCGTTCACTGGCAACGGCGGCGTGCTGCTTCTGCTCTTCGAGTTCCTGCAAGCGGGCACGCAGCACGCGCATCGCTTTTTCGCGATTCTTGATCTGCGATTTTTCGTCCTGCATCGAGACGACGACGTTTGTTGGCAAGTGAGTGATGCGCACTGCCGAGTAGGTTGTATTAACCGACTGGCCGCCGGGGCCGGACGAACAAAACGTATCGATGCGCAAATCTTTCGGATCGATTTTCACGTCAACCTCTTCAGCTTCCGGCAACACCGCGACCGTGATCGCGGAGGTGTGAATCCGGCCGCTGGCTTCTGTTTGCGGCACGCGCTGCACGCGATGCACGCCCGATTCGTGTTTGAGTTTTGAATAGACCTTGTTGCCTTCGATTAACGCGATCGCTTCCTTGATGCCGCCGATGCCGGATTCCGAAGCATCGAGCACCTCAAAGCGCCAGCGGTTCCTTTCCGCGTAACGCGAATACATGCGCAACACCTCCGCGGCAAACAGCGTGGCTTCGTCACCACCGGTGCCGGCGCGGATTTCCACAATCACATTCTTCTCGTCGTTCGGATCGGATGGCACCAGCAACATTTTCAGCTCGTTTTCGGTTGCTTCGAGGCGCGCCTGCAATGACTCGATTTCAACGCGCGCCATCTCGCGCATCTCGTCATCGTCGGAGGCGGCGTCCATCAGTTCGCGCGCGCCGGCGAGTTCCTCTCTCAACGATTTGAATTGACGATACTTCTCGACCATCTCGCCAAGGGCGCGATGTTGTTTCGCCGCCTTACCGTAGGCCGAAGGATTAGACAGCAACTCGGGCGAAGAGAGTTCGTTTGTCATCTCTTCGTAGCGGGCTTCGATTTGTTCCAGTTTTGCGAGCATGTTTTTCTGTTTTGTAGGGGCAGCCCTAGTGGCTGCCCGCTCGTTACAATTAGAAGCGGGCAGGGACAAGCCCTGCCCCTACGAAATTCCTTACGATAACGGCGCGAGCGACGCTTCCTGGTTGGCCGGCTCGAGCTTGAGTGATTCCTTCAACGCTTCGAGGGCCACTTCAAGCTGCGAATCGTCGGGCTCTTGCGTCGTGATGTTTTGCAGCCAAACCCCGGGGCGCGTGACCAGTTTGAAAAAGGCGCCGCTCTCTTTTCTTGCCGACAACCGGATGATCTCGTAAGAGAAACCGGCCACGAAAGGAATCAGCGCGATGCGCACCAGAAAGTTATAGATAAGCAAATCAAACTTGATCACTGAAAACAACAAGATCGACACCAGCATCACGATCATCAAAAAACTTGTGCCGCAGCGTGGATGCTGACGGGGTTGCGGTCGTGCGTTCTCAACCGTTAAATCCAAACCCTTCTCCCAGGTGAACACGGTCTTGTGTTCGGCGCCGTGATACTCAAAGACTCTCCTGATGTCTTTCAACAGCGAGAAGCTGAAGATCATGATCAGAAAAAACGTCATGCGAATCAGTCCATCGATCAAATTGAACCCGACGGACGGTCGCACCGGTCGCAGATAACCACGAACGCTGCGCCACGTGCGCGCGTACCACGCATCGTTCTCCCGCGCGACCGCCGGTGCACTCGTCGCATTCTCGACTGCATTGCTCCGCTGAACGGAAACCGCCGCGGGTGCTGGCGGCGGCGCCCAACCGGCGGCAATGAACAGCGCGTTCGTCAATAACAACGGCGCCGCAATGAAAATCAGCACGTTGAAGAACAGAGCAAAAACGATTGAGCCGGCGGCAGCCGTGGTTCCACCTCGCTTCAATTCATCCTTCGATCGTTTTTGCGTTGGCACGGGAAAAAGACCCGGCACCGCGCCAGTCAGTCCGGCGAAATCACCTCCGCCCTCGATGACTGCAGTCGTCAACGCGACCTTCACTTCTTCAGTCTCTGACTCCTCAGCCTCGGCGAATGCTTCGCTCGCTGAGTAGTTCAGCGCTTTGATTCCCAATCCCATTGACTGCAAGAGCACTGCGCCGCCGCGCAACACGGGCAGTTTCAGCAGTGGATATTTGTCACTCCACTTCGGCAAACGTGCAGACGTGTTCACGATGGTGCCGTCAGCTTTGCGCACCGCAATGGCGTACGCGTTGGGCGTGCGCATCAGCACGCCTTCAATCACGGCCTGGCCGCCGACGATTAGATCTCTTTCATTTGTGCTCAAGTGCTTGCCTCGTCTAAACAGCTTTGAGAAATCAAAACAATAATGCCGACGTTTTGCGACAGTCGCTGATGCACGCTGATGCACGAATAGCGACCGACGATTATAACGCCGGCATCTGCTCCCTCTGGTCTCGCTAGTGCTGATTCAATTCTTTGTTCATTGCGCCGTAGTTGTTTCAGCCGCAGGCTTCTTGCCGTAGCGCCTGTTAAAGCGATCGACGCGGCCGGCCGTATCGATGAGTTTCTGCTTGCCCGTGAAAAACGGATGGCAGGCCGAACAAATCTCAACGTGTAAATCGCCCTTCTTGGTCGAACGGGTCTGAAAAGTTTCGCCACAGGCGCATGTCACTGTTATTTCGACGTACTCTGGATGAATTCCTGGCTTCATGATCTTTATGGTTACCTCGTGTATAGGAGCGCGATCAGCGGCTCCGTTCAAACATGTCATGATATGGTTCGCGCGGGTCCATCGTCAAGTTGCGCGGCTCGCTTGGCGGAACATTCCAGTGTCGAATACGCCAAGAAACGTTGGTTGACAGCAAAAGAATCGCATGCTTAAATCCAGTTGATCGTCTTTCTGTACTTAGCATTAGCACTGCGGCGATGTGTTGCGCCGAGCATCGCGATCAGAGTGTGCGTGTATTAACCGGACGTTATGGCAGAAGACACCAGGCAGCCTGACAACCCTCAAGCTAACGAACCAGAGCCATCGAAATCGGCTGACGTGTCTGAAGCTCAACAAGCCGGCGCTCCCCGAGCTGATGCCGAGAAGACGTCGAAGGTAGAAGAAGCGAAGGCCCGCGTCGCCGCCGCCAAAGAATCTCTCAGCGAAAAAGCCGCAGCCGCCCAGCCTGCAGGTGCTCCCGCTGCTCCGAAAGCTCCTGTAAAGAAAAAAGAAGAGGGCCCGAAGCCGACTGACGCGTCGGGTCATGCTCTGGTTAAGCGGCTCAAAGCGAAACTCAACGGTGCGGTGATCGAAGCGAGCGAGTTTCTCGGACAACTCTCGGTCCGCATCGAACGGTCTCGCATCGTTGAAGCTTGCGATCTATTGAAGCGCGATGACGCGACGCCTTTCAATTACCTCTCAGATGTCACGTGCGTGCATTTTCCCGATCGCAGGGAGGCGCCTTTTGAAGTCGTTTACAACCTTTACTCGATTACGGCGAATGAGCGCGTGCGTTTGAAAGCCGCGACCACAGCCGAAGCGGGAGTTGAGAGCGTCACCAGCGTCTGGCCGGCGGCAAACTGGATGGAGCGCGAAGTTTATGACCTTTTTGGCGTGATTTTCGGGAATCACCCGGACTTGCGGCGACTGTTGTTGCCGCCGGACTGGGAAGGACACCCGTTGAGAAAAGATTATCCGCTGGAGTTTGTGGAAAACGAGTGGACTAAGAAGCATCTGCCGGTAATGACCGAAGTGCAACGCGAACAGTTGGACCAACGACGCGCGTACGGTCTGGAAGTTTTGTCGGTACCGCAGGAACGCATGATGCGCGAGATTTTCCAGGGCGGTAAAGAAGTGATGCCAAAGGACAAGTGAGCAGTGAGCAGTTTGGAGCTTTGAGCTTGGTACTTTGTGCTTTGCAACCGCTGGCATAGCACAGGAGACAAAGTACGAAGCACTAAGTACAAAGATCAATGAGTCCAAAAGAGATTGCCGCGCATTACGAAGCCAAAGTTTTTGACACGCCCGAGGCAGCCAAGGTCGCCGGCTTCGTTTTGACCGAAACGATGGCGCCGCGCAACGTTTGGAACAAAGCGAGCGCGGCGCAAGCGCTCGTATTGCAACTGGTCGAGAAGCGAACTAAAGGTGAAGTCGAAGAGATCGGTCTCGTCATAGAACCATGGAGCGTCACCGGTTGTTATAAACCGACTGAGTCAAATATTCCGGCAGCTTAGCGGGATTGGCAATGTCCGACAGACTTGAAGTTTGTCGTGCACCGCTCCGATGAATGACTTTAGAGGAGTCAGCGACAAACTGTGAAGTTTGTCGGACGTCTTTATGCACCAGGTAGAAATAGCGACAACTCAAGAGTCCCTGCTTGATAACCCGCAGATGGTTCTCAACATGGGGCCGCAGCATCCGTCGACGCACGGCGTGCTGCGCGTGATCCTGAAGCTCGACGGCGAGACAGTGATCGATCTGGATTGCGACATTGGTTACCTGCATCGCGGCATGGAGAAGATTGCCGAGAATCGACAGTACACAATGATCGCGCCTTACTGGGATCGTTTGGATTACATCGCGGCGGTATCAAACGGACTGGTGTGGGTTGAGACAGTTGAGCAGATGATGGGCCTCGCGGTTCCGCCGCGCGCCCATTACCTTCGCACGATTCTGACCGAGCTGAATCGGATCGCTTCGCACTTGTTGTGGCTGGCCACGCACGCGCTGGACATTGGCGCGGTGACCGTTCTGCTTTGGGCTTTGCGAGAGCGGGAAGAGATTCTGAAAATCTTTGAGCGACAATTCGGCGCGCGCTTGACGTGTCATGCGTGGCGAGTCGGCGGCATGCCGAACGATACTTACGACGGTTTTGAAACTGACGTGCGTCGTTTCACCAACAACTTTCCGATGCGTCTGGATGAATACGAAACGGTGCTCTCGGAAAACCGCATCTGGTTGAGTCGCACGGTAGGCATCGGCGTGATCTCCGCGGAAGATGCGATTGCGATCGGACTGTCGGGGCCGGCGCTGCGTGGTTCCGGCGTGGCGTGGGACGTGCGCAAGTCGCGGCCATACGCGGCTTACGCGGATATGGATTTCGATATTCCGCTGGGAGAGAATGGCGACACTTATGATCGTTACCTGGTGCGCCTCGAAGAAATGAGACAGTCGCGGCGCATCGTTCAGCAAGGGCTGGACAATTTGCCGGACGGACCCGTGAACGCGAAGCTGCCGAAAGTGATCAAGCTTCCAGTCGGCGATTATTATCATTCGATCGAAGCGCCGAAAGGTGAGATCGGTTGTTATCTCGTTTCAGATGGAACGGCGCAGCCGTATCGCGTGCGAGTGCGGCCGCCGTCGTTGATTAATCTGCAAGCACTCAGGAAGATGTGTGAAGGACATTTGGTGGCGGACGTCGTGGCAATCATTGGCACGCTGGACATTGTGCTCGGCGAGATAGACAGGTAATTGTTTTCCTCTGTGCCCCGGAGATTGCACAGAGAAAGCCCAAAGACATGACAACATTCGCACTCTTTGCGCCAGTTGATTTCATTGATCAGTTGCTGCTGAGGTTTCTCGGCGCGGACACCATCAATCACGTCATCTGGCCGTTTATTCAGATCGGGCTCGTGGTCACGATTGTCGCGTTGTGGGTTGCGTATGCGACTTACCTCGAACGAAAGATTTCCGCCTTCATGCAAGCGCGACTCGGTCCGATGCGGGTTGGTCCGTGGGGATTGCTGCAGCCGATTGCCGATGGTTTGAAACTGCTGACTAAGGAAGATTTCATTCCTGAAAAGGCCGATCGCTGGATCTTTTTTTGCGCGCCTTACATCGCAGTCGCCGCGGCCTTCATAGTTTTTTCCGTGATTCCGTTTGGACCTGATTGGGCGGTCATCACCGATATCAACATTGGGTTACTCTTTGTACTCGCGGTCTCTAGCGTTGGCGTGCTCGCGCTGATTCTCGCCGGCTGGTCGTCAAACTCGAAGTATTCGTTGCTCGGTGCATTGCGTTCCAGCGCGCAGATGGTCTCGTACGAAGTATCCATGGGCCTCGCGATTATTGGCGCGTTGATGTTTGCGCGCACGCTGTCACTTTCCGGAATTGTCGCGGCGCAAGGATTGGATTCGATCTGGTATATCTTTTATCAGCCGGTCGGGTTTTTGATTTTCCTGATCAGCGGGATTGCGGAGAACAATCGCGCGCCATTCGATCTGCCCGAAGCGGAATCAGAACTCGTCGCGGGCTTTCACACTGAGTATTCCGGCTTTCGCTGGTCGCTCTTTTTTATGGCCGAGTATGCGGCGATGGTCGTAGTCGCAGGCGTTGCCACGACACTCTATCTCGGCGGCTGGTATTTTCCCGGGGTGTACCGGCTGACTTCAGGTCATCACAATGTTTTTGTCGCCGTGAGCCTCGTGGTGTTCCTCGTGAAGATGTCCGTTATACTGTATTTGTACTTCTGGTTGCGCTGGACACTGCCGCGGTTTCGCTACGATCAGTTGATGGACATCGGATGGAAGTGGCTGATTCCATCGTCACTCATCAATATTTGTTTGTCGGGACTGGCGATCTTTCTGGTGCAGGCGGTCAATGACTGGCACGGCTTCAAAACGATCGAGTCGATGGACCAGGGCTTGAACCTGACGGGCGCCGGCAAGGGATTGATGATCGCCATGGGCATCTTGAGTCTCCTTATGACCGGGCTGATTCTTTCAATGATCAACTGGCGCTCGCGCGATTTTCATTTGAAGAGCCAGCGCCGCAATATTCGATTAGTAAATCCGCCGAAGGGCAAACCAGCAGTGGCGCCGGCCGCGGCTACGAACGAAGGATAAGAGGTACCCGTAATGCCATTAGTTAAGGTCCCGAAGCCCGCATTCATCCAGAAGCTGAAACGCTTCTTTATGATCGATCTTGTGAAAGGTTTGGGGCTGACTCTCAAGTACAACATTGGCGCGGTTACGGACAAAGACTCGGTGGCCGGGAAGGGTATCTACACGGAGCAGTATCCGAAAGTGCGCCCGGATGTTGCGCCGCGATTTCACGGCGCGCCACGCTTGAACATGGATCCGGAAACGCATGACACGCTTTGCATCGCCTGCAATCTGTGTGCGCTTGCCTGTCCAGAAGATTGCATCGACGTGCTCGCCATGGACGTCGAGATCACTGTGGCCGGCAAAGCACGCCGGAAGAAAGTGCTCGACGAATTTATCTTCGACACTTCGCGTTGCATGTTCTGCGCGCTGTGTCAGGAAGCGTGTCCGACTTCATGTTTGGAATTGACGCAGGATTTCGAGCTGGCCACTTACTCGCGCGCCGGATTTGTCTGGAACCGCGAGATGCTGGAGCAGGGACGCGAGACCGTGAAGTACACTTCATGAGAATTTCGAATTGCGGATTTCGGATTGCGGATTGCCGGTCGTTCACGGTGCAATATTCAGGCCCAAATTCGCGAGCAGAAATTCGCAATTCGAAATCCGCAATCCGAAATTCTTTATGATTCTTTCTGGCTGGGAAGCAGTCTTCTTCTGGATATTCTCGATCGCCGCCATCTTCGCGGGTCTTTTGACCGTGATGGCGCGCAATGCGGTTCACAGCGCGCTGTTTCTGATCTCGTCTCTGCTCGCGGTTGCCGCGCTCTTCATTCTGCTGGGCGCGGAGTTTATCGCCGGCGTGCAAATCCTCGTATATGTCGGTGGCGTGATGGTGCTCTTTTTGTTTGTGATTATGTTGGTGAATGTCGGCGCCGAAGAGCGCGGCACGTCCAACATCTTTAACAGCAACCGCCAGGTCGGCGCGGCCCTGGTCTTTTGCTTCCTGCTCGTTTTCGGTTTGCTCTACGCAGTCGATGCCGGCTCCGCCGGTATGCAAAAGCACGACGACGAAAGGATCAAAGCGATTGCTGACCAGCGTCAGGCGGAACAGCAGACACTGGCTAATTCGGCAACGGGCACGGCGAAGATCACGACAGACACGCAGCGCGTTGGTCGCAGTCTCTATAGTTACGCTTCGCTGCCGTTTGAGATCGCCAGCGTCTTGTTGCTGGTAGCCATCATCGGGTCGGTGATGTTGGCGCGAACCATCAAGCAGGAGGCAGCCGTCGACGACGTGGCGCCGGAAGTCTTGCAGGCAGAGCTGCAACACGATCCGGAACTCGCGGAAGTTATTGAGAGCGTTCGGAAGGCTGCCTCCTAGCAATTAATATTATGCTCAATTCGTTTGTTCCAGCATTGCTCCTTTTGCTCCAGGAATCCGAAGGTGGGCGGCTTTCACTGGCGTGGCAGAAGGTGCAGCACCCGGACATTTCAAAGTTCCTGGTTATCGGCGCGCTGTTGTTCATCATCGGCGTTGCCGGCGTGCTCACGCGGCGGAACATCATCGTCATCTTCATGTCGATTGAGTTGATTCTGAACGCCGCGAATTTAAACTTCATCGCGTTCTCCCGTTACCTGCAGGACACGGGCAGCGCCAATGCGCTTTCGGGACAGATTTTTGCTGTCTTTATCATCGTCGTCGCCGCGGCCGAAGCCGCGATCGGATTGGGAATCGTCATCGCGCTCTATCGCAACAAAGAGACGATCCTGTTGGATGAGATTGATCTTCTAAAGTGGTGAATAGTGGCTTGTCCCTGCCCGGCTTTGTGAAACCATAGAACGGGCAGGGACAAGCCCCGCCCCTACGATCAAATGTATCGCTACATCTGGCTCGTCCCATTACTTCCACTCGTTGGCGCTGCCATCAATGGCTTGCTGGGGCGACGTTTCAGTTTTGCCGAGAAGCTGATCGGCGGGATCGCCGTCGGTTCGGTGGCGCTGTCATTTTTGATCAGCGCTGCCGCGGTTTACTCTTACGGTTTTAGCGGTCATCACATTTGGCCCAACACTTACGTTACCAGTCAGGACGGCGCGTTCAAGTACACCTGGATTTCTGGCGGAGCGGTGCGCATGAGTCAGGGGGCCAACGAGCGCGCCACGGCCGAGGCGATGAAAGAGGCGGAAAAGAAGCGGGCCGAACTGCCGCCGGCCGAGCGTGGCAAGGCGATATCAATTCTCACTAATACAAGTGAGGGAGGCAGCTCGCTCCTCAACGTCGAGTGGAGCTATCAATTAGATCCACTCTCCTCGATCTTCATGCTGATCGTTACAGGTGTGGGCTTGTGCATATTCGTTTTTGCGACGGGTTACATGCACGGCGACGCCGGGTTCTATCGCTTCTTCGCCTACATGGGCTTGTTCATGTTCATGATGCTCGTGCTGGTGATGGGCTCGAACTTCCTGATGATGTTTGTCGGTTGGGAAGGCGTCGGGCTGTGTTCGTATCTGCTGATCGGTTATTACTTTGATCGTCAGGAAGCAGCGAACGCCTCGCGAAAGGCATTTATTACCAATCGTATCGGTGATTTTGGTTTCGCGCTGGCGGTGTTTGCAGTCATCGCGACGTTTGGCACCAGCCAGTACACCGACGTGATGACGCAAGCGAAATCGTTTCCCGTTGAGATAATCGGAAACTGGGGCATCATGTCGTGGATCGCGCTGGGACTTTTCATCGGCGCGTGCGGCAAATCGGCGCAGCTCCCTTTGCATGTCTGGTTGCCCGACGCGATGGCCGGTCCGACTCCCGTGTCCGCGCTCATCCACGCGGCGACGATGGTGACCGCCGGTCTTTACATGCTCACGCGCACCAACGTCATTTTTCAGCACTCGCAAACAATGATGCTGGTGGTGGCTATAGTCGGCGCGGCCACGGCGATCTTCGCGGCAACCATCGGCATCACGCAAAACGATATCAAGAAAGTCCTGGCTTACTCGACCGTGTCGCAGCTCGGCTTTATGTTCATGGCCTGCGGCGTCGGCGCGTTTGTGATCGGAATCTTTCACGTGATGACGCACGCGTTTTTCAAAGCGCTGATGTTTCTCGGCGCAGGCAGCGTCATTCACGGCATGCATCACGAGCAGGACATGCGACGCATGGGCGGGCTGAAGAAGTACATGCCGTACACGTATTGGACTTTCCTCGCCGGCTGGCTGGCGATCTGCGGCATCATTCCGTTCAGCGGCTTCTGGTCGAAAGATGAAATTCTGTGGAAGGCTGCTTCGACGAATCACATTCCCCTCGGCTGGCTGATCTGGTTGGTGGGAACGATCGCGGCGACGTGCACGGCGTTCTACATGACGCGGCTGGTCGCGATGACTTTCTGGGGCAAAGAGAGATTTCGCGACGCGCACAAACACACGCCCGGGCACGAAGCGCATGATGATCATCCAACGCCGGCACATGGCGCGCACATTCCGCATGAATCACCGAAGTCAATGTGGGTGCCGCTGGTCGCGCTCGCGATCTTTGCAACCATCGGCGGGTTCGTTGGTGTTGGGCCCGCGTGGAAGTTCGTCACGCGCGCTGAGCATGCCGGCGGGCGCATGAACATCGTTAACTTCATGGATCCGGTTATCTGGAATCCAGCGACGCGCGAGTTTGGCAGCGGGGAAGAGGGCGGGAGGCAGGAGGCAGGAGGCGGCGAAGAAGCAGCACCCTACGGCAAGATGGAATTCAATCTGGCACACGCGGCGGAAAGTAAGTTGGGAAGCGAAGCCGCGACTGAATGGCTGTTCATCGTTATCTCGCTTTTGGTCGCCGGCACGGGCATCGGTTTGGGTTTACTTTTCTACGTGAAAGACACGCGCCTGCCCGATCTGTGGACGGCGCGGCTGCGACCGTTTTACGAAGCAAGTTACCACAAATATTGGGTTGACGAATTTTATGGTTGGGCGATTACGCGTCGCACGATGGATCTTGCGCGCGCGGTGTTCGCGTTTGATTCCAGGGTTGTGGATGGCGGCGTGAATGGTTCAGCGTGGCTGACGCGATGGTGGAGCCGCCTCACCGGCGGGTTCGACAAATACATCGTCGATGGACTGGTCAACACAATTGCTGCCTTTGTCATTCGGTTGGTGTCGCCGCTGATTCGCGCGGCGCAAACCGGGTTTACGCAGAACTATGCGCTGATGATGGTGATCGGGTTGCTCGCGGCCGTCGCCATGTTCTTTGCCTCAGACATTATGAAAGCAGTGAAGGCGATCTTCGCGATCGCGTTTTGATTGCGTGAAAGACAGTATATGGTCAGATCGGTTTCGCACAGTTTCGAGGACGAGACACTTCAAGCGAAGGCCAAGTGGTTTCAATCGCTCTCCCTCGAAGAGAGAATGGACGTCTTTGTGGCGTTCACGAACCTGATCTTGGAGAATCGTCCGGACATAGCGAAGCAGAAGGATGTTAGATCAACTTCAGAACGTATTCGCGTCCTTTCGGAAAAATGACGTTAGGTACCTGGTTATTGGCGGGATTGCCGCTGTCCTTTACGGTGTGCCTCGCGCAACATTCGATCTGGACGTGCTAATTGAGCCAACTAAGGACAACGCGCAGAGACTGTTGGATGCTCTGGCCGAATTAGATTTTGGGACCGCTACGATGACAACTGCGGCGGAGATAATTGCCAAGGAGATCACGATCTTTACCGACCGCATCCGGCTTGACGTTCAGACCTCAACTCCAGGAATAGTTTTTGAAGAAGCATGGGAAAGGCGCGTGACGATGAGCTACAAAGGACAGAAGTTTGAAGTGGTTTCCTTAATGGATTTGATCGCGTCCAAACGCGCTGCTGGTCGGAATGTTGATTTAGAAGACGTAAGAATACTTGTGTCGAGCGGCACAAATTCAAATCGCGAGGACTGAAGTGCTAAAAGAAAACATTCTCTCCATCATCACGTGGCTGCCGGCGGTGGGCGGCATCTTGATCATCGCGCTCATGAAGAAGGAGCAGTCGAACCTGATCAAGCGTTTCGCCACCGCCTGGTTCGCGCTCGACTTCATCGGGTCGTTGTATCTCTGCTACTACAACCGGACGCTCGGCGGCATGCAGTTCATCGAAGACCACACGTGGATCCCGATCATTGGCGCGCGCTATCAAATGGGCGTGGACGGCGTTTCGGTGTTGTTGATTTTGCTGACGACTCTGCTGGGTGTTATTTCCGCACTCTCGTCATGGAATTACATTCAGAAGCGCGAGAAGGAATATTACGCGCTGCTGTTGTTTTTGCAGACGGCCGTCATCGGCGTGTTCGCCTCGATGGATCTGTTCCTTTTCTATTTGTTCTTCGAAGTCTCGCTGGTGCCGATGTATTTCCTGATCGGCATTTGGGGCGGCGAGAATCGGCTCTACGCCGCGATCAAATTCTTTCTCTATACGCTGGTTGGCTCGGTCGTGATGCTGCTTGGTATCTTGAAGATGTATTTCCTGACCCAGGACACGGCACTGACTGCACAGATCACGCAGTCCACGATCAATCTCCTGGCCGGCAATGACAAAGCCGCCGCGCTGGTCTCGAGCACCTTGCAGGCCGCCGCGCACAACGGTACCGGGACCTTCAACATACTCTACTTGCAATCGATCGGCTCAGTGATGGACATGGGCACGATGCAGATCCTGCTGTTCTTCGCATTCGCGCTTGGTTTTGCGATCAAGGTGCCGATGTTTCCGTTTCACACCTGGCTGCCCGACGCACACGTCGAAGCGCCCACTGCCGGCTCGGTGATTCTTGCGGGCATTTTGCTCAAACTCGGCACGTACGGTTTCTATCGTTTTAATCTCCCGATGTTTCCCAAGGCGTCGATGGATGAGAGCAGTTGGATCACAAGTCTTGGTACTTTCGGCGTGCGCAGCGTGATGGTCTTTCTGGCCATTGTCAGCATTATCTACGGCGCGCTGGCCGCGATGTACTTCGTCGTCAAGAAAGACGGCGACATCAAGAAACTTGTTGCTTATTCGTCTGTATCGTCGATGGGCGTAGTGATGCTTGGGCTCTTTGCGTTGAATCCCAACGGCGTCAACGGCGCCGTGATGCAGATGGTCAGTCACGGGATTTATTCGGGCGCGCTGTTTCTCTTGGTTGGCATCATCTACGAGCGACGGCACACGCGCAGCGTCGCTGAATTTGGCGGGCTCTCGCACGTCATGCCCGGCTACGCGACGGTTTTTCTCGCAATGGTAATGACGGCGATTGGTCTGCCGCTGCTGGCTGTTTTCATCTCCGAGTTTCTCGCGCTCAGAGGCGCGTTCGAAGCGAATCCAAGCTGGGCGGCGTGGGGCACGCTGGGAATTATTCTCAATGCCGGATATTTCCTGTGGCTCTATCAGCGCATGTTTTTCGGAAACATTGAAAACCCAAAGAACGAGAAGCTGCTTGATCTCAACTGGCGCGAATGGGCTTACATGACGCCGCTTGTGATCATGTCGTTGTGGATCGGCGTTTATCCGAAAGTGTTTATGGATTACATCAAGGGCCCGGTCGATGCGGTCGTAAGACAGGCTCGCCCGACGTATTCGATTCCCGGTGTGACGCCAACACCGCGCCCGGTAGTTACTCAACAGCCAACCGTCAAGATTCAGAAAGTTCCATAAGCTTCAACGCGTAACATGATTCTCTTACTTCAAACCAGCACCGCGTTATTCAGCGTGAGCGATTTGCAGTTGATTGCGCCGGAGATGATCCTGGCCGTTTGCGGTTGTATCGCGTTGGTGATGGAAGTCATCCTGCCGTACAAAAAAAGCAAGTGGACGGCTTACTTCGCGCTTGCGGGCATCGGTCTGGCAGGCGTTTCGCTCGGCTTGCTGTGGTCGTCGCATCAGCACGCGCTGCCGCTCGACGGTTTTTACGGCATGGTGCGCATTGACGGATTCGCTCTTGCCTTCAAAGCAATTTTTCTTGTGGCTGCCGCGCTGGCGATCGCGATCTCGACGCGCTTCCTGGACATCGAAGGCGAACAACACGGCGAGTATTACGCCCTCGTTTTGTTTGCGACCGTCGGCATGATGTTTCTGGGCTGCGGTTATGATCTGATCTCGCTCTACATCAGTCTGGAATTGATGGCGCTGACTTTCTACGTGCTCGTCGCCTTCACCAAACGCGAGAAGCGTTCCAATGAAGCAGCGATGAAATATTTTCTGCTCGGCGCGTTTTCGTCAGGCATTTTGCTTTACGGCATGTCGCTGCTCTATGGCATTGCGGGTTCGACTAACATTGGCGAGATTGGACAGAGCATCGGCTCGATTCTTAATTCACCCAGAGCAGCCGAGCTTAGGCCAATGCTGCTGCTCGGCATGATTGCTCTGGCTGCCGGCTTGTTTTTCAAGATCGCCGCGGTGCCATTTCACATGTGGGCGCCCGACGCCTACGAAGGCGCGCCGACTTCGGTCACGGCATTTCTCTCGACGGGATCGAAAGCCGCGAGCTTTGCTCTCTACGCGCGGATTTTTATCGTGGCGCTCGGAGGGATGCGTGTTGATTGGGCGCCGCTATTGGGTTTGGTAGCGGCTGCAACGATCCTGGTTGGCAACTGGGGCGCGGTAACGCAGGAGAACTCAAAACGACTGCTCGCTTATTCATCAATCTCAAACGCCGGTTACCTGCTGCTGGGATTGATCGCCGGCAACAAATACGGTTACGCAGGCCTCTTCATTTATCTACTGGTCTACACGCTGATGAACATGGGCGCGTTCGGCGTCGTGATCAGTTTGCGGCGCCGGGGCATCGTTGGCGACAATGTTGATGACATGGCGGGACTGGCGCGGAAGGCGCCCGGCATCGCGGCGATGATGGCGATCTTCATGCTGTCGCTTGGCGGACTGCCGTTGACCGGGGGCTTCATCGGCAAATATTTTCTGTTTTGGGGTTTGCTGCAACGCGGAGACGTCGAATTCAAAGCTTCAGGCAAGACCTGGTACTACTGGCTGGCGGTTTGGGCG
Source organism: Pyrinomonadaceae bacterium (assembly GCA_041492185.1). Classification (GTDB taxonomy): domain Bacteria; phylum Acidobacteriota; class Blastocatellia; order Pyrinomonadales; family Pyrinomonadaceae; genus JAOAPY01. Next base: position 3,977 of record JBGPWL010000067.1, on the reverse strand, counting down.
ATCATTAATACCGTGATTTCGTTTTACTACTACGTGCGCTTTATCAAAGTAATGTATCTAGGCGATCGGATCGCCGACGACCAACCACTGGCGCTCTCGCCGGCGCTGCGAGTGGCGCTGGTCGCTTCGCTCATCGGGATCTTGCTGATCGGTATTTACCCGCAGCCGCTGCTCAAACCGATCATCGATATAGCGGGTAAACTGGCCACCACCGTAATCGCCGCTCCACCGGCGGTTAACTAGGATGTGCTGCGATTGGACAGTACGTATACTATAATTCCTGAGAGCAACTCATGCGCCCGCAACGTGATCTTCAGAACCAGAGCCAACGAGCCCGAACTGCATATTCGGTTGAGCTCCCTCGTCGACTCTACAACATTCATAATACTGACGCTTTTGAGTGGCTGAAAAATGCTCCGATGAATTCCATCGAGGCTGTCGTGACCGATCCTCCGTATGGACTAGTAGAGTATTCAGATAAAGAGCTAACCAAGCTAAAGAACGGCAGAGGCGGGATATGGAGGCTTCCCCCTTCCTTCGATGGTAGCAAGCGAATGCCTCTACCTCGCTTCACCGTTCTAACCGAGACGGATCAAAAATCGTTGAAAGATTTCTTTTATCGCTTGGCGTGCTTGTTGAAGTGTGTGTTGGTACCCGGCGGACATGTTTTTATCGCCACGAATCCGTTGATCTCCCACTTTGTCTATGGAAGCTTCATTAAGTCTGGATTTGAAAAACGAGGGGAGATAATCCGCACGGTTTACACGCTTCGTGGAGGAGATCGTCCCAAGAATGCCCACGATGAATTTCACGACGTTTCAGTTATGCCAAAGTCGTGTTGGGAACCATGGGGGCTCTTTCGCAAACCATGCGAGGGAAGGGTGCAGGATAATCTGCGAAGGTGGAAGACCGGCGGGTTGAGACGCATTTCTCCCTCAGAGCCATTTAAGGATCTGATTCGATCCTCGCCGGCCAGAAAGCAGGAACGCGAAATCGCTTCGCATCCTTCACTCAAGCCGCAGAGTTTTCTCCGGCAGATCGTGCGCGCCTCTTTACCACTTGGCGAAGGGACGATTCTCGATCCGTTTATGGGCTCGGGCTCGACGATCGCCGCCGCCCAAGCCTGTGACTTGCAGAGCATTGGGCTAGAAGTACGCAGAGAGTATTTCACCATGGCTGAAGCAGCCATTCCGAAATTAGCCGAACTGAAAGTCCAATGAGAATGTCCTAATGGTCACAAAAGCCGACTTTAATCCAGACATACCTCTCCCGCCAGGACTGACACTTACCGCGATACGAAAGGCAATCGATTACATTGAGAAGGGGCTGGCTGATCTGATTGAGATTTATATCGAGCAAGCCAACGTGTTCAGTGCACTCGTCGGTATCTATGGAGCAAAGGCGCTGGATGCCGTGAGCGTGTATGAAAAGAATCGTCACATCGATTTGGCTCAGCAACGGTTCCCCGACTTGCGTAAGAAAGGAAGCGGACCAAACCCTTCGCCGCAGATGTCACTGGAGTCAAAAGCGAGTAAACGGGCCTGGGCATTGCAGTCACACTTCGATCACTCCGGTTGGTACATCGTCTGGCGATATTTAGTTGATCCCACAATGTCATTGGAGCAAGGGAAGCCGGTAATAATCTGGCGAGTGGACGTCGTGTTTCTCACTAAGGAGGACTGGAAGTACGAGGGGAGTAACGCGGGCTCTGCCGGGGGAGGCCGGACTCATACTTTTGGCCTCAGCAACCCCGCCAAGAAGCTTAGAGGCAGAGCCGTCTATCAGCGGAAGGACGTTAGATTGTTGGGTGGCAAGGCCGTTCCGGCGAATGGAGACTAGCTACTACTTCGCTTTGGAAGAAAGATGCTGGCCTTCTATTTCTTTGCCGCGATCGCTGTTTGGCTCGGCGTTGTTTCACTTCGCGGCGGCGTCCGTTTCAGTGCTTACGTCCGGCGCGAAACGGCGCGGCCTCACACTGACTACACGCCGTTCGCCTCGGTCATTGCGCCCTTTCGCGGGTTGGATCAGGGACTAAGGGAAAACCTCAGCGCGCTCTTTCTCCAGGATTACCCAGCATACGAAATTATTTTCGTAACCGACAGCAGTGATGATTCGGCCATCGAAGTTGTCACAGAATTGAGAAAATCGCTCAATGCTGTTCGAGGAATTACTTCACGTCTTCTGATTGCGGGCGACGCAATTGATTCCGGACAAAAGGTTCACAATCTGCGCGCGGCAGTTGCGGAGCCTGATCCCCGGAGCGAGGTGCTCGTCTTTGTGGACACCGACGCGCGACCACACGATCGTTGGCTGCGATCGCTCGTCGCACCTTTGATAGACGAGCGAATCGGCGCGGCGACTGGTTATCGCTGGTTCATTCCGGTCAACGGCGGCTTCGCGTCGCACCTGCGGTCAGTTTGGAATGCGTCGATTGCTTCCGCGCTGGGCGAGCGCGACGACAAAAACTTTTGCTGGGGCGGCTCAACTGCAATCCGCCGCGCCGTGTTCGAACGATTGAAGGTCGTCGAGCGTTGGCGCGGTACCGTGTCGGATGATTTCACTTTGACGCGAGGGCTGCAAGAAGCAAAGCTGCCCATCCATTTCGTTCCTCAGTGCCTCGTGGCGTCATTTGATGATTGCGGATTTCGTGAGTTGCTGGAGTTTGCGACGCGGCAATTGAAGATCACCAGAGTTTACGCTACGCATCTCTGGAAAGCTGTCTTGCTCGGCGGTTTTTTGTTCGTGCCCGTATTTTTTTGCGGTATTGCCCTGGTGATTGTGAGGGCGGCTCTCGGACTGACCATCATCGCGCCGCTGCTGTTGCTAATCATCATCTTTGCACTGGGCGCGGCGAAATCCTGGATTCGTTTTCGCGCTGCCAACATCGCGCTCGCAAACTACTCGCGCCCAGGCAACAGCCTTCTCGCGCATCTCTTTCTGTGGCCGCTTGCTTCCGCGTTATTTCTCTTCAATGCAATCGCCGCTGCTTGTTCGCGCCGCATTCGCTGGCGCGGGATTACCTACGAATTGAAATCACCGACTGAAGCTGTCATCATCGCGCGCGAGTCCTGAACCATGCCGAACAAAGTCGTGCAACTAGTTCAATTGCTGCGTGAGACAAAGCGCGAGAAACGTCTCGGCACGGTGATCCTGTTTGTGACGTCGCGCTGCAACGCTTTTTGCCGGACCTGTTTTTATCACGCGGAGTTGAACCAACCAGGCGATCTCACATTCGCGCAGATCGAAAAAGTCTCTCGGACGATGCCGCCGATCACCGACCTGTGGCTCTCGGGCGGGGAACCAACGCTGAGGCGCGACGTGAGTGAAATCATCGACATGTTCGTTAAGAACAACGGGGTCGGTCGAGTCATCATTCCAACAAATGCGCTTGTCAAATCCCGGGTTTATGAGATCGTCGATCGCGCGTTGGGCGAACATCCGACACTCGATCTTTACTTGAACATCGCGCTGGACGGTTACGGCGAGACGCACGATCGCATTCGCGGCGTGCCGGGGAATTGGCAGAAGGCGCTCGACTGCATTCGCGCGCTTTATCCACTCAAAGAGAAGTACGCGGATCGGTTTCGACTGAACGTCAATACCGTAGTCTGCGCGGAAAACTACACCGAGATCGAAATGCTTTCCGAGTTCATGTGGGAAAACTTTCGCCTCGACGGCCAGTACTTCAACATCATTCGTGGTGAAACACTCGTCGGCGAAAGCATCAAACAGGTGCCGCCGGAAGCGCTGCCGCGCATGTACTCCCACATTTCAAAGCTGACAAAGCGCTACGGCGACCGCATGTTCAGCGACGACGATGCCAGCCGGCGCTTTGTCAAGAACGTCGCGTATGTCGGCACGATCACGACGCACTATCGCACGCAGCACGCGAACTTTCAGCAGTCTACCGCGTGGCCATTTCCGTGCACTGCGGGAGAGACAACCGCCGTGATCGATTACAACGGCGACGTGCGCGC
>JBGPWL010000157.1:0-4499 GCA_041492185.1 Pyrinomonadaceae bacterium | reverse complement strand
GGTCGCAGTACGTGGCCCGTGTGCGAGCGGCGCGAACGCGCGACTTCTTCCGGCGTGCCGGCAACTACGACGCGCCCGCCGTGCTCGCCGCCCTCCGGTCCGAGATCGACGATGTAGTCGGCGGACTTGATCACGTCGAGGTTGTGCTCGATCACGATGATTGTATTCCCGAGCGATACCAGCCGCTGCAAAACGTCGAGCAGCTTGTGCACATCCGCGAAGTGCAGACCCGTAGTCGGTTCATCGAGTATGTATACCGTTCGGCCCGTCGCGCGCTTTGATAATTCTTTGGCGAGCTTGATGCGCTGTGCTTCGCCGCCGGAAAGCGTTGTGGCCGATTGGCCCAGCTTGATGTAGCCCAGGCCAACGTCAAGCAGCGTCTGCAATTTTTGCTGAATCTGCGGAATGTTTTCCAACAGCGGCAACGCCTCTTCAACCGTACTGTTTAGTAGTTCGGCGATCGATTTGCCTTTGTACTTAACGGAGAGCGTTTCGCGGTTGTAGCGCCCGCCGCGACAAACATCGCAGAGCACGTAAACGTCTGGCAGAAAGTTCATTTCGATCCGCTTCATGCCATCGCCCTCGCAAGCTTCGCAGCGGCCGCCTTTGACGTTGAATGAGAAACGGCCCGGCTTGTAACCGCGTTCGCGCGATTCCGGCAGCATCGCATAAAGTTCGCGAATCGGCGTGAACAGTCCGGTATAAGTCGCGGGATTGGATCGCGGCGTGCGACCAATCGGCGATTGATCGATCTCGATGACCTTGTCGACGTGCTCAAGACCTTCAATGGCGGTGTAGGGACCCGGCTCTTCGAGCGAACCATAAAGATGTCTTGCCAGCGCGCGATAGAGAATGTCGCCGACAAGCGTCGATTTGCCTGAACCGGAAACACCGGTGATCACTGTGAACAGGCCGAGGGGAAACGACACATCGATCTCCTTGAGGTTGTTCGCGCGCGCGCCGTGAATAGTCAGAGATTTTCCATTCGGCGAACGTCTTTGTTCGGGCACGGCGATCTTTCGCAGGCCGCGAATGTAGAGACCGGTGATCGAGTTCTCATTGTTGGCGACATCTTCAGCGGAGCCGCAAGCGACCACTTCGCCTCCGTGAGCGCCGGCGCCTGGTCCCAGATCGACGACGTAGTCCGCGCGGCGAATCGTCTCTTCGTCGTGTTCGACCACCAACACCGTGTTACCCAAATCGCGCAGCGCGCAAAGCGTTTCGAGCAGACGTTGGTTATCGCGCGGGTGGAGACCGATCGACGGCTCGTCAAGCACATAGAGCACGCCGCGAAGCTTCGATCCGATCTGCGTGGCGAGACGAATGCGCTGGCCCTCGCCGCCCGACAATGTTGATGAAGGACGATCCAGGGTTATGTAACCAAGCCCTACCGTTTCAAGAAAGCGCAGGCGATTTTTGATCTCGCGCAGAATTAGGCCGGCAATCTGCTGTTCGCGGGGCGCGAGTTTGATCTTTTCAAATGCAGCGACGGCAGCTTCAATCGGCAGCGCAGTGTAATCCGCAATACCCCTTCCACCGAGGCGCACTGCCAGCGAATCGGAACGCAAGCGTCTTCCCTTGCATTCCGGACACGCACTCGGCGAGACGAGTTCCTCCAGCGCGAGTCGAACCTTTTCCGAGGGCGCCTCATTCAATCGTTCGCGCAGCCATCGCAACGCGCCTTTCCAGGTGCTCTGGTAAGAATAAGGTCCCTGTTTGAAATTCAACTGTCCGCTGATCCCATTGAAGAATGCGTCGCGAAGGTCCTTCGGCAGATCAACAAATGCGGTTTTCGCGTCAGCTTTGAAATGTCTGATCAGTGCGTTTAGCGCGCTCTTTAAGTAGGCCGAGCCCTGTCGATCCGCCTGCCCCATAAATTCCAGTTTCTCGGCGGGCGTATTTCCCTCAGGCACTATTTTCGCGGCGTCAACCTCCTGCACTGATCCCAATCCGTGGCAACGCTTACAAGCGCCGTATGCTGAATTGAACGAGAACGAGCGCGGCTCGAGCGGCGGCACGTTGATGCCACAGATCACGCAGGCCATACGCTCTGAATAAAGTTTCTCTTCGCCGTCGACCACCGAAACCAGGACCGCGCCGCCGGTCAGTTTCAAGGCGGTGCGCACAGATTCCGACAATCGCTCATTGATACCCGGCTTGATTAGCAAACGATCGACAACCGCTTCAATGGTGTGATTCCGACGCCGGTCGAGCTTGATCTCTTCATCGAGTGATAGCAGTTCACCGTCGACGCGTGCGCGCAGGAAACCATCCTTCGCCAGCTTCTCCAGTTCCTTCTTAAACTCGCCTTTTCGCCCGCGCACAATCGGCGCGAGAATCATTACGCGTTCACCTTCGGGCAGAGACAGGACGCTCAGCACAATCTGCTCGACGCTTTGCCGCGTGATTGGCGCGCCACAAACGTGACAATGCGGCTGCCCAACGGATGAAAAAAGCAGGCGCATGTAATCGTAGATTTCCGTCACCGTGCCGACAGTCGAACGCGGACTGCGCGAAACTGTTTTTTGTTCGATTGATATTGCGGGAGATAAGCCATCGACGGAATCGACGTCCGGCTTTTCAAGTTGGTCGAGAAATTGACGCGCGTAGGCCGAGAGTGATTCAACGTAGCGGCGTTGGCCCTCAGCGTAGATGGTGTCGAATGCGAGTGATGATTTGCCGGAACCGGAAAGGCCGGTGATTACCGTGAAGCGATTGCGCGGTATTTCTACGTTGATGTTCTTGAGGTTGTGCTGACGTGCGCCCCTAACGGTGATGCGGTCAATGGCCATCGATGAAAACCTCAGCCTCCGCTACGGATAAGAAAATCGCGCTGCGAAGAATTAGGAATTCTATCTGAGCTGAGTGCTCTGAGCAAGTTGCCGTCTCATCTTTCTTGCACTTTTCGAGAGCGAATCCTACACTCAGGCATCAGTTGCTTGCCGTCGGCGTTGCTTTCTGAGGTGGTATCGGTGTGAATCTTCCAAACTCCCTGACGTTGCTGCGCATCTTCATTGTTCCGTTGCTCGTGGTCGTACTGCTGACTCCGTTTTCGGAAAACTGGTTTGGCGTGCCGCGCCATATTCTGGGTGTAGCGATCTTTCTCGCCGCGGCGTTGACCGATTATCTCGATGGAAAGATCGCTCGCAGCCGTGATCAGGTCACGCGCCTGGGCCAGTTGCTCGACCCGATTGCCGACAAGCTTTTGATTTCCGCGGCGCTGATTTCGCTGGTTGAGAATCAACTTGCGCCGGCCTGGGCAGTGGTGATCATCGTCGGCAGGGAATTCGCGGTGTCGGGACTGCGCTCGATCGCCGCTACTGACGGTGTCGTAATCTCCGCGTCAAAGATGGGCAAATTCAAAATGCTGGCGCAGGTGATCACCGTAGCGTTGTTGATTGTTTCGAGTGTGGCGGGAAAGCCGCCGGTAGGAAACTTTGGACGACCCTTCCCGGCAATTCAGTTTTGGACTGTGCCCGAATTGCGTGCTGCCTGGCAGCACGTTTTCAGTAGCGAGCCGATAAGGTCGAGCGACTGGCAAGTCCTTCTGTACACGGCGGGACGCGCGATGTTGTGGCTGGTAGTCGTGTCATCGTGCCTTTCAATGTACGGATATTTTCGTTCTTTCTATCATTCGGTCCTCGCGAGCAGTGCAACGCGGCGCGAAGCGAAGCGGGCTGGCGTTGCAACAGCACAAGAGTAATAATCACCCTTCAAATGTCCCAAGCTTGCGTTTTTGCTGTACGGTTGTTAGTATCCGAGTTTTGTCGGAATGCGCTATTGCGCTCCGTAGCGTGCCGGCGTAGCTCAGTTGGTAGAGCATCTGATTTGTAATCAGAGGGTCGGGGGTTCAAGTCCCTTCGCCGGCTCCACTAGTCACTTGAAAGAATGCAGGGGTGGTCGAGTGGTTAATGGCACCGGGCTGTAAACCCGGCGGGTTCACACCCTACGCAGGTTCGAATCCTGCCCCCTGCACCAGGGTAGAATTGCGGATTTTGGATTGCGAATTTCGGATTTGAAGAAGGGGTGCGCGGAGATACAAATCCGCAATCCGAATTCCGCAATCCGCAATTCGTGAGCGGGTGTAGCTCAGTTGGTAGAGCATCAGCCTTCCAAGCTGAGGGTCGCGAGTTCGAATCTCGTCGCCCGCTCCAATTTCGCGTAGGACAAGTTGGCAACTTGTCTGTTGAGATTTTGAGTGGGCCAGGCAAGTTGGCAACTTGCTCTACAGGTCGCCCGCGTAGCTCAGGGGTAGAGCGCCTCCTTGGTAAGGAGGAGGTCATGAGTTCAAATCTCATCGCGGGCTCCATTTGAGATTTTGGCATTTCAGATCTGATTAGCAGGAACTGATTATCCTTTAAGGAGCGGAAGGTATGGCGAAGGAAAAATTTGATCGTTCAAAGCCGCACGTAAACGTGGGAACGATTGGGCACGTGGACCACGGGAAGACGACGTTGACGGCGGCGATCACGAAAGTGCTGCAGAAGCACAATCCAAAG
>JBGPWL010000159.1:0-3759 GCA_041492185.1 Pyrinomonadaceae bacterium | reverse complement strand
CTTTGGATTGTGCTTCTGCAGCACTTTCGTGATCGCCGCCGTCAACGTCGTCTTCCCGTGGTCCACGTGCCCAATCGTTCCCACGTTTACGTGCGGCTTTGAACGATCAAATTTTTCCTTCGCCATACCTTCCGCTCCTTAGGAATTTGTAGCCCAGACTTTCGGTCTGCGGCTCGCAATCACAGACTAGTCTGTGCTACTTCGCCACTCCCTGAACCTTGGCGATTACTTCTTCCGCAACGTTCTTCGGCGCCTGCTCGTAACGCTCGAAGTGCATCGTCGATGTCGCGCGTCCCTGCGTCGCGGAACGCAAGTCCGTCGTGTAACCAAACATTTCTGACAACGGCACGAAAGCGGTGATCACTTGAGCGCCGCCAACGCGCGGCTCCATGCTTTCGATTTTGCCGCGGCGCGAACTAAGGTCACCGTTCACCGGGCCGGTGTAATCATTTGGCGTGACGACTTCGATGCGCATGATCGGTTCCAGCAACACGGGCTTCGCTTTCTTGAGCGCATCCTGAAACGCCAGCGAGCCGGCAATGTGGAACGAACGCTCGTCGGAATCAACTTCGTGAAAAGTACCGTAGACGAGCCGCACCCTGATATCCACCAACTCGTAGCCCGCCAGGAAACCGCGCTCCATCGCGTCTTTGATTCCCTGTTCGACCGGCTTGATAAACTCGCGAGGGATTGCGCCGCCGGTGATCTCGTTTTCGAACACATAACCTTCGCCCGGCGCCGGCTCGATCTCGAGTTCGACGTGCCCATACTGACCGCGACCGCCGGTTTGTTTCTTATAAACTTCTTTGCCTTTGGCGGCCTGCGTGATTGTCTCGCGATATGCGACTTGAGGCTTGCCGACGTTTGCTTCGACACCAAACTCGCGCTTCATGCGATCGACGATAATCTCCAGATGAAGCTCGCCCATGCCGGCAATGATCGTCTGACCGGTTTCCTGATCCGTCGAGACATTGAAGGACGGATCTTCCTGCGCCAGGCGCGACAGAGCGATTCCCAGTTTGTCCTGATCCTGCCGCGTCTTTGGCTCGACCGCGACCCGAATAACCGGCGCCGGAAACTCGATCCGCTCAAGCACGATTGGTTTATTGTCGTCGGAAATAGTATCGCCGGTCGTAACGTGCTTCATGCCGCCAATTGCGATGATCTCGCCGGCGCTCGCCTCTTCAATATCTTCGCGCTTGTTGGCGTGCATGCGCATCAGCCGGCCCACACGCTCTTTCGCATCTTTGCCCGGATTGTAAGCATAAGAGCCGGCCTTGATCGTGCCGCTGTAGACGCGCACGAACGAGAGTTGGCCCAGGTGTTTGTCGGCCATAATCTTGAAGACCAATCCGGAAAAGGGCGCGCTCGCATCCGGCGGACGCGACTCGAGGTGGCCGTTCTTTGGATTTGTTCCTTCAACCGCGGGGACATCAAGAGGCGACGGCAGATAGTCAACGACGGCGTCGAGCAACGTCTGCACGCCTTTGTTCTTAAAGGCAGAGCCGGTCACGACGGGAACGAGCCTCAACTCGAGCGTTCCCTTACGAAGCGCCTTGCGAATTTCGGCTTCGGTTATCGGTTGGGCTTCGACGTACTTGTGCATCAGATCGTCATCGACCGTGGCCACCGCTTCAATGAGTTTATCGTGCGCGGCCTTGGCTGCGTCCTTCAACTCGGCGGGAATCTCCACGGTCTCGTATTCCGAACCCTTCGTCTCATCGTTCCAGATCAATCCCTTCATCGCGATTAGATCGACGACGCCTTTGAACTGATCTTCAATGCCGATGGGAATTTGGATAGCGACGGGATTTGCGCCGAGGCGAGTGATGATTGATTCAAACGATCGTTCGAAAGATGCGCCGGCGCGATCGAGTTTATTAATGAAACAAATGCGCGGCACGCCATACTTGTCGGCCTGACGCCAGACGGTTTCTGATTGCGGTTCGACGCCGGCAACGCCGTCGAAAACTGCAACCGCGCCATCGAGCACGCGCAGGCTGCGCTCTACTTCCATCGTGAAATCGACGTGACCCGGAGTGTCAATAATGTTGATGCGATAATCTACGCCGTCTCTCTCCCAAAAACAGGTGGTTGCGGCGCTGGTGATCGTAATGCCGCGCTCCTGCTCCTGCTCCATCCAGTCCATTATCGCCGTGCCCTCGTGCACCTCGCCGATTTTGTGCGTGATGCCCGTGTAATAGAGGACCCGTTCGGTAGTGGTCGTCTTACCGGCATCGATGTGCGCCATGATGCCGATATTCCGAAACGTATTTAGATCGTGCTTAGCCATTCCTTACCACTTGTAATGCGCAAACGCTTTGTTGGCGTCTGCCATGCGATGTGTGTCTTCCTTTTTCTTGACTGCGTTGCCGCGATTGTTTGCGGCATCCAAAATTTCAGCGGCGAGCCGATCGGTCATCGTCTTTTCACCGCGGCCGCGCGCGTATAGAACGATCCAGCGAATCGCGAGCGCGCCGCGGCGCTCCTGATGAACTTCAATCGGCACCTGATAGGTCGAACCGCCTACGCGCCGCGACTTGACCTCGACAGTCGGCTTCGTGTTGTCGATAGCGCGTTTGAAGACCTTGAGGGGTTCCTCGCCGGTCTTCTCTCCGATCTGCAGCATCGCGCCGTAAAAGATTCCTTCCGCGATCGACTTCTTGCCTTGCCACATCACGCCGTTGATAAACTTCGTTACCAGCGCGCTGTTATAAACAGGATCCGGAAGCACCTCGCGTCGTTGAGCTATTCTTCGTCTTGGCATAGTTCGATTCTCTTATTTCGCCGCGCTCGCCTTTGGTCGCTTGGCGCCATACTTCGAGCGACTCTTCTTGCGATCGGCCACACCAACTGAATCCAGCGTTCCGCGAATCACGTGATAGCGCACGCCCGGCAAATCTTTCACACGCCCACCGCGAATGAGCACGATCGAGTGCTCCTGGAGATTGTGTCCCACGCCGGGAATGTAGGTCGTGACTTCAATGCCGTTGGTCAATCGCACCCGCGCCACTTTTCGCAGCGCCGAATTCGGCTTCTTCGGAGTTTGCGTGTATACGCGCGTGCAAACCCCGCGCTTCTGTGGCGAACTCTGAAGCGCCGGGCTGGCTGTTTTGTACTTGACCTGCTCGCGGCCCTTGCGAATTAGTTGATTTATCGTCGGCACATCGTTTTCCTTCGTTTGACCGCTGGCTAGTTGCGGTTTCGGATAATCCAATTCGGCGCGCAAAAAGGCGCTACCTGCCTCTTTCCGGAACTTGTCCGGAAGTCAGCGCAGGCGACTGGCCCTGCTACAAAGCTTTGGTTAGGGACGTTCTGAATTCGCTGCGGGCGTGGATCGTGGCTTCCCTTAAGCCGAAACTTTTCTGTGGCGTCGCACCGATAGGGCGAGATGGCTTTTGCCGTTCCGCGTGCAAGCGCTGGAGCAAACTCGTCTTCTCAGCCGAGCTGCGGCGCGTGCATTTACGCCACAATAATTGTCAAAGCGATTGTCATTACCTGACAATCGAGCAACGCCTCCACACCGACAGAACCAACTGGACGTTGCATTGTTGACTTCAGACGTTGAGTCCGAAACCCTGAACTATAAGGGCGAAGGTGGGTTATGTCAAGCGCGCGAATTGCCTGGTAGTGGGGTAAATATGTGTTGCTGGTAAATATACTTGGCTGAGCCACCTCGGAAAACCTTAGTGCCTAAATGCGGGGTTGGGGTACGCTTTCATCTTTTTGGCGAGGCTATCAACGCCTATGTAATAATCG
>JBGPWL010000112.1:0-13719 GCA_041492185.1 Pyrinomonadaceae bacterium | reverse complement strand
TGGATTCCAACCGTTGATCGACGACACCGAAGTTGCGGATCGCGATCGCGTGCAGCGCATCGTTCTGTGCAGCGGCAAGGTCTATTACGATCTGATCGCAGCGAGGGGCACTAGCCCGACTGAGGCGAAGGGCATGGCCCGGGGCAGTAGCCCGACTGTGAAGGAGGGCGTGGCTGGCAGTCCAATCAACTCAGCAGAAAATCGCGTCGCCATCATCCGTCTCGAACAGTTCTATCCATTCCCGCTAGCCTCGCTAAAGCAGATCATCGCGAGCTACCCAAACGCCACTGAATTAGTCTGGGCCCAGGAAGAACCAAAGAATATGGGCGGCTGGACCTTCATGGAGCCGCGCCTCGAAAACCTTCTGCCCCGCTGCGAACGCCCGCGCTTCGTCGGCCGCGCCGCCTCCGCCAGTCCCGCGACCGGCTCTTATACGATTCACCATTTGGAGCAAGGCAAACTGGTCCAGGAAGCGCTTAAGATCTCATAGCGCAAACGACTTTCCTGCTGTAACCTGTGGGTAGACGTTTTTGATCGGATGTCACAGGGGCTGGCCGACTGTTGACAGCTATCTCTGCTATCACTATCTTCTTGGTGTTTCTTGAGCTTGAAGCCGGCGAGAGTCCTACCCTCGTTGGTCTCACGTTTTGAACTCAACGTTGGTCGCTTTCGCACGGCTACCTACGTGCCTGCTTATCGGAAGATCTGAAATCTAATCAAACATGCGAATCCACGAGATCAGTCTCGATGTTAAACTCCCCGATGGTGGTGAGTGTGGGATGGTCTTGGTCCAACCCAATGTTTCTTTGGAACCGGCAGGTACGAGCGGTTTTCGGATTGGCCAAATTGAGAGAACAACTTCGACCGATACAATTAGGAATATCTGTGACTATCTTCAGACACATCGGGGACAGCATTACGACCATGCCAGTTTCGTCATTCTCCCTGAGCTTTCCGTAACTGAGGAAGGATTTTATGAACTCGAACAATATGTCCGAGCGGACACATGCCCATCGAATACGATAGTAATTGCAGGATTAGAAGGATTGCCTTGGCACACGTATGAGTCCTTATTAGAGCGAAGCGATAATCCAGAAGAGGCCAAATATAAGCCTCCCAAGGACACCGTTGACTGGGTTAATTGCTTCGTGACGTTTGTGAAGCAGGATAACGCTCAAGGTATTACTGAAGTCAAAATCTTGGACGATCTGAATGCTAACGCCTTTTTTGATCTCATACGCGGACTAGTTACGTCAGGGCAACGGTTCCTGATAGCTACGTGCGATCTTCATCTTTATCGAATGGCTCTTGAAAAATTCGCGTGCTTGAACACCCCAGAAAGTCAGCGGTTCATCGCTTATCGTCTAAGTGGTGTTTCCAAAAATGGTCCGAAGGTAATCGCTGACGCCCCACTTACCCCGACTGTTGAGTTGGAAACGGCGCAGTGACGGAATGAAAGCAGCGGTTTGATTCCTAACACCCGATCAATCGGGAATGGTCGGTGCTTCGCTTTGCTTCACAAAGTACTTGACACGGCAATATCTTCGTGTATTATTTGAGTCGTGGCGCCTATTCAGTTAGCCCCAGCAGCACAACCAGATCCGCCGCCCGCGTTGCACGAGCGGGCGATGGACAATCTGCGTTACATCCGCGAAACCATGGAGCGCGCGTCGTCGTTTACCGCGATCTCCGGTTGGGGAGAGGTGGCGATTGGCGTCAGCGCTCTCGCGGCCGCGGCCCTCGCATCGCAACAAGCAACAGTTAAGGCCTGGCTCGCGGTTTGGATGGCCGAAGCGCTCGTTTCGCTCTTGATTGCCGGCTGGTCGATGGATCGCAAGGCCCGCGCGGCGCAGATGCCGCTGCTTTCTGGACCGGGTCGCAAAGTGGCTTTCAGTTTGTCGCCGCCGCTTTTTGCAGGTGCATTACTGACTGCGGTCCTGTATCGCGCTCGTTTGATTGATGCGATCCCGGGCACGTGGTTACTTTTGTACGGCACCGGCGTCGTAACCGGCGGAATGTTTTCGGTGAGCATCGTGCCGGTGATGGGTCTGTGCTTCATGACGCTGGGCGCCGCGGCGCTGTTTGCGCCCGCGTTTCTCGCCAACTGGTTTCTGGCGGCCGGCTTCGGAATTCTGCACATAGTATTCGGCGTGATTATCGCGAGGAGGTACGGTGGGTAAATCAGCACTGAAACAATCAACACAACGCAAACACGAAGGAGCGACGACGGGACTGCGTGACCTTCGCGGCGCAAAAGCCAAACATCCCGCGCCTTCGCTTGATCGTTTGATTCACGAGCGGTTACGGCTCGGCATTGTCAGCGCATTGGCCGCGAATGAAGCGTTGACGTTCAACGATCTGAAGAACTTGATGAATACGACGGACGGGAACCTGAGCGTGCACGCGCGCAAACTTGAAGATGCGGGCTACGTTGTTTGCAGCAAGTATTTTGACGGACGCGTTCCCAAGACTGAATACAAGTTGACCGCCGCGGGCCGCCGCGCGCTGGAAAGTTATTTGGGGCACATGGAAAGTCTTATTAAGCAAGCACGCGGCGGTTAGGCTCTCTTTTTTTGTTCCGTTGCTTTGCCGAGCAAAGCGCTTTGCTTGGATACGAAATATACTTCAGAGAATCGTGGCAGGGAGATCTGATGAACACGAATGTGAATTTTGCCGCGCCGCTGGGCGCAATGGCGTTTTTGGGCACGGGCTTTGTCCTACTCGTTGCCGGTCTGTTTCTGGTTTATTCGCTCGTAGTGCAAAAGTTCGGGCGCGCGAAGATTGCGATTGTCGCGCTGGCGGTTGTTGCGGGATTGTATTTGGGTTTGCTTCTGATCTTCTCCTTCGCGAGCAGCGAGAAGGTGCTGGCTCGCGGCCAGGAAAAACATTTCTGCGAGATTGATTGCCATCTGGCGTATTCGATCACCGATAACAAACAGACGAAGACGATTGGCAGCGCGCCGAATCAAGCGACGGCCAATGGTGTGTTCACGGTCGTGACAATCAAGACGCGCTTCGACGAAACCACCACAAGTTCGACCAGAGGCGACGGCCTGCTCTATCCCAACAGTCGCGTGCTCACCGTGGTTGATGAACAGGGGCGAAAGTATTCGCCTTCGCCTGAAGGATCGAAAGCGCTGGAACTCGCGGGGACGGCGGGAACGTCGATCACGACACCCTTGCGGCCCGGTGAATCTTATACAACTACAGTGGCGTTCGATCTTCCTGCCGACGTCAAGAATCCTACAGTGCTGATCAATGAAGGCGCGTTGGAAACGCGTTTCATCATCGGACACGAGAACAGTCTGCTGCACAAGAAGACGCGCTTTCAACTGTAACGGGCGAGTAGGAGAGCGATTCGAAATTAAGTAAGGAGAAGATGCATCTGAACGCTCGGTGCCAGACGCTTAGGCGCGTGAAGCTGATTCTTCCGGCATTGACGGAAGCTACAAGTCCGTATTGGCGGCCGATCAAGTACTCGTTGTTCCCGCCTCTTGGTTTGGCGACCCTCGCCGCATATCTCGATCCCGACCTCGAGATCACGCTGCAAGACGAACACGTAGAGCGGCTCGATCTGAACGACGACCCCGACCTGGTCGTGATCCAGGTCTACATCACGAACGCGTACAGGGCGTATCGGATTGCGGATCATTACCGCGCGCGCGGCGCCTACGTTGTGTTGGGTGGCCTTCACGTGACGTCGCTCCCGGATGAGGCCTTGCCGCACGCGGATACCATCTTTCTCGGACCCGGAGAGCACACGTTCCCGCAGTTCCTTCGTGACTTAGCCGCGGGGCGACCATTACGCCGGTACGAGTCGCCGGTTCGCAGTCTCGAAACTCTGCCTCCGATCCGAAGGGATCTCATTCAGCGCCATCGATACCTGGTCCCGAACTCGATTGTTGTTTCACGAGGCTGCCCGCACCATTGCACATTCTGCTACAAGGACGCCTTCTTCTCTGGCGGGCGCTCGTTCTACACCCAACGGGTGGACGACGCCCTCGCTGAGATCGATCGCCTCCCCGGCCGCCATCTTTACTTCCTGGACGACCATCTCTTTGGGGATGCGCGCTTCGCGAGGGAGCTGTTCCGCGGCATGAGGGGGATGGGCCGCGTGTTTCAGGGCGCTGCAACAGTCGATTCGATCCTTCGTGACGACCTCGTCGAAGTGGCAGCGGCCGCGGGACTTCGGAGCCTGTTCGTTGGCTTTGAAACTCTTTCGGAGAGTGGTCTGCAGGGCGCCGGCAAGCGCCAGAACCTCGGTCGCAGTTATCGCGATGTGGTCCGCAGGCTCGACGACCTCGGCATCATGATCAACGGAAGCTTCGTCTTCGGCCTGGATGGCGACGGCCCTGAAGTCTTCTCGAGAACGGTGGATTGGGCCGTCCAGAGCGGCATCACGACGGCCACGTTTCATATCCTGACGCCCTACCCGGGGACCGCGCTGTTCGCCGAAATTGCAGCTCAGGGCCGCATCGAAACTCGAAACTGGGATCTCTACGACACGCGGCACGTCGTTTACCGGCCCCTGACGTTGTCACGAAAGGAACTCAAGCGCGGCTACGACTGGGCCTATAAAGAATTTTATCGCTGGCGCTCAATCTTCGACGCGTCATCCGCGCACGGTTCAGTCAAACATCAGTTGAAGCACTTCTTCTATGCCGTAGGGTGGAAGAAGTTCGAACGAGCGTGGAACCTCGTGATCCGAATCAAGCAGTTGTCGCAGATGCGACCGTTTCTCGAAGCGATTCTCGCGCCGGTGGCTCAGCCCGGAAACCGTTCAAGGATTCGCAAAGTTACCCAGCGCGATCACGACCACGGATTGTGGAATGAATATGCAACTGAGGATGGAGCCGGTCGTTGAAGTTTTGTTAGGTCAATCGAAATCGGGCGAATTAGCTTTCGTTGTAAGCGCAGAGGTTTTCGTTTTGAAAGGAGTCACACAATGACGAGTAGTGAATCAATCAGACCGGGATTCTGGAGCCGACAGTTCCGTGGGCCGGTGACAACTAACCAAATGGTGTTTGACCTGGTCTTCGGCATCGTCGCTCCGGTCTTATGTTTTGTGTTCGATCCGGTTGTATTCCGCGGAACCTTGCTTGGAAGGCCCTTGTTTGCCAAGTATCAAGTCTTCGTATACCTGGTCAGCGGGCTCGAGATATTCGTCCTGGCAACATGGCTCTTGTTCGGGGCACGACTCTCCTTTGGCAAGGAGTACTTGAGCGGAGCCCTCTTAGCTGGTGCCGTTTTTTGCTTCGCGATCGGTTGCTTACTCATGCCATTTAGTCTGATGGGACTGATGTTAGGAATAGGCATTCTTGGGTTTACGCCGTTTGTCACGGCGATCGTTTACTTGCGCAACGCCTCCCGCGCCCGTCAAAACAGCGCGCTTGTCGGCGGGTCTTACGTCGCAGCGGTTCTGCTGGGCTGTGTTCTGGCGCTGGGCGCACCCGGATTGCTGAGCGTAACCATTCACGATCTCGCGGCGCGTTCCGTCGACGACATCATTCATGGCGATTATCAGCAGACGGCAGCCGCCACGCATCGATTGCGGCGACTGAGATATCTTGACGGCGCCGAACTGGACAGAATAGTTGACACCTATTCCAGGGAGGCCGATCCAGCGCGTAAACAAAGTCTGGGGGACTCATATCACGCGATTACAGGGGAAGACATTGAAGCCAGAATACGTTCCCTTGACTAGATCGAAAGGCATTCGCGGCTTGTGACCACCGTGTGGATTTTAAAAAGGCTTTGACTGTGGGTAGCCACGTAGTCGCAAAGCCGAACAAGGATTGAGAATCAGCTAAACCGAAATGTTTGAGTCATTCACCAACTTTCAACCGCTCAGTGGCGTTGCAAAAATAAGGAGTACATCCATGGTCAAGCGAATTGTTGCTATCGTGTTTATTTTCGTGTGCACATCAGTCGCCTGGGCGATCCTGGGCGGCACAATTTTTTCGCGCACCTACGATCTGAATGCAATTTCGGAAAACCGCGTGGCGTCAACCTGGGGCACGCCGCAGAATCAGGCGCCGCCTACGGCTTCGTTTCAGCAGGTCAACACAAAAGAGGAAGAGAGCACCGAGAACGGAAAGAAGATCGTGCGCAAGGTCGAAGAGAAGCTCAACGTTCCCATCGCGTTGGAGAGTAGTCGCATCAATGTCGCGCTCGATCTCGAGCACCGGCAGAAGGGCCTGTTGTGGTACAGCACCTATAAAGTGAATTTCGGCGGTGTGTATGCGTTTCACAACCTTTCGGACAAAGAGCAAGCGGTAACTTTCACGCTCAATTTTCCGGCCTCCCAAGCTATTTATGACGATCTCGTATTTACGATTGACGACGTGCCGACGGCGATTACGAATGAGAAGAACAGCGCGAGCGGAGTGGCAAAGGTAGCAGCCGGCAAGACCGCGACGCTCAAGATCGGCTACCACTCGCAGGGGTTGAACGAGTGGCGGTACAGCTTCGGCACGAGCGACGTGGCGCAAGTGCGCGACTTTGCGCTCAGCATGAAAACGAACTTCAAGGACATCGACTTTCCCGACAACACTCTTTCGCCTTCAGAGAAACATGAGACCGCGAATGGTTGGGAACTGAACTGGTCATACAAGAATCTGGTCTCCGGTTACCAGATTGCGATGGTCATGCCCGAAAAATTACAGCCGGGCCCACTCGCCGGCAAGATCAGTTTCTTCGCGCCCGTGTCCCTCTTTTTCTTTTTCTTCCTGATGTTCATTATCACCACGATGCGCGGCATTG
Organism: Pyrinomonadaceae bacterium; assembly: GCA_041492185.1. Classification (GTDB taxonomy): domain Bacteria; phylum Acidobacteriota; class Blastocatellia; order Pyrinomonadales; family Pyrinomonadaceae; genus JAOAPY01. Next base: position 6,957 of record JBGPWL010000112.1, on the reverse strand, counting down.
AACTCCATCCGATGAACTACTTCTTCCTCGCCGCCGCGTTCTTCGCGTTTCACTTGCTGCTGGCTTACCTCGTGGATCATGTTTCGATCCACGCGGCGTTTGCCATCTCCTCGGTAGTCTCTGTTTTTCTGGTGGTGAGTTATCTGCGCCTGGTGATCGGGATGCAGTTTGCCAGCCGCGAGGCGGCCATCGCACAGTTCGTTTATCTCGTAATGTTCTCGTACGCGTTCTTCCTCAAGGGCTTCACCGGTCTGGCGATTACCATCGGCTCGGTCGTCACGCTGTTCGTCGTGATGCAGGTCACGGGAAAGATTCGCTGGGCAGACAAGTTCGCGGTGAAGTCGGCATCAGAACCAGCTAGCAAATTGAGCTGAGCTGTTAATAGATTCTGAGCCTGATCGTTAGCAAGATGGAAGCGCGATTGGGCGTAGTTGCGCAGTCATGATCGAGATCAGTTTGAGCGTTGCCCAGGCCCGTTAGGGCCGGAATATTCATAGAAGACATCGAAGAATCAAGTCATGGGCCCAGCCCGGGGCGGCATAACAGACGTTCGGCATCCGAAAACCTCGAGATGCATATGCACGATGAGCAGCGATTCATAAAGATCGGGGCCTGTTGCGGCATCCTCGGTATCCTTCTCTACCTCGCGTTGGCGATCTCCGATCCTTATATCGGACCTCAAACCAAAAATACTCAGGAGTTTCTCGCGGCGTGGGGTACTCCGAAGTACGTTGCGGTGAATATGATTATGCACTTTATATTCGCCGCTGCCACCTTGCTCTTGCTCGTCGCTTTTATCGGATTGAACCGCTTGTTAGGCGAAGAACGCCGCGTGGCCGTTCAGGTGGGCACTATTTTCGGCATCGTGGCGTGCGCGATTATGGCGGAGATGATGATCGTACAAGGGAGTGTCATGAGCAAAATGGGTCAGGCTTTTCTGTCGGCGACAACTGAAAGCGGCCGTGAGTTAGCGGTTGCCGTTTACAAAGGCTTGCGCTCGATTGATCTTGGCTTGGACTTGGCTTTCGATACTTTCTTTTTCTCGGCATGGATACTATTGGGCTACAGCATGTTACGACACAGGGACTTCGGAAAGATTTTTGGCGGGATAGGCATAGCATTATTTGTGCTGGCCGCTGGGTTCAATTTACGCGCCGCTCCCGATCCTCCGGCCTTCGACCTTGGTCCGATCGCCGCTCTCTGGATTCTTGCCGTGTTTATCCAAATGCTGCGAGTAAATAAGCGCTTCAGGGCGCGAAGTGAACAACTCGAAAACGGATGAAATGATTTTGACCACAGAGCATGCCGAACAATCGTTGTCTTGAACTGTGCCTAAACTTTCGCGCGCCGCTCGTCGTACAGCTAGGTGCGCGCAAGAACCGATCGCGTCCCAACATTCGCAATGAAAGCCATAATCTCCTTCTACAGTGACGCTCTGAAGATCGCCCTGGCGTCGATCTTTGCGCACAAGTTGCGCGCGTTTCTGACTTTGATTGGCATCATCATTGGCGTTTCTTCAGTTGTGGTGGTCGGCGCGGCGATTTCCGGGCTCAACACCTATGTAGTTGAGAAGGTAACGAAACTCCTGGGCGCAAACCACTTCATGATTGCGCGCATCGTCAGCCAGGGCGAGCTCTCGGAAGAAGAGCTGGAGCGAATGAATCATCGCAACAAGCGACTCAAGTGGGAAGACATGCAGTGGCTGCAGCAGTATTGCGAGACCTGCTCGGCAGTAGGCGCCGAGGCGGGCCAGGGTACAAAGTTTGAACAAGACGGCAAGATCTTTTATGGCGGACTCATTCTTGGCGTCACAGCCAACATGGCGGAGATTGAAGACAAGACGATGTCGGATGGTCGTTTTATTCAACCTGAAGACGTCGAGCATGGAAGGCTCGTGACGGTGCTCGGCGCAGACATTAAGGACAAATTTTTCCCCGACTCGGACGCTATCGGCAGCGAGTTCAAGGTTGCCGGATTGCCGATGCGGGTCATTGGCATCGAAGAGCGACGCGGTCCGATCTTTGGTCAATTAGTTGATAAACACGTTTATGTTCCGCTGACAACATTTCAGCGTCTGTTCGGTCGCAATCTGGATCTGCAAATCCATGGCAAAGGGTCCGGGCGCGAAACTTTCCAATTGACGATCGAAGACGCGCGGCGCGCGCTGCGCAATTACCACAAGCTTTCGGGAAATGAAGACGACGATTTTGGCCTCGTTAATACTGAGACGCTCGGCAGCCAGATCGATCAGTTCACGGGCGCGATTGCCGTCGTCGTCACGCCGATCACGCTAATTGCCCTGGTCGTCGGCGGCATCGTAGTCATGAACATTATGCTCGTCTCGGTTACGGAGCGGACGTTCGAGATCGGTTTGCGCAAAGCCCTCGGCGCACGTCGCCGGCAGGTGCTGCTGCAATTCCTGATTGAGTCGTCGTTGATGTGCGCGCTCGGGGGCATAATTGGGCTGCTCGCGGCGGCGAGCATTTCGTGGCTGGTCACTGTCATAACGCCGATCACGATGACTATCACGATTGGTTACATTGCGTTGGCGCTCGGCGTGTCGACGGGAGTGGGAATGATTGCGGGCATCTATCCCGCCTTCAAGGCGTCGCGGCTTGATCCGATCATTGCTCTTACCCGCAACTGAAGGTAGCGCGCCGAAAATCGATGAGATTCCGATTACCAAAATTCGTGCCGCGCGAGATGCTAATCATGGCGCTCGACAGCATTCGCGCGCACAAATTCCGCAGCGCGCTTACGGTCCTGGGCATTGTCATCGGCGTCATGGTGGCCATTGTCGTTGCCTCGATCATGACCGGAATGCGCGGGAACATCGTTAAGATTGTCGAGGAGTACGGTTCGAGTAATATCTATGCATTTCACCTGACGACTGGCCCTCAAGTTGGCGAGCGCGACCAGAGCGAGCGAGCGCGCAAGCCACTGACTCCCGAAGACGGCGAAGCGATTCGCACTCAAGCCTCAGCCATCGAAGATGTGGCTTATCGCTCACCCAACGTGGGTTGTTTCGGCTGCGGTTTTGACGACACGATCATCATCAGCGGCAAGACCTATCGTCGCGGTAATACGCAGGGCGTCAGCTCGAACTATGCGGATATCACAAACGCAACTTTGCGCGAAGGTCGCTTCTTCTCTGAACAGGAGGATCTCAATCATCGCAATGTGATGGTCATCGGAGTGAACGCTGCGCAGGCTCTTTTCCCCGATCGAGACACCGGCATCGTCGGCGCGCGCGTGAGGATGGGCGGATCTGCGTGGGAGATTGTCGGCGTCCTCGCCAAACGCAAGGCGACGTTCTTTGGCGAGAACGAGGAAGACAACGCGGTCTACATTCCGTTTCACACCGGTTTGCAAGTTGCGCCCGCGCGCCATTATCTCGTGCTGGTCATGCGCGCCCGCGAGCAACGCACGCCGGAGGCAATGAATCAGGTCGAAGAGATCCTGCGGCGGCGGCGCGGCGTGAAATTTTCCGAGCCCAACAATTTTGACATTAAGACGGCCGATGCCTTCATTACGCAGTTCGATCAGATCTTTGGCATGATTGGCATCATTGCTATCGCGATCTCCAGCGTGGGACTGATGGTCGGCGGTATCGGCGTAATGAACATCATGCTCGTCTCAGTTACGGAAAGGACGCAGGAGATTGGCGTGCGCAAAGCCATCGGCGCGCGACGTCGCGACATCGTTCATCAATTTCTGTTCGAGGCGATGACCCTGACCTTGCTTGGCGGAGTCCTCGGCGTTTTGCTTTCAGTCGTCGCCAGCCAGATCGTTATGTTCTTCGTGCCTTCACTGCCGGCCTCAATCCCGGCGTGGGCCGTTACGTCCGGGCTTGCTGTCTCTATCGGCGTTGGCCTCATCTTCGGCGTCTGGCCCGCGCGCAAAGCTTCGCGCCTCGATCCGATCGAGTGCCTGCGTTACGAATAACGCGCCGGCAATTCCAATTTACATCTATAATGGCTTTTTGATTGCTCTGTGTCTCTGCGCCTCTGTGGCTAACTGGATTGATGAATCAACAACGCGATCTGACAAAAGAATTTCTCGCCTACATTCAGGTTGAGAAAGGGCTCGCGCGTCACACGCTCGAAAGCTATGCGCGCGATCTCAAGCGGCTGGAAGCGTGGGCGAACAAATCCGGCAAATCTGTTGACGCACTCACAAGATCGGATCTCAGAAAATGGATTGCAAGTCTTTCGCGCGAGGGTCTTGCTCCTTCGTCAGTCGCGCGCGCCGTAAGCGCCGCGCGGGGCTTCTTTCGTTTTCTGATGCTCGATGGTCACATCAGAGCGCAGCCAACCGAAGACCTCGACACGCCGCAGGGCTTCACGCATCTGCCGCGGTTTCTGACCGAAGAGGAAATCAATCAACTGCTCGCCGCACCTGATATTTCAAAAGAAGAAGGCATACGCGATCGCGCGATGCTCGAACTGATGTACGCGGCGGGGCTGCGCGTTTCCGAACTCGTCTCGTTGAAAGTGGCCGATGTTGATATTCACGCGGGCCTGGTCCTTTGTCATGGCAAGGGCAGCAAAGAGCGGCGCGTTCCTGTCGGCAAGAGCGCCATTCATTGGTTGCAGCAATATACGGCAGTCAAAGCGTCTTACGGCAACGCGACCACTCCTTTCATGTTTTCGTATCGCGGCCATCAGTTAACCCGCCAGTTCGTTTGGCTCAGAATCAAACACCACGCCGCCGCCGCAAAACTGAAAGACATCTCGCCGCACACTCTGCGCCACAGCTTCGCCACGCACCTCTTACAACGCGGCGCTGATTCGCGATCCGTGCAGGCGCTGCTGGGTCACAGCGACATCTCAACGACGCAGATCTACACGCACATCACAAATCGCCACCTGCGCGCGTCATACGATCGTCACCACCCCCGCGCGCGCACCGCCGCCGCGAGTGATAAGAAGGACTAGGGTGGGAGCGCGGACATCCTGCCCCCATTGATCGGGGCAGAAGCCTGACCGTAAGGGAGGGCGTGATCATCGTTCGTCATCGTTAGGAATAGATATCTTTCCGGTGTCCGACATCCAGGACTGTCACGCGACTCTGGCGATCATCGATCTCGTAGACTATGCGGTAATCTCCTGATCGAATTCGCCAGCCTTCGCGTCCGGTCAATTTCTTGCAGCCCGAAGGCCTCGGGTTAGAAGCCAACGCCCCTATCAAGTCTCGAATCCGCGGGTAATTTTGTGTGGGAAGGTTTGCGAGTGCTTTCTGAGCGCGACGAAGGATGAAGACTTCGTATTCCACCTACGTACCCTCGATCTCTCTGACCGCTTGCGCGAATGGAACCGCCTCATCATTTGACGCTTTTGCTTCGTCGTAGGCTCGGATTGATTCCAGTTCTTCCTGGGCCTCAAGCAATTCGGAGTAACGTTCAATGGCGAGAACGACGGCAGTCTTGTTCCCGCTCTCATCTACGATGAATCGTTCTTTGTTCGTACTCATTTCAAGACCTCGGTCAAAGTGTAGCATCATCATTGACGCGACGTAAGGTCTTACTCACCTGTCCAGTAGCCCGACCGCGATAGAATCGACCGCCTCTGTTGCTTTCTGCCTATCGATTACCAGCCAGCACTACGATCCCGATTGCCACGAATACCACGCCCATCGCCAGAAACATTATCCCCATTCCGATCATGCATCCCGGCACGAGCCATCGCGACGTTGCGGAATCGACTTCAGCCTTTTGCGGATCGGCCGGATCGTATCGGACGGCGATCGATTGGCCGACACGATGACCCGCGGGCATCGTCCCAAACCCGGATTCAAAACGCACGGGCTGACCCAAGGCAGTTGTGAATTGCACCACCGGACAATAGACTCCCGCGCTGCCCGGATTGAAGACCCGCTGCACGAGATCGACGACCGTGCCCGTAGCCGTTACGCCACGCGCCGCTTTGCGTGTTTGCTTTATCGCCGTTACGACCCCGCCAATCAAAACGGCGAGCCCGATCAAAACAAAAAGGATTCCAATAAGTAATAAGGCGCCCATTATCTACCTCGAAACGGAATCTGAAAGTGTTCAATTGACGGGTGCGAGTATAGCCCAAGCTAAGCGCGCTTCGCGCGCCACCCTGGGCGATGCCATTCCAAAGAAATGAAGCCAGCTCTTGAAGGGGTGGCACAAATCAACCTGTAGCGGTGGTTCAGTCCCCGATCATGGGGTGCAACTATTCAGCGGCGCAACTTGACCAACCGCCGCATCTATTTCAACATCATTAGAGGTTTATGATGACAAATAGACAGAAAGTTGAAGGTGACCGCCGTATTTTGGTTTTGGGTTCGGCGAACCATACCAAACTGGTGACTGCTTATGATTGGGACAAGCTGCCCAAGAACTTGAATGTATCGGACTTTGATACGGTGATTTTGAACTTCACTCCTTTTCAGGCTTCTGACTTTGCTGAAAGCGTGAACGTAGATCTAGTGCCCGCTTGGAGACAGTTTGCTCGCCTTATTTTCAGCGCTGACAGCGAAGTCATTGCAATTGGTTCCCCAAACTTCCGCCTCGGAAGTAATCCGTATATCCTCTCTGACTGGTGGTTACCGGTTGATCCCTTGTTCGTTTATGAAACTGGGCACGCCATTCGAGAGGTTGCGGACGGGTTTGCGTTCTATTTTGCGGTTGTCCGTTCCTGGACTTTTTATTTGCAGGCTTTAGGTGCCAAGCAACCTGAGTTTGTTAGTAATTACGCAGCAATCGCCGATCCTCAGGCGAATTCAATATCGTTGAAAATAAAAACATCTCTCGCCGAGACGAGGTTTCAACGCTCTATCGGGTTCGCAATGTGGTTCACTCTCTATCGTCATGGGAATCCTGTCAAGGATTCCGGAGCCGTGTCTTGGCTTCCAGAAACCACGGAAGTGAGTGCAGTTGAAGCTATCGATTTGATACTGCGCGAAAGACATGGACTTCAATTCGAAAGCACC